>CADCHY010000001.1 GCA_902801365.1 uncultured Succiniclasticum sp.
GCCGTCCTGCGTGGATGTCTTGCCGTCAATGATAATCTTGCCGTTTACTGCTTCCAGCGTCACGTTTTCCTTCGCTGTCACGGTCTCCGTATCCGGACCGTTATTACCGATATGGATGTTGCCCTCGCCCGTCTTCACAGATACGCTGCCGTTTTCAGAAGTTACAGTTTTCATAATGTCCACGTCACCTGTTCCAACATTGACGGTCACATCTTTATCCGCAGTTACACTGCCTTTGCCATTGCTGCCTACCGTTACGTCACCCGTACCGGTCGTCATCGTTACGGTATTACCGGCCGTAACATCTTCGCCTACCGTGATGTCACCCGTACCGGTCTGTGCGGATACATCCTGGCCTGCATTGATGTCTGCGCCTACCGTGATGTCACCCACACCGGTCTTCATCGTTACACTGCCATTTTTCGCATCCACCTTTTTGCCGACCGTAATATCGCCCGTTTCCGTCTGCATTACCATATCTTTGACTACGGTTACGTCCTGGTCCAGCGAGATGTCGCCCTGTCCACGGGTCTCCGCGTTCAGCGTTCCCCGGGCTGTTACGTTGCCTGTCACATGCAAATCGCCGTTCCCGGCAATCAGGTTTACATCCCGGCCAGATTCTATCTTGCCGTCCTGGTTGATAATGATGTTTTTACCGTCTTCACCTTCGACATATTCACTGTTGGAAGCCTGCAGCGTAATATCGCCGTCCTGCGTGGATGTCTTGCCGTCAATGATAATCTTGCCGTTTACTGCTTCCAGCGTCACGTTTTCCTTCGCTGTCACATGAATATTGCCATTCACAGTCTTTACGTTCACATCAGCATTTTTTGATTCAACCGAGGTTAAGATGTCAACTAAATTAGTATCACTTGCATCAGCTTTTGCTGCATTAATCTGTACGTTACCGTAGGCATCAATCCGGCCTGTTCCGTCCTCTTCGCCAACCGTGATGGTTCCATTTGCGGTTGACAGCATCACATCTCCTGTCTCTGCAATGATGGCATCGCCTACAGAAATGTTTCCCTCCGCATTTGTCAACGCCGTTACATTGTGGCCGGCTTGCACGGTTTTTGCATACTCAATATTTCCTTTAGCCGTTGTTGCCGTTACGTCGTTCCGGGCCTGAACAGTTCCGTTATAACTGATAATCCCGTTATCGGTAACCGAAGCAGTGATGTCTTTACCGGACTGAATATTGCCATTAAACCCGATACCGCCTGTCTTTGCCGTAGCACGCACGTCGCCGGTATCTGTAACAACTTTGCCATTAACATATATTATGGAGTCTTCAACCGTTAAATTCACATCACGGCCTGCGTGAACATCGTGCTTGCCGTCAGACCAGTCTGTATTAAACAGTATCAAAGCATTCTTTCCGGTCTCTGCTGTCACATCACGCCCCGCATCGATATCACCCAAAAGACCGATAGAGCCCTCTTCGCTTGTAGCAATGATATCCCGTTTTGCGGTTACATCCTGTCTCATTTCAATCAGGCCCGAAGTAGTGTTTGCCAAAATGTCATTGCCTGCATCCACGTCGCCTTTAAGATTAATATCACCCTTTGCGCTCGTAATCTTTACGTCATTCCCTGCGTTTACAGTTTTTTCAACCGTAATACCGCCAATTGTCGCAGCCGTATCTGCCAGAACGTCATTTTTTGCTCTTACATCGCCGCTCAGGTTTATATTACCAATCGAACCGGTAACTGTAGCAAGTACATTTTCTCCGGAGTTGATAGTGCCGGCAACCACAATATCGCCGTTTTCCGATTCCAGCCGGGTATCCGTACCGGAGTCAATGGAGCCGAATACTTTTACGTATCCATCACTTTCTTCCGGATTGTTGTTCTCTGCTTTTAAAAGCACTTCACCGTTCGTCGTTTTTACGTTACCGCCAATTTCGATGTTACCCTTTGTTGTATCTACAGTAACATTTCTTTCTGCGGTAACGCTCGATTCCAGGGTCACGTCGCCATTTCGAGTTCCCAGGACAACATCCTGCCCGGCATTTAAGTTGCCGAAACCGGTAACATTTCCTTCTGATGTAGTCGCGGTTATATCCTTACCGGCTGTCACCGTGTTTTCATAGGTAATATCGCCGTAAGACGTTACTGCCGTTACATAACCCCCGGCTTCCACGGTTCTGCCTGCGTATGCAATCTGACCTTGTCCGCCCTCAACAACCAGCGCCTCAATATTATCTCCGGCTTTAACATTTCCGGAATAGAAAACCGACCCGGTTTTCCTGATTGTTGCTTTCACATTACCGTTAAGAGCATTCACATCTCCCGAGAACAAGATGCCTTTATCCGGGTCCTCGCCATTGTTCTGCACGGCAACTACGTCTCCGTTTTCGGCTGTAATGGTTCCGCCGGCCCAGACAGAACCTTTCTCTGTCGTCAGGCTGATGTTGTTGCCTGCAGTAACGCTGGTTCCCGTCAGTTCTCCCAGGCTGTTCAGGTTTATATTCCCATCGCCTCCGGTCTGCACCGTAATATCCTGACCAGCAGTGATTGTTCCATTCACCGTTGCAATATTGCCGCCTGCGGCTTTAACAACAACATCGTTCCCCGCGTTAATGCTTCCTTTAAATTCAATGTTCCCGGTTCCTTCAACAAACTCGCCGTTCTCATCCAATCTTCCGTTGAGCGCAACAACGTCTCCCTCTCCGGCAATAACATTACCTGCTACTTCAATATTTCCGGCTATTGTATGTAAGTTGACACTATTTCCTGCCGAAACATTATCGTCTTTATCTCTGCCTGTAGCAATTCCGTTTGCCGCTTCCAGGTTAACATCGTTTATTGCGTACAGGCCACCATAATTCTCAATTCCGCCATTTGTTGAAGTAATGTTAATGTCTTTCCTGGCAAACAGGTTAACTGTGTGGTCTTCATCGCCATTCACAATATCGCCTGCAGCTCTCAGGTTTACGTTACCGGTGTCTTCTTCGGTACCCAATGCAGCTACGCCGTTGACCATCCAAATGCCACCGGTATCGTGCAGATTTTCTATGCTGAAATCTTTGCCAACCACCAGAAGCTGTTCCGGAGAAACTGCGGAAACTGTAGTTACTAACAACGAATTCTCTGCCTGGGTTTTGACCTTTACGTCTCCGTTGATTGCAGTCAGAGTCGCAAGATTGCCCTTTTCATCGGACAACGTCACCGTGTTCAGTCCCTGAGGGGTAATCATATTAAATTTGTTGTTGTTGTTTTCCAATATGATATTGTTGCCTGCCGCAACGGTTACATCACCGTTCGTAACGGCATCGCTTGGAACAATTTCAATTTCAGCCTGCTGCCCGACATCCGTTTGGGCGCGCAGTTCGACTTTCCCGGCTTTCAGACCGGAATCCACGCTTAATGAGCCTGTCGTATTCTCAGCCAGAACAAGACCGTCTACTTTTGCATTTACATTCAGGGACAGATTGTCTGTGCTGTCTTTGATTTTTACATTCTGGTAAATCGGGGCCGGCTCGCTGCCTCCTTCCGGTGTTATCCCATTCACGATGATGCGCGGGAAAGCATTGTTTTCACCTGTTAACCCCACGTTGTTGCCAGCCGTCACATTTACTTCTTTTGTAACCAGGCCCCCATCCGGGGTTTCCCAAACCTGCTCCCCGGCAGCCAAAACTATATGTTCCGGAGCAGTCACCGTATCTTCGATAATAATATCGTTGCCCGCGTTACCGTTGACCGTACCGCTTACTGTTTTTACCTTGCCTTTCAGGTCGACATCGTTACCTGCCGTCAGATCAATATCGGCAACAGAGTTCATGGCACTTGCCGTAATGTTCCGTCCGGCAGTCCCTTCAATTGTATTCGCGGTAACGGTACCATTCAGTACGATATTTCCCTTTTCAACCGCATCCGCAGCAGTCGCCTGAATCCGTACATGGTTATCTGCCGTTATCGCCTTGTTATTGGTAACATTTCCCTTTGCGGAGATCTCGCTGACAGAATTCTCTGCCTGCAAGGCGCCCTCCACCAGGATGTCACCCTGCTGGTTAAAGACAATATTGCCGGAGGTACTGTCCTGGTTCTTCTTCACAACAATATCCGTGTTAACCGTTAGTCCGCCGGCATCCAGGTTGGTAAGTGCCACATTGCCATAGACGACGGTTTTGTCAATGCCTGCAGTGAGTGTATTTCCTGCATGAGCGCTCACGTTCACACCGCCGTTAATAACCCTGACCTTATTGCCCTGCTCGTCCGTCTCTCCGGTTTCAACTCCTGTCGCCATAAAATCACGGAACGTATTTCCCGTATTTGTCAGGTTGACAGCCTTGCCGCTGGTGACTGCCACGCTGCGGGATACCAGCGCGCCATTTTCGTTTTGCTGAATGCTGCCGTTGGCAGACGTCAGCCGGATCGCTCCGCCTCCCTCGTAGACAGGAACCGCGCCCTCCGTAACTTCGTCCGGATTCGTAACCGTCGGATTGCCGGCTTTCACGGCGCTGTCCAGTGTTATTCCTTCTTTACCGGAAATCGTGACATCGTTAACTCCTGTTTCGACGGTTGCATTTTCCTTGACCAACACATGCTGCTCTGCTCCGATAGTGATATTGCCTGTCCTTGCAACCACCTTGCCATTGATCTCTGCATCGTTTCCTGCGTTTACACTGATATCACCCGTATTGGCATATACGCCATCTGTTTTATCATTGATTTTTACTCCGGCTCCCGCGCCAATGGTGATATTGCCTTCGGTGGATTTTACCGGCCCGTTGACTGCAACGTCTTTTACCGCTTCCAGTTTCACATTGCCGCCGGCTTCAGTCTCACCGTTAATACCGGGATCATCATCTTCCGCAAGCCGGATTGCTCCTGCTTCCAGATAACTCTCACTGGCCGCAGTAAAGTCCCCTGTCATTTCAATCAGGCCAAGCCTCATGGTAGTGTTCTCGCCACGTGTACCGTTGACGCCCTTCACATAGCCGTCTTTACCTTTCAAATTAATAAGCATGCCGTTGTTAGCCGCCGTGCCGCTGTATTGTTCCGGTGTTCCTGCATTGTTCAGGATACGGATCGGGTTTGCTGCAGTGCCGATTTCACCCTTTGTTTCATCGGTTTTCAGTTCTAAGACCTTACCTGCGTTCAGGTAGCCAAGCGCATAGTCCGGGTTGGTCGTCATGTCAAAGCCTGCGGCAGAGTCCAGGGAAACCGTATCTTTGGCAAACACAGAACCAATCCTCAGCTTATCCTCTGCCTTTGCGTTCTTAATATACACATTGCCATCCGCATTTGCCGTCAGTAAATCGCCGGACAGGCTTACTGTCAGAGGCTTCTCTTTTGTGCCAATATCTTTTGTGCCGCCGTAGGCGATCAAATCTTTCGCATGGATATTCCCTTCTTTTTCACCCAACTGATCAGCCGTATTATAAATACCTTCCTGCGTATATAAGCGCACGTCATTGCCGACTGCCGTAATCTTACCTACATTCACCGCCGAAAAGCCGGCCTGTATATTCTCATCCGTGCCGGCAGCGCTGCGGCCGGCAATAAACACATTATCGCCGATACCCGTAACGTCAACCTGTCCCGTTGCATAAACGCCCAGCGGACTCAGGTTGCCGATGACAAACTTGTCAATCCCATAATTGGATGCGTCGGTGTAAGTAATCTCTTCGGAAGGATTATCTGCCTTATACGCTTTCCAGGTATTCACCAACGTACCGTCAGCGGATTGCGTTGTCACAAGCCGCAGAATATCACCGTTTTTATTAAACATGGTCACATCTGCCGCGTCCGCATTGGCAAGTTGTTTCATTTTGGCAATGGATGCCTCGGTGCCGCCGCCAAGATCGCTGACACTGATCTCCGTTGTCTGATTCGTGTTCACGCCTATGCCCTGAGCCACCAACGTCACATTCCTGCCCTGCACGTTGGCAGTCTTAGTCTGTGTTTCCGCGCTGACACCGCTTTCCTTGTTTACAACGGCATTTCTGATAGCATAAAGCAGCTGGTCCTTCGTCCAGGCAAATTCAGGCTGTTCATATTTTTTCACCATTGCCTGATAGGTGGCATCGTCCCGCAGGTACGCCGCCGCGCTGTCATAAGTTTTGCCGCTGGGCAGCGTGAACATATCCGACAGATGACCCTTGCTTTTGTTGTTCATGAAACGGGAGAACTCGTCGCAAAGGGCAACTTCGTAATCGTTCTGCTCCTTGATCATGGCCAGATAACCGCCTTCAGACGTATCTGCCAGCAGGAACTGCGATACAGTGTCATAACCCGCATACTTGGCAGCAACAGCCTCACTTGCAGTGCCATTCTTGCAGGCAGTGAATTCCTGATTGATTTGTCTTACGTAAGGATTGGTTTTTGCCTGTGTATCCTTCACCAACTGCTGATATGTTGCGTCGTTTGCCAGATATTCGCTGGCAGAAATGTAGTAAGTGCCGTCTGTCCTGGTAAACTTCTGCCGGACACTTTCCTCTGCGCTGAACAGGGCAAACTCCTGCTCAGTCTTGTCTTTGTAATTTTTAGAAGATGTCAGCATATTCTGATATGCCGTATCTTGCGCCAAATACGCTTCAGCACTTCCGTAATTTGCATATTTGGCCTCCAGGTCAGGATTACCTTCCTTATGCGCGAACTCATACTCAATATTGGCTTTATAGCCCGCGCTGGAATTCTCCATTACCATATAGTTCTTGTCCTGCGCCAGGTACTCAGCTGCGCTGCTGTAAGTCTCAGCAGAACCCGGTTTGGTGAACTTCTGCCGCAGTGAGATTTCCCTGCCGCCGCTCTTAAACTCGTTAAACTGTTCTTCTACTCTTGCCGCATAATTGGCCGCATCCTGCTTCAGGCCTTTAATGTAGGCACCTTCATAGTCTGCCGTGCCTGCAATCAGTCCTGCGTCGATCCAATGATGAATCAGGTCATTCTCATCTACATTGTTCGTATTACTCTGTTTGGGAAGCGCGTCAATAAGGCGGCCATCCTTGGCTTCCAAGTTCACATCGCCTTCATGGGAAATAATGGAACCTACGCGCATATCCCCTTCTTTTTCAGCCAGATAAATACTACCCTTCGCTTCTGCATTTACGTTGGCGGTATCTTCACTAAGTCCGTACGCTTCCGCATGGGAATTAATAATAACAGCCTTATCAGGCTTTCCGTCTTCTTTAAATGTGCCGATGCCGCCGTTAATGCTGGTGAGACGGATACTGCGGCCCTGCACCGTTACCGGTTCAACAGTAAACCGGGCGAACTCATCCTCCACGTTATCCTTATAGGTTGCAGCGGAATAAAGTAAGTCCTGATATGCCTTATCCTGCGCCAAATATTCTTCCGCGCTGTTATAACCGGCAAACTTTTCTTTTAAGTCAGAACGTCCCGCATCATCTTTATGCGCGAATTCATCTTTGACATTGTCTGCATAGGCAGTATTGGAATTCAACCTGGCTTTATAGACCGCATCGTTTTCCAGGTACTCTGCCGCGCCGGAGTAAGCACCTCCGGTCCCGGTAAATTTCTGTTTGAGCGCAGTAAAACGGTTATACTCCTGCGTCACCTTGTCTGCATAAGCCTGCTTTTCGCTCTCCGGTAATCCCTGGTATATTGCGTCATCAGCCAGGTAATCCTGCACGGCATTCCCACCTGCATACTGACTTCCGTCAGACTTAGTGAACCGTTGCCCCGTCGAAACGAACTGGGTAATGTTTCCTTCCGCTTTCAGCGAAACATCGCCCGGTTTTCCGGTAGCATCCTGCCGGCCCTTGCTTGCCAGTTTGGTTATCACCACATTGCCGGGCAGCTTTTGCCCTTCTGCAGTGCCGCCCACAACATCCACATCAATGTTGCCGCCGTTGTAAGAAACCGCACTAAGTTTAACCCCGTCTCTGGCTGTATAGATTTCCTTACCTTCAGCATCCTGCTTGCCGGCAGCAATCCGCTCGCCCATAGACGTGATATGAACGTTTTCAATATTCCCTTTTGCCTTCAAATCTGCGTGACCTGTCGTCAGGCTTGTGCCACTCTTCTGGATAATGTTTCCGCCCGCAGATTGAATTGTCAGTGTTGCATCTTTCGTATTGTTTTGAATATTGTCATCCAGATTGACGTTGCCAGATACTGTGTTTGTGTTGGTTACGCTGATGCTTCCGTCCTTCTGACCGATAAAACCGACACCGATGGGCTTATTTGCTTTCAGCGAATAAGTATAGGACTGGGTCGCCCCCGTCTTTGTCGTCCAGGTCACCCAATAGGTCGGATTGGACCACAGCGCCCACCAGTTCCCGCTTTCTTTTCCGCTGCCGGTAACAGTGCGGGAATTCTCGGTCTGAACGCTTTCCATAACTGCGCCGAATTCTGCGCCGTTTATCCCATACTTGTTATCAAGGGAACCGATAAAATCTCCCGGGGTTAAAATATGGCTGGTTCCGGGCCTGGCAGTACCGGTTGCTTCTGTCGTGTTCTCTTTTGCAGCAAGCTTGCTTGTACTGTCTCCGTATTGCAGCCCGCCCCAGAACAGCGACTGTGTTTCCATTTTATAATCTATTGTAGTGCTTGTGTCCTCACCAATCGTCCAGTTGTAACGCAGATCGTCCTTCACAGCATACGATCCGGACGGGGTTGCGCCGTTGCCGTGCCCGATAGCAGCAGACGAGACGATTTTAGCCTCATCGATTTGCTCCTGTGTCGGGACTCCCAGTATTTCCGCCCGTCGCACATCAGTAGTCTGCGGATCAGCATACTCTGCTCTCAATGTATCAGTGAGATTGAGATATGATACTTTCTGCGTATCGGTAAGCTTTGCAAAATCAGCTTTGTATGCATCATTCAGCGTAAGGTATTTTTCATAAGCGGCAATGGACATGGAATTCGTCGCTGTACGCCCGTATTCTGTCCAGGTACTCTTAGCCAGATCGGTAATGGAGATTTTACCTTCAATATCGTTGTTCAGAATTTTACCAACAGAGAGGTCTGCTTTGGCGTTATTAGTGATGGTAATCTCCGCCCCGCCGTCTACAGCCAGTATCCTGCCGTTACCGGTGCTGGAAATACGTCCTGTCAGATAAATCTTGCCGCCCTTGGTATCAATATCTTCTACCACCAGTCCTTTTGTTTCGGGGTCATAATAAACCTGTATAATATACTTATACTCGCCGCTTCCTGTATCATACACAGCTTTGTTTCCATCGTTGACCTTATACATGGTACGGCCCTCAATGGTTACCTCACTGCCATTGTTTTTCATCCTTTCGATGTTGGCGTCGCTTAAGGCGTCTTCCGGAATGTCCGCTATGTATTTTCCGTACCCGCTCTGAATCAGGCCGTTCACATTGATATCCGCCGCGGCCAGGTACACACTGTCTCCGGCAATCCGGCCCGCTGAGTTGTCCGATTGCACCGGAGCAGAGTTTATTACTTTATATTTGTGATCATCCGCATTCTTGTTCAGTCCGGAATTTTCTTTTTCAGCAAGCGCAGTACTGCTGTTCAGATCCTGGGGACGCCCGCCAATATTAACTATACCGTCAATATAGTCCTGGGATATACTGCCCTGGGTAGCAATCAGCTGAACCGTACGCCCATTGACATTGGCCTTATTATCCCCGGTATCACCGGAGCCGATTGTAATATTCCCCTGTTTGTTTTCGATTTTTACAAGACCATGGCTGTTGTTAATATTTCCAAGTACTGCCACATCGGGAATTGACGTATAATTCCACTCCTGGTTATTGCCTGTCACGGCAATCGAAGTGCCTATACTGCTGTTATCGTTCAGTACTGAAATTGCGCTTTCATTACCGACATCACTGTACAGGGTCAGGTCCACTGTCTTACCGGTATCTTTGTTCAGGAGCCGGATCTGCTGTTTCCCTGTTTCACCTGCGCTGAGACTTGTTCCCCGGAAGCGGATGTCTCCTCCCTCTTCGCCAACCGTTATATTGTTCAGCTTCAAATAGGCATTGGACCGGTTATTAATCTCTATCCGCGGTGCGCCGTTGGCCTCGAGACGGCCGGCACCGTACAGTGTATCAGACTGCACCACAATGTTACCGCCGCTGACGGTAATATCCGGGATTTCAACGTAGCTGATGACAAAGCCCCTGGTAACAAACACTTTTAACTTGTTTCCGTTTCCATCAGTAATATATTGTCCCTGTTCATTTTTCGCGTATTCAAACAGCCCTCTCTTTTCCATTTCATCCAGAATGCGCTGACGCTGCTGCACATAGCCTAAATAAGCGGCGGTCTTCTTCGCATCCCGGTCCTGATCCGTACTGTAATCGCTGATCAGTTTTTCCAGCACGGCCAGTTGGGTACCCAACTGGGTAGCATAGTCCATATCGCCTGTTTTTATGTCTTCCGGCTTAATAATTGTATCTGTAGTGGTTCCTCTTTCAATTTTAACACCGTTTACATAAACATCGGCATCAGTATATCTTGCTATAGCAGGGTTTTTAGGTTCCGGTATATAGTCCTGCCCGTCACTGCCCTTCGCTTTCGGGATCAGCGCCCCTGTAATATCAATCTTCACATTGTTCTGAATACCGGTCTTCAACACACCGTCTACATTCACAAAGTTATTGTTTTTCTCGCTGACTGTCGAAACACCCTGCGTATTGGTAGCAGTTTTGCTGTCCTTGTTCTGGCCGAGGAACAGCCAATAGACCGCTACCGTGTCTTTCTTAATGGTTTCCTGGCCATTTTCCGCCGACACGTTAATATTGCGCACAGAAGTGGCGCTGCCGGTATTCCCCACCGTCACCTGCTGGTTGTTCTTCAGGTTTAACTCTATTGCCGGACTGGTATAGGGAGGTAACACGGTATTATTATGGGCTTCGGCCAGAGCGGTGACATCCAGCAAGGATTTCGTTCCGTCCGCGTTAATGCCTGCGTAAATATTGGTATCGTGTGTACTTGACAGCTTACCGTTCACTACCACGCTGTTGTTCCGGGTAACGGGGGCATCCACTAAGGCGCGCACGGTTCCTTCCAGGCCACCGGCATAGGCCTCTGCCGCAAGGTTCATCTTAATCTTGTCACTGCTGCTGAGGGTGATGTCGCTGCCGTTTTCGTATTCGCCTTTCTGTTCCAGTTCCGCTTTCTCATTAATAGTAATCTTATTTGTAGAAGTGACAAAAGCATCACTGTATGTATATATGTTTTCCGCTACGCCGCCGCCCTTGCCTTCTACCTTATTGTAGAGGTCTAAATCGGAATAGGCGTCGAAAACCTGGCCTTTGCTTGTGGTCACTTTGGTTACAGGGTCATTGGAACTGCTGTTCCCGCTGGCAGCCTTGCCGATTTCCACGTTGGCATTCGTTTTAATATCCTGTCTGGATTTAATATCCGGCGCTATCTGGATGACACCGCCAACATTCATGTGATTGTTCCAGGTTTCACCGTCATATGCTCCGGTAACCACCTTGTTGGCTGCCAGCATATAACTCTGCCCGGCGTTCAGCCGGGTGCCTGCCATGAGCTGTGTCCGGGTATCCATCTGCACATTGTTATCAGAGTTAGCCCAGGTCACACTCAATATACCGCCTGCGCCGGTCTTGGAGGTCCCTTTGGACGTAACCTGCTGCAAAGAACCAATATCCGCATTTTCCGCGACGTCCCATGCGCCGGACAACGAAGCCGTGTTGGTGGTTTTGGTATTCATCGTAATCGTAGCTGCCGCGCCCCAGGCCGTAATACCGCCCGAGTCACCGTCCGCAAAGCCTTTGGCCGTATTGTTGCCACCTGCGCTGATTTTCAGGTTTTTCAGTTTTGCAGCCTCATTGTCGTCTGCCCCGCCTTTGGCTTCCACAAGACTCTTGTCATTGCCTTCAGTTTTGGCGTCGCCGGTTCCGATAGATGCCAGCAGACCGATACTCATATTACCGATAATAGCCCTGCGGCTGGCATTGTTCTGGGTAATGAGGGCCAGGTTGGTATACGATCCCGTAACCGTTTTTTCCTCTTCTTCTCCCTGGTCGTTTTTCGTTTTTTCTTTCTTTTCGGTCTTATAGGTTTCTTTTCCCATGGAAACACTGGCTGTCGTCTCCGTGATGGCCTTTGCTTTGTTGGGCGCAATACTGGCGGCAGACACATTTGTACTGTGTGTCTCTGCATGGGTCATATCCGTGCCTTCCCTGCCAATTACCGCCTGGGCAAGCACCGTGTCAGCCAGAAGGCTGTTGCTGTCCGCCACAGACACGGTCGCCTGAGACTGTGCCGTAGCGCTGCTGTGCATGACGGCAACTCCGAAGGCAGACACACCTGTTCCGCCTGCTTCGGCTTTCAATACCGGCGCGTTGGTTGAATCCATGCGGATGGCGTCTGCCGTAAACGTATTTCCGCTGTCCTTCACGGTAACGCTGGATTTACTGCTATCTTTTACTTTTGCCGTGTTAACAATAACAGTTGAGGCGCCCACACCTACGCCTACCGTCTTGGCCGCTACCCGGCCGGTGCGTTCCGTCAGCAGGCTGACAGAAGCCGGAACCTTTTCCGTTGTTTTATTTCCGTTACTGTCCGTAACCTGCCGCGTCTCATCCGTCGTTGCAGTCAGCTTGCTGCCGCCCTGAACTGTTACAAAGTTATTCGTTTCATTGTAATTATGCGCAACGCTGACAGGAACTGACAACGCCCCGGCTGACACGCCCACCATGTCGGTTTTACTCTTTACGTCGTCACTGGATTTAATGGTCAGGTCGCCTTTGGTGGCGGTCAGCGTACCCGTATTGACAGTGATGCCGGTCTGCCCTTTTGTCGTAAGTCCCGCATAACCTGCGCCGATGGCCATACCGCCTAATCCTGCCTGCACCGTCTGGAGATGGATGGCATCGTCTTTGTTCTTTGTAACGTTCCCCTGATGGGCACTCAGGGATACACTGCCCCCCTTGACAGTGGAATTTTGGACAGAAATATCATTCAGCTCATTCAGGTGGTAAACCACGTCCGCCACATTAATCGCGGCAACACCAAAAGATCCGCTGCCGCCGTTCAAATCGGCATCGTTCAGTTCAGTATTGCTTACCCTCAGCGCGTCATTCGTGGCTTCCAGCGTGGAATTATTCTGCACATAGGTATGCACGCCTGTGCCCCGGACGTCATTTCCGTTTTTAGCGCTGGCTTTGACCTTTTCCTTCATCTCATTTTTTTCGTCGTCGGTCATGCCGTGGAAATGTTCGGAAAGTTCACGCTTGGTATGATCGTTTACTAAGTTCAGGACTTTGTTTATTGTATCTGTATGGCTGAAAGCTGTGTCATTGCCATCACCGTCTTTCGCGGCTCCCAGGTTCTTGACCCCTTCATTCACCGTTACGGCCAGCACATTTACTGAAATCCCCGCTCCGCCAATGCCCACGCCCGCTACGGTAGATTCAATTTTACGCTGTGTTTCGGTATCTATGGACAGGGTATCATTGGCTTTTACCGTACTGTTATCCACAAGGGTGCTTACCGTATCGTTAAATGTATTCACATCCACGCCTACGCCGATGCCGGCCTCCAGTCCGCCTGCACCGGTACCGGTAGCGTCTTTTACCTTAAGCTCGTTGGCAGTCTTGATGTTTATGGTATCTGCTGTCAACTCACTGCCTGCAATACGGCTTGTAACATGGGTATCGATATTGTTCACCGCAATACTGCTGGCTACGCCGCCGCTGAACAAGCCGGCCGCCACGCCCACGGAAACCAGCTGGGCTTCCAGTGTTGTCTTGTTGGCGGCGCTGACAGACAGATTCGACTTGGCGGTAACGCCGGTCGCCTTCTTTATGTCACTGTTGGCTACGTTGGCAGTCACGGAAGATTCTTCATTTACTACGCCCACGCCCACGTTCAGCGAGCCTGCAACCCCAGCCTCACTGGCGGCAATGGCTGCGCCGGCATCCACGTTCAGGTTATAAATCCGGTCCTCGTGACTGGCTGCTACCTTTGCATTTCCCGTATAATCGACCTTCGCATTGGTTACCATGGCAAGGGTAGAACTTTCCATCCGGTTGGTGTTCACATTATCGCCGGTCTCGAAAGCTGCCGCCTCAGCGCCTCCCGACCCTGCAACGGCGCCGGTTACGTTAAAAGCAGACATGGCCTGTTTCGCATCTGCAGTCACGCTAAAGTTTTTGGCATAAATGGTATTCTTTTCTTTGGATGTATCGGTAGTTTCATAACGTTTTTCCGTGTTATTCCACGTGGCCGAAGAAGTAGACACGCCGGCCGCCGCAACACGGTCAATTTCGTTGGTAGTCCCGGTAAAGCCGGCCGCAACACCAGCTGATTGTCCGATACCTACCGAAGCCGCGCCGCTGAATTCTGCTACGTTGGTATAATCCGCCGCATTGATACTCACATCGCTGCGTTTGCTTTCCTCATTTTCATTGACCCGGGAATCTAGTACTTTCGCTGCAGTTTCGCCGCTCACATAATTCAGATTCACTACGCCTGCCACGGAACCGGCAGCTCCCTCATTTCCCATGCTTACGGCCACACCGCCGTTGGCCATCACGGAAGCAATGGAATGGGTTGCGGAGGCATCCACTACCACGCCGGTCTTTGCTTCTTCCTGACGGCTTTTCTGCAACCTGCTGACACCGTATTTCCTGTTATCGCCCTCACCTTCTTCAAAGGATCCGCTGGACCAGGTGTTCCTGCTTACAGCGCTGTCAATCAGATATTTTTCATCATCGGTGTTTTCTTTCAGTTTGCTGTTCGTCTTAATGGTATTGTTGTTATCGCCCCCGGCCACAACTTTACTGTTGTCAATCAGGGCAAAAGTCTTTCCGGAGATTTTATTATAAGAACCTGTCACACCAACAGCGGCAGCTATACCTTGCCCGCTGACACCCACATCCAGCACGCCGGCATAATTGGAAATGGCTTCGTCGCTCCGGGCCACCACGCCCACGTTGCCCGTACTGTTGATGTCCGCCTCTTCAATTGTTGCTATCACATTATTCTCAATGTAATTGTGGCTGCCGGAACCTCCTGCCGCCGCCGTTCCTTTCACGGCAGCGGAAGCACCCATGGCCACGCTGAGTATATCGCCTTTAGATGCAGCACTGATATCCAGATTGCCTACGTTCATGGACGTATTTGTCTGTTTTTCAGTGTATGTCACACCTGCCGTTGTTTCATCTTTAATACGGTTTACGCCAACCGCAACTACACCGGCCAGGAAGGAATCCGGCCCGGAGAGCTGCATGGCAGCTGCGCCGGTCTTTAAAGTGGATGAAGTATCCGCTTTTGCAGAAACCAAAGCTGCCTTGCTGCCGCCATTAGCATCAATGGTGGTGTCCTCAAGTCCCGCCTTAATATCTTTGTTTATCCTGGCGTCAGCCCCAATACCCTGAACGGAGAATTTGGCGTTTCTTGCGAGGCCCACGCCCACAGCCACCGTTGTGGCCCTGGATTTGTCCGTTGCGGCAGCGCTTACGGCAGGAGCCGTATTGCCGGCTTCTACCGTGGTAATGTCCGTACCGTTGATTTCTGCCCGGACTTTCTCTTTCCCATTGCCGTCATCGGTTCCTTTGTCGCTTTCCGTTAAAGCCACGCCTACGCCTAATGCTACAGTCGCAGGTTTGATTGCCAGTTCGCCGGAACCGGCAATGGAAGTCTTACTGGTTTCATCCGTTGCTTTTACCGTCACCGAAGACGCGTTGGTAATTTTATCTTTCGCTGCCCAGTTTCCGCTGTACTGACCGGGGTCTTCTTCCCAATGATTCCCGTCTTTATCTTCCCCGATAACGGCAATCGTATCGTTATGGCCCCGGTTAACGCCGAAGTTTCCGTGGGCCGCTACTGTCCCGTCATCTTTATAGGTCGCCGCTGCGCCTAAAGACAGGGCCAGCGCATAGGCGTCGTTATCCGCATCCAGGGAAACGCCTACGCCTGTTGCCGCGTCTTTTGCCCGTATCTGGTTGTTTGCAGCGTATACACCTGTAGTGTCATCCATACGATTGTAGGCAATACCTAATCCAACCGCATTCTTGCCTCCGGCAAAATCACCAGTGACATTCACAATGTGGGTGGTATTTTTAGCCGTCCCGCTTACCGTATTCGCGGCAATCCCGGTGTTTTCCGCGATCCCGTTCCGGTTTCCCGTAATGGAAACGGTATTATCCTGATCTATGTCGTTAAAGGACAGGGAACCGGCACCGCCGAAGTTCTGCGTGCTGACAGTAACACCCGCCGCCACGGACACAATGTTGGTATGCACATCGGCTGCGCCTTTTACCATTGCTGCTTCCAGCTTTTTATTGTTGGTGATATCCGAGCTGAATTTGTTGGTCACGTTGCCAACCGTTACCGCAGCGCCTCCCGCATGGGTTTTCGTTCCGGTTATCTGTACGGCAACATTAACTATGTCACTGCCGGATGTCGCAGCAATTTCTTTCTTTGTATCATCACTCAGATATTTTTTGCCGGTCGGATCCACCTTGCGCGCTTCCAGATACGCTTTATAGGAATTGTCCTTTTTCCGGGCAATATCCTGGCTGGTCACGGAGACTTCACCGGATACCCCGATTTTATCTGTCCCGCTGACATAACTGTGATTTGTGTTTTTCAAATCCGCATAAGCCAGGGCCCCGGTACCGGCAAAGCCGTTTTCCGAGCCAGTAAAACTCAGTGCCACGGCTGCATTCACCTGTGTCAGGGCATCCTCGCCCGCTACTTTCATATCCTTTACGTTAGAATAGGATCCGCCCTGAATACCGCTCTGGATATTATTATCTATTTTACTTACCGCCGCCATGATACCGGCCGCAACTGCCCTTCCGTTGGCAGCAGAATTGGCGTACGCAATATCTACACCGCCGGCAACCTGTACGTCACCGTCATAGGCGCTGTTGTTGACAGTCGTTTCACCGGTGGAATTTGAAGATGTATCATCAATCAGCAGGGCATGCACGTCACTGCTGCTCTTGTTCAGGGAAAGGCCAAAAGCCACACTGCCATTCGTACCGGTCCCCTGGCTGTCGTTAGTTGTGGCAATACCTAATGCCACAGCCGCTTCCGCTCCTTCTTTGACAGCCTTGTTGTCTATCGTGCCGGCCCCGGTGATCTTCGCATTGATGATGACCGCCTTAACATCACGCTTCAGGTTATTCACGCCCAGCGCAGTACCCAGCGCGCCTTTGTGGGCATTGTTATTGGAAGCTGCCCCCGCTCCACCGGTAAACCAGTTCACGGCAGCCGCCCCTGACCAGGCACCGATAAACACGTCATCGCTGGCTGCATTCAAAAGTTTGCCTGATCCGGCAGTATTTCCCAGAGTCAGATTCACATTATCAATGATGGCCGCCGTATTGCCGGTCACTTTGTTCCAGCTGACGCTGCCCGCAACCGCTGCGTTAAAGCTTGAAGCCGACGGATTGTTGTTGGGTGCCTGGATCGGGTTCAGATTACTGAAGTCCCAGGTCTTTTGGACCTGCACGTTATCAATGTCAAATAATCTGTCCATCACCCCGAAAGGCGTGTTTACAAGAGCTTTTGCGGCATCGGTAACCTGATTGTGCGCAGTTTCTCCCACCTTACTGAACTTATTAACTGTATCAAATCCGCTGTGGTTCTCGGAATTGGAAGCGCCCTCCAACGCCACGGCGTTAATGGTACCGCCGCTGTTACCGGTCACATATACATCTTTTGCCGACAGACTGCCTTTGACGGCGTCTGCCGTCTTGAGTCCCATGGCTTCACTCAGCTTGTTGTCGGACAGCTTAAAATCCGTGCTCATCTTCTTCACGGCAGAACGGTTCGCTGCAAGCTTACGGGCAGCAGCCAGTGTATTCCGGGTCTTAATCCTGTTCTGTTCTTCAGTATTTTTCTTTTTAAAATCCTCTGTTTCAGTATCCGTCACAGTATTCACTGCGTCCGTACCATTATCGCCAATGACTGCAATACTGTTCACGCCCAACGCGTTCAGAGCCACACCCGCTCCTACGGACGCATTAGTCTTGGAGCTGCCCAGGGCCAGGCCCCCGACGATATTGGTTACCGTGCTGTCGTTGTTGGCCGTCAGTACCAAAGTTCCTGCGGTGTTTACTGTTGTTTCATCATCCGCCAGCACCAGGCTGTTGATGTCACCGGTCAGGGCATTCAGGCTGCCGGACGCGCTTATCATGTTATCCGCCTTGCCTGCGCTTAAGATGATGGCTGTCTGTTTCATCTTATTGGCCGCATTCATGGCAATCTCGCCGCTGTCATCACCGGCATTTTGCGCTTTCATGGATACATTCCTGCCGGACAGAATCAGGCTGTCCCCGGAAAAATCCTGCACGGCTACGCTGGCGCCTACACCACTGCCGTTGCTTTCGGAAAAGGCAAAATATTCGCCCCCGTTGCCCGTGGCACTGACGACATTGGTATCCGTCGTGGCATCAACATTAATATTTTTACCTGCGCTGATATCCGCCTTCTCACCGATAGATACAATGCCCTTGTTATGCAATGTAGATATATTGAAAGATCCTGCTACTGCCGCCTTGTTTTCGCTGGAGTCTACCATGTAACTGCGGACATAATAGTTTGTATAGGACGCAGGACTGAAAATATCTGAAACTTCGTCAATCAGCTTCTGAATCTGTCTGTTAATCGTGCCGGTATGTTTCACCTGGTCATTGATGAACGTAAAAAAGGATTTGCCAACATCCGCAAGATCGGCCCGTGCTGTTTCTTCCGAAATAGTACCGTTTTCCGCCTGGGTTTTCAATGTTACTGTCCTGGAATGCAGATTAGCAAGTTCAGGATAATCGTAGCCAAATTCCTTTAATGCTTTCCACAGACTTTCAATCCGGTCCGGTATAGCTTTAAAGGGTTCCAGCGGGTCGTAGGTCTGCACTGTTTCCGCTTTCAGATTTACGCTGCCGTTGACAGAATGCAGCGTAACACCGGTATCATGGTTTTCTTTATCATTTTGCAGTTCCACCGCAGCATCGTTTTCAATTTTGCTGTACAGCACACCGGCAGCCACATCGAATTTGGATGCGGTATTCTGATCCATCTTGTTGGCCACACCCGTCACCGAATGGTGCAGGCTGTCCATATGGGTATTAGCAGAAAGGGTTATATCGCCTGCAGGTTTTGCCTCATTCCCCGTTCCTTCCGTGGCGGGACCCGTTGCTTTTAACATAACACCCGGTGCCACGGTTACGTTGGCGGTATTGCTGTTTTCCACCACGGCTATACCGGCTCCTGCCGTAATATACTTCTGGATATTCTGAAACGCAGTTTCGAATCCCTGCAGCGCGCCGCCGTTCTGCACTCCCGTCCAGCCGAATTTCGTCTTAATTGCTTCGGCAATTGTATTACCGTTCGTTTTGCCGCTAAGACCCCATTTGACATAATCGGCATTACCCACATATGCCGGGTTACCTTCGCCATTGCCGTCAGACGCCTGAATGTGCATATTGGCCACTTCATTTTCAGCAGCAGACTTAATGGATTTTGCCTCTACGGAGCGCCCTATGTTCACATTGGCAGCTGAATCGTAATCAATGACGGAGACAGCTGTAGAGAAAAAAGTTTCGTCTGCGCCCGTCACCGATGTTGTAACTTCCATGTCCGTGGTGGAGTGCGCCTCTGCCGTGAAATCCCCCCCGGCTGAAATCCTGGTACTGTTGCCCTGCGCATCCTTCTTGTCCCTGACATCGATCTGCGCTATATTATCCCCTGTCGCCCAGGCCACGCCGAGATAGATGGCATTGGCGCGTTCAAAGTCATCTGGCGGAACCGTTTCCGCCTTGGCGAGGATATCCACTTTTGCCTTCGCATTTGCCGCAAGAGATACATCCCCTCTTACAGAGTTAACCGCGCCAGCAACGTCTACTACCGCTTTGTTTTCAACATCGGCCACTGCAATGGAAGTGACCGGAATAGCGGTAGACGTACCCGCTTCCTTCTTGCCAATTGTTGCGGAGCGGATAACAACGCTTACACCTGCATCCGCCTGCAGGGATGCATTCCCGCCGGCGCGGATGTTCCCGTCCTTTGTTACCGTAACAGAAGCGGTGTTCTTTTTTGAAGCCCAGTCCGCAGTACAGTTGAACCCCAGTTTATTAAACAGGTTCTGGGAAATATCAGTAGGATTAAAGAATTTGTCGATCAGGTTCCATGTTGTGTGGTCAAAGGTGGACTGGGCGTTTGCCGATACATCTACCATGCCGTCCGACAAAATCTGGCCGGCCACTTCCGCTCTGGCACTGTTGGAAGAATTGCGGATGGTATCATAAATCTGGGATGAAATCGGTGTTTTGGTAAATTCGCTGACAGACTGGGCCCGGATGATGATATCGCCGTCCTTATCTGTCACTGCATTCAGGTCGCCGGAAAGTCCTGCTGACGCAGCGGAAGTATTGACTAGTTCATTAAAATTAATACCATTCTGCGAATCCGTGCTCTTCAATGCTTTCAAAACAGCGCCCTGCGCAATGACGATATCCCCCGCTCCCAGCAGGATACCGCTGCGGGTGTTGATCTTGCCTTCAATTTTGATGCCCTTTTCTGCATCGGAGTTAAACTCCAGATCCGTCGTTTTCTTAAATTCCCCTTTATCGTCTCTCTTTCCGAAATTCTTCAGGTCTTTATCAAGCTGGTCAGCCAATACATTCGTTTCGCCCCACAGTTTGTCAAAATAATCGGACGTAGGAGCCAGGGCCGTAAAACTTCCTGCATTGATAACGCCTGAAGGCCCCAGGGTCATGCCGTTAGGGCTGATGAAAAACAGGTTGCCGTCAATTTTACCGCTTTTAATGGCATTCACCGTGCCCTTGACATCGATGCGGTTTTGTACCAGATTGACCAAGGTGTTGACATTGGCGGGATCGTTTTGCAACTTGAAATACATGTTTGCGATATGGCCGTTGTCAAGACTGAAGCTTTGAAAGCGGCTTACACCAAAGGCGTTGTCAGTAGTTATCTCCTGTGCATATACATCATACACCCCGGTTTTTGTGTTGAAGACGTTGTTAGTTACACCGCTCTTCGGCGTAATCGTCGTAGCCCACGCGCTCACAGGCAACAGCAATGCGCCCGCCGCAACAAAGGGAAGCGCCCAGCGGCCGGCCCGGACCAGCGCATGGGCTGACAGGCCTTCCACGATTGTGCGCACGTTATTCTTTCCGCGGTTTTTCGCAATCTCAGCTACAACCACGTAGCACTTTCTCGCATCGCTCCAGATGATTTTGTATATCTTGTTCATAAACATCCCTCAACCTTGTCACAATTAGCAGTTATCTCAACAACGTCATGTCTTTATGTATCTCTGTGCCTGTCCGGTCTCCGGTTCTATTTCATCAGAACGTAGCCGACATTACAAAATCGAACCGTGTGTTGCTGACTTTCTTAGTAGTAAACTCGTAATCCCGTTTCAGCGGTATCCCCAGTGTCATGCTGGCATAAACGTTCTTAACCGATGCCGACAGGCCCAGCCCTGTGGAATAGGCTGAATAGCTGCTGGCATTCAGGTCAATGTCGTCGGAAACCCAGCCGTAATCAAAGAAGGTAAATGCATTGAATCTCTGCTTTTTATCCAATGGCACCTGGTAGGTCAGGCCCAGAGCTGCCCCCTTGTTGCCGCCGATAAAACTTTCCTCATAGCCCCGCACGCTGCTGGTGCCGCCCAGGTAGAAGCGGTCTGCCGAAGAACGGTCCTTGTCACCCGCCAGCTGTCCGTCCAACCGCGCAGAGAACATCTGCCCGTGTCTGTACTTTTTCTGATACAGCATGTTCAACCGGTAACTGATGTAATTGGTATTTTGTTCCCAATATCCGGAAGCCGTATTTTGAAACCTCGTAATGGGGAAACTGTGCTTGTGATATAAAATGCTACTATCCCCGTAATGAGTGAAGGAAATGTACGGGATAAATGTATTACGTTTATCCTCTGTCCAGTAGTCAATGCTCCGCCATTTGGTTTTGGATTTCTGGTTCATAAACTGCAAGCCCACCTCGTCGCGGCGTTTTTGATCCACCCGCAGAGGATGGCGGATGGTAAGACCCATAGCATAGGCATCGCCTTTTACATCCAGAGGTTTTGCTTCGCCTTTGATAATTTTCGTCGTGTTCGTGCTGTAGTCGATATCCAGCCGGGTTCCCATTTTGCTGACAGGTACAGAATAACCCAGCCCATACAAGTTCGTGCCCTCGCTGCGCAGGTAGTTCAGCCGCAGGCTGTCGCGCATACCTGTCAGACTGCGGATGTTATAGTACAGACCCTGACGGAAGCGCCCTGAAGTTTCGTATCCGTTGTTGTCCAAAAACACTGTAACGTTCTGGTTCTGTTTCGGTTCGTAGGCCACGATTTCGTAATCCGTGGTTCCGGGCTCCTTACCCGCATGGACCAGGACGCGCAACTGTACATCATTGGTTCCGTTAAAGCGCTGTAATTGTTTATTCAGGTTGGCCGTATTGGCCACGATGCCGGGTTTCAGCGGCACGCGGGCGGTCACATACTTTTCCCTGGTATGCTTCAGTCCCTGCAGGGTCACCATTCCGGTTTTGCCTTCCAGCAACTTGATTTGCACCACGCCTCCGTGGATACGCTGGGGGGGCAGATACGCTCTGCATACCATAAAGCCTTTATCGCTATACAGATTATTGATGGCCCCTGTAATAGCGTACAGATCCTGCAGCGTTACCGTTTTACCCATATAATGTTCCGTAATTTTGTTTAATTCTTCCGCGCTCAGGACCTCGGAAGAGTCAATTTCCACTTTTTCCAATGTAAAAGAAACTTTGGCAGTGCTTTCATCCGGTTTCTGCGCTTCCATTTCCACCTGCGCCTTCTGCCTCGCCTGGTCTTCCTCCATCTGCCGGGCTACCGCCTGCCGTTCCAGATATTCCCGGGCCTGGTTCAGCTGCACGCCGGGATCGTTCCGCCCCATATCTGCAGGGGCCGCCGCGCTGGCCGTTGAGATACCCGGCAAAAATATTCCTTTCCACAGGCCAATACCGTCAGGAATACCTGTCAGTTCAACAGTGGAAGACAAAAGAATCGCACAAGATGTAGTAATGAATACGCATTTTTTAACAGAAGCATGAGTCATGTCATTTTCCTTTCCGGAATTAATATTTCAATTCGATACCACAGTGAAATAATTATAACTTAGGAGATATTATATTGCCAAAACCGGGCACACTAATCCAATTTTTATTATACCAAATAATCTGTTACAAATGTGTGTCAAAATCCTACTTATTAAATAATTTTTTATTTTTTTTTGTTAATTTTAACGTATCATTAAACTTCACGCCCTTCATTAATCAAAACAACTCCGTCCGGAGAAAAACGATCAGGGGAAAACAAAAACCGGCCGTACCGCATGTTCTGCAATACGACCGGCAGAGACAACCTTTTCTGTCAATTTAAAGCGCCGTGCTCATAACAAGTACGGCAAAATGTTACCCCCTTATGATTTCCGCGCCTGTTTTCCCGGTTCAGTGGCCGGCGCTGCAACGCGGGGAAAACCACCCCGGTTTCATCGTTCTTTCCCCGTCACATCCCCTATAATCTTTATTCTCCCTGCAGTTCCTTTAACAATTGTCCAGCCGTTTTCTTTAATACCGGATGCATTACATCCGGTGCGATTTGCACCAGCGGGCATAACACAAAATTCCGGTTCTGCATATCCGGATGGGGCACTTTCAACTCCGGCAGATCAATGATCCGGTCGTCATACAACAACAGGTCCAGATCGATATTCCGCTCGCCCCACCGGCGGATACGTTTACGGCCCATCTCCCGTTCAGTCTGCAATAAAATCTGCAACAATTCTGCCGGAGATTTATCCGTTTCTATTTCCGCCACAGCATTCAGAAAGTCCGGCTGGTCCGCTACGCCATAGGGTTCAGTCGCAATAAAACCGGAAACCCGGCAGACCGTTATGCCTTTTTTCGTCAAACGCCGCAGGGCTTCTTTCAGATTATTCTCTTTGTCTCCCAGGTTGCTGCCCAGCGCAATATAAATTGCCATAACAATTCCTTCGTCAGATTGCTTCCGTATAACCGCAGAAGCCGCAGCTTACAAACAAAATAAAAGTTAAAACGCAAAAAACTTTACACCTTCCGGATTGCTTCCAGCATACGGATCAGCCTCACGTTTTCCTTTACGTCATGCACCCGCACCAGGCTGGCGCCGGCATACACTGCCGCCGCTGTCACTGCCAGCGTACCTTCCAGCCGTTCTTCAGGGGGAAGAGCCTTGTCTTCACCCAGCACATTACCGACTGTAGTCTTGCGTGATGCCGCCATCAGGACTGGATACGCGTTTACGGTAAGGGCGTTCAGGTTCTGTATCAGCCGCAGATTCTGCTCATCGTTTTTGGCAAAGCCGATGCCCGGGTCCAGAATAATCTTGTCCGGGCCAATCTGCCGTTCCCTCAAAAGCATGGCCCTGCCCAGCAGATATTCCGTCACTTCCTGTACCACGTTTTTATATTCGCACCGTTGCTGCATGTTTTTAGGCGTACCCTTGCGATGCATTAAAATGATAGGGGCTTTCGTTTCCGCAACCACATCAGGCGTGGCATCATCCGCTGTCATGGCGCTGATATCATTGATGATATCGGCCCCATACTCCAGGGCGTCCCTTGCCAGCGAAGACCGGTAAGTATCCACGGAAATAACCGCTTCCGGGAATTTCATTTTGACAGCACGGATTGCGGGCAATACCCGGTCCCGTTCTTCCTCTTCCGTAACCGGATCACTGCCGGGCCGGGAGGACTCCCCTCCGATGTCCAGCACCGATGCGCCTTCAGTCAGCATCCGCTCAGCCTGTTCCAATACGGCGTCGATACCTTTTATCCGGGAATCCGCATAAAAGGAATCCGGTGTCACGTTGATAATGCCCATCACTTTTACGGAATCGTAGCGCAGCACGCGTCCGTCTGACAGCAATGTGCATTTGGGAACAGCCGCAAGATACCGTTCCAGTTCTGCCACAATATCCGGAATGCCAAAATACGGCATCTGCTTCAGTTTATATAGCAGCGTTTTATAATGCTTCCCATTGCCCAGCAGCAGAATGTCCACATGGGGAACCGCGCAGGTAATGGTAGTGCCGGGTGTAGCGCAATCCCCGCCTGCCGCCAGCATCTCCTGCTTGATGATATTGGCAGCCGGTGTCCGCACATGCAGCATCTTTAAGGGTGTAATTTTACCCTTCCCCAGCATAATCGCAACGCTGGGTTTGTATACGCCCAGATGTTCCAGTTCATAACGCAGCGCGTCCTGATTTATTTCGTACAGCATCATTTCCACCCTTTTTCCACGCAGGCAAACGCATTATGATTGTGAATACTTTCAAAGCTCTTTACGGTAGCGCGGTACCAGGTAATCCGCGGATCCGCCTCCAGGCGCAGGGCAATCTCCCGCACTGCGTCCTCTACAAAACGGGGATTGTTATAGGCTTCTTCCGTCACAAACTTTTCGTCAGGGCGTTTTAACAATCCGTACACCGGAGCGCTGGCGCCTGCATCAGCCATTTCCGCCAGCTCTTCAATCCAGACAAATTCATTGGCTTCAATTTCCAAAGACGCCACAGCCCGCTGGTTATGAGCTCCATAGGCACTGATTTCCCTGGAACAGGGACACAATGTCTGAATGGGTACCTGCACTTCTACCTTTTGGGTAAAACGGGTTCCTTTTTCCATCGTATACACACAATTCAGATCCATGACAGAACTCAGTCCGCTTACCGGTGCTTCTTTCTGGATAAAATAAGGAAATTCCAGTTTCAGGAATGCCCGGTCGGCCAGCAGGCTTTCCTTCAAATCATCCAGCACCTCTTCCAGTGCGGAAAGATTCACGATATCCAGCTTCTGCAGGCACTGCACAAAACGGCTCATATGAGTACCCCGCAGGTCTTTCGGCAAATCCACCGCCACGGATACCGTGGCCACCGTATGCTGCTCCCCTTTCTGCCGGTCCCGCAGCACCAGAGGCCAGCGCAGGTCGCTGATGCCTACATGTTTCAGCGGGATATTGCGGCTGTCCTGTTCCGACTGCACATCTTTCAAAAACTGTTTCTTTTTTTCCAACGCCTCATTCAACATAATTCACCTTCGTAAAACTCGCCCCGGTAAATACAGCCGCTGGTCCGGGTTTCCCATACTTCCACTTCACACAGCCGCCGATTTTCCGCATACAGCGGCTTTGCCAGCTGGTTCCACACCCATATGGCAATATTCTCCGCGCTGGGATTTGGAATCACGTCGTTCAGCAGTTTGTGATCCAGCTTACGCAGTACTTTCGTCTGCACGATTTTTTTCAGCAGGGAAAAATCCAGTACCATGCCTTCCATATCCGGACGACCGTCTACCTTCACCACCAGCTTATAAGTATGCCCGTGCAGATGCTCGCACTTCCCGTTATAACTGGGAAGATAATGGGCCGCGTCAAATTCAAACTCTTTTAAAACAATCATGGTGCCTCCTGTAATTGTTCGATCAAGAGATATCAGTTTTTCATCTATTAATAAAAGTTAAATTCTGAAATCCGCTGCTTAATCATGATTCATACTGTGAATTCAGCTTGCCGGAATGAAACGTCGGCGTCAGGCTTAGCCCGCCAAAATCCGGTTGCTGACGGAAAGCCTCATATGCCACTACCGCCACTGCGTTGGACAGGTTCAGACAGCGGGCTTTCGCATCCGGTATCATGGGGATACGCAGGCACTGTTCCGGAAACTCTTCGTGAATCCAGTCCGGCAGCCCGGAAGTTTCCCTGCCGAAAATCAGCAAACTGTCCGGTCCGTAATGCACATCTGTGTAACCTTTTGCCGCCCTGCTCGTCAGGAAATATTTTGGATGATCTTTATACACTTCAAATAATTCGCGAATGTCGTCCCAATAATCTATCTTAAGCAGATGCCAGTAATCGAGCCCTGCCCGTTTCAGCTGCCGGTCGTCCGTTGAAAAACCCAGAGGGCGGATCAGGTGAAGATGACATCCTGTTACTGCACACAGGCGAACAACATTACCGGTGTTGGCCGGAATTTCCGGCTGGTATAAAACGATATGCATGGTTCATGCCTCTTTACTTTTTACGTTTTTATGTTTCTTCCTAATCTGTCAAGCCCCAATTTATTGATTTTACGGGCTCACTTTTATGTTTTCCATTTTTAGGTTTTTCATATTTATACTGTTCCAGTTTATTGCGTTCCTTCATTTTTTTCTCATACAGCTTTTCCAGTTCTTTTTGCTGTTTTTTGTGGTCTGCCCACATTCCTTCCGGCTCTTTATCCTCACAGCGCAGCATCAGCTGATGCGTGTTGATGACTTTTTCCGCGTATTCGCCGCCCATGGCCCAGGTCCAGTTCAGACCGGACCATTTTGTAATAAGGCCTTTTTCCAGCCGCAGATTATGTGCTTTATCATAGCGGGGATCTACGAGTTTCGTTTTTGGCAGGTCGTGACTGCTGTAGGCCAGCAGATGCTGGATGTGAGCCCGCACACCCTCCTGCGGCGTTTTAAAAGCTGCACCCTGGACGCCGTTGCCTATGGTCCCCAACCCGCAGAAATTATGCTGCCAGGGTTCCACCGCGCCTCCGAAATTAAAATAGCCTGTCTCTAACAGAGCCTGGGATAACGCTATATCCGGACGGATACCTTCCCGTTCTGCTTCCTCCCAGTACAGGTCCACGATTTCACCTGCGCTGCAGCCGATAGGCAGATTCTTATTGTTGGCCACAATCAGCTGGGCAGCCTGTTTTTTGGTAGCCTGGGATTTTCCCTTGATCGTGATATCTTTATAACCTTTCGGCAAAATATAAATAGCATTCAGATTCCGTTTGCCCGTCGCAGTTTGTTTCGGTTTAACCCCACTTTTCGTATCCGTTCTGTTTCCCCGGGATACCTGTGTCCCACTGTTCTTTTTATTCTTTATTACCGTATTGCCGTCCCTGCCAGCTTTATTATGCTTCGTGTCTTTCTTATTTTGATTGGTACCGGGAATAACCGCCCCCGGACGATTTCCCATTGACACAACCGGTTTCCCTCCCCGGTTAACAGAAGCGGTGTCAGCAGCCTGTCCCCGAATTGGCAGCAACAACAACACTGCTGCCATCACGCAGGCTATCTTCGTCCTTTTTTTCATATATTTGTTCTCCTGTATCTTTCTGCGTTTCCCTGATTTAGATATCGTGCTTATATTATATAATTATATTCCAAATTTTACTTGTCTGTAAAGTTAATCCTGGTTTGAAATGTTTTCCGCCGAATCTGACAGGATGGCTTTTGATATGATATAATGGTAGTGCGAAATCATGTTATTATGATGGCAGAAAAAATAAAAGGAGGAATCATCATGTCTGCAGAATTCAAATTTATCCACCATGCCTGCTTTACCGTTACAGCCGGCGGCGAGACGCTGATCTGCGATCCGTTTATCGACGGTAACCCCATCCACGTTTCCATGGAAGATCTGAAAGTAGATTATATTTTTGTTTCCCATGCTCACGGCGATCACCTTGGCTGTGCCTATGAACTGGCCAAACAGTGCGACGCCCTGATCATCACCACGGCAGAAATTGCCGGCCAGGCATCGGAAAACGGTTGCAAAGCACATGCTATGCATGTTGGCGGAACTTACAAATTCCCCTTTGGAAAAGTACGCGTTACTCCTGCTTTCCATGGCAGCGGTATTGCCGGCGGACATGCCTGCGGCTTTATCATTGATTTCCACGGCGTGAAATTCTATTTTGCCGGTGATACATCTCTGTTTGGCGATATGAAATTGCTGCAGGAGCTGGATCCTTTCAAATATGCACTGCTTCCTATCGGCGGCAACTTCACCATGGATCCCCATGACGCTGCCAAAGCCGCCGCATTCCTGAAAGCGCCGGTTGTCATTCCCATCCATTACAACACCTGGCCGGTCATCGCCCAGGATCCGGAAGCGTATAAGGCTGACGTAGAAAAGAATGTCCCCGGTACACAGGTCATTCTTGTTGACCCAGGCGACACGCTGGAATGGGATTAATCCAAGATAGTTAAACACAGAAAAAGCAGCGAGGGTAACTGAGTGAACTCAGTTACCCTCGTTTTTATGAACAAATCAACTTGCTTTCCCTCACTTTTCCCGTTTCTTCAATACTTTCATAAGAATCGGCGAGAAGGAAGAGAGGATGCACAGGGCAATCAGTATCCAGCAAATGGGAGTGCTGAACAGGATGCTGATATCGTTACTGGACAGGGTGAGGCTGCGGCGAAGACCCCGTTCTCCTATAGGACCCAAAATCAGCGCAAGCACTACCGCTGCGGTGTTCAAATCCAGCTTCCGCATCAGATAACCGAAGAAGCCGAACAGGAACATGATACCCACTTCCACAAAACTGTTGTTGATAGCAAAGGACCCTACCACGCACAACACGAATACGCATGGGATCAAAATGGCATCGGACAGACGGGAGATATGCGCGAACAGACGGCAGCCGCCCAGACCGATCAGCAGCATGAAGAACTGGGTAATTACGAAACCTGCAAAGAATGTGTATGTCATTTCCGCGTACTTGGTAAACAGCTCCGGACCGGGTTGCAGACCCTGAATAATCAGACCGCCCATCAGTACGGCTGTTACCGATTCTCCGGGGATGCCCAGGGTCAGAGTGGGGATCAGTGAACCACCGGTTACCGCGTTGTTGGCTGCTTCTGACGCTGCTACACCCTCTATAGAACCTTTACCGAACTCGTCTTTACGTTTTGAAAACTTCTTTGCGGTATCGTACCCCAGGAAGCAGGCAATGGAAGCACCGGCGCCGGGCAGGATACCTATGATATTCCCGATGAGCCAGGAACGGATCACATGGGGGAATATCTGGGCCAGTTCTTTGGCCTTCAGGAAAACGGAGTCTTCAAAGTCAATGACATTGCCCCGTTCTTTAATAGCCTTTTCAATCAGGATAAATACCTGGGACATGGAAAAAAGCCCAATCATGGCGCAGGTCACGTTGATGCCATTATACAGGGCATCAATACCGAACATGTATCGTTCCACCCCTTCCATGGGGTCCATGCCAATCGTGGACAACACCAGACCGAACGCACCGGACATCAGGCCCTTGACCATAGACCCGGAAGTAACACCCGCAATAATGGTAAGACCGAACAGCGCCAGCCAGAAATATTCCGGACTGCCGAACTTCATGGCCAGCTGGGCCAGTGCCGGAGCAAAAAAGTACAAAGAAATACAACTGAACAGCCCACCGAAGAAAGAAGCCGTGCAGGCTGTACCCAACGCTTTACCCGCTTTGCCTTTCAGGGTCAGCTGGTACCCGTCGATTGCCGTAGCCGCCGAAGCCGGTGTGCCAGGCGTATGAATCAGGATAGCGGAAATGGAGCCGCCAAAAATCGCGCCGCAGTAAATAGCGCCTAACATAATCAGGCCGGTCTCCGGTTTCATACCGAAAGACAGGGGCAGGAGCAGTGCCACACCCATAGCCGCCGACAGGCCCGGCATACAGCCGACCACGATACCGATGGTCACACCGAGGATCATCATACCCATGTTCATAGGGGAAAACACATGCAAAAAACCGGCGGCCATCAATCCTAATGTATTCGCATCCATATGTAACAGCCTCCCGTCTTACAAGAATTCACCCAGTATTTCACCTTTAGGCAGCGGCACGTTCAGGAACCACCCGAAAGTGAAATAAGTCAGAGCCAGCATGACAACCAACACCATAGCCACGTATTTCTTCGGAATTCGGAAATAATGCAGGCAAAACAGAATATAAACCAGAGACGCCAGATAAAATCCGAAGAAATACATCAGCACGAAAAACCCGATGAACGCGGCAAACATAGTCCAAAACTGTTTGGGAAGAAATCCTTTAAACGTTTCCGACACATCATTGATAACATGTCTGTCTTTCATATACTGATGTACCATATCCCAGAGCCGGACAGTGGTAAGCAAAAACAGAAGCCCGATGACAAAATAAGGATAATGGCGGGCACCTTCCGGGAACTTCGCCGTCTCGTGCTGGAAAAAAGCACAGAACAGATACATGAAGCCACAGATATAAAGATCGGTCCTTTTCATAAAAGCAACCTCGCGATTATAATAACAACTAACATAAAATTAAGCCGGCCTGAAGCAGCCGTCACACAGGCAGCCGCCTCAGCCGGCTTCAGTTTTTAAAAGATAACCGTAATGCAGAGGAAAGAAATCCGCCACCGGATCTCTTTCAGCCCTCATGAATCCGATTATTTATCATACAACTTGGTAACTACGTTCTTGCAGAAATCCATCTGTTCCTTAATCAAAGCGCCCAGAGCCTTGCTGTCTTTGTAATCGGTAGCCATGCCGGCTTTCTGATGAGCTTCTTTAACCTTCGGATCGTCCATGGTCTTCTTCATAGCGGTTTCATAGAATTTGATGATATTTTCCGGAGTTCCCTTCGGAGCTACCAGCGCGCGGGCAGAGCCGTACCACTTATTGTAGTAGCCCAGTTCGCCCAGAGTCGGAACGTCTTTCAGCTGCGGGTCCCGTTTTTCAGAGAACAGGCCTAATACACGCAGTTCTGCTTTGTCTCCGTTGATCAGTTTGGCAATATCGGCAACTTTGGCGCAGGAGAAATCAACCTCGCCCTGACGCAGAGCCAGCAGCTGGTCGGCCGTGCCGCCGTAAGGAACAGCTTTATACTGGAATTTGGCAGACTGTGCAAGCAGCTGGGCTGCCGTATGGTTGGAAGCCTTTACGCCGTTAGTAGAAGCTTTCAGTTCGCCGGGTTTTGCCTGGGCATCAGCTACCAGTTCTTTCAGGGTCTTCCATTTTGCGTCTTTTTTAACTACAACAACGCCGGTCTCAGTCAGGTGGTTGCAGATGGGAACAATGCTCTGATCGTTAAACGGAGCATTCGGCTGAATAGCCAGCGTGGTATAAGTCGGGAGATTGATGAAACCGATGGTATATCCGTCCGGTTTTGCCTTGGTCAGTTCGGTCCAGCCGATCTTACCATCAGCGCCCGGTTTGTTCTCAATAACCATGGTCTGGCCTACATAGGGTTTGGCATTGTTGAGCAGCAGGCGGGCGCCTGTATCCGTGCCGGAACCGGCCTTATACGCAATAATGACCTTCACATCCTTCGTGGGTTTCCATTCCTTGTTGGCATCAGCAGCCTTTTTGTCACCGCCGCCGCCACCGCAACCCGTCATCAGGACAGACGCAGCTAACATCAGGGACCCTGCTACAGCAAGAAATTTTTTCATGAGTTTCTCCTCCTTCATTAAATTCAATTTTACAAAACTGTGCTCCCACTCTAACCGGTCCGAATGGGCGCAAAATTTCTGTACAACCGATACTTTAACTATACTACAACTCGAAAAAAGATTCAAGAATTATTTACCCTGCGGACTGCGGCAGAGTCGTAAACAAAACCACTTTTCAGACAGCAGGAAAAAAGAAAAACACATCATGTATTGCAGTATTCATTCCGCAATACATGATGTGTTTTATACGCTGCTCCGGCAACTGTAAAAACAGACTAAATCAGTTTCCGGCTTTTTATCGAAAAGCGCAAAAGGTTTTATTGCTGCGGGGGTTCTTCCTTTTTCAGCCGTTCCAGCGCTTCACGGGCCGCCTGCTGTTCCGATTCTTTCTTGGTACGGCCTTTCCCGCTTCCATATTCCATACCGTTAATAAAAACCCCGGAAGTAAAGATACGGTTATGTTCGGGACCTTCAAAATCCAGCATTTCGTACACAATCTCATACTGGGCCTCATGCTGCAACCGTTCCTGCAGCATGCTTTTATAATCCCCCATCACCAGCTGTCCATTGCAAACAGCGTTGATTTCTTCTTCCAAAAGCCCCAGCAGATACTGTTGCGCCGCCGCAAAGCCCTGATCCAGATAATACGCTCCCAGCACCGCTTCAAAAGCATCCGCCAGAATGGAAGGGCGTTTGTTCCCGCCGGAAGACAACTCTCCGTTGCCCATACGCAGATAATCCCCCAGCCTGATACGTTTCGCACACTGATACAGCGAAGCTTCGCACACTACCTGGGCGCGCAGCTTTGTCATCCGGCCTTCATCAAAATGGGGAAAATGCTCAAACATATAGGTGCTGACAATAAGACCCAGAACAGCATCTCCCAGAAATTCCAGCCGCTCATTATGCTCATTGTGAGGATAGTGCGGTGTTTCATGGGCAAAAGAAGTATGCGTCAAGGCCAGATTCAGCAGCTCGTAATGATGCATTGTGATGCCCAATCCCGCACATAGTTCTTTCAGTTGTTCTTTTCGTTCTTCGCTACAGCGGGTCAATTCTGCAGAATTTTTCATGGTCACTGTGCGCCTGTCTCTTATGCTTCGTACTTCCTGATCACGATAACCGCATTATGTCCGCCAAAACCAAAGTTGCTGGACATGGCTGCCCGGACTTCCTGTTTCCTTGCTTCGTTAGGAACAAAGTCCAGATCCATACCGTCTTCCGCGTCCACTTCATGATAGTTTATGGTGGGCGGAATGATGCCGTTCACAATGGTGAGAACCGTCGCAACTGCTTCCATGCCGCCGGCCCCGCCTAACAGGTGACCGGTCATTGATTTGTTGGAACTCATGGGAACTTTATAAGCCCGCTCCCCAAAAATCTTCTTGGATGCGATGACCTCGTTCAAATCGTTGCGATGGGTAGAAGTTCCGTGAGCGTTGATGTAATCAATGTCATCCGGGGTCAGACCCGCGTCTTTGATTGCCGCTTCCATGCAGACCGCAGGCATCTCTCCAGCCGGATCGGGAGCCGTGATATGGTAAGCATCCGTGTTCATGGCAAAACCTGCCAGTTCAGCGTAAATATGAGCGCCACGTTTCTTTGCATGTTCCAGTTCTTCCAGCACAATCACACCGCCGCCTTCGCCCATCACAAAACCGCTGCGGGTCTTGTCAAAAGGCCGGGAAGCTGCCTGGGGATCCTCATTGCTGTCGGTACAAAGAGCCTTCATGTTTTCAAAACCGGCGATAGCGATGGGATTCACTGCTGCTTCCACGCCGCCGGCAATCATCACGTCTGCATCACCGTACTGGATGGTACGCAATGCGTCTCCGATGCAGTTAGTACCGGTAGCGCAGGCTGTTACAATAGCCGTGTTGGGTCCCTTCCATCCCAGCGCTATGCCAATATGGGCTGCCGGCATGTTGGGAATTTCCATGGGAATAAAGAACGGACTGATACGTCCCGGCCCTCTTTCCCCGTATTTAAGGGACTGTTCCAGGAACGTAATGATTCCTCCGATACCGGTTCCGACACACACGCCAAGGCGGGCAGGATTTTCCTGCGCCACATCAATACCGGCATCCGTCACCGCCTGCTTGGCAACGGCAACAGCAAAATGAGCCACCCGGTCCATTTTGCGCCCTTCTTTTTTATCTACATACTGGGTATAATCAAAATCTTTGACTTCCCCTGCGATTTTCGTTTTCAATGCCGAAGTATCGAATGCTTTTATCGTATCGATACCGGATTTTCCGGCAGTCAGGTTATTCCAAAATGTTTCTACATCATTACCGATCGGTGTAACAACGCCTAACCCGGTAATTACTACGCGTTTCTTCAAAATCATCACCTCAAAATTATTGGGAACCACCGGGCCGTACCCCGGACGGTCTTCCCGCCCGTTACGCTTCCCCGGTTCCTTTTAGCTGTTGATAGCTGCTACTTCATCCTTGATGCGCCGGAAAATTTCTTTCACCGGCAAGATTTCATGAATCTTCCACATGTGGGCCCCGGTAAAAATCAGACCGGTTTCCACATCGCCCTGCTGAGCCCGGGACAAGGCCCGGATGATACAGAACTGATGCGTGCAATGTTTCAGACACGCATCACAGGTTACCGGCAGGGGCGCCCTGCCTTCCAGGGAAAGCTGCGCAAAAGGACTGCGGATGGCACGTCCCTTATATCCTACCGGACTGTCAATCTGCACAACGTCCTCTTTTACCATTCTCAGGTACATTTCCTTCAGGAAACGCGCGCCGTTGGACTCCTCGCTGGCTGCAAAACGGCTGCCCATCTGCACACCGTCAGCCCCCAGATTCAGAAGATCCACAATATCCTGCCCGCAGGTAGCCCCGCCTGCCGCAATGACAGGAATATTCACCGCTTTCACAATGTCCGGAAGAATTTCCTTGATTGACTGTTGCGTCCCCAAATGACCGCCTGCTTCCGTACCTTCAACTACAATTGCTGAAGCCCCAAGCTTTTCAGAAATCTTTGCCAGCTTTACAGACGATACAATCGGTACAACCGCCACATTGTATTCCCTGCCGACGGCAAAAATATCTCTTGAAAAACCGGCGCCGGCCACAATCAGGTCCACGCCTTCCTGTGCAGCAGTCACAATTAAGTTTTTAAACGCGCGGGCCGCTACCATACAGTTTATGCCAATGATACCCTTGCCGTTTGTCAGTTTTCGGGCAAGACGGATCTCCGTCCGTAATTCCTGCTCCTCCATACCGGAAGCAGCAATCAGACCGATTCCCCCTTCATTGGCTACCGCAGCAGCCAGACGTGCCGTTGATAATCTAATTGCCATGCCGCCCTGGATAATCGGAACCTGCGCAACTAAATTCCCTATTTTAAGCACTGGTAATTTCAACAGATATCCCCCATTTCAGGAAACAAATTCACGATTCACAAACAAAACAGTTTACAGGGATGCCCTTACCCAGGGCATCCCTGGACTGATCGGCATTATGCCTCTTTTTCTTCGTCTAACATTTTAACTGCATCAGCAACAGTACGGATCTTTTCAGCTTTTTCATCCGGAATTTCTACACCGAACTCTTCTTCAAAAGCCATGATAAGTTCAACGATATCCAGGGAATCAGCTCCCAGATCATCAATGAACGCAGATTCCATCTTTACTTCATCAGCGTCAACGCTTAACTGTTCAACAGTAATATCTCTTACTTTTTCGAAAGTGCCCATCACGATTCACCTCCTCTCAAGACCTGTTACCGGTCAGTCTCCTTTTTCTTAATTCATAAACATACCGCCATTTACATGCAATGTCTGGCCAGTAATATACGCAGCTTCATCCGATACCAGGAATGCAACCGCTTTTGCAATATCCTCCGGGTCGCCGAGACGTCCCATGGGGATACCTGCTTTCAAACCTTCCACTACCTTTTCCGGCAGCACTGCCGTCATATCAGTGGCAATAAAACCGGGGGCCACAGCATTCACCGTAATACCCCGGGCCGCGACTTCCTTCGCCGTGGCTTTAGTAAAGCCCAGGATACCGGCCTTAGCTGCGGCATAGTTTGCCTGGCCGGCATTTCCCATAGCACCTACTACAGAACTGATATTGACGATCCGGCCGCTGCGGGCTTTCATCATATATTTAATGGCAGCCTTGGTGCAGTTGAATACGCTTTTCAGGTTGGTGAGCAGTACCGCATCCCAGTCCGCTTCCTTCATACGCATCAAAAGCCCGTCCCGGGTAATACCGGCATTGTTTACCAGAATGTCAATTTTTCCAAAGGCCTTAACCACTTCGTCAATCATGGCGACACAGGCATCTGCGTCTGCCACGTCCGTCTTCACCAGAATCGCTTTGCGCCCCAGCGCTTCTACTTCCGCTTTGGTTTTCTCGGCAGCTTCTGTATTGCCGGCGTAGTTGATTGCAATGTCAGCGCCCCGGGAAGCCAGCAAAAGGGCAATGCTTCTGCCGATTCCGCGGGAAGCACCTGTAACTAGTGCAACTTTACCTTCTAACTGCATTTTAGCGAACCTCCTTAAAATAAGCAAGTGTTTTTTCCAAACTTGCCATATCTTCCACATTTAAAGCGTTCATAGCACGGTCAATTTTGCGGGTAAAGCCTGTCAGGACCTTACCCGGACCCACTTCAACAAACGTATCGAAGCCGTCTTTGATCATCCTGTGCATGGACATCTCCCATTTAACCGGACTGGCAGCCTGTTTAACAAGCAGGGCACGGATTTCTTCCGCTTTGACAACCGGCTCGGCGGTTACATTGGAGAACACCGGGAACTTTGCATCCCGAAAATCAATCTTGTCCAACACTTCCTTCAGGCGTTCTGCAGCCGGTTTCATCAGAGTGCTGTGGAAAGGTGCACTTACCGGCAGTGGGATGGCCCGTTTGGCTCCTGCCGCTTTTAAGGCTTCCGATGCTTTGTCCACTGCTTTTGTTGCCCCCGCAATAACAACCTGACCGGGACAGTTGAAGTTAACAGCCTGCACTGCTTCTCCACATTCTGTTTCCACATTCTGGCAAACTGCCACGATTTCATCCGGCGTCAGTCCCATCACTGCCGCCATGGCTCCTTCTCCGACAGGAACCGCTTCCTGCATGAACTCGCCACGCTTGTGGACCGCCACCACTGCATCCTGCAGCTTCATAACGTCAGCTGCTACCAGTGCGGAATATTCGCCCAGACTGTGGCCGCCGGCCGCCTCACACTCCAGCCCGTGTTCGCGCATCACAGCCAGCGCCGCTACACTGCAGGTCAGAATGGCCGGTTGGGTATACTTTGTCAGTCGCAGATCTTCTTCCGGTCCCTCAAAACACATCTTCGTAATAGAAAAACCCAGCGCGTCATCTGCTTCTTCAAATACCTTTTTTGCGCAGGCGTAGCTGTCATAAAAATCCTTACACATCCCAACTTTCTGGGAACCCTGTCCCGGAAATACAAACGCAACTTTTGACAATGGAACCAACCTCACTTTCCATACTTAAATGTATTATTTATATCCCAGAAATCACGTTAAAACACCAGAATTACTTTGCCCATTTTAGTAATGCGCCGGCCCAGGTCAGCCCTGCGCCGAAGGCAACCATAATCACATTGTCACCTTTTTTTAACCGTCCGGCTTGCTGCGCTTCCGTCAGGCAGACGGGAACGCAGGCCGCCGACATATTCCCGTGCTTGTCAATGTTGATCCAGACCCTCTCCCTGTCAATTTTCAGGCGGTCTATGGCATTGTCGATAATGCGCAGGTTCGCCTGATGAGGCACCAGCAATGCAATATCATCTATGGTCATGCCGGCTTTCTGCAGTACCTTTTTACAGGCTGCCGGCATTTTGCGCGCCGCAAACTTAAATACATCCTGGCCGTCCATGTGCACGCATTGCCCGTAAGCGTCTACCGTCTCGTGAGTGGTCGGATTGCGGCTTCCCCCGGCAGGCTGAATCAGATGCTCTCCACCGGTTCCGTCTGCTCCAAGCTCAAGACTCAGCACGCCGTAACCGTCATCCACCCGTCCCAGTACCGCAGCACCTGCACCGTCACCGAACAGCACACAGGTATTGCGGTCCGTCCAGTTGATGATCCGGGAAAGAGTCTCCGCTCCCACCAGCAGAATCTTTTTATACAACCCGCTTACGATACTCTGACTGCCTATACCCAGAGCGTACACAAAACCGCTGCATCCGGCAGACAGATCAAAGCACGCCGCATTTTTCGCTCCCAGTTTTGCCTGCAGGAGACAGGCCGTAGACGGATATTTATAATCCGGTGTCTCAGTCGCCACAATAATCATGTCGAGTTCTTCCGGTTTTGTTTTCGCATCAGCCAGCGCTTTCAGCGACGCCTCATAGGCAAGGTCGCTGGTCGCCTGGTCCGGAGCAGCAATATGACGCGTCTTGATACCCGTACGTTCGGTAATCCAGGCATCAGAGGTGTCAACCATTTTCTCCAGATCCTGGTTCGTCAGCTTTTTTTCAGGAAGATAATAACCTATACCTATTATACCAGCGGCAAATGTCACTATGTTTCTCCTTATATGAGCCTTTGTACTTCACATTTTTACCGCAGACTGCCAACTATCTTGTCAGCTTTTGTCTGCCTGGCAATATCCTCAGCAATACGGTTGCAGATGTTACGTTCCACGCCGTCAACCGCCGCACCTATGGCATTTTTGATTGCTTTTGCCCTGGAAGAGCCGTGACAGATAAAGAAAGGTGCCCGTACCCCCAGCAACAATGCACCGCCGTAGGCTTCCGGATCCAGCCGTTTTTTGAGATCTTTCAGGGCCGGACGAATCAGCAGCCCGCCGACCTTGGCTAAGAAGCCTCCGTTCATAATGGCTTCCTTTACCATGGTAAGGATGGCCGTTGCCAGGCCTTCCGCCGCTTTCAGCACCACGTTTCCCACAAAACCGTCGCAGACTACCACGTCCACATTGCCTTTATTGATGTCGCGGCCTTCCACGTTGCCGACAAAGTTGATTTGTTTCTCTTCTTTCAGCAGCGGGTATGTAGCCAGTGTCTGTTCATTGCCTTTTATCTCTTCTTCGCCGATGTTTAGCAGCCCCACCCGGGGATTCTTTATATTCAGCATCAGTTCCGCATAAATGGAACCCATGATGGCATTCTGCAACATATGCTGTGGTTTGGCATCCACCTTGGCCCCGCTGTCCAACAGCACTGTGGTGCCCGTCAGACTGGGGATAGGCGTGGCAATCGCCGGCCGGCCTACGCCACGGATTCGTCCCAGATGGAACAGAGCCGCAGCTACTGCTGCCCCCGTACTGCCGGAAGACACCAGCGCATCACATTCTTTGTTGCGAAGAAGGTCGGTAGCCACCACAATAGAAGCATCTTTTTTTGTCTTTACAGCGATGCCGGGATGCTCGTGCATATCAATGACTTCCGACGCATGCCGGGTAGTCAGATGCGGATTCTTATCCGCGCCGTAATCTTTCAGCAATTTTACAATGGTAGGCTCATCCCCCACCAGCACTACGTCACAATTATATTCTTTTACCGCCATTACAGCGCCCAGGACCAGTTCCTTCGGGCCGTAATCGGTACCCATTACATCCAGCGCAATTTTCATGCGTTTTTCAGCATCCTTTCCAGTCAGCGGAACCGCTTGCAAAGCCGCTGATTAATTTGTCCGCTCATCTATCGGTGATTACACATTTTTATTGTATCAACGTTTTCCTAATTAAATTTTTCGCCGTTATCCACCGCAGCGATAATAAATTTCGCCCTGAAAACTTCCGTATTTTCCTTTTTAATAATGACCCTGATATAATACCTGCCGTCTTTGATATTAGTTACATCCGCCTTGGCAACCAGCCTGTCACCGGGATAAACCGGCACTTTATACTTTACATTGCCGACAGCCGTTAAGGCAAACTCAGTATCTACCAGCGCAAGAGCTAGCGTGTCGGCCATAGCAAACATGAAATAGCCTCGGCCCACGCCGGTTTTTCCCAGCACCATCTCATTGGTAACGGTCAGAGTTGAAATGGCTGAATTGTTAAGTTCCAGATCAATCAACTCGCCCACAATATCCTTCTGGTCGATTGCTTTCAGGCGGGTGCTGGCCGCGCTGGCCATCATGCGGATCCGTTCCCGCAGTTCAGGTATATTCAGGGCCAGACGGTCAAGCCGTACTGTTGGCACGCTGACCTTTAACATCTTGGCAAGTTGTTCATCGGTTAAAAATGGATCCTTCTGAATCAACTTCTGCAGTTTCCCATGACGGATCAACTTTTTCGAAGAATTCATTTTATCACCTCACTTTTAATACCTGGTTATAATACCTGATTGTATGCATTATACTATTTTTTCTTTTGTAATGCAAGTCCTTTTTGTAAAACACAGTACAAATAACTCAATAACCTGAAACGGATCCGCCTGTGTTGCATTATTGTGTTGCATTATTTAGTAATAAAAAGGAATCATGGAACAATGTAACTAAAACGAAAAAACCCTGAAGACGATGCATCTTCAGGGTCAATTCTCACGGTTAAATTATTCTTCGGTTTTGATAACTTCTTTCCCGTTATAGTAACCACATTCCGGGCACACACGGTGCGGCATCTTCATTTCGTGGCACTGCGGGCATTCAACCAGGCCCGGAGCAGTCAGCTTCCAGTTCGCGCGGCGGGAATCGCGGCGTGCTTTGGTCATTTTCCTCTTCGGTACTGCCATTTTCCATACACCTCCTAAGCAAAAATGGTATTTAATATTTGATGAACTGCTTTAATGCCGCAAGTCTCGGATCGATGGCGCCAGTATCGCAGCTGCAGGGATGGACGTTACGGTCCGCCCCGCACACAGGGCAGATTCCCAGGCAATCCTCTTTACACAAGACTCTCAGAGGTTCTGCCAACAGCAGGCTCTCACGCAGCGGCTCTGTTATATCAACAATATCCGCTTCGTAGACATAAGCATCATTTTCAACACCCGGACTTCCTGACGGATAATATTTCTCTACGACTTCCGCGGTGGAATCCGCCGTAAACTCTTTCAGGCAGCGGGAACACATACGGTTCACCCTGGCGCTGACACGGGCTTGCAGCAGAAGCACATCCCCAACATTGGATATTCCACCTTCAATACGGACCGTGCCGGCAATGGGCAGTTCTGCTTCAGCGATATCCAGTTCTTCAGGTTTCGCATCAAATAGCAGGAGTTTTTTTCCTGTCAGGTGTCTTCGTATCTCAGCGACATTTATCTTAATCATATTTCACCAATCGTTACAATTATAGCCATACATAAAACCTTTGTCAAGATAAAATCAACAAAGGAATTTATCCGAGCTTTCCTGATTTTATGATAAAATAATAAAAACGGAAAAAAGGACTAACCCCCTCACGATTCTTTTTGGCTGAAACGATTGTATAACAGCCGGGGCAATATTGCAAGAGGAGTTCCCTATGAATTTGCAGATAATCGGAATCACAACTGAATACAATCCTTTCCACAATGGGCATAAATGGCAGCTTCAGGCAATCCGGAAAAAATTTGGCAATGTTACGGTTATTGCCTGCATGAGCGGCTTTTTCGTACAACGGGGCGAAATCGCCCTGACCGATCCCTGGTCCCGGGCCGCCACAGCCGTGCGCGCCGGTGTAGACCTGGTCCTGTTGCTGCCTTCATGGTACAGCCTGCGCAGCGCAGATTATTTTGCCGCCGGGGCAGTAAAAACGCTGGTTGCCACCGGCCTCGTCAACACACTGGTATGCGGTGCGGAACAGATTACCGGCAACGATCTGGCAGAAACAGCTGCCTGGTCGCTGCAGGCAGAAACCGAACAGCAAATAAAAACGTTACTGCAAAAGGGGCTGTCCTACGGCGCAGCCTGGGAAACCGCAGCCATACAAAATCATAAAGACGCCCGTTGGTTCAAAGGAGCAAACAACCTGCTGGCGCTGGCGTATCAAAAAGCTGTTATACAGAACAATCTGTCTGTCGAACTTCTTACTCTGCCGCGCCGGGGGAGCAATTACAACGACACGGAACTGACGCCGCCTTACGCGTCCGCCTCCGCCATTCGTACAGCATTGCGAAACAGCTGTGCTTCCGGTTCCCTTGCTTCCGTTATGCCGGAAGACTCCTTAGCTTTATTAAAACTAAATGAAACTAATTATACCGCCCGCTTTATCCGGCAGGAAGAAACCCTGACCCTGCTTCTGGGCAGTCTGCTTGCCAGATGCAACAGCCACGACCTGTATGAGCACAGCAGCGGAAGCCGGGATTTGTGTGACCGCTTCCATAATGCAAGGTCAGATTTACAGCAGGGCTACAGCTCCTTCTGCCGGAGTATTACCAATAAACGGGATCCGCTGCCCTCTGTCCGCCGGCTCGCACTGCAGCTGCTGTTACATAAAGACCGGTCATTTTGGACAGAAACACCGGAACCGGCTTACCTGCGGGTATTGGCTTTTAATAACCGGGGCCGCAACCTGCTAAGAAAAATGAAAGAAACCGCGAAACTGCCTGTCGTAATAAAACCAGGCAGAATAGAGCGATACAAAAACACCGCCCTGTATCCGCTGTTGCAGCTGGATACCGATGCCGCCGATCTGTATCAGTTGTTGAACGGCAACATTGGAGTATACGGAACCTGTTTGACCACGTCACCACTGTATGTAAAGTAAATAACGGATCGCTTCAGATTTTCCGGAAAACTTTCCGGAACAGCCTGCGCCTGAATATCTCTGTAATGAAATCAAAACTCCTTATCTACGGTTTGACCGCAAACGGTCCTGCCGCAAATAAGGAGTTTTTCGTTCGAATAATGAGACCTAACACAAACTAACGCGCAATTTCGGTCAAATCACACCCGGCTATTCTTCTTCAGCAGGCGCCTCTTCTGCTTCTTCCGCTGCTACAGGCGCCGGGATAGCTTCCGGCTGGGCAGTCGCATGCTGCACGCGGGATGCGATAAGTTCCGCCAATCCTTTCCGTTCCTCATTCACACTGTTGCGGTTGTCCTCAATAGCCCGCAGGGCAGATTGCAAACTATTGCCCAGGTACCCAAGCATATCGTCCGCATACTGGAGAGAATCGGTCTTCACCTGATCCGCGTACTGGTCCGCCCCCTGTTTCACTTCATCTTCATAGCGCTGGGCAGAAGTTTTAATATCTTTGGAAAGCATCTCAGCCTGGCGTACGATTTCTTCCTGGCGAACCAGACGGTCTGCTTCTTCCTTGGCAGCTGTGATGATATGTTCCGCTTCCAAATTGGCTTTTTCCACCGTTGCGGCAGCTTCTTCTTTTGCAGAACTCATTATTTTCTGTGATTCTGTCAGAACTTCCGACGCTCGTTTTACTTCCTTGGGAATCGCTTCCTTCAAATCATCCAGAATTGCGGACAAATCGCTTTCTTCCACGATGATTTTGTCTGTCAGCGGAATCCGGTTCGCTTCCGAAATCAAATTGTATAAGTCGTCAAAGATCTGGTCAAGTGTTACGTTTGTACTAAGTCTCTCCAGCATTTTCATATCCTCTTTCTTTTTCAATTTGGCAGCCCTGCCGCCAGCTGTTTATTGTATTATCCCATCTGCACCTGTTCCTTATACTCCAGATGCAGCCTCACTCACTTTGCCTTACGTTTCTGGTATTTGCGGATCAGCTCTTCCACACCAGCCGGCACAAGCTGCCCTATATCGCCGCCAAATGCTAACAGCTCCCGCACACCGGATGAACTGATATATGAATAGTTGGCATTCGTCATGATAAAAACCGTCTCCAGGGATTCATTGATCTTTTTCAACAGCAACGCCCGCTGGAATTCATATTCAAAATCTGTGAAAGCCCTTAAACCCCTGACAATAAAAGAAGCTTTTTCCTTTTCGCAGAACTCGTTTAAAAGCCCGCTGCAGCTGGTTACCCGCACATTCGGCAGATGGGATGTAGCCGCTTTCAGCATTTCCACCCTTTCCTTCGGAGTAAACAGAGACGTTGCTTTTCCCGGATTGTAGAACACACAGACTATTATCTCGTCAAACATCCGGCTGGCACGCTCGATAATATCGATATGCCCTATGGTCACTGGGTCAAAACTGCCTGAACATACAGCCTTGCGCATCATTGCTCCCCCTTAGGCGACAAATTTAAAACTTACTTGATTTTAATAAGCTTCGACACCGTTTCATAAAATCCTTTTTATAAAACTCAATACCGTTTCCCCGTATTGCTGGTTTCGGAAAATCTCATAGCTTTCCGGCACAGCGTCCGCAATGTCGTCATGGGCTGAATGCTCTGCAACCAGCCAGCCGTTTTCTGCCAGAAGCTGATTTTTTCCCAGCTTCGCCAGGATTTTCTGCACCCAGCCTTTATTATAAGGGGGATCCACGAAAATCAGATCAAACCGCTGCCCCTGTTTGTACAACAGATCTACCGCTGCCTCAGCGTCATGCTTTAACACCTTGCAGTCCGCTTCTGCACGGCATTTACGGATATTGCTGTCTGTCAGTTGCAGGGACATACGGCTGTTATCCACAAACTGAACAAACCGGGCTCCGCGGCTCCAGGATTCCAGTCCCAGGTTACCGCTGCCGGCGAACAGATCCAACACTGCTGCGTCCACTACCTTACTGCCGATAATATTGAACAGGGACTCTTTCACCCGGTCCGCCGTAGGACGCACATCATAATTTTTCGGCACGTTCAGGTGCAGCCCCCGTGCCTTTCCCGTAATAATTCGCATCGCGTTTCAGGCCGCGCCTTTCTGCCGGTCAAATCAATAATTTCCGGGAACCGGCGTACCTGCGGTTTTTCTTTTACACCGAATATCGCAGGACCTTAATATTCTTATTTATCATACAACAAAACTGCCGTTTTGTCACTTTCCTGTTGCTAAATATTGTAACAAATCTGTGAAAAACACAAAATATAGTATGATTTTGCCTTACAACCTGATTATTCTGTAACCGCTTCGCCCTGAAATAATTATACAGAAGAACCGAAATGCGATTACCAGCTGCGGGATGACCCACCCCCACCGCCGGAGCCGCCGCCAAAACCGCCGCCGCTGTAACCTCCTCCGCCGGAGCTGCCACCAGAGCCGCCACCGCCACTGAAGAAGAACCCCAAAATTCGCAGCAGCAGACCGGTGACTGCGCCATTGAACAAGATAAAATCAATGAGCAGCAATGCAACTATGACCGGAACCCAGCCGAAGGTATCTACCAGCCATTCGCCTTTCAGCAACAGAAAGCCGAATACACTCAGAATCCCCGCCAGCAGGGGTGAATCCGTACTGGCGGAAGCCGGTTCAACGGGGTTCGCTGCATGATTCTGTGAATCTCCGCCCCGGCTTTCTGCCGGGCCTGACTGTGGGTCCGTGTTTTCTGTTCCTTTTTGCGCGCCGTCGTTCCGGTTCTCCTCTGTTCCGTTCGTTGTATTCCCTGTCGCGTTCTCCGTTCCGTTCTGTTCCTTGAGGGCCTTTTCAAACAGCGCCTCAGTGGACTGTCCGTCAGCACCAGCCTTTACCGTGCCCGGAGAATGATTGTTGAAACCGCTTACTGCCAACTGCACATTATATTCCTTCGCAATCCGGAGAGCAAGAGCCTCATACCCGCGGGCAATACCTTCCTCGTAGATCCCTTTGCGGAAATAAGGAATCATATACTGGTCCTGGATCTGCCCGGTAAGGCTGTCCGTCAGAGCACCCTCCAGCCCGTAGCCCACTTCAATTCGTGATTTGCGGTCCCCGGTGGAAATCAAAAGGAGCACGCCATTATTCTTTTCTTTATTGCCGATACCCCAGTCCCGCAGCAGCTTGAGGGAATATTCCTCCAACGGGGCGCCGTTGAGGCTCTTCACCGTCACCACCGCAAGCTGGGCTGTGGTCTTCTGGTCCAGCTGCCGGCCCAAATCCTGAAGATAACTGCGGACAGGCGCAGAAATAACGCCTGCATAATCCTGCACATAGATACCGGAAGATGCAGGCGGCTTCGGCGGAACCTGTACTGTAGTCCCCTCGGACTCATCATCCACAAAGAACCAGATACCTGCTATCATGGCATAAACCGCCACCAACAGCAACCTTAATAAATATTTCATATGTTATACTGTATTGTTACACCTCGAAATCGCCCCGCGTAATTCTCCCGCCGGACTCTTTTCTTTAAAACTGTACTTTCGGAACTGTCCTGGCTGTTTCCTCTACCTTGAAATAATCCCGCGCCGTAAAGCCTAATGCCCCGGCAAACAGGGAATATGGCAGTGATTTTATCTTCGTGTTGTAACTCTGCACCGCGTCATTGTAGTCCTTCCGGGCCACCGCGATACGGTTTTCCGTGCCAGACAGTTCGTCCTGCAGCTGCCGGAAATTCCGATCCGCTTTCAACTGGGGATAATTCTCCGCTACCGCCAGCAAACGCGACAGCGCACTGTTTATCTCCGTATTGGCCGCCAGCTTATCGCTCACCGACCTGGCGCCGGCCATTTTTGCCCGGGCATCGGACACAGACTGGAACACTTCTTTCTCGTGAGCCGCATAGCCCTTTACCGTATTTACCAGATTGGGAATCAAATCACTGCGACGCTGCAACTGGTTATCTACCTGGGACCACTTGCTGTCCACATTCTCCCGGGCAGAAACCATACCATTGTAAAAGCCGAACACCGAGCCAACCGCCAGCACAACGACCATCAGAATACTTACCAAAGCGCTCATGGAAATACCTCCCGTAACACCAAATATATTATTATTTTCACATCATACGTACCGTTCATTATAATTCACTACATCTTTTTCCAATTTGATTTTATCACATTTTACATGGTTTTGCAGATAATTTACACATATGGAACAGCGGCAGATATTGATTAAATAGTATACAGAACCCGGTATTAGTTTTGACTGCGTCCACAACAGGATCAGAACAGGCTCAATAATTGTACGTAATTCCTTTCAGTTTTTTCAAAAAAACATTTGAATTTAAAGAATAGCCGTTGTACAATGAGGTTGCTTGTTGCAATGATCGAAAAGAAGGTATGCCAGGTGCCCTTTAAAAAGATTAATTTTGAATATATAATCATTGGTTTTCTATGCATATGTATAGGCCTGTTTTCCTTTGCCCGGTACATGGGCTGGCTACAGAATTCAGGATTGTTGTCAACGATTGCCAGAACGGTCTACGGGCCGGATATCCGACAGGAAATGGCCCGACTGAAACGCGCAAAAGATATTGCGCCGGGATTACCGGTCGTCACCGCTCTTTGCTACCATGAAGTGACGCCAGACCGCGAAAATGATTGTATGAACGTGAAGCCGGAAATTTTTCGCCGGCATATAAGGGAGTTTAAGGAAGCAGGCTATGTGTTTATCCATGTAGGCGATCTGCAAAACTACGCGTCAGGTTTGGCACCACTTCCCGGGAAGGCATTGCTGATTTCGTTCGATGACGGATATGCTGACAATTATAATTATGCGTACCCTGTTTTACGGGAAGAACAGGTGCCCGGCACTTTCTTTGTGGTAAGCAGTGCCATTGGGAAAGAAAACCGGATGACTGCAGCCCAACTGCGGGAAATGCAGGCAAACGGAATGAAGATAGGCTCCCACACCGTGAATCATGTAAACTTAACCGATATGGGCGCAAACGAAATTGATTTTGAACTACGTTCGTCCAAAGAAACGCTCGAAAAAATTTTGGGGAAACCGGTCTGCGCACTGGCCTACCCCGGCGGCAAGGTAAATGACACCGTATCTGACAAAGCAAAATCCTGTTATGAAATGGCGTTTGTAGCCACAGTCAGGCCGGAAATAAAGCAGACGATGTACACATTGCAGCGTTATGGTGTGTTCAGTTGGAACGAACATATCGAATCTATTTTTAAGAACAGGTAATATTCAGACATTCTGAACATCCTATAATACAAAACCCCGGAATCACAAAAACATGATTCCGGGGATTTTTTTCTGGTACTCGGACAGGGGCTCGAACCCTGGACCTCTGCCATGTGAGGGCAGCACTCTAACCAACTGAGCTATCCGAGCATATTTTGTTTACAAAAGGTATTATACACCTGTAACGGAAAAAATACCAGCTTTTTTTGCAGAATTTTGGAAAGCCTTCAGCTTACCCTGTCCCAGATGACTCCCACTGCAGCGCCCATCACGGCAACAGTAAACCAGCCAAAGCCTTCATTGTATAAAGGAACCGATGCAAGGATGTTTTCCATGGGAACCGGAATGGCTGCGGCCTTCAGTCCTTCCGCAATAGCAAACAACGTAACGATCCACATCGTACAGCGGAACACACGCTTGTTACCACCGAAGCCAAACACATTCAACAAGGCCAGAGCAATCATGACCGGATACAGGAAGCACAGAACGGGTATCGCCATCTTGATGATCATATCCAGCCCGAAGTTGGAGAGCAGGAAACTGAGAAGTGCCACCAGAAATCCCATCGTTTTGGGAGACAGCTTTTTGTTGAACAGGATGTGGAAATAATCGGCAATAGAAGCAATGAGACCAATGCTGGTAGTAAGACAGGCCAGAATGATGATGGCGGAAAGGACAGTGGTACCGCCTGCACCCAGATATTCATGAGCTGTTGCCACAAGGATGCCTGCGCCGTTGGAAAATTCACCGGACAGATAACGATGCGCTTCCGCTCCCGCATAACCCAGGAAGTAATAGATGACGGCCAGCAGGAACGCAGCAATGAGACCCGCGCACAGGCAGGTCCGGATCAGATTTTTTTTGCCTTCAATCCCCAGTGTCTTAATGGAAGTCAATGTTGCCGCGCCAAACAAAAAGGATGCCAGTAAGTCCATGGTATTATACCCTTCCTGGAATCCTTTCAGGAAAGGGGTATGCAGATAGGCATCCTGAGGCGGCCCCGGAACGAAAGACGGTGTCAACAGCACTTTCGTGAACAGTACCGCAAGGCACACCAGCAACGCGGGTGTCAGGATTTTTCCCAGCCAGTTCAGCACTTTGGAGGGATTATTCGCCACATAGAAGCTGAAAGCAAAATATAGGGCGGAATACAGAGCCAGCTGCCATGCTCCCGTAGTTCCCAGCAGCGGCTTAATACCGATTTCATAACTGAAAGCCGCCGTGCGGGGAATCGCGAACAGCGGCCCGATGGCCATACTGGACAAAAACATGATAATCTTTGCGTAAGCAATATTAACAGGTGCCGCTACTTCCGTCAGATCAGTGCCGCCGGTCATGGCGATTGCCAACACACCCAAAATGGGCAGACCTACACCGGTAATACAGAATCCCAGCGCGGCAACGTTCAGGTTGCTGCCGGACAAATAGCCGAACAATGGAGGGAACAGAAGATTACCTGCACCAAAGAACGAAGAGAACAAAACCAGACTGACCGGAACCAGTTTACTGAGAGAAAGGGAATTATTCATAAAATATCACCTGTTATGAAAACGAAAACGCACAGACCGTGCGTTTTCATAATCATTAGATTCTTAAAACCGAAACACCTGATTTATTTTACAATTAAACGGTAATACTTTTTCTTGCCTTTGCGGATCAGCACACCGCCGTCTTCTGTAAAAAGTTCCGGCGTAAGGGTAAATTCCGCGTCTTCCACTGCTGCGTTGTTCAGATACAGCCCCCGCTGTGCAATCATCTGCCTCGCTTCCCGTTTGCTGCTGAATACTTTCTGCGCAGTCAGAACATCAACCAGCTTGGCGGTCTTATCCGCTTCCGCAATCTCCAGCGTAGGTACATTTTCCATGTCCGCGCCGCCACCGAACAGGGCCTCTGTGGCCTTCACCGCTTTATCGGCTTCCTCCTGACCGTGGATCAGTTTGGTCACTTCGTAAGCCAGCACCTTCTTCGCTTCATTGATTTTTTCATCTTTGAACGCACCCAGGCGGCGAACCTCGTCCATAGGCAGGAAGGTCAGCAGCGCCAGACATTTTTCCACGTCTGCATCGTCAACATTGCGCCAGTACTGGTAGAAATCGTACGGCGAGCATTTTTCCGCGTCAAGCCACAGGGCACCTTTTTCCGTTTTGCCCATCTTACGGCCGTCACTGGTAGTGAGCAGCTTGCAGGTAATACAGAACGCCGGTTTCTGATCCTTGCGGCGGATCAGTTCCACGCCGGCCAGCATGTTGGACCACTGGTCGTCACCGCCCATCTGCATCACACAATTGTAATTCTTATGCAGGGTATAAAAATCGTAAGCCTGCATGATCATATAGTTAAATTCAAAGAAGGTCAGACCCTTGTCCCACCGTTTCTTATAACATTCCGCCGCCAGCATATGGTTCACAGAAAAATGCGTGCCCACCTCTCTCAGCAGGTTCACATAATTCAGGCTCAGCAGCCAGTCGCCGTTATTTACCATCAGCGCTTTGCCATCGGAAAAATCAATGAACTTGCTCATCTGCTTTTTGAAGCATTCAATGTTGTGGTTGATAAATTCCGGCGTCAGCATCTTGCGCATATCGTCCTTGCCGCTGGGATCGCCGATCATTCCGGTGCCGCCGCCCAGCAAAGCAATGGGGCGGTGCCCTGCCCGCTGCATATGGGCCATAGCCATCAGAGCAATAAAGTGACCGACATGCAGACTGTCCGCCGTCGGGTCAAATCCAATATAAAACGTAATCTTTTCCTTCTCCAGCATTTCCCGAATTTCATCCTCATGGGAAACCTGTGCGATAAAACCACGTTCCTGCAACACATCAAAAACAGACATCGGTTTAAAACCCTCCTGTAATTTTAAATAAGTAAGTATGTATTATTCTAACCCATTTCTTATCTTATTACAAGACTGTTGTGTGCTAAAACTCCCTTTTTATAGAACTATTTTATTTTTGGTTCCTTGACGTACCTATCACAATTACTTATAATATTGATGTATCAGAATACACCCTGCCCAGGCAGAGAAAATATTTGGATAATATTATTAAAAGTATTTCTTACAAACAGGAGGATAATAGAATGAGACCTGATTTAGTCGTACCGGGCGAGAACGAGGAGAACTTTGTCGCAGCCCACGATACCCGTGTTGTAACCGTACCCTTTTCCCCGATTGAAAAACGTTTTGCCAAGGAAAAGCCTCAGCTGATGCCCGGTTTGAAAATGTTGCGGGAAGAACTGGGCGACGCCGAATTTGACAGGCTTATCAACCGCATCCATAACATTAATGTATCCGGCGAACGCTGCCTGATCGTAGCAGAAAGCGAACTGCACCGCACCTTTATCCTGCGGGACGCTATTCCTGCCATCTCCAAAGCATTTAATGTAAGTAACATCCGTGTGGTGACGCAAGGATAAGTTTTTTATTTTGCTGTTGACAAATTGAAATGAATTTACTATAATAAGTATGTTGTCGGGGCGTGGCGCAGTTTGGTAGCGCGCTTGTTTCGGGTACAAGAGGCCGTGAGTTCGAATCTCGCCGCCCCGACCAAAATTAAACATTCAGGAACCGCATGGTTATGCGGTTCCTTTTATTTTATCCGGAAGCTAATATTTTAGTTTGCGAAAGTGAAAATGACCTGCCCCCGTTTTATGTACCACGGGGAAATTTAGTATAGCTGCAATAATCAAAATGTTTGCGCATATTCTGCCGGTGTTTTTTGACCCAGTGCACTATGCGGGCGAACCATATTGTACTCGTCTTTCCATCGGCTGATTATCTCCCGCGCCTCCTGGAGATTATGGAACCAGTTCAGGTTAAGACATTCATCCCGGAGCTTCCCATTGAAGCTTTCAATGAAACCGTTCTGCATGGGTTTCCCGGGATCGATAAACACATGCTCTATATGCTTCTCATAGGCCCATGCATTGAGAGCATTACTGGTAAATTCAGGACCGTTGTCAGAAAGAATTTCTTTCGGCCGGCCGCGGAACAGCATAGCTTTATTCAGGTATCTTGTTACATGTTGCCCGGTAATGGATGAATCCACTTCCAGGGCAATACACTCTCTCGTAACTTCATCGATCAGGGCGAATATGCGGAACCTTCTGCCAGTAACGGTAATATCACTGACAAAGTCCATGGACCAGCGGTCATTAGGACCCAGAAGATGGCTTCTGTCCGGCGTTCCGCGTTTTGCAGAGATTTTCCGCTTCAGCTTGCGCTTGAGTGCAAGGCCCGCCTTTTTGTAGAGGCGGTAGACATTTTTGTGATTAATATGGACGCCTTCTCTTTGCAGCATCATATGGATACGGCGGTATCCAAACCGTTTCCAGTGAGATGCGATCGCTTGCATGGACTCCGTGATCTTTTCCTCGTCGGAATTGTCCTTGGGCTCGTAACGCTTCGTGCTGCGAGATATTCCTATCAGCCTGCAAGCTCTGCGTTCGCTGATGTGAAAGTCCTTTTGGATTCTTTCACATGTTGCACGTTTCGCTGCAGGCGTTACGAGTTTTTTGAGATAACGTCCTTTAGGATCTTGTTATCGTATTTTAGCCGGGGATAATTCAAAGCAGTTAATGACTATTATTTTTATTCTTTCGTTATAGGTGGAAAAGCTCTTTCTCTTTTGCAACTTTTTTGGTATAATATAGAAAAACTTGTGAGGTGATACCTGTGAACCTGCGTCCAGACTACATCAACGCTATTGCTCCTTTTATGGATAAACGCCTCGTCAAAATATTGGCAGGCGTGCGCCGGTGCGGGAAAACAACCATTCTCTCCATGATCGAACGGGAACTGAAAAACAGAAACATCGCCCCGGACCATATCATTTCACGCAATTACAGCAATATCGCGTATGACGACTACACCGCTAAAAAGATGTATTCAGACCTAAAGGTCGCCATGAACGGCAAAGGGCGTTATTATCTGTTGCTTGATGAGCTTCAGGAAGTCGAAGGCTGGGAAAAGGTTGTCAATACCTTGCTGGAAAACGAAAATGTCGATATCTATGTCACCGGTTCCAATTCCAAATTGATGTCCAGCGAAATTTCAACATACCTTACAGGCCGATATGTCTCTATCCCCGTATTCACCTTGTCTTTCAAAGAATATTTACAATTCAAAGGCAAGAACGAAGATGAGGCAAAAACGCTGTTCGATGATTACTTGTTATATGGAGGCTTCCCTATTGTCGCCATCAGCAACTTTGATACGGCTGCCGCCTACCAGGTAGTTGACGGAATTTATGCGACCGTCATTACGAGAGATATTTCAAAACGTCATAAACTACGTAATAAAGATCTGTTTGACCGGGTCGTAAAATACATCGTGGAAAATGTCGGCAAGACTTTTTCCGCCAATTCCATACGGAACTTCCTTAAAAGTGAACACCGTTCCGTTTCTATCGAATCTGTTTACAATTATATCAAATGGCTATCAGAGGCATTTATCATCTATCCCTGTCAGCGCTACGATCTACAGGGAAAATCCGTGCTGAAAACTCAGGAAAAGTATTATCTGTCCGATATCTCTCTAAAGTACAGCCAGATGGGCTTTAATCGCAAGATGGTCTCTTCCCTTCTTGAAAACATCGTGTATCTGGAACTGCGCCGCCGGGGATACGACGTCTACATAGGAAAGCAAGCAGCCAAAGAAATTGACTTCGTTGCCATACGAAGGAACGAGCGTATATACATCCAGGTCTGCGACCAGTTTCCTGAAGACTCCTCCCGCGAAACGGACAACCTGATAAATATCAAAGATCATTATCATAAATACGTTGTCTGCCGGGATCCGCTGGCCCTCGGTAATGACAATGGCATCAACATCGTCCATATCGCCGACTTCCTGTTGACAGACAACTGGTAAAATAACGAATGAAAAAGTATATTTTGCCTCCTGACAACCTTCTACGTTTTGCCCCGCTTTTTTTACCAACAATTTTCACTTTTCACCCGTTTGGCTTTCATTAAAAATAAAATCAGCTAATTGCCTGTATAAAGGACGCAAAAATCAGGCATGGTTCGGGTACAAGAGGCCGTGAGTTCGAATCTCGCCGCCCCGACCAGGTTAAAAACAACCGGAAGTCAGTAGGTATCTGGCTTCCGGTTTTTTTATAGCGAAAGGAGGCACCTGTCATGAAAATATACAATCTGAAATGCCCAAACTGCGGCGCTACGCTGACAACGGACGTAAAGAATAACTACGCAAAATGCCAATACTGCGGCAATGAATTTATGATTTCCAAAGATACGGAATCAGATGAAAAGCAATCCGACCGGAATAAGGGGAAAGATGCTGCAGAAAAAGAAACTAACGTGTCTGAGATGTATCCCGTAGAACAAAGAGAAGCTTCCAACCAGAGAAAACGCAAAACCTCCCGGATTCGCGATTTTATCATAGTTTTCCTTATTGTTACGGCAGGTCTTGCCCTTTCCCTTCTTCTTGACAAAGAAAAGCCGCAGGACATCGTGCCCAAAACGAATCTACACCATTTCTTTATGGAATTGAGGCTGGACAATACAGCGCAGGACGTGGAAACATTAGCCCAAAAACACAAACTGCACTTTTTCCGGACAGAAAAAGCGGTCAACTCTGATACAGCAAACGTAATTTATTATAAAGTTGCCAAAACCAACGAAACCGCGCTGGACAAACAGGGTGATCACGCTGAAACGGTTGAAATCGAATTTGACATGACAAAAAATAATACGTTTAAACTAGCAGTCTACACGGATCCGGAACACATCACCGCGCACGTCCTTCTCTTCAAATATGGCACCTATTACAGCCTTTCCGCAGATAATACTGACTTAAAAGAATATGCGGGTTACTATTACTACAATAATTCTTTACGCAGTGGCGCAGGCGAACAGAAATCTCATCCGCCTTACCTGAAATGCGCAGACGCAGTGGAAGCGCTGAAAAAAGTTTATACTTACAAGAAGTAACTGAACACTGTAACATTGCAACTACCATAATTGTAATCTGAAGCAAGATAATACTTAATACACAAAAATAAAACAGCCAGCCGCATCAAATCGGCTGGCTGTTTTTTGTCCGGAATTCCGCTTCACAAAGAACTATTCCTCTTGTTTGCAAGTTAGTACAGCTTCGCAATATGTTGCAGTAACAACGTGTAACTCTTATTTCATTCCCGCAATATCCGCATCGTCTCTTCGTAGTCTTCCCTTGCTTCCGGGAAAAATACCGTGGTACAATAACAGTGCGGCATATCTTTCGCCATTTTCAGATGGTGCTTTACCCCTGCTTTCGTCAGCATTTCGTCATAGGTCGCAGCTTTGGCAGAAAGCACTTCCGATGTCCCGTAATAAATCCAGGTCTCCGGAAAGCCTGAAAAATCTGCTCCGTCACAGCTTTGCATCCATTGCGGTATTGTCGTCTTACCATGAGACAGCAACGGTTGTATAGTTCTCATATACTGCGCCGAAAGCATGATATCCTTGCTGTTCAGGGACTGCATCTTTTCCCATTCTTCCTCTGTAGAAGGTACCCCTCCGGGAGAAATCAGTATTAGTTTTTCCGGCATGGGCAAAGGGTTATTGTTCTCATTCAGGTATGCTCCAAGTAACAGCAGCAACGCCCCGCCGGAGGAGTAGCCATACCAGCGTACGTCTGCGTATTCCCGGCACATAGCGGCATACACTTGCTGCAGCATGCGGACGCTGTCCCGAATCGTATATTCATCGCACAGCGGATAATAGGGAAACCACACATCCGCTCCCGTATTGGCCGCCATCTTTTTTGCAAAGCCAACAAACATCCGGGGCGGCGCCAATAAAAGCCCTCCGCCGTATACGCACAGGACAGCCTTTTTCGCCTTATTTTTATGACAGATTGCCAGGCAATGAAACTCTTCGGAAAGCCCTTCTTCAGAAACAGGCTGCCTGTTATTTCCGGCAGTGCCGTCCAGATTAACGACCCGTACCGTTTCATCCCGATAAAGAAATTTCCCGTCTTTTGGGACAAAGAAACGATTCAGCTTGTTACGCCTGCGTATCTGCTTCAGCATTTTATCCCTGGGCAGGCCGGTGATACGCTTGCTACCGGACAGGCGTACCAGCAGCTTCGTGATGGTCAACTGTATGCTCATGAAATTATTACTTCCGTCGTGCCTTTAATCACTTTTTCCTGCTTTCCGTTCAGGCACTGCACCTGCATCCGGACTTGCAGTTCATTCTCCGCGCCTTCAACCGGTACAGCCTTCATGACTTTGGCTTCCGTTGTAATCGTGTCGCCCGGATATACCGGTGCCATAAAGCTCGTTTCGATTACCCCGCTGGTCAGCCAGTCCCTGCCAAATGTATGGATCATCAGTTCCTGAATAAAGGCCACGCTTAACATGCCATGGGCAATCGTCCCGCCGAAGCGCGTGGTTTTTGCAAACTCCGGATCAATATGCAGCGGGTTGTGGTCTTCCGCTGCGTCTGCATAGCGGTTAATCATTTCCTGAGTCACATTCTTTGCCGGTAATGTAAACACATCACCTTTACTGATTTCTTTCATTTTTTCCTCTTCCCGCTTCCATTTATGAAGCTTTTCATCAAGACAACCGCACACATTACGCAACGCTTCTATAAGAAAGCTGATGCGCAATGCTTACTTTAAGAATCCATCCTTTACGCCGGCAAAATAATGGTGATTTCGCTTTCCACGGCCAGTTCCCCGGCTTCATTAAAAGCTTCTACCTTTTGCACCACAAATTTCAGGCCGCGTTTTTCCATTTTTTCTTTCACCTGACCCCGCAGCGTCAGTGTTTCATTCCAATGAATGGGCTTACGGTAACGGAATACCTGCTTCATATGGACCGTTCCGTTTTCCAGTTGCTCGCCGGTCAGCGCTTCCCACCGGGTGTAAACAGCAGCATAGGCCGGGGGAACCAGACGTTCCGACTCATACAGCGGTTCCTTATCTTCCACCGCTGCCACATAGGCCTTCACCGCTTCTTCTGTCACTTTGAATTTTTTTTCGGGGTAAGGCACACCCACTTGTACTTCCGCAAATTTCATGATTCTTACCACATCCAACCCGTAACAGGATTGAATCTTCCTTTCGTCCGGAACAATCCGGAAATATTTATACTGAATTCGTCCCCTGCTTCGTTTGTTCCTTTTCCCGTTCTTCGATACGTTTGCCCACTTCTTCCGCAAAATCCGCAGCGATTTCCAGTCCGACCTGCAATCCTTTTCTAATCTGGCGGCCGGTTTCTGCCACTACACTCAGCAAGTCTTCAATCTGATGGGATTCGGAAATGCCTGTTTTGCACCAGATGGCAAAGTGCTCGCAGTTGTTCGTCCACAAACTGTACTGTGTTTCACCGATACGTTCCCGGGCGCGGACCACTGTTTCCTCCGGCGTGTACAGGTGATAATTGCTGATTTTCAGCACATCCCACAGAGTCTGAGCCTTTTCAGGATGGGCAAACTTTTTCCGGAACTCCGCAAAAGGTATTTCCTCCGTAGGACGCCCGTACACTTTCGGAAATTCACAGATGCTGTAGACAAGACTCCCGTTCAGGAACTCCTCCATATCTGCCTGATGGATACAGATCTTATAATGATCTGATGGGTCAATGTCGTAATGGATCACCTTGTTGTCGCCCGCATAGATGCCATAATGTTCAAACCCGATGCGATGCACACATATCACATCCCCATACTCCGGCTCCTCCAGCAGTCCCGGATCCGTCTCCAGGTCCAGCGCCTGCCGCACGTTGCTGGAAAACTTATTAGCTGCCATAAAAATCGGATTGATCCGGCTGCCGATTCCATCCCGAATCTCATTGAGCCGGTTTTCAATCTGATTTTCGATACTTTCAGGCATCTTCTCATCAATCTCATGCCCGACAGTACTTTCTTCTGTTTTATCTTTGTCAATTCCGGCTTTATCTAATTCTGCCATCTTTCAAACGTAGCCTTCCATTTTTTATTTACTCTTTATCACAATCACGTCAGCCTGTTCCCGCTGACATACAGAATGAATCCGTACGGCAAATCACTTCTTCTTGCTGAAATAAATCCACAGCCCGCCTAAAATGCAGAGCATCCCCAGTCCCTGCTGCAACACGATACTTTCACCGAAAATCAGAAACGCGAGGATAATCGTTCCTACCGGTTCACCCAGAATCCCCATGGTGACAGCCGTAGCCGGAAGATATTTAAGCAGCAGATTAAATACACACTGTCCGCCAACCGTTGCAAACAGGGCAAGACCTAAAAAACATCCCCAGGTCTGCAGGGAGTAACCGGTAAAGGCCTGGCCTGAAACCAGCGCGTACAAGGCAAGGCATACCGTACTGGCCGAATAACACACTGTCGTATAAGGCAGCACATCCAGTTCTTTCCGGAGAATCTGCCCGAAGAGAAAGTGCAGGCTGATGACTCCCGCAGACGCAAACGAGAGCAAATCCCCCCAGAACGCCGTGCCGCTGATCTGAAAATCCCCCCAGCCGATGATGATGGAGCCGGCGATAGCCAGAAGCACACCGATTATGCCCTGCCGGGAGACTTTTTCATGAAGCAGCAGACCGCCCCACAATATGGAAAAAAGCGGCTGCAGGGAAACCAGCACCGTGGAACTGGCCACCGACGTGTACCGCAGGGACTCAAACCACATTACCCAGTGAACGGCCAGCAATGCCCCCGAGACAACGGCCAGCCTGATCTGACGCCCGTCAAGCTGGTACAGTTGTTCCCGTTCCTTTTTCCGGTAAAATAAGGCAGGTACTAAAAAGCACAGGGTAAACAGCAGACGGTAAAACGCAATGATACCCGAAGGCGCTTCCGCCAGCTTTACAAAAATCGCTGACGTGGACAGGAACAATACGCCTAATCCCAGCGAGCCGTACAGAAAAAACGTTGATTGCATGCGGTCACTTACTTTCCATGTTCAGGCACAACGGCAAAAAACGTTAAATCTTCCGTGCCGTCATTAATTACCGTATGGGTTGATCCTTCCGGACAGTAGCAGGCCACACCGGGCTCCAGGACTTCCTTTTCCCCGTCGCAGACAATGTAACCTTTTCCGGATAAACCGTAAATAATCTCGCTGCTTCCTTCATGCTTATGTTCACCAACAGTCGCACCCGGCACAAGGCGACCCAGCAGAATCTTATTGTTTGCATCTGCAAACATTTTGGCATTCAATTCTTTTTCCCCGCCTTTAAAATGCGGCAGGGCCTTTTCTTCTATTTTTGAATAATCAAAACGCACGGTCAGTCACTCCTTTACAAATGATCGATGGAACCCCGGATATGGGTGTAGATCACTTTCGCCCCGGTCAGCGGCACCACGATGGGCTCCAGTTCCCGCAGGTCTTCCACCCGCCAGCCTTCATTCCGTTCTTCCAGCAGTTTCAGCGCATCGTCCAGCGTTTCCGCTTCCACGATTGCCAATGCGTCCAGATAAAACTCGTTCACCACGCAGGGCTCATTGATCATACTGTGGCTGTGATAGGTTTTATTATGCCGCCAGATATACAGATTCATAATTATACCTCCCCTACATACGTTACCGGATTTCCTTTCCGTTCCACTATCCGCCGCAGAGGCAGCCCGTCCGGTGAATCAGGATATCCCAGCGCCATACTGGCATAGACAGTCTCCCCGTCCTGCATGCCCAGGGTTTTCAGACAGGCAACCATGACAGGGTTGCTGTTCAGCCAGTTAATCTGGTTGATCCAGCAGCTGCCCAGATCCAGCGCATTTGCCATCAGCATCATGTTTTCCACTGCGCAGCTGCAGTCTGCCATATTGTTGCCGTAACCGATCCGGTTCGCTGCCAGAATCAGCACCGGCGCATTGTAATGAAATACATACGTTCCCTTTTTGCTCAGCTTGATAGACTTTGCCATCGACGCATAAGTATCAGGTTTCAGTTCCATCTTCGAAAACTCTTCCCGGGCTATGCGGGCCAGTTCTGACAATACAGCCTTATCCCGGATTACAATAAAATGCGTCGTCTGGTTATTGCCGCCGCTGGGTGCAAAGCGCCCTGCTTCGATGACCTGTTCCAGTTTTTCTTTTTCTACAGGTTTATCTGAAAATTTGCGTGTGCTGTGGCGTGTCTTAATCAAGGTAAGCGCATCCATGTAGTCCACCCTTTCTTCCCAAAGCCTTTCATTTCATTATAAGTCATAAGCTTTAAAGTTCATCACCCCGGTATTTCTTTTTTACTTATTATACACTATCAGGATGAATTATAATAATATTCTACAATATATTTTTAGAAAAGAAAATCCCGATCCGTTTTCAGGACCGGGATTTCACCTTTAACTAATTTTATGTTTTACGCGCCGCAATTTTGAATCGGTGATTCCTCAAGTATCAGAAACGACAACCGATCATTTCGCAAACTTCGCAATATCTTCAGGAACTTTCAGACCCAGTTTTTCAGCCTGAGCTTTGTTGATGCTGGGAGTGAACTCTTTTTGGACGGCAATGGGCATATCCTGAGGTTTCGCCTTGCCCAAAAGGATATCGCCGGCCATTTCGCCGCTGATAACACCTAACTGGAAAAATTCGATGTTGACACTGGCCGTGGCTCCGTTCTTTAACAGGATTGCGTCTGCCGCAATAACAGGAATCTTTGCTTCATTAGTGATGGTGACCAGCGCCGGCGTAGCGGATGCGATAATGTTATCGGTGGGAACATAGATGAAGTCAACGCCCTTGCTTACCAGGCTCCGGGCAATCTCCTGAATATCGTTAACGGTGTTTACGCTGCCTTCTTCAAACGCAACGCCCACCTTTTTCAGATGCTCTTCCGCCATTTTAATCTGAATCTGGGAATTCATTTCGCTGGAGGTAAACATCAGACCCACTTTCTTCGCGCCGGGTTTCAGTTTCAGGCCCAGATCCAACTGTGCCGCCACAGGGGCCATATCGCTGGCGCCGGTTACGTTGGTCTCCGGTTTTTTATCGGATTTGACCAGTTTGGCAGATTCAAAACTGGTGATAGCATTACCTACAATCGGAATAGTTTTCGTTGCGTTGGCCACGGTCTGGGCTGCAGGCGTGGAAATGGCGCAGATAAGGTCAACCTTATTGTTTACAAAACGCTGGGCAATAGTCTGCAGGTTGGACTGATCCCCCTGTGCATTCTGCGCGTCGTATTTTACGTTTTTGCCTTCCACGAAGCCTTTTTTCTTCATGCCTTCGATGAAACCCTTGCGGGAATCATCGAGTGCTTCATGCTGTACGATCTGGACGATGCCTACATTATATACTTTTGCCGCGTCTTTTTTCGGAGCTTCCGCTTTTTTATCTCCGCCGCCGCAACCGGCCGCAGCAAAGGCCATCATGGACAAGAGCATACCGGCTGCCAAAAACTTTTTGCTTTTAAAAAACATAAACTTACCCTTCTTTCACTAATATATTTGCATAAATCAATGATACAAAATCAAAATGCCAAAGTCAACCTGAAATTGTCGAGAATATATAAATCAGCAAAACGGTAAGGCAGAGTGAACACAACCTGCTATTGCAAATCGCAATGATCCGCCACGTTATGTAAAACGCCCTTTACATTCTGGCCTGAAGATATCCCATTGCTTTCGGAAGATCGTCCACAATTACCTCCGCCAATCCGCGCATTTCCTCATCGGGTTGTTGCATGTCCGGCACCATGATCGGGTGCATCCCCGCCCGGTGCGCCGCACGGATCCCGTTAAAAGAATCCTCCAGCACATAACAGTTTGCAGGAATCGCTCCCAGTACTTTGGCCGCTGCCAAAAAAATGTCCGGTTCCGGTTTGCTGCGGGGCGCCATGTCCCCACCCAGGACTGCGTCAAAAAACGACAACAGACGGGCTTCCTCCAGCTCCAGTTTCACAATATCCGAACGGGTGGAAGAAGCCAGTGCCAATGGTACACACCGCTGTTTCAAATCTTGTAAAATTTCCACGACGCCGGGTTTTAATGGCAGCCTTCCCTCGCCGTACCGTTCGCGGAACAAGGCAGTCACTTCCTTTTTATAGGTATCATACGGAAAATCATTCCCGTATTTTTCCCGGAACCGTTTCCCCGTTTCCTGCCGGTTATTGCCCTGAACCCGCATACAGATTTCCACAATATCCGGAATGTTATGTTTTTCGGCAATGACCTGCCAGCATTCGATCACCAGCCGCTCCGAATCAAAAATCACGCCGTCCATATCAAAGATGACGGCCTGCACCTGTTTATCCATTGGTAATTATCCTCCTGCTCCCTATTATAAACCATGTTGTCATGTTATAATAGGAGTATCATAAAAATTCAGAAGTTTTATTTCTAATATGCGGGGAGGTCTGTACCATGAATTGTATCCGCCGTTTACTCCTCACATCCGGTACCTCGCTGCTGCTCGTTGCCGGCATTTGCCTTGCAACAGTACCGGCTAACGCTGCCGTAACCCCTGCCGCCCCGTTGCAGGAGGAAATGCAATACCTCACCGCTTCGCAACTGGCCGAAGAAGAACACCTGATGGCGGTTTTATGGATACAGCGTTCCGCTGAATACCGGGCCCTGAGCTACCAGGCGTACAATCTGGCAACCATGGAAGTGGATAAAGCCATCGAGCAGCGCAGGAAAGAAGAAAAGAAAAAACTATCGGAACAAAAAAGAAGTCTTCGCCCGCTGGCCGTCGTTCTCGACATCGACGATACCATCGTCAGCAATGCGCCCATGCAGGTACATTATCTTGAACATCCCGAAGCACGGGCCAACTTCAATGCCTGGGAGCAGTGGATCCTGCAGCAAAACGAACTGATTCCCGGCGCCGGGGATTTTCTGAAACATGCTGACAAGCACGGCGTTCAGATTTTCTACGTAACCGCCCGCGGCCCGCAGGACAAAGAGGCCACGATCCGCTTTTTGCAAAAAGCCGGTCTCCCCTTTCCCGACGCAACACATCTGCTGATGAATGACCGCAGCGGCAGCAAGATGAAGAACTTTGCCAGGCTGGCGCGACGCTATGATATCATCTGCTATCTGGGCGACAACGCCGGTGATTTTCCCATCGGCGCTGTGCGGGAAGACAATGAGATAAGTTACAAAAAAGAAGCTGGCGAAATAAAATCCGGCAGCGAAACAACAAAAAGCAGCGACACGGAAGCAAAACACAAATTCATTCGCGAAAAAAATGAAACTGCCGCTGAACCGGGAACAGAACTGCAAACCGGAAAAGACAAAACCAAAATGATGTTAGACATCGCCGCCATGCTGAAGCACGACAAAAATGCAAAACGCAACCGCATCGTTGACGGGTACAAACGCGACTTCGGCACTAAATTTATCCTGCTGCCCAACCCCTTGTACGGCGACTGGGAAAACAATCTGGCAAAAAATTATCGCAAGCTGCCTTCAGCGCAACATATCGCCTTACGGAAAGCAGCGCTGAAGAGTCCGCCGGTTACGGCGGGGAAAAAAACATGAAAAGCAAAAAAAGAGATACCGGATTTCGATTCGGTATCTCTTCTCTTATTTTTCACCACTTTTACAGTATACAAAAAGTGGGAGTCATTCTGGTGGAGGTGGAGGGAGTCGAACCCTCGTCCGAACATATTGCCATACAACTTTCTCCGAGCGCAGACAGCATACTTTGGTTCGCTCCGGCACCGCCTGCCGACCGGCTGCGCCATCGCTAGTTCGTAAGATTTAACCCGGAGCTACGAACCTTGCTCACGGACGATCCCGCTAAGTGACGTTCTTACCGCTCCTGCGGGAGCCGGATTGGCAGAACGGGTTGCTTTAATTAAGCAGCCAGTGCTAATTCGTGATCTGCGTTTAAATTTAAACGTCCACCGTTTAACGTGCTGATGGAACCACGGCTCGCTTATCGTACACCACCTATACCCGTCGAAGCCTTTACACCCCCGGTTAAAGGCCCCTGCCCATGGCAGGAAAGAGTAACAGCTGACCACCGCAACGGATTGCAACCCGGTACGCCGTGCTGTCAGAACAGGCTGTTAAAACAGCACCGTTGCCGCAGATTTCGTGCATAACGGATTATAGCACAAGTCAATTACAAAATCAATCAAACGAAATGTGAATTCTTTGAGTTGCTCTGATTAAGAATTATTCCAGCGCAAATTCAAGATCTACATTCGCGTTTACGGTGATGACGCCGGGATCCAGTTCGGTGGGTGCAACTTCCGCCGTATCCAGGCTGGCTGCTTTTGCCATCATCACGTTGCGGTTCATGGTATGTGTCACGTTGCCTGATGTGCTGAAGCCTGCATGTATCAGGCGTCCCAGAGTACGCCCGCCCGCCCGGGCAACCACGGCAGCCTTGCTCCTGGCATTGACCACTGCTTCCTCCAGAAGGCTGTTTTCAAACAGGGAGCGGTTGTTCAGCCCGAATTCCACCCTGTCAACAGTAAAGTTGCAGCCGATGGACTTATCGATCACCACGCCCAGCTTTTCCAGATCTTTGATTTTCACTTTGTAATCCGCCCGGGCAATGTAACCGGTGAGCCTGCGTTTATTCTTTTCATAGCTGTATTCCGGCTGCAACGTATAACGGACGGTCTGGACATCCTGCCCGGCAATCATCTGGCCCAGCAACATATGTCTGAACGACGCCATATCCTTTGTCAGGCTTTCCCTCGCCGCCTCTGCGACGGCTGCCCGTTTTTCCAGATTACCGTACAGCGTCGCCATGTCCGGCGCAACTTCTGCGCTGGCATGCCCATTGACAGAAATACTGTCCCGTTCCGCTGCAAACGAACCGCTGCAGAAAAAAATAAGCACAGTCATCATAACAAGCAATAAAGCGATGAATTTTCGTTTCATGTCAGCCTCCGTCACGCTGTCGCAATTACTTCAATCTCTACTAAACCATCTTTGGGAAGGGCTGCCACCTGAACCGCTGAACGGGCCGGGAAATCCTCTGTAAAAAATTCGGAATACACCGCATTCATCGCCGCGAAATCCTTCATATCTTTCAGAAAAACGGTGACTTTCACAACTTTTCCCAAACCTGAACCAGCTGCTTCCAGCACATGCTTTACATTCTTCAGGGACTGACGGGTCTGTCCTGTCACACCGGCTTCCGCAAATACTCCTGTTTCCGGTATCAGGCCCAGCTGACCGGACACAAACACGAAACCGTTGGCTTTTATTCCCTGAGAATAGGGCCCGATTGCCCCTGGCGCTTTGTTTGTAGCGATAATTGTTTTTGCCATGTTCATTACCTCCTTGATATATTGTATAAAAAATGTGTGTCAGAATTATGGAAGGACGGGATATCTTTTCTCCGGTTTTCTTTTTTAAATTATATCACAACTCTGACATTACAGTTGTATCAGCATTTTTTTAGATGAGGTTTTTCGGTTCGCAGATTTTTTACATTTTCCGGGAATTCTGTGGTATAATTTTTATTACACAATGTTCATTTAAAAAGCAATTACTTGCGCCGCCAACGAAGCGGCAGATTGGAGATACGAATGAAAACCATCGGCATTATGGGGGGCATGGGCCCCATGGCAACTGTAGACCTGATGCAGAAAGTTATCGTGGCAACGAAAGCCATCAAAGATCAGGAGCATATCCATACGGTCATTGACAACAACACCAACATTCCGGACCGTTCCGAATGCATCTTCGGCAAAGGGCCGAGCCCGGTTCCGGAGATGATAAAATCAGCGGAACGCCTCACCGCCATGGGAGCAGACGTAATCATCATCGGCTGCAATACAGCTCATTACTTTTTGCCGGAAGTACAGAAACAGGTGAAAACGCCTTTCATCAACATGATTGAGGAAACAGCAAAGTTCTGTGCGGAAGAAGGCTACCGCACCCTGGGACTTTTGGCCTCGGCAGGCACCTGTGCCTCCGGCATTTACAAAAAAGCCTTTGAAGAGCTGGGTATGACTTTGCTCCACCCCGAAGAAGCAGAAACAGAAATCATCCATGAAATGATTTACGACGGTGTGAAGGCTACGAATTACAATTACGATGCCGCGCCTGCCCAAAATGTACTGCACGCCATGGAACAGCGGGGCGTGGAAGCTTTCATTTTAGGCTGTACGGAAGTTCCGGTAGCGGTACAGATGTACAAGCTGCAGGGCTGCTTTGTGGACGCCACGGAAGTGCTGGCGGAAAAAGCGGTGGCCTGGGCTGGCGGTGAAGTCATCAGCAGCCTGCCACGCCGGAATAGCTAGTAAGGAATATTGTGATGGATTCTTATACACAATACCTGATTATCTGTCCGCTGCTGTTTCTTGGCGGTTTTGTGGATTCCATCGCCGGAGGCGGCGGCCTCATCACCCTGCCTGCCTATCTGCTGGCAGGTCTGCCTCCCCATCTGGCACTGGGCACCAATAAATTCAGTTCGGCTATCGGCACCAGTGTTTCTACTGCACGTCTGGCCCTGAACGGTTTTATCAAACTCCGGCCTGCCCTGATCTGCATTGTCGGCGCCTTTATCGGTTCTTCCATCGGGTCAAGGCTGACACTGCTCATCAGCGATGAGGTTTTCAACAAGTTGCTTATTATCGTGCTTCCCATTGCAGCGTTTTACGTTATGCGCAACAAGGGACTAAGCCAGGACCCCAATTCGTATGTAGACAAGACAGACAACAGAACGCCCCTGCGGATTGCTGTCATTGCGTTTTTCATAGGAGGTTATGACGGATTTTACGGTCCCGGCGCGGGCACGTTCCTGCTGCTGGCTTTAACCGGCTGGGCCATGCTGGATGTACGAAATGCAGCGGGACTGACAAAAGCCGCCAACCTGACTTCCAACATTGCGGCACTGATTACTTTCATCCTCAGCGGCAACGTGGATTATCAGTTAGGCCTGGCAGGCGCCGTGTGTAATTTTATCGGCGCGTATATCGGAGCAGGCATGGTACTGACCAAAGCTAACAAAATTGTTAAACCACTGATCATTGTGGTATTGGCACTGTTGTTTATCAAAATTGTAACGAAATAGAAACGAATCTGATATACAAAACGTAATGTAAAATTTATTTAACTCTGTATGACTTAGTAAATCTTTTTCAGGAGACGAATCATCATGGCAAATTGTAATCACGATTGCGGAAGCTGCAGCGCCAGCTGCGGTGAACGGCAGGACCCGGCTTCTTTCAAAAAGCCGGCGCATAAAGAAAGTCATATTAAAAAAGTAATTGGCGTGGTCAGCGGCAAAGGCGGCGTGGGAAAATCCATGGTCACTTCCCTGCTGGCTATGGCACTGCGGCGCGCGGGCAAACAGGTGGCGATTCTGGACGCGGACGTAACGGGGCCGTCCATTCCCAAAACTTTCGGTCTCCACGGACAGGCGCTGATGACAGACCGCGGCGTATTCCCCATGGAGACCCGCATGGGCATCAAGGTTATGTCTATCAATCTGTTATTACAAAACGAAACCGATCCTGTTGTCTGGCGCGGCCCTATCATCGCCGGAGCCATCCAGCAGTTCTGGACGGATGTAATTTACGGCGACGTGGATTTTCTGTTGGTTGACATGCCCCCGGGAACCGGAGATGTTCCCCTTACCGTTTTTCAGACCATGCCGGTAGACGGCATCATCGTCGTCGCTTCCCCCCAGGAACTGGTAGGCATGATTGTGGAAAAAGCCTGCAACATGGCAAAGATGATGGACGTTCCCGTGTTGTCCATCGTAGAAAACTTCAGCTATTTCAAATGCCCGGACTGCGGTAAAGAACATTCCCTCTTCGGCAAAAGCAGACTGGCAGAAACTGCGGCAGCACACGGCGTCATCTGTCAGGACAAGCTACCGGTGGATCCGCATCTGGCAGAGGCGGTAGACAATGGAAAACTGGAAGAAGCCGTTGTTCCTGATCTGCCACAGACTACGGAACTGTTGCTGAAGATGTTGTAAGATCATATCGTTTTTTTACAAAAAGTAAGCGCACAGGGTTTCGCTAAACCCCTGTGCGCTAACTTTTTATTCAAATTTGAATAGACTTCTATAAATCCCCTTACATCCAAACCTTGACTGCTTTATTCTTCCCGTCTTCCGGCCGCAGCCAGCATATCATGCTTCAGCGTCCATAATTTTTTGGACAGGTCCACGTTGTACTTATGGGGGTTCTCAAACCGTTTCACTTCGTCCCACAGGCCGGCCACTTCTTTGACGCAATATGCCTGCAACTCTTTCAGGCCGGGCTGCTTGTACACCAGCTTGCCTTTTTTGAAAATGGGCACCTGCAATTCCCGGACGATGAAGTCCTTCAGTATCCGCTGCTTCCAGGTGGCTTCCGGGTCAAAGATAGTATGGGGCAGCGCTTCAGACACAACTTCCTCACGCAGACAGATTTCATCCGCAATGGCTTTTCCTGTTTTCTTATCGTAGAAGCGATAAACTTTTTTGAATCCCGGGTTAGTGATCTTGGCGGTGTTCTCGGAAATTTTAATTTTGGGAACAATAGTCCCATCTTCCTTTTCCACCGCTACCAGCTTGTATACGCCGCCGAATACCGGACTGCTCTTGCTGGTGATGAGCCGCTCGCCAACACCGAAGGAGTCGATTTTTGCGCCCTGCTGCAACAGATCCCGGATCAGGTATTCATCCAAAGAATTGGAAACCACAATTTTAGCATCCGTAAGCCCCGCTTCATCCAGCATGAAACGGGCTTTTTTCGTTAAGTAGGCCAAATCGCCGGAGTCCAGACGAATGCCGAAATTACCAAACTTCTTTCCACTTGCCAGATATTCTTTAAATACTCTGATTGCATTTGGGACACCACTCTTTAACGTGTTGTAAGTATCCACCAGCAACACCGCATTGTTGGGATAGGTTTCCGCATAAAACTTAAAGGCTTCGTATTCCGTATCAAACATCTGTACCCAGGAATGTGCCATAGTGCCTGCTGCAGGAACGCCGTACAACTCATCCGTCAGCGTGCAGGCCGTAGCCACGCAGCCGCCAATATAAGCAGCCCGGGCTCCAATCACCGCACCGGAAACCCCCTGAGCCCGGCGGGAACCAAATTCCATCACCGGCCTGCCCTCTGCGGCACGCACGATACGGTTTGCTTTCGTAGCGATGCAGGACTGATGATTGATGCAAAGCAGGATAAAAGTCTCCATCAGCTGCGCTTCTGCCGCCGGCGCTTTCACCGTAATAATCGGTTCGTGGGGAAATACCGGTGTGCCTTCCGGCACTGCATAGATATCTCCCGTAAACTTAAACTTGCGCAGATATCTCAGGAACTTTTCATCGAAGATGCCTTTACTGCGCAGAAACTCAATATCCGCTTCACTGAAATGCAGATTCTTTACATATTCTATGATATCCGTCAGCCCGCAGGCTATGGCAAAACCGCCATTATCGGGAACGCTGCGGTAAAATACATCAAAATAGGTTTGCTTTTTATAGAATCCGTTCAAAAAATATCCGTTCCCCATTGTCAGCTCATAAAAGTCTGTCAACAGGGTTAAATTTTGCTCTGTAACAGCCGGCATTCTCTTCTTCACCTCATTTCGAACAGTATATCAAAAAGACAGCGACAGATAAATCCACTTGTACTGCTGTCTAAGAAACAATAACTCAACTCACTGGCTATTATTCCATCGAAATCATTTCTCCGTCATGACGGATCCGGCCCGTAACATCTTTCAGGAAACGCTGCCTGCGTTCCGGGATTATCATACCGCCCGGTTGTCCGTTTTCCTGCAGTTCTTCTGCTTCCGGCACAAAGTTTACCAACTGGATACCATAACCGCTGCGGACCAGCATATCAATCATCGCATCACCCCTGTTGCAGAACAACACCAGGGAGCGACCTTCCATCTCGCCCTTTAATACTCCTTCTTCCTTACCGGTTGCTGCTTTCCTTACAATCATGCGTGTCTTCTTATAATGAGGTATAATCAAAAACGCCTGCTCTTTGCCCGTACGGATTACAAAATAGTTTTTCAGACCGGAAGGCAGAATAACCCCATTCAGTTTTGGATATACTTTTAAATTCGCTACCGCCGCCATCACAGTATGGTCCGTCAATTCCACAACGGCGTTGCCGCCACCCAATACTGCCTGATAATCCGGCGCAACATCCGATTTGTCGACATCGTCAGCAAAAGCCGAAGCGCACAAAGACAAAAGCATACACAACATCAACAGTAACTTTTTCATACAGAAAATCCTCCTTCCAATCATTCAGCAACAACAAAAACGAAAAATACACACTATACGGGTGTTATTATTCATTGATTATACCACAATGCCTTTGCAATTTCATGAAAATAAACACAAAAAACTGTGATGTTAAGGAAACAGGGCTGTAGCTATATGCCACAACCCTGATTTTTTATTCTCTTTAAAGCCAAGCCGATTTAATAAAAACTTATTTGCTTTTATTTCCAGGGATCGTCTTTTGCCGGGATACGGATTCCCGCCAGCAGCCCTTCATACTCCCACAGATACCATTCGCCAGTGGATGGTTTCAACCGCATGGTAATCGGTCTGGGATTATCCGCGCCGCCGCTCTTTACCCACAGCTGGGCGTAATCTTTATTCTGATAGCTGTAGGGTGTTTCAGAAACTGTCAGTGTATAAGGCATGGACGGCGTATAATTGTTGTCAGGATTCGCCCCGTCAAAATAGGACTTTGCCGTATATTCCTTGCCCCGGAGCTGGTCACGCAGGAATTGTTTGTTAAAATTATTCAGAGGACGGGGCCCCCGCAGTACATCCAGCATGGCAATTCCCGCCTCTGCATTCTCCGTATACCGGACCAATGCGGCAATGGCATAGGCGGCCGTCTGCTGCGGAGTATTTGCAGGTTTGATTTCTGCCGCCGATTTCGGCAGCGGATTGAGAACTACTTTCTTGCTTTCCATTGCGTTAACCGCCTTTCCGGGTACACCTGAACACAGGAATGTCAAAAGCAATGCGCCTAACAGAACCTTTTTCATTTTCATGCTGCTCGTCACCTCTGCTTTGCGAAAACACAAGTTATCTATTCTTCCGAAAAATCTTCTTTAGGGGCAGAGCATAACGGGCAGACCCATTCTGCCGGAACATCTTCCCAGGCAGTGCCTGCCGCTACGCCGTTGTCCGGATCGCCTTCTGCGGGATCATATACATAACCACATACATTACACACATACTTTTTCATGTTCATACTCCTTTCTGTATAACTGTAAAAAACAAAAAATCACAGATAGATAACTAACCCGTCATTTGTAAATATTATATCATAGAAACTGATGCAGGAAAATGTATAGTCAGGATTATTTACAACCCGGATTCCGGTTTCTGCTGCCGATACTTACAGCGTCGATATCAGAAAATGATGGTTTATTAGTGTTTACTTACAACATATATGCCAGTTTCCCGATTTCCTGCCGCCGCTCCCGCCACTTGGGATAATACAGGTCCATCCTTATCCTGAACGATTCGCCGTGCCCCTTCTCCCACAGATGGGTCAGCTCATGTGTCACGATGTAGCTCAGATATTCCGGTGGAAGATGACCGAGGCTTAAATTGATACAGATACGTCCCGTTTTGATATTGCAGGTTCCCCAGCGGGTTTTCATCTTGCGCACATACCAGCTGGACTCCCGCTTGCCCACCATGGTACCGCAGCCCTGAAAAATAGCAGGCAGAAAAGCTTCCATCTGGCGCTTCAGCCACAAATCAAGACATTGTTCCCGCTGCATTACATCAAATTCCGCAGGGCAGGCTAACAATAATTTTGTGTTTTCGATTTTTACGGCTGCCATGTTATGTTTCTGCAGTGCTTCCGCCGCTTCTTCCCCACAAAGCTGACGAACCATCTCCGGGTCAGTCAGCACAAGCAGTTCATAAGCATTTCCCCAAACGTACACCTGCTCTCCGGTCACATAATGACGAACCGGTTTTGGCACTATTTGCTCCTGTTTTTGCTGCTGACGCCGGATCCACTCCCGGTTCCGGGCAACAAACTGTTCCACTTCAGACAGAGATGTGTGATACGGCGCCGTCACAAACACCTTCGCTTCCTGTGGCTTTAAGCGGAGATACATACGGCGGATCCGTTTATACTGCAACAGATATTCAATTTCACCGATTTGATGTTCTTCTACTTCATTTTCTCTTCGTCTCAATGTAGAACCGGTCCTGTTTGTATCCTAACTACAGTTTGTTCCGCTCTTTCAACACCCGCTGCATCTCACGCTTTGCGTCCCGGTCTGCCATGTCGCGGCGTTTGTCGTATATCTTCTTGCCGGTACATAACGCCAGTTCCATCTTCACGAAGCCGTGCTTGAAATACAGCTTCAGCGGAATGAGGGAATAGCCTTTTTCCTTAACTTTTCCCAGCAGCCGGTCGATTTCCCGGCGATGCATTAGAAGACGCCGGGTGCGCAAAGGGTCGTGGTTATTGTAATTGCCAAAATCGTAAGGACTGATGTGCATGTTCATCACAACCAGTTCCCCTTTTTTGGTAATCCGCACAAAACTGTCTTTTAAATTCACCTTGCCGGCCCGCAGCGATTTCACCTCAGTACCCACCAGCTCCATGCCGGCTTCCATAGCTTCTACAATGTTGTAATCGTGGCGGGCTTTCCGGTTTTCGGTAATGATTTTTATTTTTGTTTCTACCATAGTTACTCCTGAAGAGATGAGAATACGATATATGTTAAATACTGCGTCAGGAAAAGATATGAGCAAAACATCGGGAATGATTGCGTCATTCCATGAGATGAAATGTGCCGTCGTGGCGAGACTGTCTGAGGGGCGCAGCCCCGAGTTTCGAAGCCACAGGCACATGAGTCCATGGAATAGCAATCGTGTACGGTTTTGCGAATTCTTTTTCTGACCGTATTATTTACTTTACCTGTTATTCTATTCGCTAAAAGAAGCAAAAGTTCCTTTATCTGTGTCTCCGTTTTTTCTTATTATTCATACTTGCGTATTTGTTTCCACCGATGCCACCTTTGCCCCGCTTAGCATAAGGGCGAGTCACACCGTTGATCTGTTCGTGGCTGCCGTGACGCCGTTTGTTTTTTCTGCGTCCGCCGCCTGTAGCCTGAGCCGCGTCCTGACGGATTTCTTCCAGTAAAACGGCTACGCTGCTGTGTCCGGATTTATAGGTTTTACCCGAACCTTCTGCCCTTTGTCCTGCACTGCCGCCGGACTTTTTCATTCTGCCGCCACCGCGCCGGGCATTACTCCCGCGCTGCGTTCTTCCGCGTTCCCCGGCGCTGCCCAGCTGTGTCTTAATATAATCACGCATGGCATCGTTTTCCCCGGCCATGATGAAATCAATGCTGCGTTCTTCCATGTTCACCTGCAGCACTTCGATCTGTACCGTATCGCCCAGCCGGTAGGTATTGCCGGTATGAGTTCCCGTCAGGCAGTACCGGTCTTCAATGAATTCATAATAATCGTCCGTAAGGCTGGACATGTGGACAAGTCCTTCCACTCCGTTTGGCAGTTCCACAAACATACCGAAGGAGGTCACGCCGGAGATCACGCCTTCATAGGTTTCCCCGATGTGGTCCAGCATGTATTCGGCTTTCTTTAAGTCCACTGTCTCCCGTTCTGCTTCCGCTGCATTGCGTTCCTGTACGGAAGAATGCTCCGCCATACTTTCCAGACTGTCTTCCGAAAGTTCAGCCAGATGCTTCGTCAGATCCGGATCCTTCAGCCAGGCGTGCAAAATACGGTGCACCAGCAAGTCGGGGTAACGGCGGATGGGCGATGTGAAATGGCAATAGTATTCCGCGGCCAGCCCGAAGTGTCCGATGTTTTCCGTCTGATACACGGCCTGCCGCATGCAGCGCAGGGCCACCGTGTTCACCAGCCGTTCCTCGGGCCGCTCTTTCATTTCCGCCAGAGCCGCCTGCACATCTTTGGGTCGCACTTCCCCGTTTTTGGGAATACGCAGCTTCACATTGAAGCTTTGCAGCAGTTTGGCCAGCCCTTCCATCTTGTCTTCCGCCGGAGACTCATGGACCCGGTACACGCAGGGCCACTGCAGCATGGACAGATGCCGCGCCACCGTTTCGTTGGCCGTCAGCATAAACTCTTCAATGATGGATTCCGGCAGTCCGTGAATGCGCTGTTTAATTTCCAGCGGCTTGCCTGCTTCATCCAATATGACTTTCTGCTCCGGCAGGTCAAACTCAATGGCGCCGCGCCGGGTTCTCTTTTTCTGCAAGATGCGGCAGAGCTCCCGCATTTCTTCCAGCATGGGAACGATGTCCGCGTAATCTTCCAGGGCCTTTTTGTCTCCTTCTTCGAGAATGGCACGCACCAGATTATAGCTGAGGCGGTGATGGGAATGAATCACCGCCGGGAAAATTCTGTATTTCGCGACCCGGCCAGTCTCCCCCTCGATTTCCATTTCGCAGCCCATGACAAGGCGGTCAACATTTTCGTTCAGGCTGCAGATGCCGTTGCTTAACCGCTGGGGCAACATGGGCAGAACCCGGTCCACCAGATACACGCTGGTGCCCCGTTCCTGCGCTTCCTGATCCAGCAGGGTTTTCGCTTTCACATAATAGCTGACGTCAGCGATGTAAACACCCAGCAGGTAACGCCCGTTATCCAGACGCCGTACATACACCGCGTCATCCAGATCTTTGGCATCTTCGCTGTCCACCGTCACGACAGGGTAGTCCCGCCGGTCCTCCCTGCCATGCCAGTCCTTTTCCCGAAGCTCTTCCGGAACCCGGGCTGCCGCCCGTTTCACATTTTCCGGAAAGTCCAGGGGCAGGTCGTGCTGTTTGATGATGGATAAAATTTCCAGCCCCGGGTCGCCTATGTACCCCAGCACTTCCACAACACGGCCTTCCGCGCTGCGGCGTTCCGCATTATGTTCTTCCGTCGGCCAGTCCGTAATTTCCACAACCACTTTCTGATTGTCGGCCGCGCCGCCAAAATTCCTGCGCAGAATATAAATGTCGCTGCCGATCCGTTTGTCGTCAGGAATCACAAACGCAAAATCCATAGTGCGTTTGAACACGCCTACCACTCTTGTGTTAGCACGCTGAATAATACGGATGATTTCCCCTTCGGGCCGGCGTCCCGGCGCATGGCTGTCAATACGGGCCATGACCCGGTCATTGTTCATGGCGCCGTGGAGTTTACGGGGCGGAATGAATACGTCCGGTTTCGTTCCCTTGTTGTCAGGAATGAGGAAACCGAAGCCTTTGCTGCTTAACTGGAACCGTCCGGCCACCAGTCCCATCTTTTCCGGCAGACCGTAGGTCTCAAAACGGGTTTTCACCACGTAACCGTCCTTTTCCAGTTCCATGATGGCATCCCAGAATTCGTGCATGGGTTCTTCCTTGACGGGAATGGCGAAGATCATCTCCTCCGCCGTCATGGGCGCGTAACTTTCCCGCTGCATGAACGCCATGATTTTATCTTTCAGTGAGAGTGTAGACATAATCAACAATCCTTTTGTTGCATTTTTTATATTTTCAACTGTTCTTTTGTTTTCTTTGTGACAAAGCATAAACAAAAATATGAAACGCGGTCATTCACGCTCCATCTTAGTTAATTTTTCCATCATCATCGTACTGGTAGCTTCCGCCGCGACGGTTCCGTTTGGGTTGGTGATGACGCCTTCCATAATTACCAGCCGTCCTTTGCGTTTTACTTCGTGCCCTTCGCAACGGATGGTATCACCAATCTTAACCGGCGTACGGAAACGCAGGTCGATGCGGGCCGTATAAGCAGGCACGCCTTCTTTCCGGAACAAGTAATTACCCATGATCTCATCCAGCAAAACGGTAATCAGACCGCCGTGCATACGTCCGTCGTAACTCTGGTGTTCCTGTCTGGGCGTAAAAAAGGCCAGCACCCCGTTAGGAATCCAGAAAAAATGTAAATGCAGCCCAATGGGATTTTGCTCCCCGCAGGCAAAACACATGTCATACTTAATATCTTTCGAAATTTCTTCCAGCGGCCGGCCGTATTTCTTACCTTCTTCTTCCAGCAGCTTTTTTTCCATTTCGTTCATCTGTAAGTGCTCCATTAAAACCCGGTTCTCTATTTCTCTCATATCAGTTCCCCTCCCAATTTTACCATTGGCTGTATTCTGTTAATAAAACAATTCATGACGTCATTTAGGCTTCACCATTGCGTCATTTAATCTATCTGGGTTTAAAATTCGTCTTTTTAGATATTTCTTTTAAGCCAATTCTTTACCAATTCACCGGTTTCTTTAAAACGCAGATCCAGGTGGTGATTGTCGTCTGCCATATAACACAATTGCTTTTCACCCCCGGCAATTTCGAAATTTTCTTTTGCCTGGTCCGGTGTGACAGTGGTATCATTTTCCCCGTGGATGATTAACAATGGACCCTTTTTCCATTTTTTTAAGAGCTCCGCCACATCATAATGGAACAGATCTGTAACAAACGCTGCCGGAATTTCATCGTGTCCCCTCTCATCGTCCAGTACAATGGTCTTACCCTGCAACGCTTCCTGAAATGCATCTTCCCCCAGCACCTGAATAAAAGTTTGCTTCAGGCTGTTGGGCGCAGACCACAAGATCATGCCGTAGGGTCGATACGCGTTCTCACCCCCACAGGCTGTAACAATACACGTAGCCCCACCAAAACTGCGTCCCAGCAGGAATACTTTTTCTGGCCGCAGTGTTTCGCGGACAAAATCCAAAACGGCTTTCAGTTCCGCAACCTGATTGCTCAGCATGGTGCACCAGCTGAAATTGAAACGGACCACGCTGCAAATATTTTCCCCGATTTCATCCGCCAATGCGGCAGCCCGTCCGGCACCATCCATCGAACCCCGGAACCCATGGGCCATCACGAGCACATGACGCCGCCCCGACTCTTTCTCACACAAATTGATTACGCCACTTAACTTGCCAAACGGTCCGGCAATGGTAAAATCCTGTCTCATAAGGCCTCCAAATTAATTCATAATCTTAACGTAAACTTTCCGATGCCTCGGCCCATCAAACTCGCAGAAATAAATGCCCTGCCAGGTTCCCAGGACAAGCCTGCCGTTCTCTATGATAATCTGTTCCGAAAAACCAATCATACTTGATTTCAAATGAGCCGCAGAATTTCCTTCCATATGAAAGTAACCGTCTTCCCAGGGAACGATTTTATTGATTTCTTTCGTAAAATCTTTCACTACATCAGGATCTGCATTCTCGTTGATAGTGACCGCAGCAGTCGTGTGCGGGATGAACACGGTGCAGAGTCCTTCTTTCACACCGCTGTCTGTGACAGCTTTCTGTATCAGCCGGGTGATATCCTGCATCTCTGTATGTTTTTTTGTCGTTATATCCAGTTTGAAAAACATAGCGGCCCCTTTCCAGCCTCACATTTCATGTACTAAGGTCTAACAAACGAAATCTTTGTATATTTCCTTCGCAATCTGGCATAGTCTTTCTTCGTTTTTCATTATATCGTCCGGATTTGCAGAATTGTCCTGTTATTTATATTTTACCACATATTTTGATACAATTCTCCCTTTTTCCCTAACGATAATCATATTTATAATATACTAAAATTTATATTTTGAAATCAATTATTGAATTTGAATCCAAACTTGTGTTAGAATATTTTAAGGAATTATTTGCCAATTATTATTTTTTATTTGTTTTTATTTTTTATTATAAGTGAGGATTTTATGAAACTGTCATTACAGATGCAATCTAAATCAAAAAACATTTTAATCACGGATGAGCACGGCGCACGTCTTCCTGTAGTACGTATCACAAAGATCGTTTTACAGGACTTCAAGAACGTAGAGTTTGGCGAAATAGATTTCAACTGCGGCAAATATTTCGTCCCATACGGCACCCAATCCGACATCCTGGGTCTTTATGGACAGAACGGCTCCGGCAAAACGGCGTTGATCGAGGCACTGTACATTTTAAAACAGCTGTTGCGGGGCAGCAAGGTACAAAACCTGTTTTCTGAATGTGTCAACAAGAATGCGGAGTCCGCAAAGCTTTCTTTCCAGTTCGAACTGCAATACGAGGATGGCCGCATACGCAAAGCCATGTATGAGTTCTGTATGAAAGCGGAAGAGAATGCGGTTGACACAGAATCAGGGCTTGGTGACTCCCCTGATTTCAACACGCTTCCTTTTTCCAGCCAAAGGGTCTGTATCTTTAACGAAGTCCTCAGTATGTCCGGTCCCTTCCATGGCAGCGACCAGCGCATGAATCCGGTTATTGACACCACAGGCGACGAGCGTCCTTTCGGACCTAAATCACGCCATAAGTTCATGATTGGCCCGGATAAAAATAACCAGAAGGCCGTGGATCTCGAAGTAAACAAGAGGCTGGCCAGCAAACGTTCCCAGTCTTTCATCTTCATGCCGGAAACACTGAAGTATTTGAAAGAATGCGCTGATTATTCTGAATATCTGCAGGTGATACTGGAACTGAACTATTACGGGTTAAACTATTTCTTTGTAGTAAACACCCGCTCCTCCGGCCTGATCCGTCTGAATCTGGCACTGCTGCTGCACACGCCGGCAGGTTCCTTCCCTATCCAGATGGACCGCCCCACTGCCATGCCTCAGGATATTTTTAAAGTCGTTGACCAATATATCTCCAAGGTGAATACAGTCATTGAGCAGTTAATCCCCGGCCTGTCCATCGAGCTACGCACCATCGCCCGGCCTGTCATGAAGGATGGTTCTGTCGGGCAAATGGTGGAAGCGATTGCCCACCGCAAAGGGGTGGTATTGCCTCTGAGAGACGAATCCGACGGGGTCCGCCGCCTTATCTCCATGCTGAGCCTTTTTACCGCTGCTTATAATGACCCTTCCTTCACTCTTGCCATTGACGAATTTGACGCAGGAATCTTTGAATATATCTGGGGTGAAATGCTGGAGATTTTTGCAGATAGAGGCTTAGGCCAGCTAATCTTCACTGCGCACAACCTTCGGCCTTTGGAAGTCATCAACAAAAAGTTTTTGTTTTTCACCAGCACCGACCCGAAGGACCGTTATGTACAGCTGAAGAGCATTGCCCGCACCAACAACATGCGTAACGTGTACTTCCGCCAGATTGAACACGGTTACGAGGAAAAAGTGTATAATGAAACAAAGCGCGATGCAATTATAAACGCACTGCAGAGTGTGAAAGAATAAATATCAGGCCGCCTTCATAATTTGTAACGCGGATCTGTAATTCAGAATTCATTTGTTTCCCGGTTTCAGCCGCAAAATAAACAAGGCCTTCGCTGTCGGCCATGGCAGCGAAGGCTTTCTGTTTTTTCCAGACAATCCGTTATTTAGTACCAATACAATTATTGCCGGATCCGGTTACTGACCCAGCCAGTCCACCAACACATAGCGTTCCGCATCAGCAGGCGAACGGGTCACGGTAAACATATAGCGACCGGTAAGTGCCGGAACATCTTCCGGCGCTTCCCTTCTCCATTGTTCAGCCGTGCCGTGCACATTTCCGGTAAACCCGGAAGAAGCGGTGTAAACATTGGCCAAGCCTGTCCACACGCCATTCCCGCTTTCGTTCCAATCCGCCACCTGGGCAAAAGTAAAAGCTTCCCCACCGGCTTTGGGAACAATATACAGATCGTTCGTCAGTGTGTATTGGCGGGACGAAGCAGCCTGGATGCTGCGGCCGAAATATTTATAAATAGCAGCCTCTACCGCTTCCTTCTTCACGCCCCAGTACCCGTCGTTTACATTCACCAGGTCATACTTACGGTTGATCAGGTTGTGTCTTATACCGAAATTGACAAAAGTATCCATGGGAATCTCGTTGTTCACCACAAAACTCCCCACATGCGCTTCCGCAAAATTACTGAAAAAGATGTCCAGCTTGTCCCGTTGCGCAGCATCTAATTCCGCGCGGTTTGCAGCGCCTGCAGGCAAAGCAAATAAAACCATTAAAAGAACTGTCATAAATAATGTTAAAAGTCTTTTCATGTTAAATCCCCCTTTGTACTTTTCTTTTACTTCTTTATTTAAAAAGTTTATAGAATAAACCGTTGTATCAAATAACGATGCGAAAATGACTCACATCCAGAAACATAAAGAATCACCGATTAATAATAAAACCAAAACAGAATTTCACCCAGCACGACGCTGCAAACGTTCACCAACACGAGAGTCCTGAACAGCTTCTTCCTGTCACCCTGGATGAAATAACAGCACAGGCAAAATTCCAGCAGTATCACTGCAAGTTCTCCCAAGACAACAGCCACCCAAAACCAGTCAAAAGGATCCTGCTCCAAAAATTCATTCAGCAGCAGGTTGCTGATAATATTAACGACAGCAAAGCCTGCCAGTTCTTTTGGTTTGCGGTAACCGCAAAAATAAAATAACGGAACTTCTATCAGCACGGTAAGCAACGCCACCATTAGAAATGCTTCTTCTATTTCCGCCCAGTCTACAAAAATCCGGGTTCCGGGAATCAGCGGTGTGGGAGCAATCAAATCAAACAACATCGGCACAGCCTCCTTGTTTCAAAATTGCTTTTCAATAAATTCCAGGCACTTTTCATACACCGTTTCCCGTGCATCGTCCAGTGTCACCACATGCCTTGCTTCCGGCAGCCAGAGGAGTTCTTTCTGCTTATCCGGAACACGTTTTAAGTGTTCGTAAATGTATGTCGCGCTTTCCGGTTTTACTGTATGGTCCGCGTTCCCCTGCACAATCAGGGTAGGTATTTTTATTTTCCCCAGATATTCTTTTTTACAAAGCTCTATCAGTTCCAGAAGGCTTGGCACCGGTTTCGTCGGCATCTCCGTGTAGCCTTGCATATATTCTTCCGGCACGTTGTAACTGTGCTGACCTGTGTACAGACGCGGAATAAAATAACGCAAAAGTTTTACAAAAGGAACACGCCAGTCCTGTAAAAACACTGGCGTTGCCAGCAGTATCAGTTTTTCCATAGAACAGGTCTTTGCACGTTTTTCTGCCGGATCTTCCCTGTTTCCTTTGATAAGCAATCCTTCCGAATAATCCGTCAGAGGAAACCCTGAGGCAGCTTTGATGGCTAGCAGGCCGCCCATGGACTGCCCTGCTATATAGATGTGGCGGCAGTGTTGGTGCAATTTTTTCACTCCGTCTTCCACGGCTTTATACCAGTCTTGCCAGGTGGTCTGCTCAAGCGCTTCTACCGTTGCGCAGTGCCCCGCCAGACAAACGCCCAGCACCGTATAACCGCCCTTTGCCTGCAGATAGTTCCCTAACATGCGCATCTCAGCCGGAGCGCCGGTATAACCATGAACCAGCAATATACCTGCGTCCCTGCTTCCCTGCAGGAAAAATGCGCCTGCTTCTTTGGGAATGATTCTGGTCATGGCTGCCTCCGCAAATGTAAATTGAAATTTATGCGCATACAAATTCATGGTTTTCAATTCCATTATATCATACCAACCCTACTTTCAGGCATAAAAAAAGGACTGCCAAAGCAGTCCTTTTAAATTTTATTCATATTATTTAAACATTCCCAGCAGGATGCCGCCGTGAGCAGCCAAAACCGGAGCAAATACCAGGGAAACAATAGTCATCAGCTTCAGCAGGATGTTCATAGCCGGTCCGGAAGTATCTTTGAAAGGATCGCCTACGGTATCGCCGGTAACCGCCGCCTTGTGCGGATCGGAACCTTTACCGCCATGTACGCCGGATTCAATGTATTTCTTCGCATTATCCCATGCGCCGCCCGCATTGGCCATCATGATGGCCAGCAGTACGCCGGCAGCCAGCGCGCCGCCAATCATTCCGCCCAGAGCGGCAGGCCCTAACAGCATGCCAACCAGAATCGGGAACGCAATAGCGATGACGCCGGGGGCAATCATTTTATTCAGTGCAGCAGCAGTAGAGATATCTACGCAGCGGCGATAGTCGCCGCGGGCCTTGCCTTCCAGCAGGCCGGGGATCTCATGGAACTGGCGGCGGACTTCCACTACCATTTCGTTAGCAGCTTCACCAACAGATTCCATGGTCATTGCGCCAAACACAAACGGCAGGGTGGCGCCGATAAATACGCCGATCAGAACGACCGGATCCAGCAGGTCGATAGCTTTCAGCTTCACAACCTGAGAGTACGCGGAGAACAGGGCCAGCGCGGTCAGCGCGGCGGAACCGATGGCAAAGCCTTTACCGATAGCAGCAGTGGTGTTGCCGACGGAGTCCAGGGTATCAGTGATTTCACGAACGCTTGCGGGCAGTTCAGCCATTTCCGCGATGCCGCCTGCGTTATCGGAGATAGGACCGTACGCGTCAACTGCTACGGTAATGCCGGTGGTGGCCAGCATGCCGACTGCAGACAGTGCGATACCGTAAATGCCCAGCGCCGGATTGGCCATACCGCCCATTACGAAGAACGCAATAAATACTGCGATGCAGATGAATACGATAGGCAGGAAGGTGGAATACATGCCAACTGCCAGGCCTGCGATGATTACGGTTGCGTGACCGGTTTCCGCCTGGTCAGCGATTCTCTTAACAGAACTGTAATCAGCGGAGGTGTAAACTTCGGTAATCTTACCGATCAGCAGACCTACAACCTGGCCGGCAGCAATCGCCCAGAAGGCGTTCATATTGCCAAACAGGGAGTTGGACAGGTAAGCAGCCGCGCCGATGGTCAGGATACCGGCAATGTAGGTGCCGGTGTTCAGCGCACCCTGCGGATTGGTGGATTTGCTGTGACGGACATACAGAATACCAATGATGGAAGAAACGATGCCGGCCAGAGCCAGCAGGAACGGATACTGAACGCCTTCGCCGCCTTTGAATGCAACAGCGCCCAAAGTCAGGGCAGAGATGATCGCGCCTACATAGGATTCAAACAGGTCGGCGCCCATACCGGCAACGTCGCCTACGTTATCGCCTACGTTATCGGCGATGGTAGCGGGGTTACGGGGGTCGTCTTCCGGAATGCCGGCTTCAACCTTACCTACTAGGTCGGCGCCTACGTCGGCCGCTTTGGTATAAATGCCGCCGCCTACACGGGCGAACAGTGCGATGGAGCTTGCGCCCAGACCGAAACCGGTTACGATGTCCATGTTAGCACCGTTTTCACCAAACAGGGCAAAAGCCAGCGCCACGCCGGTGATGCCCAGGCCTACTACGCCCAGGCCCATTACGGAACCGCCGGAGAACGCAATCTGCAGCGCCTGGGGCATGCCGTGCTCAGCAGCCGCAGTAGTACGGACGTTAGCTTTGGTAGCTACGTTCATGCCGCAGTAACCTGCAAGAATGGAGAAGATGGCGCCTGCGACAAAGCAGACCGCCGTCATAGGAGCCAGGAAAATACCGATGATAATTGCAACAACCAGAATGAATACAGCCAGCGCTTTGTATTCACGGTACAGGAACGCCATGGCACCCTCGTGAATATGCCCGGAAATTTCCTGCATCAGAGCGTTACCGGCTTCCGCCCTCATGATGGAGCTGCTCAGCATGGCAGCGATCAGAAGCGCAAGGATACCGGCGCCAATGGAAAACATGATATAACTACCCAAGATGTTATCCCCTTTCGACAAAAATAAAAATATTATTAAAAAATTTTAAAGGACCGAGTCCTTTATTAACAGTTTTTTTGTAAGCTTTCGCCCACAAGCCTGAGACTGTATTGCGCCTCTTTTATGCGCAGCCTCTCTTATGCAATCCGCCTCATCAGGCAGCCCGCAAACATCTTTCCTTCTCACAAAGCGCGGGATCATGCATTGAGCTTGGCAAGAGCTAACGTGATGACACCAAACGCGGTCCCCAGCGCAATCGTCGCCTTAGACAAAATAGTATCCAGATCATTTCCCTTGCCAAAGAAGGTACCATCACCGCCACCGAAGGAACTGGACAGGCCTGCGCCTCTTCCGGTCTGCATCAACACAGCCCCGATCAGGGCGACACAGACAATGAAGTCCACTACCATCAAGACAGTTACCAGCATTTACTTACCTCCTTTTTTCTTTATTATATGATTGTATACTTCTGTGTTAGTACCACAGTATTTTACCATACCTTTATCAACGTGGCAATAATAAATGACAAAATTTTTTCACAGAATTTTGTCGAAGGTTGATTTTCGCTAAAACTTCCTGCTTCACTACACCTGAAATGCAAAAATCTACTATGTCATATTCTTCAAAAGAACAGGGGAACTGCTTTAACACAGTTCCCCCATTTGTTTTGCTCAGCAAACAATGTTAGTCGTTTCAATCCGCACTATGGTTTGCGAAATAACAGTTTTAATCTGTTTCCAAGTTATTTGTTCAGATTATAGAACACGTCCATGCCGCCGTAGGTTGCTGCCGGGCCAAGGTCTTCTTCAATGCGCAGCAGCTGGTTGTATTTAGCCACACGGTCGGTACGGGCCGGCGCACCGGATTTGATCTGGCCGGCGTTCAGCGCAACTGCAATGTCAGACATGGTGACGTCTTCCGTTTCGCCGCTGCGGTGGGAAACGATGGCAGTATAGCCGTGACGTTTTGCCAGTTCCACAGCCCGGAAGGTTTCGGTGAGGGTACCGATCTGGTTCACTTTGATCAGGATGGCATTGGCCACACCTTTGTCGATGCCCATCTGCAGGCGTGCCGCATTAGTAACGAACAGGTCGTCGCCTACCAGCTGAACTTTGCCGCCCAGCTTCTTGGTGAGGGCAGCCCATCCCTTCCAGTCGTCTTCAGCGAGGCCGTCTTCAATGGAGATAATCGGATATTTCGCAACCAGATCCGCCAGATAGTTGACCATCTGGGTGCTGGTCTTGGGAGCGCCTTCTGCCAGCATATGGTACTTGCCGTCTTTGTAGAATTCGCTGGCAGCTACGTCCATGGCCAACATAATGTCTTTGCCAGCTTTGTAGCCGGCTTTGGCAATGGCTTCCATAATTACGTCCAGCGCTTCCGCATTGGATTCCAGATTCGGAGCAAAGCCGCCTTCGTCGCCCAGACCAGTGCTCAAGCCTTTAGCTTTCAGGATGCCTTTCAGGGCGTGGTAAATTTCCACGTTCATGCGCAGGCATTCGCTGAAACTTTTTGCCCCTACCGGCATAATCATGAACTCCTGAATATCAACGTTGTTGTCCGCATGGGAGCCGCCGTTGAGGATGTTCATCATGGGAACAGGCAGTTCATGGGCATTGGTGCCGCCCAGATACTGGTACAGAGGCAGGCCTACATAGTTGGCTGCAGCTTTGGCGACGGCCATGGATACGCCCAGAATTGCGTTGGCGCCTAACTTTGCTTTGTTGGGAGTCTCGTCTAAACGGATCAGCAGCTCGTCAATTTCAATCTGGCGGGTAGCGTCCAGGCCGATCAGCGCTTCGGCAATAATGTCGTTTACGTTTTCCACCGCTTTCATAACGCCTTTGCCAACATAACGCTTCTTGTCGCCATCCCGTAATTCTACCGCTTCATGCACACCGGTGGAAGCGCCGGAGGGAACCGCGGCGCGGCCCATAGTGCCGTCTTCCAGGATTACTTCTACTTCAACAGTGGGGTTGCCGCGGGAATCCAGAATTTCTCGTGCATAGACTTGCGTAATAATAGACATGATTACCACCTTATCCTTTCTCTTTAAATATTAATCAATTAAGCTCTTTCCTGTCATGGATTTCGGCTGCTGAATCTTCAAAAACTGCAGCAGCGTTGGCGCAATGTCAGCCAGCCGGCCTTCATGCAGTTTAACTTTCTCTTTGCTGATGACAATAAACGGAACTTTGTTTGTAGTGTGAGCCGTGCAGGGCGTTCCGTCTTCGTTCTGCATCTTTTCCAGATTACCGTGATCCGCGGTAATACAAATCACACCATCCTGCGCCTGTATCTTTTCTACAATCTTTCCGGCGCAGGCATCCACGGTTTCCATAGCCTTTACCGCAGCTTCCATAATACCGGTATGCCCTACCATATCCGGATTGGCAAAGTTCAGGATCACTACATCGTATTTATCTTCGTCCAATGCTTTAAGCAACGCTTCCGTTACAAGGGGCGCGCTCATCTCCGGCTGCAGGTCGTAGGTCGCAACTTTCGGCGACGGTATCAGGATACGGTCTTCCCCGGCATTGGGTTCTTCCACGCCGCCGTTAAAGAAGAAAGTTACATGAGCGTATTTTTCCGTTTCCGCAATACGCAGCTGCTGCATCCCATTCTTCGCCAGTACCTCACCCAGCGTATCTTCATAATGCTCGGGCGGATACGCAGTAGGAATGTCGATGGTAGCATCGTACTGGGTCATGCCGACCATATGCACCGGCCTGGCTTCTGCAGACCGTTCAAAATACGGGAACTCTTCATCATGCAACGCACGGGTAATTTCCCGGGCCCGGTCCGGGCGAAAATTGTAGAAGATCACGCTGTCACCCTTACGGATGCAGGCAGCAGATTTCTCTCCCGCATCAGCCGCTTCGTTTTTCTGCGCTACACAGAACGGCACAACGAACTCATCGTTAACACCCGCTTCATAAGAAGCCTGAATGCCTTCTGCAGCAGAAGCAAAAACTGCGCCGTCCCGCAGCACCATGTTACGATAGGCTTTTTCCAGACGTTCCCAGCGTTTGTCCCGGTCCATGGCATAGTAGCGGCCGCTGACCGTTGCAAAACAGCCGATGCCTTTTTCCTTCATGAAAGCTTCCAGATCCTGCACATAAGGAACGGCGCTCTGGGGAGGCACATCCCTGCCGTCCAGAAACGCATGCACATAGACCTTTTGCAGTCCCGCCGTCTTTGCCATTTCCAGCAGCGCTTTCAGATGATCGATATGGCTGTGGACGCCACCATCGCTGAACAGGCCCATCAGGTGCAGGGAACTGTCCTTTTCTTTTGCATGACGCAGCGCGTCCAGCAACACCTGGTTTTTAAAGAAACTGCCTTCTTTGATGGCATGGGAAATCAGGGACAGGTCCTGGTAAATGATCCGGCCCGACCCGATGTTCAGATGTCCTACTTCCGAATTCCCTATCTGGCCTGCCGGCAGCCCCACATCTTCCCCGCTGGCCTCCAGCTTTGTGTTTGGATAATTTGCAAAGTAACTGTCCAGGTGCGGGGTACGGGCTGTCGTCGCCGCATTGTAAGGACCGGCCGGGGCAATGCCCCAGCCGTCCAGAATCATTAACATTACCGGCTTCTTTGCCATTTGTTCTCCTTCAAACTGCCATGATTAAAAACTGCGGACAATCGTTGCAAAGCTTTCCGCTTTCAGGCTGGCGCCGCCCACCAATACGCCGTCAATTCCGTTGATGCAGAACTGGGCCGCATTGGTATCTTTCACGCTGCCGCCATACAGAATACGGATATGCCTTGCCACGTCTTCACCAACGATTTCATTGAGCTGTTTGCGGATAAACAGGCAGACTTCCTGGGCATCCTGCGCCGTTGCGGTATTGCCGGTGCCGATCGCCCAGATGGGTTCATAGGCTACGGTCAGCAACTTCGCCTGCTCTGCTGCAATCCCTGCCAGCGCACTCTTCAGCTGTCCTTCAATTTTAGCGTTGGTGGCGCCCTGTTTCCGTTCCGCTTCCGTTTCGCCGACACACAGTACCGGTTTCAGCTGGTTGCGGTACGCAGCTTTCATCTTCTTTGCAATGATTTCGTTGTCTTCTTTGAAAATTTCGCGGCGTTCACTGTGACCTACCAATACGTATTCACAGCCGATGTCTGCGATTTGTGCGCCGGACACAGCACCGGTAAAGGCTCCTTCGTCTTCCCAGCACAAATCCTGCGCGCCATAGCCCACCGATTTACCGTCAATGGCTTCCGCTACACTTTCCAACGCCGTAAAAGGCGGGAATATCACGACTTCATTGACAGTACCGTTCGTTTCGGTAACCAGATTCTGGGCCAGTTCGACCGCTTCGACTACGGTCTTATACATCTTCCAGTTACCGGCCACAAAAGGGCGCCGCACCTCATCCAGCGCCTCCACACCCGGCAGTGCTTTGCCTTCCAGATATTCCAGGGAAGCGCCGCCGCCGGTGGAAATGTGACTGATTTTATCTTCCAGGCCAATCTTCTTAATAGCCGCTACGCTGTCGCCGCCGCCTACAATGCTGACTGCATTGCTGTCCGCAACGGCTTTGGCAACCGCTTCCGTGCCTTTGCAGAACGCATCCATTTCGAATACGCCCATGGGGCCGTTCCATACTACCAGTTTGGCATCTTTGACGGCGTCCGCATACAGTTTGCAGGTTTCCGGACCGATATCCAGAGCCATGTAATCCTGGTTCAGATCATCCAACGCAGACACTTCATACGCAGAATCCGGTTTGAACTCTGCTGCCATCACCAGATCTACAGGCAGGAGGATCTTCACATTCTTCACGGAAGCTTCTGCCAGGATGCGTTTGGCTTCTTCAATCTTATCTTCTTCTACCAGGGACTTGCCCATGGGAATGCCTCTGGCAGCCAGGAAGGTGTTGGCCATGCCGCCGCCGATAAGCAGTGTATCCACTTTGCCCAGCAGGTTGACGATTACGCCGATCTTATCCGAAACCTTTGCGCCGCCGATAATCGCGGTAAACGGATGCTCCGGATTGTTGACAGCATCGCCGATAAAACGGATTTCCTTTTCCAGCAGGAAACCTGCCGCGCTGGGCAGGAAATGGGTTACGCCTTCCACCGATGCATGAGCCCGGTGGGATACGCCGAAACCGTCATTTACATACAGATCTGCCAGTGAAGCCAGCTTCTCCGCAAACTCCAGATTATTTTTCTCTTCTTCTTTATGGTAACGCAGGTTTTCCAGCAGTAATACGCAACCGGTCTCCAGTTTTTTCGCCGCTTCTTCCGCCGCCGGCCCGATGCAGTCTTCCGCAAAAGCAACCGGTTTACCCAACAACTCTTCCAGATGTTTTGCAATCGGTTTCAGTGTATATTTGGGATTAGGCTCGCCCTTTGGACGGCCCAGATGGCTCATTAAAATAACGGCCGCCTCATGGTCCAGCAGATACTGGATGGTTGGCAACGCGGCCACCATACGGTTATCATCCGTTATGTTGCCTTCGGCATCCTGGGGCACGTTAAAATCTACCCGCACCAGGACCTTTTTACCGGCAACATCCAAATCGGAAAGGATTTTTTTATCCAAAGAAATCATGCTCCTTTCAAAAATCTGCCATGTGATGACAGATTTTTATTTAATCAACAAAAGTTTTTATATCTGTAACAGAGCGAATAATCGCTTTTAAATTAAGAAAAAACAACATTTATCCTAAAATGCAAACAAAGCCGACGCCCTGCATAAGGGCGCCGACTTGTGTCAATTATAAACCTTTTTTGCCAACGTAAAGAGCCAGGTCAACCAGACGGCAGGAATAACCCCATTCGTTGTCATACCAGGCAACCACTTTCGCCAGGCGTTTGCCAATCATCATAGTAGACTGCCCGTCAATAACAGAGGAAACCTCACAACCGATGAAATCACTGGATACCAGCGGCAGATCCGTATAGCCCAGGATGCCTTTCAGTTCGCCTTCCGCCGCTTCCTTTAATGCAGCATTGATTTCTTCCACAGTAGCGTCTTTCGCCAGGTTCACCGTCAGGTCGGTCAGGGATACGTCCGGAGTCGGAACGCGCAGGGCAAAACCGTTCAGTTTGCCTTTCAGTTCCGGCAGCACCAGGGCAACCGCCTTGGCAGCGCCGGTGGTGGTAGGAATGATGGACATGGCAGCAGCGCGGGCGCGGCGCAGGTCTTTGTGGCTTACGTCCAGAATCTTCTGGTCGTTGGTATAGGAATGAACGGTTGTCATCAAACCGCTTTCAATACCGAATTTTTCCAGCAGTACTTTGGTAAAGGGAGCCAGGCAGTTGGTGGTGCAGGAAGCATTGGAAATGATATGGTGTTTTGCCGGATCGTACTTGTCCTCATTAACACCCATAACAATGGTGATATCCTCATTTTTGCCGGGAGCGGAAATAATAACTTTCTTCGCTCCGTTATCAATATGGGCCTGGGCTTCTTTCGAATCTTTGAATTTACCGGTGCATTCCAGCACGATATCCGCGCCATATTTGCCCCAGGGGATTTTGGTGATATCCGTCTCGCTGATAACCGGAATCTTTTTGCCGTCAATAACAAGGAATCCGTCTTCCCATGCAACATCTTCCTTCATTGTCCCATGAACGGAATCATATTTTAACAGATGCGCCATTATTTCGCCCACCGTCCGGTTGTTAATCGCTACAACTTCTGCATCAGGAAGGGTCAGAATCCTTCTCAATGCCAGACGACCAATACGACCAAAACCGCTGATACCAATTCTTACCATGCTAAACTCCTCCTTAAAATAATAAATTTAGAAAATCAGTTGATAATTTTCAAAACACAGTAGATTAACACTGTGAGAAATACCGTATTTATTGACATTTTATTCTTGTTTTCCCATTTGCCGCCACCTGTTTGTAAGCCACAACAATTTGCCGCAAATAAAAAGAAAATTTACTCTTCTCTTAAAGCTATTGTAACATAGCACCCTTTAAAAGTGAAGAGTAAATTTCGCTGTAACAGTCTTTGTAGTGCTTACCGATTGTTAACCATTTCAGGCTGCATATCGTGAAAATGTAACCGCTGATGGGCGGTTTTTTCCCAATCGGTTCCCTTCTTCCCGTAATTTGCATAGGGGTCAATAGACAACCCGCCCCGGGGCAGGAATTTTCCCCAGACTTCTATGTACTTGGGGTCTAATAACCGGATCAGGTCTTTCATAATAATATTCACACAGTCTTCGTGAAAATCCCCATGATTACGGAAGCTGAAGAGATACAGTTTCAGTGATTTGCTTTCCACCAGCTTCTGATCCGGAACATATGAAATATAAATTGTCGCGAAATCCGGCTGGCCGGTTTTAGGGCACAGGCTGGTAAATTCCGGACAGTTAAATTTTACAAAATAATCATTTTCCGGATGTTTATTGGAAAAACATTCCAACACCTCCGGCGCATAATCATCTCTGTATGCCGTCTTATTTCCAAGTAAGTTTACACCCTGTAAATCCTTTTTTGTTCTGCCTGCTGTCATCAGTGTCTCCTTATGTCTAATTATATAACAATAATGCTGTTGTATTTCTTCTCCCTCTTCAGGGACAGTGTTGCTTCACCGGTGCAATTATTGTGCATCAATTGTTTTTTTCAGCATTGAAATTAATTCCTGTTCCGGTCTGTCCTGAAAACCAGGTTTGCCGCATCTGCTTTTTCCAACGCCCTGATCAGCAGCATACCTGTAATCCCGGAAATAAACTGCCCCACCAGTAAGCTTGCCGCCAAAATGCCATAGGGAATTTTTAATAAATACGATAGCCATACAGGTACTCCGAGGCCGGGAAGCAATGTTACAAACAGCGCTACAATCCAGCAACCCAAACCGTATCTTTTGCCCAAAGCAATGACTCCGCTTGTCAGCACGCCCATAATAAAGCCGCCGATTGCATCTACAGGACCTAATCCGCCCATCAAAAGGTTACTGATAACATTGGCAATCCCAAAGGGAACCACTAAAAACGGGAAAATGTACGACAGACCGTATAATGCGGTAGCGATGCGGACCTGATATTGTCCAAAAGCAAAACTCTGGGTACAGAGCATCACGACCAGATATAAAGCTATACAAACTGCGCTGATCGTTAATTTTTGTGTTTTTGTGTACTCCTGATTCATTATATCTCCCCTTCAAACAAAATCTTTCGATAAGCAGCATCAGGACGTAACCACGTATGAATTAAATTCCACTGCCTGACACACAGAGAACTTATTACATGTCTTTACTAAAAAAATACCGAAACTTCTCATAAAAAAACGCCTATAACTATAGGCGTAAATTATTAATGCATTGCACAGACTTATATCAGATCAAATATCCTGACAATATCTATTCAATTGCGCCCGTAGTTTTATTTAGAGACAGGATGGTCACGAACTGTCTGTTATGAAGTTTTAATGCTTTGTTATTATACATGATTATAACTCTTCTGTAAAGTGTTTTTATAATTTTCTTATTTCAGTTTCTACTCCGTTTTTGTAAATCTTCTCCAGGTATTATAAAAACAGAAGAAGCCCCCGCACGCAATGTGCGGGGGCTTCTTTCTAACCGGCAACAATCTATCCTCCCGGGCCGCTTCCAGCCAAGTACTTTCGACGCGTGAGAGCTTAACTGCTGTGTTCGG
>CADCHY010000002.1 GCA_902801365.1 uncultured Succiniclasticum sp.
AAGTCATGAATATCCTTTACATAAACATTGGATACCTCGGAAATATGAATCAGTCCGACTTTTCCCTCGGGAAGCTGAAGAAACGCGCCAAAATTCGTAATGCCGGTAACTTCGCCTTCTACGACAGCTCCAATTTCAATCGCCATAAAACAAAAATTCCTCCTGCTCAAAAAATAAGGCAGTATAATTTTACCACCATAAAAGAAACAGTGTCAATAAAAATGCTAATTAACAGTCTTTTTTTCAGCACTTTCTTTTTTTTCCGGCTTTTCATTATTGCCTTTGCCGTCACCCGCGTCCTTTTTACCTTCCTGCTTATCTTTAACTATAAAAATCGGAACTTCATCTTTTTTTACATAGTTATGATCTTCACGCGCCAGCTTTTCAATATATTTGGGATCGTATAAACGCTTCCGTTCCGCTTCCAGATCCGCCTGCAGCTTCTGCAGCTCTTCCACCCGTTTCTGGGTAGCTTCCGTTTCTTTCTGTATCTGATAAATCTTATATTCCTGCCGGCCTAAGATTGCTACGAATATGATGACGAGAACGATTAGGACCCGGCGGAAATCCCTGGCTATGCGGCTTTTCTTTTCGTTGTCGCGAGTTGCCATGACGTTCACTCCCTTCACAGAAAAAACCATTATAGTTTAGTATAACAAAAAACCTGAAGACAGGCAATTTCTGCCTTCTATATGTATTGTAACCTTAATCAGCCGGTACTTCGTTTTCTTTTGCTTCATCCCAGAACCGGTCCAGTTCCTCCAGGGAATAATCGCTCCATGCCTTCCCTGATTCTTTCACGCGGTCCTCCACGTGTTCAAAGCGTGCGGCGAAACGATTGTTACAGCGGTTCAAGGCCGTTTCGCTTTCCAAACCCAAGTGGCGGGCAAAATTTACCAGGGAAAAGTACAGGTCGCCCAGTTCCCACTCCATCGCTTCCCGGTCCTGCTTAGCTGCAGCTTCGTTAAACTCCTTCCACTCTTCCAGCACCTTTTTCTTTACGTCTTCGGTTTCCGTCCAGTCAAATCCTACCTTGGCAACCCGTTTCTGTATCTTATGGGCGCGCAACAAAGAAGGAAGCCCCTTATAAATACCGTCCAGCACCCGCTCCCGTTCCGGTTTTTCCTGAAGTTTGATTGCTTCCCAGTTGGTAAGCACTTCGTCGCTGTCAGCTACCTTAACCGTCCCGAATACATGGGGATGCCGTTCAATCAGTTTATCCGTAACACCGTCAATGACATCCTGCAGGGTAAACATTCCTTTTTCCTCTGCCATACGGGCATGGAATACTACCTGCATCAGGATGTCTCCCAGTTCTTCCGCCATACCATGGGTATCTTTATCGTCCACCGCCTCCAGGAATTCATAGCACTCTTCTATCAGATTCGCCCGGATCGTGTCAAAATCCTGCTCCCGGTCCCAGGGGCATCCGCCAGGTTCACGCAGCACCTGCATCACGTCCGCAAGAGGGCGCACATCAAACTGTGTTTTGTGCCGTAGCAACGGGAAACGTTCCCAATACCCGTCTGTATCACTGTCATCTTTCACATTTTGCAGCATCGATTGCAGCGCCTCCTCAGGCTGGCGGGGAACAAACACGCTGGTCAAATGGTCTATGACAGGCTGCCTGTCCATTTCAAAAAGCGGTATCTTACGACACTCTTCATCTTCCAGCCCCAGATTGCGGAGAAAAAACACCTCTGTCTCGTCCGGCAGAATATCCATCAGGGCCAGCTTCATATCTGAAGCCACCATCTGGTTATAAACCTGGGTTACCATCAAAGGGTACCGTCCCGCATCCGCCAGAGCCGAAAAATCCTGCGCATCAATAATCCGCAGCCCTTCAATAGGGTCAATTCCCAAATCAACATAGGCCAGATCCAAAAAACTCATGGCAGGCTTAATAATCAGAGGGATATTGGACTTTTTTGCCTTTTCCCGAAGCAGCACCACTGTACGTTCCGCAACCAAAGGGCTGCCGGGAACCCCATAGACGACATCTTTATCTTTAGCCTGCTCTATGACAAACGATGTGATTTTATCATATACGTCTTCAAAGGTTCCTTCCTTTTCATACCAGGCATCACAGGAAACGAAAGAGATACCCCTGCGTTTGAGTTCTGCCACGGTGGGATGTATTTCTGTCCGCAAAATCACAAATCGTTCTTCCAAAAGCTTAAGCGTTTCCAAAGACAGATGTCCTGCAGCTCCCGGACCCAGGCCCACGATTGTCAGCGAACCTTTTGTTCTTCTGTTTTCACAACCGGCCTTATTTACCGTTTCCATACGCGTACCCTCCGCACTGTTGATTTTCACTTTCAAAATTTCCGAATTATTTTGCCTATTACCGGCAGCTCCACTGCTTCTTCCCGGGTCAGGCAGCCTGACAGCACAACCACCGTTCCATAAACTAAAACTGATGCGGACATGCCGGCAAGCAAAGCAACAACGATACTCCCTTTGTCCATGAAGAACAGTGCAGCCATTTTTCCCACCAGCCCCATGCAGAGGGAAGCCAGCAGAATCTTCAGACTGCCCCTGACAGGAAACCGTATCCCGTTCCGGTACAGGAAAAAGACGTTGATCGCTGCTACCAGGGCGAAATTCAGATTCGAGGCCCAGGCTGCGCCCAGAATATGGAAAGCCGCCACCGACGTCAGCTGCCAGACAGCAACGGCTTTTACCACGGCGCCAAATAACATGTTCCACATGGGTATCATCGTTTTGCCGATTCCCTGCAAGGCACCTGTAGTAACCTGGAATATTCCCAGAAACGTAATGGACGGCGCCAGATGGGCAATGACCGGCGCAGCTTTCATTGTGCCGTACAGCGTGCCGGATATGGGTCCTGCCAGCGCCCACATCCCCACAGAAGCCGGAACGACTACAAGCATGCAGATCTTAAAAGCAGAAGTTGTCTTGCGTAATATTTCATCCGGACGCTGCAGGGTGCAGGCTTCCGAAACCGCCGGTACCAGGCTGGCCGCCAGCGACATGGTTGGAATGATTGCCATCATCAGTAAAGGCTGGGCCATACCGGTGAGATAACCGAACAGCGTGGTAGCCGCTTCCACCCCAAAGCCGGCCCGCCCCAGCCCGTTCGGTACCAGAAGCATATCAATGCTGCTGGTAACCGGTATCAGCAGGTTGGCACAGGAAACGGGAATGGCCAGCAGTACCAGACGTTTGGCGATAGAGCCCACGCTCTCCGCAACCGTTGCTGTCTGCTTTTCAATTTTATGTTTCCATTCCTTACGCGCTTTACGGAAAAACCAGGTGAGCACCAGCAGCCCGGTCAGACCACCGGGTACCGCCCCGAAGGCTGCGCCTGCCGCGGCATATTCCAGTCCCCGGGGAAGCAGGAAATAAGCCAGGCCAATCATGACCGTTACCCTTACCAATTGCTCAAGAATCTGCGAAACCGCCGGTGGGGTCATCATCTGGTATCCCTGGAAATAACCCCGGAAGCTGGCCAGGATACTGGAAAAGAACACGGCCGGTGTCAATACCACCAGCGCATAATAAGCCCGGCTGTCCCGAATCCACCCGCTGTTCACGAGCAAGCCGGCTGTACCGTAAAGCAGCAATGCAAAAAACAGGCCGAACGCAGCCATCAGTCCCAGCGTAACTTTAAAAATCCGATGAGCCTGAGCGTAATCATTTTTTGCCACCTTTTCCGCCACAATGATGGAGACAGCCACCGGCACGCCGGCTGAACAAACCGAAAGCATCAGCAGGTAAATGGGGTAAGCCATCTGGTATAAACCGATGCCCTCGCCTCCCAGTAACCGGGAGAGCAGGATCCGGTTCACCGAGCCGATGACTTTAACCAGCAATCCTGCTACGGTTAAGATCAGGGCCCCTTTCAGAAATTTATCCTTACCCATTTTTTACAGCTCCCATCACAGTCCTATTTTATCAGTTTCACCAAATTCTTTTCAAGCCACTCCAGCGGTTCGATCTCCAGCAAAGATGTCCGGAACAGAAGCGCCATTTCCCTGCCGGGTTCCAGCTTCATGTAACGGTTGTTCTTTTCCGCCATTTTCACCAGCGCATCCCCGTTTACGTCTGAGCGCTCCGCAAAGGTGATGCGGATCATCCCCGCCCGTACGTTGATGCGGCGGATTTTCAGTTTTCGGCATACCGCACGGACTTTGGCCAGACGCCACAGCATTTCCACTTCCGCCGGCGGGGTTCCGAATCGATCGATGATCTCATCCATCAGGTCCTCTTCTTCTCCCCAGGCCAGATCCACAAAACGGCGGTACAATTCCAGCTTGTACCGCGGATTGTCAATATAGGCATCCGGAATATACGCGTTCAGCGGAATCTCTAAAATCGGATCCGGCTCCCGTTCCACACCCGGGGAACCGCTCTGCAGCCGTTTGATGGTCTGCTCCAGCAGCTCACAGTAAGCGGCAAAGCCGATACCCGCAATATAACCGTGCTGCTGGGGCCCCAGCAGGTTGCCGGCGCCCCGGATTTCCAGATCCCTCATAGCAATCTTAAATCCGGCCCCCAGCTCCGTAAAATCACGGATTGCCTGCAGCCGTTTGGCCGCCACCTCACTCAGGGATTTATTCTTCCTGTACGTAAAGTAAGCATAGGCAAGACGGGAGGAACGTCCTACCCGCCCCCGCATCTGGTAAAGCTGGGAGAGGCCGAAATTCTCTGCCCCGTCCACGATGATGGTATTAGCCAGGGGGACATCCAGCCCGTTTTCTACAATCGTAGTACACAACAGCACATCGCAGCTGCCTTCATAGAAAGACATCATAGCGTCTTCCAGCCGGTCTTCGCTCATCTGCCCATGACCGATGCGTACGTTAATGCCCGGTACCAGCCGTTGCAGCCGTTCCGCAATCAACGGCAGTCCGCTGACACGGTTGTGGATATAATAGATGCGGCCGCCCCGGTGCAGCTCCCGCTCCAGCGCTTCTTTAATCATGCCCTCGTCATATTCCGCCACATAGGTTTCTACCGGCAGACGGTCCTCCGGCGGCGACTCGATGAGACTCATATCCCGGCTGCTGACCAGAGCCATATGCAACGTACGGGGAATGGGAGTGGCAGATAACGCCAGCACGTCGATCCCCTGTTTCCACTGTTTGATTTTTTCCTTTTGGGCCACGCCGAAACGCTGTTCTTCATCAATAATCAGAAGCCCCAGGTCATGGAACATCACGTCAGCCTGCAACAGCCGGTGGGTACCTATGACAATGTCAATATCCCCTTGTTCCAGTTTTTTCAGCGTCTGCCTGATTTCCTTGTTGGACACAAAGCGGCTGACCATGGCAATCCGCACCCCAAAGGGTTCCAGCCTTTCCCTGCAGGTGAGCAGGTGCTGCTGTGCCAGTACCGTCGTGGGAACAAGCAAGGCCGTCTGTTTTCCGTCCATTACTGCCTTAAAGGCTGCCCGCAGGGCCACTTCCGTTTTACCATAACCCACATCGCCGCACAGCAGACGGTCCATGGGTATGGGTTTTTCCATGTCCGCCTTGATTTCGGCAATGGCTTTCAGCTGGTCCGGCGTTTCCTCAAAGGGGAAACGTTCTTCAAACTCACGCTGGAGATCCGTGTCCGGCCCATAGGCATAGCCGTTGGTAATTTTACGCAGGGCATAAAGACGGATCAATTCCTCCGCCAGCTGTGTTATAGCCGTGGAAGCTTTGGTCTTCATGCGCTTCCAGTCGGCGCCGCCCATTTTAGAAAGCCTGGGCGTAATGCCCTCGCTGCCAACATATTTGTGCAGGAGGCCGACCTGGTCCACCGGCACATACAGCCGGTCACTGCCCGCATACTGTAACAGCAGATAATCCCGGTGCATACTGTCTACCAGCATGGTTTCCACGCCGATATAGCGGCCGATGCCGTGCACATCATGCACCACATAATCGCCGCCTTTAATATCGGTAAAGTATTGCAGTTTCGCTCCTTTATGCTTTGATTTGAAACGGCGGCGCCGCTGCAATCCGTAAATATCATTTTCTGTCAACAGAAGCCAGTTTTCATTCCAGAACCTGAAGCCGTTGAACAGTTCCCCAAAACCCACATTCACTTTTTCGGTGTCTTCCACCCCGTCAGCCAGACAGACTGAAGGAATTCCCCGCTGCAACAGGCTCTCCGCAATACCCCGTGCTTTCAGCACGGTGCTCATCATAATATAGGGCTGGATGCCTTCTGCCAGCAGACTTTGCAAGTCTTCGATCAGCCGGTCGATGCTGCGGTTATAGGAAGTGACCCTGCGCACCGGAACCTGCATGTGCGTAACACCGGCAAAACAACTGGTATCCAATGCGGAAACCGTCACAACCGGCTCCTTTTCTTCCATAGCCCAGATTTCTTCCGGGGTCCAGAGTTCTTCTTTATAGGACTGTCCTTCTTTGTACAGATGCTCCAGAGTCTCCTTCATCTGCGCCGGTTCGTCCATTACAAACAGCGTATCCGCCGCTCTGTAGTCCCTCAGATACGCATCAAAAACTTCTTCCGCTGCCTGCATCTGCAGGGGTACGATCCGCAGTGTTTCCACATTCGTCAGAGAGCGTTTGGTAGTGATATCGTAAAACCGGATACCGTCAATATCCGCATCAAACCACTCAATACGGGCCGGATTCTGACTGTTCAGGGGAAACACATCGATAATGCCGCCCCGCACCGAGAACTGCCCGATGGTATCCACTTCTTCGGTCCGTTCATAGCCCATGGCGGCTAACATTTCAATAAACCGCCCCTGTTCAAACGCAGTGCCCACGGAAACTTCCAGACTGTTTTCGGATACCCCGGAAGCCCGGGGCAATTTCTGCAGCAACGCTTCTGCCGTAACAAACACAACTCCCGGTTCTTCGCCGGCAATCAGGCGCAGGGCCGCAGACCTTCCCGCCTGAATCTCCAGATTCCGGCTGTCCGCCTGTACCCGGGGCAGGTTCGTGGGATAAAACTCCTGCATCGGCAGTTCCGGACAGAGGTATGCAAGCGTCTGCCGGTATTCCCGGACTGCATCCCGTCCGGACACCAGAAGCACCAGTGTTTTAGCCTGCAAAACCCGCATCAGGGCGCACAAATACAAGGCTTTGACAGTTCCGTCCAGCCCTGAAAGTACACATCCTTTTCTTTTTTTATACAACATCGCCGCGGCCTTCAGTTCCTTTACCGCAGCCAGGCGTTCCAATAAGCGTTTTTTCATGAAAATCGGTTTCCAGAATTAACTACAAAAGAGGTCATGGCAAGGCCGTGACCTCTATATTATGGTATCACAAACAGTTCCTAAAAACAATGTTGAATCAAAACAGTTTTGGGAAGAATACAAAGACCCATGCTTTCGATGCTACGCATTCAACCACCTGTAAGTCCTATTATTTTCGCTGAACCAGCGTTTCCACCGACTGATCCCGCAATACTTTTTTCAGTATTTTTCCCGTGTTGTTACGGGGCAATTGATCACAGAAGATAAATTCCCTGGGTACTTTGTATGCCGCTATTTTGGAAAGCAGGTATTTGCGAATCATACGCTTGTCTCTTGCGCCACCGTCTTCCGTAACGATGTATGCGCAGATTGCCTGGCCCCTCAGCTTGTCCGGAATGCCAACGACAGCAGCCTCTTTAATGTCCGGATGGGCCACCAGAACCTCTTCCACCTCACGAGGGTACACGTTTTCACCGCTGCTGATGATCATATCCTTCAGACGGTCCACGATAAAAATCCAGCCCTCTTCATCCCGGTAGGCCAGATCTTCCGTATGAAGCCACCCGTCCCGCAGCGTCCAGGCAGTTTCCTTCGGCCGGTTCCAATAGCCCAGCATCACGTTAGGTCCTTTCACGCACAGCTCGCCAACTGCGCCAACCGGAACTTCGTTGAAATTCTCGTCAACCAGCTTCACCTCCACATTAGGAATGGGCAGACCGATTGATCCCTGTTTGGTTTTATCCACGCGGTTAAAAGTGGTAACGGGCGTCGCTTCCGAAAGACCGTAACCTTCCTGCACATGTTTTCCGAATTTCTTTGCAAAAGCGTCGTATAACACACGGGACAGGGGGGCTCCCCCGCTGATAAAAAACCGGAAATGAGCCAGTTCCTCCGAAGTTGCCCCTTTAACAAACAGCTGGAACATGGTAGGCACACCGCACATGGTATTCACGTTATATTTTTTAATCAGGTTCATAGCATCGCCAAACTGATAGGTCTCCTGTACTACCTGGGTTGCCCCTATATATAGGTTGGCGCAGACCGTGCAGATCCAGCCGAAGCAGTGATACATGGGCAGCACGCAAAGCGCTGTATCATCCTTTCGCATCCTGGTGATCGCCATGAAATCCTGTGTGTTATGTACTAAGTTTCCCTGGCTAAGCATGGCGCCCTTGGGACGGCCTGTGGTTCCGGATGTATAAATGATGGCCGCCGGACTCATTTCATCCATCGGGTATTCTGTCAGTTCCGCGCCCTCCGGCGCCGCCATTTCTTCAAAAGTAAACTGCTTAAATTCCTGCTCCCAGCCCAGATCCAGTAACGCCTTCTGTACATCCAGTTTCTTTCTGGCCAGAAGGACCTTCATTCCCGTATCTTTTACGATATAGGCAATTTCCGGCGCAATGAGCTGGAAGTTAAAAGGAACCACTATACCGCCTGCCCGGACAACAGCAAAATACGCCGCCACAAAATCTGTGGAGTTTTTGCTGAACAGGCCGACCCGATCCCCCTGTTTCACGCCCTGAGACTGTAAAAAAACAGCCCAGTCTTCCACCTTTTTTCTAAACTCACCATAAGTGGTGTACTGATCTTTAAAGATGAATGCGGTCTTTTCCGCCGGATGTTTTTGGATAATATCGTTTAATAACATGGTTTCTCCTCTTTATTTTTTTTCTGAACCCGCTTCCCCGGTTCTATGGCCTGTATGGGACACACCAGAATACACAGATGGCATCCCACACATTTGTGCACATCCAGCACAGGTTTACCTTCTGTGTCCAATCGTATAGCCTGATGGCCTCCGTCAAAGCAGGAAATATAGCAACGCCCGCAGCCAATGCAATCGTTACGCACAAAGCGCGGATACTGTACACTGTTCCGGTCTAAATCCTCTGCCGATACAATATAGGTCAGCGCCCTGCCCACAATATCCCGCACATGCGTAAAACCGCGAAGCGCCAGGTAATCGCTGAGGCCTTCCTTCAGATCGTCAATGATGCGGTAACCGTACTGCATCACAGCCGTCGTAATCTGGAGATTCCCACAGCCCATAAGCAGGAACTCCGTTGCATCCCGCCAGTTTTCAATACCGCCCATGCCACTGATGGGAACTTCCGCCAAAGCAGGTTCTTTTCGCATCTCATTGATAAAACGGAGGGCAATGGGCTTTACCGCTTTACCGGAATATCCGCCCTCAATACTTTGCCCGTTTACCCCGGGTTCTGACAAAAAGCTGTCCAAATCAATATTCATGATGCTGCGGATTGTGTTGATTGCCGCAACACCGTCCGAACCTGCCGCCACAGCCGCCTTTGCAGGGATTTCCATATGGTTGATGTTTGGCGTCATCTTTGCCAGCACGGGCAGTCTGGTGCCTTTTCGCACCGCTGCTGTATAACGGGCCACCAGCTCCGGACTCTCGCCGATTTCCGCGCCCAGGCCTTCCTCCACCATCTGGGGACAGGAGAAGTTACACTCTATCATGTCTGCGCCTGCTGTTTCCATATCGGCAGCCAGACGGGTCCACTCCTCTTCGTTGCGCCCCATGATGGACGCAATGAGGACCTTACCGGGAAAATCCCGTTTAAGCCTCCTCAAAAACTCAAGATTCTCCTCATAGGTATGATCGGAAAGCTGTTCGATATTCTTAAATCCCACAAAAGAGCGGCCTTCTTTGGCCAGTGCAGCAAAGCGCGGGGATGCTTCCCGGATGTCCAGTAAGGAAATCGTTTTAAAGCAGACGCCTCCCCATCCCATGGTCAGCGCTTTGGCCACCATATCATAATTGCTTCCCACTACGGAAGATGACAAAAAGAACGGATTCTCACAGTGGACGCCGCAAAAGTCGATAGCTAAATCAACTCTGTTTTCAGGTATGTCCATATGCAGGGCGTACAAATCACAGAACAGGTCTTTAACCCGCACCGGTACATCCATTTTACCGCGACGGCAGGCCTGTACACAGGGTGCGTCGCAGTTCTCACAATAATGAACGGACGGCAGGCGCCGCCGGGCTCCCACCCGGTTTTCAAAATTCAGCGCCCGTACAATACGGCCGATATCAATGCCATGGGGACAGGCCCCGCTGCATGCCGGCTCATGACAGAGCAGGCAGCGGCCGGCCTCTTCTTTGATTCGTATGACTTGCTGCTTTTTCACGATATCCCCTCACTAGTTTCAAAAAAATGTAACGCCATTATTTATCATTTACGGGCAGGCCCAGGCAATGGGAAAGGTATTCCTTGTCTTCCATCCGGGATGCAGTGATTGCTTTTTCAATCGCTTTGGCCATGACTTCCGCTGCCAGCGTTCCCGCCATATTAACATCTGCCTGCACCGGCTTGCCGCAGGATACGGCAAATACAGTGTCCCCGTCAGCCATGGTTCCCACAGGTTTAACCGCGCGGGCATACGCGTTTCCTGTCTGGCCGGCAATCATCGTCAGTTCCGCTTTATCAAAGTTCCCGTTAGTAACAATGGCTCCGATTGTAGTGTTAGTCCGGTTAAATAAGTCTGATGGCTGTGAAACACGGTACAACTCGGCAACGCTGTCCAGGAACGAGGTGCGCTCCCGGTTCATGAGTCCGGCTATCTTTTTCCCGGTTTCGACAGAATACACATCTCCCAGCGCATTCACCACCACCACAGCGCCCATCTTCAGATTGCCGATTTGCACTGCGTGGTAGCCGATGCCCGATTTCATGGACTGCCCCATGCCGCACAGTTTGCCTACTGTTGCCCCGGTACCGGCGCCTGCGGAGCCGCTGACCGCCCTGCCTTTGTTCAGGGCGTCCAGACAGGCTTCGTATCCCATTTTTTTATCCGGACGCACTTTGGCGCTGCCGTAGGAAAGATCGAAAATACAGCTCTGCACCACCAGCGGTACCCGCGCGAAGCCGGTATCAAAACCGATTTCATGTTCTTCCAGACACTGCATCACGCCGTCAGCGGCAGCCAGCCCGTAAGCGCTGCCGCCGGAAAGAACGATGGCATGGATTCCGATATTTTCTTTCGTGGGATCTAACACGGGGGTCTCACGGGAAGCCGGCCCGCCGCCGCTTATATCCACCCCGGCCTTTGCTCCTGCCGGAAAACAAAGTACGGTCACGCCGGTTTTGGCCGCGTCATCCTGGGCGTTACCGATCCGTACCCCCTCAATAGAAGAAAAAGGAATTTCCCGTACCGCATTATCTTTTTCCATCGCCCGCACCGCGTTTCCGCAAGCCATAAGGGCAAATGCTGTCAGCATATAAACAGCATGGCGTAAAACGATTCTTATTCGCATGGGGTCCTCTCCTGTCATTACCCTGCCGCATAATTTTGGCGTCTTACTCCGCCTTACCATTTCCGATAAGAACGTTGTCATTATTTTATCATATTACAATCATTAGTTCAAAACACAGATACGTCCCAGCTTAAGGTTCTACAAAAAACACCCTCACCCCGAAAAGATTTCAGAGTGAGGGTAAAACTTGTTTATTTCTTATACTGCAGCGCCGCCGCGATGAAATCACGGAACAGCGGATGGGCTTTTGTAGGACGGGACTTGAATTCCGGATGGAACTGGCAGCCCAGGAACCAGGGATGTTCGCTTTGGGGCAGTTCCACGATTTCCACCAGACGGTTATCCGGGGAAATACCGCCCAGCACCAGCCCGTTCTTCGTCAACACGTCCCGGTATTCATTATTGAATTCGTAACGGTGGCGGTGACGTTCATATACAAGAGGCTGGCCATAAGCCTTATCCGTCAGGGTATCGGGATAAACTTTGCAGGGATACAGGCCCAGCCGCATGGTACCGCCCTTGTCCTCTATATCCACCTGATCCGGCATCAGGTCGATAACTGCAGGAACATCCGCCTTAAACTCGCTGCTGTTGGCGTCCTTCAATCCGCAGATATTGCGCGCAAACTCAATGACGGCGCACTGCATACCGAGGCAGATGCCAAAGAAAGGAATCTTATGCTCCCGGGCATACCGCACGGCAGAGATTTTTCCCTCGATGCCCCGGTCTCCGAAACCGCCAGGTACCAGAATACCGTCCACCCCTTCGAAGACTTTGTCCAGATCTGTACCGGGGGCTTCGATTTTCTCCGCGTTCACCCAGCGGATATCCAGTTCCGCTTCATTATGCAGTGCCGCATGTTTCAGCGATTCCGTAATACTGATATAGGCATCCTGCAGTTCCACATATTTGCCGGCCACTGCAATGGTCACTTTCCGGTCATAATGCTTCAGGATGCGTTCAACCATATCATGCCAGCCGGACATGTCTTTCGGTTTTAACGGCATATCCAGCTTCTGCAGCACGATGTCATCCATGTGCTGTTCTTCCAGCAGCTGCGGCACCTGGTAAATGCTTTTAGCTGTCAGATTCTGGATGACCGCTTCTTTGTCCACATCGCAGAACATGGCCAGCTTGGCGATCATGTCCTCAGACATGGGATGCTCGCTGCGGCACACCAGAATATCCGGTGTAATACCGATACTGCGCAGTTCCTTAACGCTGTGCTGGGTGGGTTTCGTTTTCAGTTCACCCGCCGCGCCGATATAGGGAACCAGCGTAACATGAATGTACAGTACATCGTTTTTACCCACATCCTTTTTTACCTGACGGATAGCTTCCAGGAACGGCAGGCTTTCAATATCGCCTACCGTGCCCCCGATTTCGGTAATAACAAAATCCGCGTTGTCATTGTTGCCGACCCGGAAAACCCGGGATTTAATCTCGTTGGTAATATGAGGGATGACCTGCACCGTGCCGCCCAGATAATCACCCCTGCGTTCTTTTGTAATAACGGACTGGTAAATTTTACCGGTAGTCACATTGGAACTTTTGGACAGGTTGATATCAATAAAACGTTCATAATGGCCCAGGTCCAGATCCGTTTCCGCTCCATCATCCGTCACGAACACTTCACCGTGCTGATACGGACTCATGGTTCCCGGATCGATATTGATATAAGGATCGAATTTCTGTACCGTAACCTTATAGCCCCGGCTCTTCAACAAGCGTCCCAGGGATGCTGCCGTAATCCCCTTACCCAGAGAAGAAACCACGCCGCCTGTTACAAAAATGTACTTTGTTGCCATTGAACTGTACCCGTCCCTTCTGATTCAGTAGTTTGTTTTTCTGAAGGTGGAATGATGTCCCGCTTTTCCGCGGAATGACCGGTAAGCCGCACTGTCTTCCACCCGCAATGAAAAAACAATATTAGTTATATTAACTATTCTCAATTATACTTACCCTTTATTATAAAAATAAAACGGGGGAAACTCAAGTCAAAATTTACAGGCTTGCAAAATCTGTAAAATGTGCACGTATTTCCTGCAGTATGTTACATTTTTTCCGGAGCGGATACGCCCAAAATGGACAGCGCATGCCGCACCACATGACCTACTGCCATGACCATGGCCAGCCGCGCCTGCTGCAGCTCTTCATTGACGCCGAGGATGCGGCACTGGTTGTATGCGGAATGGAACAGTCCCGCCAGGTCGTATACATAGTGGGCCACCTGCTGCACCGCCCGTTCCTTTGCCGCCGTTGCCAGCATCTCCGGATATTCACCCAGTTTTTTAATCAGGTCCACTTCCACCGGTTCCGTCAACAGTTTGTAATCACCCTTCCCCTGCACCTCGATACCGGCTTCCGCCACCTGCCGCATAATGCTGCAGATCCGGGCATGGGCATACTGCACATAGAACACGGGGTTATCGTTGGATTTTTTCTTAGCCAGGTCCAGATCGAAGTCCAGCTGGCTGTCGATGGAACGCATCACAAAGAAGAACCGGGCTGCGTCTGTTCCTACTTCATCAATCAGTTCGTTCAGGGTCACACTCTGGCCGGTCCGCTTGGACATTTTCACTTCCTGCCCGTCCCGCAGCAAACGGACCATCTGAAGAATCAAAATTTCCAGCTGTTCCGGCTGATAACCCATGCACTGCATGGCCGCCTTCATCCGGGCAATGTACCCGTGATGATCCGCGCCCCACAGATTGATGACCCGGTCAAAACCCCGGCCGAATTTATTGGCATGGTAAGCGATATCCGCCGCAAAGTAAGTAGGAACGCCATTATCCCGGATTACCACCCGGTCCTTGTCGTCGCCGAATGCGGTAGACTTCAGCCACAGGGCACCGTCCTGTTCATACATGTAACCCTTTTCCAGCAGTGTGTCACAGGCTTCTTTGATTTTATTGGCTTCGTGCAGGGTCTTTTCGCTGAACCATACATCAAAGCGAACGTTGAAACGTTCCAGATCTTCCTTCAGCGCTGCCAGTTTTTCCTGATAGGCGATGGTCTTGAACTCTTCCAGCCGTTCTTCTTCCCCCATCAGCAGGAAACGGTCGCCGTACTTGTTGATGATACGCTGCGCCGTATCGATAATGTCGTGACCGTGGTATCCGTCCTCGGGGAATTCGATTTCTTTTCCCAACAGTTCCAGATACCGGGCATTGACGGAACGGGCCAGATTGTTCATCTGGTTGCCGGCGTCGTTGATATAATATTCCTGCTCCACGTCATACCCTGCCGCCTTCAGCAGATTTCCCAGAGCGCTGCCTACCGCCGCGCCCCGTCCGTGTCCCACATGCAGCGGGCCGGTGGGGTTGGCGCTGACATATTCCAGCTGTATCTTTTCATCAGACGCTTTGGGCAGATTACCGTAATTCTCCCCGGCTTCCACGATCCGGGCCAGCATGTCGTACACCCAGTCCGGGTTCAGATAAAAATTGATAAAACCGGGTCCGGCAATTTCCGCTTTCTTCACATAGGGGCAGTCCAGATTTTCCACAATATACTGGGCCAGCACCCGGGGATTGCAGCGCAAAGCTCTGGCTGACTGCATGGCAAAATTGCTGGCAAAATCGCCAAACTCCTTTTTCGGCGGAACCGTCAGCTGCACCTCCGGCAGCGTTCCGTCTTTTACCACTCCGGCGGCAATGGCATTTTTCGCAGTTTTTATAATCGCGTCAGTTAATACTGTTTTAATATCCACGCTTTTTATCCTCCAGTTTCTATCGCAAATCAACAATTATCGTCGTCGTGATCCGGTTCATGTCTTCCGCTGCGTAAACAAGGTCATATTCCAGCTGAATCTTCCAGCCATAGGGCAGCTTTTTGATGTGAACTTTCTTCGTCTTGGTTTCCAGCGGGATCATCAGGTAAGGCGTCCGGTAATCGCCGGCACAGGCACCGCCTTCCGCAAATTCCTGGTGCATTTCGTAAGTGCCGTGACGGATCAGGGAGACCTGTGAACTGTTCCATTTCACCGTCGTTGTCGTGCCGGACATGCCGGAAGCTTCCGTCTCTTCGTACCGGGCATAACAGTATCCGTTTTTTTCTGTAAAGGTCCCGGTGTTTACCGTTTCCAGCCGGGATACTCCATCGCTGTTACGGGAAACGCCAGACACCGTGATCTTTGCTTTTTGCATGCAGCCTCCGGAACCGGTTATAGTAAAAACTGTCACGGGCCATGCGCAAATGTCTTGACCCGATGACAGTTTCAATTCTTTAATAACGCACTGACAAGTACACTATTACAGGGAACGTTCCATCTCTTCAAACTCTTTCATGACCTCTTCGTCCGGGGTCGTTATCAGGCTGACCCCGACCAGAACTACCAGGCTCACCAAAAATGCCGGAAGCAGTTCGTAAATCCCCCATATGCCGCCCATGGGCGCCACCAGGAACTTCCAGACGAAAATCATGACGCCGCCGGCCACCATACCGGACAACGCCCCTTCAAAAGTGGTCCGCTTCCAGAAAAGGGCAGCCAGTACCAGCGGTCCGAAGGAAGCGCCGAAACCTGCCCAGGAAAACGCCACGATTTTGAATACATAACTGCCGGGATCCCGGGCGATAATAACTGCCAGGATCGCGATAACGATAACCGTGATCCGGGCTGCGAACATGCTCTGTTTCTTGCTCAGGGTCTTTTTATCCGAATTGGCCCGCATGGTTCCCTGCATAATATCCTGGCTTACACTGGAAGCTGCCGCCAGCAGCTGGGAATCTGCAGTAGACATGGTGCTGGCCAGAATGCCTGCCAGAACCAGGCCTGCGCCGATGGCCATCAGCGCTCCGTGTTCCGCAATGGTATTGGCAATCTGGATAATGATAGTTTCCGTATTGGCGTCCGTCAGGTTCTTCACCAGGCCTGCGCCGGTCATGGTCTTGCCTACGATACCGATGGCAATGGCAATGAACATGGCGATGACGACCCAGACAGAAGCGACCCGGCGGGACACGGCCAGCTTATTCTCGTCTTCAATGGCCATAAAACGGAGCAGGATATGAGGCATGCCAAAATAACCGAGGCCCCAGGCCATGGTAGAAACGATGGTCAGCAAGGTGTAAGGCGCCGCGCTGTTGGTCTTCACTGAATAGGTTTCCGTAAGCGACAAATAGCCGGGAAGTGCTTTGGCATTATCCAGCACTGCGTCTATGCCGCCCACCATCGTAGTGGAATAAACCAGCACAAACAGCAGGGCGAAGGTCATAATAATACTCTGGACAAAGTCCGTAGTAGATGCTGCCAGGAAACCACCTGCCGCTGTATAAGATACTATGACCACAGCCGAAACAATCATGGCCGTCATGTAATCCGCGCCGAACAGAGTGCCGAACAGTTTGCCGCAGGCCGCGAAGCCGGAAGCAGTGTACGGGATAAAGAAGATAACAATAATTGCCGCCGCAAAGGCAGTCAGGATATGACGGTCATCATGAAACCGTGCGGAAAAGAACTGGGGCAGCGTAAAGGAATCCGTAATGCGGGTATAGATGCGCAGACGTTTTGCCACAAACAGCCAGTTCAGATACGTGCCTACCGCCAGGCCGATGCTGGTCCAGGCCACATCTGCCGAACCGCACAGATAGGCAACCCCCGGCAGGCCCATCAGCAGCCAGCTGGACATGTCCGAAGCTTCCGCGCTCATGGCGGTTACCAACGGCCCTAACTGCCGGCCGCCCAGATAGAAATCAGAAGCCGATTCGTTCTTCTTCGCATAATAGAACCCGATCAGCAACACAAAGATCAGGTAAAAGGCGATCGTCGCCACAATATAAAACAGATTTGAACCCATAATCAAAACCCCTCAAAATCAAAATTTTGGAACTGAAAATGATTTATGGACAGTGTACCACAAAACCCTAAAAAATAAAAGCGCCGCTGTTCATAAGCCGCGCTTTTAAAACGATTCTCGATTACCGCATGTTTTCAATAATATCCTCAAAATTATTGATCAGCAGCGGATGCCCGGTCACGCTCAGGTCACGCAGCGCATAGCCATAGGAATCATACCAGTTGTCGGCCAGTTTCATTTCCAGGCCTTCTTTTTCGAACTCTTCTACCATCTTTAAAACAAAACGGTTAACTACGCCCTCTTTATCCGTATTCAGCGGGATGATGCGGGTCTCCGGTTCAAACTCTTCAACCGTGAGATCCCAGCCTCCCGGGATAGGCGGTCGGCGGTCCGCTCTGATAAAATACGTTTTGGAAAAGCCAACATAAGTCCCCATCGCGTCAAACATTTTTGCCTTGACCAGCGGGTAACCGTTTGCGTTGCCCCATTTTACAATTGCTTCAGAGCATTCGTTATTGTGAATCACGCTTGGTAATTCGCCCTTTTTAACAACAGCCATTTCCATTTCCTCCTCTGCCTTATTGATTATCCGGACGCTTTTACACGCCGGCTCATTAAATCCATATTTCTGTAATCCGTCACGCAGGATGTGGTGCATACATCACATAACCACAAACTTGTATATATATAATATTATTTTACATGATTCCGCCAATTATTTCAATTTATCTTTACATTATATTTTCATGTTTTCTTTATTTTATAAACAACTGGAAATCTGAAGAAACGGATTTCCGTCCCGGTTCACTTCTCTTTCAGCATCTGCATGAAATTCTCCCACATTTCCGAAACGACCGCAAGCAACGATTCGGAGCGGGCGCTCTGCCAGCTTAAAAATGACTGTATCTGCTTCTGCAGTTCTTCCTCACCCGGATGCTGCAACGCAATGCCCCGCGCCCAATAGGCGTTGACGTAATCGTCATGAAGCAAGCCCAATACATCCTGCAGCTGCTTCAGCTGCCGCAGCAGATCCACCGACAGTTCCGTCAAGTCTACGGTCTGGGTCACATACCGGAACCGCTTCACCTTGATACGGATTTCGTGGAGATCATCCATATCGGAAAAATCCGGATATTTTTTACTGAGGGAAAGCATCTTTTTGCACCATGCATCCAGGCGCCGGGATACAAAATGCCGGGCACTTTCTTTTCCCAATTCCTTAAATGCGCCCGTCTGCAGAATGTTGAGCCAGAGCATAAACTCCGCCAGCTTTTCCGTGTGCCGGTTCAAAAACGAATGGGAAAAGAATTTGTCCTTTTCATCCTGCCGCAGCCGCAAAAACATTTCCAGCAGTACCGTGGACAAATCCCCATCCTCCCCTGCGGCTTCACGCCGCCGTCTGCAGTTCTGGGCAGCCGCGTCCAGTTCCCGCATATTGGAAAGGGAATCAGCTTCTTCCCGGAAATACGTCTGCCAGTCTGACACCTGCTCTTCAGGAAGGCCTTCCTTAAAAAACACCAGACAGGAACGCAGCCGCCGTATTTTTACGCGCAGCTGGCGTACCAGGAGCCTGTTGTCCGGATCCCGGTACAGGAGATGCCAGAACCAGTTGATGATGAGGACCTGCCAGTACAGATACTGATTCATGGCCCGCAGCCGTCCGGTTTCGCCGGACACCCGGGGATATGGCTTGCCCGCCAGAGCGTGCAGCCGCAGTTTCAGATCCGGTTCCGCCACCACAAACTCATCGCCGCCTGACAACAGCTGCTGTACCGCCGCCAGTACCGGTTTTTCGCTGCCGGCGCTGTAACTGAACTCCACATCGAATAAATCGGAAAGGTGGGAATCCACCAGCAAAATGCCTTCCGATAGCCGTACTTTAAAGGGCAGCAACGGACCGCCCCGCAACCTGCTGCGGCGATACCGGGCGCTGAGATTCTCTCCGTATTTTTTTTCACGCAGTTTTCCCTGCTCTACGGTGAGTTTCAGCAGTTTCGCCACATCTTCCGTAAAGGTTTCCGGATGAGCGATCCGCACACCGTGCAGGCAAAGTTTTAATGCCAACTTTATTTCACCTGTGCCAACATGGGCTGCCCGGACAGGGCAGCGATAATATTCTGCGCTGTAACCAGCGCCATTTCATCCCGGGTTTCTTCCGTAGCAGAGGCCATATGGGGGGTCACTGTAATATTTGGCAGTGTCAGCAGCGGATGGTCTCCCGGCAGGGGTTCCGGTTCTGTCACGTCCAGTCCTGCCGCCGCCACTTTGCCGCTTTTCAGCGCTTCATACAGCGCATCGGTATCTACCACCTTGCCCCGGGAGATGTTTACAAAACGCACGCCGTCTTTCATGGCGGCAAAAGCAGCTTCATTAAACAGACCTTTGGTGGAAGGGTTCAACGTAACCGCCACCACGATAAAATCAGAAGTCTGCAGCAGTTCTTCCCACGATACATACCGCGCTCCTAACGCGGCATCGTTCAGACGCCGGTTGCGGTTATGGTAAATTATGCGCATACCGCTGGCCTGCGCCCGTTTTGCAATAGCACTGCCGATATCGCCGAACCCGACTACCCCCAGCGTTTTGTTGTAAAGGTCAACGCCCAGGCCCATGGCCTTCCGTTCACCCCACAACCCATTCTTCGTGTGCAGATGGCCCCGCACGATGCCCCGGGCGGTATCAATGAGCAGACCATAGGCAATATCCGCCACTGCGTTCACCAGCACGCCGGGTGTGTTTCCGATTTTTACGCCGCGTGCATGGCAGGCTTCCACATCAATATTATCATACCCTACCGAAGACTGGGCCGCCACCTGCAGCTTCGGTGCTTTCTGCAACAGCGTTTCATCGATCCGGATGTTCCCGGTCGAATACAGGGCGTCCGCCTCCTGCAACCACTCCTTCCATTGTTCCTCCGGCACCCGCCCCCGCTGCTGCCAGCTTTTCAGCGTCACCTTATCCTGTAAATATGCAATTGCAACGGGGCGGATTTTCCCGCTGCAAATAACGATTTTATCTTTTAAATCCATAATGCGAACCTCCAAAAAACAAACCCTGTTTTTGCAGAGATGAAAGGCAGGTACACAATACGATAACCCAACCGGAAACATGTTCTGCAAAAATAAAAAACGGGACAGAGCAATCTGTCCCATTTATTTTAGCACACTGAACAAAAAAACCAAATTGAAGATGTATTTTTACGGCTAATTTTTTTATGTCTCTTCAAATTCCCTGAAAATCTGTTACATTTTTTCTATTTTTCTTTTTAAGCATAGAAAAAAATCTGACGCGCCAGCAAAATTGCCAGGGCAAAAGTCGCCACCAGTTTTCCCAGCATCGCCACAAACTGCATCTTTGCTGCCTGCCAGGCCAATGCCCCGGCATGCTGCATATCGTGGGACCGCAGATATTCATACAGATAGGCCATGGCAAACGCGCCTATCGCGCCGCCGATCACGCTGCCCAGCACAGGAAACACCGTTGTTCCCATGATCGTGCCCGCAAACGTGCCGCAGCCGATGAGGAACACGCCCCACCATGAGATGTCTTTGACCTGTCGCTTAATGCCAAAAAACGACAGCACAAATTCCCATATCTCACCCAACGCATAAATCAGAATCACAGCGGAAATGATACGGATGTCAAAATACTTGGAAGGATCGTAAAACGCAAAACCCAGACAGCAGCCCGCCATCAGCGTATTACCCGGCAAATCGAACAACGCCATGGCAACCGCCACCAGAATCAGACACACTGCCGCCAGCCATTCCAGCATATACGAATCTGCCATACCGGAAAAACCTGCCAAAACCTGTTCCATTGCTTCTCCTTTTCCATAAACACATAACAATCTGCCACACTATGCATCACGCTGTGACGACCGCCCGCGTTCTGCAATGTCCCGCCTGTTCACAACGCCGGGTTAAAACCGGATACAGAATGTATCGTCGCAATTTTAATCGCAGCCATTCTTCTCTCCCGGGCGAAACCAATTATAGCACAAGCGCTGGCGGAAAAAATGAAACTTGTGTGAATTCTTCCTTAATTTTTTCCGTTGCATATAGTATAATACTTTTGATATCATAACAACGATTGTCTGACTTTTGCTATAAAGAAATTGAGGAGTTCACATGTCTGCATTATTATCTTCGATAACTTCCAAGACATCTGCGTTACTTACGGCAGAGTTTTGGGCTGTCCAGTGGCCTTTGTGGAGAGCGTCTATCCTTACCTGTGGCGCAATCCTGCTGTTCCGCATCTGCTACCGTTTTTTCATCCTGCGATTGGCAGCATACTTAAAACACAGGTACCATTATGATTTCATCGACAGTTTCGTAAAGGCCTTTAATCATCCCATCCAGACCTTCTTATGGATTTTGGCCTTTTATTCGTTCATCGTCCTCAGCCCCCTGAATCCTTTTTCCCAGCATCCTGCGTTTGACAAGATTCTGCGCAGCAGCCTGATCATCTGTCTCATCTGGGGCGTGTACAACCTGTGCGACGCGGGTCACGGACTGATTATGCAGCTGCTGAAACGTTCCAGCCTGCATATTGACGAAACCCTTGCCGAAATGATTTCCGCCCTGGCGCATATGATCTGTGTTATGTTCGGTATCGTCCTGGTTGCCAACGAATGGGATTATGATATTACCGCCTTTGTGGCTTCCCTGGGTATCGGCGCCATGGCCATTGCCTTCGCCGCCAAAGATTCCCTGGCTAATATTTTCGGCAGTCTGGTCATCATTACGGAGCGTCCCTTTGTCATCGGCGACTGGATTTCCGCTAACAATGTAGAAGGCATCGTTGAATCGATTACCTTTCGCAGCACCTGTATCCGCACATTTTATCAGGAGCTGGTGTATGTACCCAACAACCTGCTGAGCAACACGCCTATCATCAACTATACCCAGCGGCAAAAGTACCGCATCCAGTTTATGCTTGGCCTCACCTACAGCACCACCCGGGAACAGATGCAGGAAGTCTGTCAGCAGATCCGCAGTCTGTGTGAACGTTTGGATGAGATTTACAATGATGGAATTGACGTCAACTTCTTTGAGTTCGGCGACAGCTCGTTAAACATCCGTATCGTGTGCTACGCAAAGGCGCCCAACAATTCCGTGTATCTCCGGGCGCGGGAAAAATTCAATCTGGAAGTCATGAAGATTCTGGAAGAAAACGGTGTAAGCTGTGCGTTCCCCAGCCGCAGCATTTATTTTGAGACGCCAATTCCGGAAGCGGTTCCCGAACAAAAGAACGCAAGGCAACAGGTTGTTCCTGCGGACTTGCGTAACGCGAAAGGCGTGCGTATCGAAAAAGCTGAAATAGAATAGTTAAAAAGGCGCTGTTATACAGATTAAGCAGTGGTTCCTTAAGTAAAACAAAACAGCATTGATGTATCCCCAAAAGAAACGGGAAAAACGTCAATGCTGTTTTTTGTTTTTTAACAGTTTCAAATTCTAATCACACCACAGATCCACGTGTTCGAAGCGCACTACATCCACCAGACCGCGGTCCGTAAGCCGCAGTTCCGGAATAACAGGCAGGGAAAGGAAAGCCAGAATCATAAAAGTGCTGAACTCTTCCGGTATGCCCAGTTCCTTTACCCAGAATTCCAGTTGTCTGATCTGAGCGTTTACGGCGACCGCATCCCGGTCACTCATGAGGCCGGCTATAGCAAGAGACACCGTAGCCCTTACCTGGCCCTCCGACACGACGATCAGGCCTCCGCCGATTTCCCGCAGGCGGTTCACGGCAACCACCATATCCTCATCGTTAGTGCCTACCACAGACAAATTGTGGGAGTCGTGCCCTACCGTTGTAGCGATAGCACCCTTCTTCAGGCCGAATCCGTAAACAAAACCCAGCCCTATGTTGCCCGTATTGTGATGGCGTTCGCACACCGCCATCTTCAGGACATCCCGTTCCGTATCGCTGACAACTTCCCCGTTGCGGATTGTGGGATCCAAATGCAGCTTCGTGGTCAGCAGTTGGGTCTGGCTGATACCGATTACACGCATCCTCATATTGGGACGTGCCGGAATTTTAAAATCTTCTTTCGTCACTTCAGGCATGTTCATGGACTGGCCCGGCATCTTCAGCACCGGATCACTCTTCCATAACAGCCTGCGGTTTTTCACTGTCAGCGCGCCGCCCTTCACCACATGAACCGGCTGGAAGGACCGGAGATCCTCAAAGGCAACGATATCCGCCTGATATCCCGGGGCCAGGGCGCCGGTCTGCTGCAGCCCGTAACACTCGGCAATGTTCAGCGTCGCCATGGGAATCAGGTCTTCCGGCTCATAACCGTGGGCCACGCCGATCTCCAGCAGATAGTTGATGCTGCCCTGCTCAATCAGATCGTCCGCATGCCGGTCATCGGTACACAGGCAAAGCCGGCGGTTATCCGCCCTTTCCAACACCGGAAGCAGGTCAACAAGATTGTGGGCCGCGCTGCCTTCCCGCAGGAACACGTACATGCCCCGTTTTATTTTTTCAAGGGCTTCCGCAGGCGTCACGCACTCATGCTCCGTTGTAATTCCGGAAGACACATAAGCATTCAGTTCGTTGCCGGAAATTCCCGGAGCGTGCCCGTCCATCTTCTGTTTGTAGAACAGCTTCAGCTTATCCATTTCCAGCTGTTGTTTATACAGAATTCCGGGGAAGTTCATCATTTCCGCCAGGCCAAGCACCCTGGGACTTAAATTGCGCAAACGTTCCATGTTTTCCGGAGTAATACGGGCGCCGGAAGTATCCATGTCCGTCGCCGGAACGCAGGAAGGCACCATCATGTAAGCGGAAAAGGGAATTCCCGCCGTTTCTTCCAGCATGAACCGGAACCCGTTTTCGCCTAACACATTGGTAATTTCATGGGGATCGGTAATGGCGCCGGTAACCCCGTTCAGCAACAAAACCTTCACCATCTCCCGTGGAGAAAGCATGGAACTTTCAAAATGCACATGGGCATCCATCAGCCCCGGCGTCAGGTACAGGCCCGTCACGTCAAGATTCTGCCTGCCCGTATAGCTGCCGATGCCGACGATCTTACTGCCGCTGATGGCAATATCCGCATCTTCCCAGGTTTTCAGGAACACGTTGAACACGTGCCCCCCCTTCAAGACAAGGTCGGCCTCCTGCCGTCCTGCCGCTACGTCAATTTGTTCTTCCAGACTGCTTGCGCGCCAAAAATCCATATGTGCCTCCCGCTTGCTCCGCAATTAAAATAACTGGCCAGAGCACAGTTCATTGTTACCGGTTTCCTGATGTTCAGTTTGTATTTTAATTATAACATATTTTTTTCTGTTTCCTGAAAAAATCAAAACGAAACCCCGCCCCCTAAATAAAAATAATTTGCCTTATTATTGCTTTATTATTAAGGAAGCAATTACAAAACAACCCCTGGCTTTTATTCAAGCCAGGGGTATATTTGGTGATCCCGGGCAGATTCGAACTGCCGGCCTACCGCTTAGGAGGCGGTCGCTCTATCCAGCTGAGCTACGGAACCGTATAAAACAATTATAAACTTTTTAAACATACGCTTACGCTTAACAATGCAGCACGACAAAAGAGAGAAAATGCCGGTTTGACGCCGGCATTTTGATAGTTACAGATTTTCAGCCATTCCGGGCGGCATACTCCATTCTACCCGCACATCAACGGCTACCCACATACGCGTCAGGCAAAGCTGAAAGTTTTCCAGGCTTTCCAGCGGCTGCAGCGTCACTTCTTTAAAATCCCGGATGGTCGGCCCCACGCATACCTTAAACGTATGGGGTTCAGCCAGATACTTTTCCACAGCGGCCCTGGGAGCTTCCACTCCCAAATGCACGGCAGCGGATTTGGTCTCCGGATCATATTCAATATATCCATAATTTCCGTGATAGTTAATCGTCACGGTAAATTTTTCCATCATAGTGCCCCTCCTCAAAATTCCATATCATTATATCAAAGAATGGGCAATTTAACAATACTTTTCTTATTCTTCGTCTTCCTGCCTTGGCGCCGGTCGCAGACGCTGCTCCATGGGAATCTTTTCCATGTTTTCCGCCGCTGCCAGCTGGGCCTGTTCGTAGAGAATGCTCTGGGAACTGATCTCTTTTCCCTTTCCGGCCACGACTCTCCGGTAGTTGCCGTTGCTCTGCATCATGTGGGCGCCGGCATTATCCTCTAGGTACAGCTGCAGGATTGCTTTGATGCGCGAAATATGTTCTTCATTCTCTACCGGGAAGAACAGCTCCACGCGGTCGTTCAGGTTACGGGGCATCCAGTCGGCACTGCTCATGAAGAGCTGCTCGTCGCCGTTGTTGGCGAACCAGAAGATACGGCTGTGCTCCAGCTGCCGCCCTACAATACTGCGCACGGTAATATTGTCGCTGATGCCTTCCAGACCGGGACGCAGGGTGCAGATGCCCCGGACGATCAGTTCAATCTCAACGCCTGCCATGGACGCTTCATACAATTTCTGGATGACCGGCTGGTCCAGCAGGGAATTCATCTTGGCTATGATGTGCCCTTCCCCGCCTTCTTTCACAATGCGGATCTCATTATCCACCAATTCGTATATTTTTTCCCGCAGCCCGATGGGGGCCATTACCAGCTTGTTCCAGACAGGCGCCTTGGAGTAGCCGGAAAGCAGATTGAAAAATGCGGAGGCATCGCTGCCGAACTGGTCATTGGCCGTCATCAGGCCCATGTCGGTGTACAGCTTGGCCGTGCTGTCGTTATAGTTGCCGGTTCCCAGATGCACGTAGCGTTTGATACCGTCGGGCTCCTGCCGCACAACCAGAATGATTTTCGCATGGGTCTTCAGCCCCACCAGGCCGTAGATTACATGGGCGCCGGCCTTTTCCAGACGGCGGGCCCAGATAATATTATTTTCTTCATCAAAGCGGGCTTTCAGTTCTACCAGTACCGTGACCTGCTTGCCGTTTTCCGCCGCCCGGGCCAGTGCCGCTACAATGGGTGAATTGCCGCTGACGCGGTACAGGGTCTGCTTGATGGCCAGCACATTGGGATCGCTGGCCGCATCACTGACAAACTTCACCACCGGGTCAAAGCTTTCGTAGGGATGGAACAGTAAAATATCCTTTTCCTTAATGCGGTCAAACAGGTTGTCGTATTCCGGCAGGTCTTTCGGACGCTGGGGCACAAAGGGCTCGTGGAGCCAGGGCCACATCTTGTCCAATGACACGAATTTAAAGAAACAGGTGGCATCCAGCGGTCCGGAAATTTCATAGATTTCCTCGTCCGTCAGGTCCAGATTGTCTTCCAGGAACTTTTTGATGCTGTTATTGCCGGTCTTGGCAATCTCCAAACGGCGGGCCGCGCCCCGTTTCCTCTGCCGCAGGGATTTTTCGATTTCCCGCAGCAGGTCTTCAATATCGTCCTCATCTACATCCAGGTCGCTGTCCCGGGTCAGACGGAAAGGTACCACGTCCAGGATCTGGCAACCCCTGAACAGGTATTTGCAATGAATGGTAATCAGTTCTTCCAGATAGATAAACGTACGCTTTTCTTCTACCGGGATTTCAATCAGGCGGGGCAGCAGGGACGGTACCTGCACCACGCTCATGCTTTCTTCCCCGTCTATCGTGATAAGCTGTACCGCCAGGTTCAGTGTCTTGTTGCCCAGGAACGGGAACGGACGGGAGGCGTCCACAGCCATAGGTGTCAGTACAGGATATACCACTTCCTGATAATAATTCTCCAGCCACTCTTTACCCTCGTCGCTGCACTCTTCAATGGTCTTAATCTCGGGTCCGCCGGCCTTTTTTAAATCTTCCAGCACGTCCGTCAGGATCTTGCTTTCCAGCTTCATCTGCTCATGGGCCGCCTGGGAGATCATCCGCAGCTGTTCCCGCACCGTCAGTCCGGAAGGATCCTTGCGGGTCACGCCGTTTTCATACTGGTCCCACAGTCCGGCAACCCGCACCATGAAAAACTCGTCCAGATTGGAGGACGTAATCGCAATAAATTTCAGTCTCTCCAGGATCGGCGTGGTTTTTACTTCCGCTTCCCGCAGCACCCGCAGATTAAATTTCAGCCAGCTCAGTTCCCGGTTAAAGAAATACTCCGGTCTCTGCAGATCCGCCTTGGTTATTTTCTTTTCCCTTGCCGCGGCTGCTTTATCTATTGCTTTATCCTGCACTGACGCGCCTGCCGCCGCGCTTTTGATTCTCTTTTTTACGACAGCCGCAGCCCTTTTGACCGCGGTTGAAGTTTTCTTTTCCGCCGCCACTACATTCCGTTTAGTCCCGGCGCCGGTCTTGTTCCTGCTTTCGCTCATAATGATTCCACCCGTTCCAGACGTACTTTAAATCCGTATACTTCTTCCATCATCAACACTTTGGAAGCAAAGGTCCACTCTTCCAGGTCCAGGTCAGCCTTGCTGACCACTTCAATGGTCAGCTCCCGGTTGTGCAGGGTTACCTTGCATTGCTGTATCTTCTGCATATAACTCCGGTCCAGCGCGTCGGCCAGCCGGATGATGGCGGACAGCTTCGCCACCACGGGAACCAGTTCGCTTTTCAGTTCCGGCACCCGTTTCTCATCCCGCTCCATTACATTGTGTGCATGGTAGTAGGACGCCATGGCGATGATCTGCTTGTCCTCTTCCGTAAAGCCCAGCAGGTCGGTGCCCATGATCAGCTGGTAGGAATACAGGGAATGGCTGCGCATGGAAACGTATTTCCCGATATCATGCAGGATGGCCGCCGCCCGCAGCAGCAACCGGCAATGATCGTCCAGCCCGTACTTTTTCCCGATCCTGTCAAAAATAACCAGCGCCAGACGTTCCACCTGGGTCACATGCTTGTAATCATACTCATAATCTTCCCCTACATGATGGACGAGGCTCATCTTCTCCTCCTCCAGCATGCGGGTGTAATTCTCATCCTTTTCCCGGATGATCCGCAGCAGGATCAGCCCGTCCAGGAAGGTATCGCTGGTAATGATGATTTCCTTTGCCGAGGGCGCCAGGTCCAGCAGTTTTTCATACAGCAGCACCATGGGCAGCGCCAGTTCCGCTTCTGTTTCTGTCAGCTGGTACGTCTTCCGCAGCTGGGGCAGGTTCAGCTTCAGGACCTTGTCAAAGAACTTTCGGAAATCTTCCGTGGTGACCCGCTGCACCCTGTTTTTATTGCGGATGCCCATCACCTTTAAGAGCAGTTCCGTTTCCGTTCCGGAGAGCACCAGGTATTTTACCGCCTGTCCTTCCAGCGCCTTGCGCACCGGCCCCATGGTGCTGGACAGGAACTGCATCAGGGCTTTGTTGAAATGTAAACTGCTGCGCTGGTAATTGTTAAAGCTTTCCTTGATCCGGATGATGCCGATATGGAAATTTTCCTGGAATCTGATCTGTTCATCCTGCACCAGGGATACCCCCAGGCCGCCGGAGGAAATGTCAAGCAGCATCAGGCCTTTATCGCTGGAAATATGCTGGTCCCGCACGGTTTTGCGGATGGCCACGTACTTTGTATAAATTTCCATGGGCATTTCCGCCACGGTTACATCCAGCCCGGTCCGCAGTTTGATCTGGTCCAGCATAAACACTTTGTTGCCGGCTTCCCGCACCGCCGTAGTGGCCTGGGCCGTATACACTTCCGTGCCGTATCCCTTCATCAGTTCCTTGAATCCCTGCAGCACCTGGCAGATTTCCTCTACCATGGAGAAGGGAATGCTTTTGTTCTTAAAAGCCTCTTCCCCCAGACGGATCGGGTACTCGCACTGCTCTATGACTTTGATCCGGCTCAGGCTGCGGTACTCCACGATCCGCAGGCGCAGCATCTCAGAACCCAGGTGGATAGCCGCCAGCGTTGTATAAGTTTTGCGTTTCATGATCTTCTCCGTAACTTTCTATAATGTATTTAATGTTTATCTGCATATAGTTATCAATTAAGTTTTCGACATAACTCTGAAAAATCCTTGTACAAAGCCGTATCTTTAAAATATATTTTATGAAATTTTGTCAATTTCACAGAATGCGGTATAATAGACAGGAAGAAGAAAGCTGTAAACATCCTGCAAAGAAAACGGATTATCAATTGCAGGCAAAAAGTCCGGCCGGGAACTGTGACGAAATAAATTGTACAGTTCCTTAACCCTACGGGAGAAGCATTATGCAGAGAATCGCAATCATTGACATCGGCTCCAACTCTGCCCGCCTCGTCATCAGCCACATTTACAAAAGCGGCTCCTACAACATGGTCTTCAATCAGAAGGAGATGCTGCGGCTGGCGCAAAAGACGGAAAGCGACGGGCTGCTTTCCAAAGAAGCGTTTGACAGCACGCTGCAGGTCATGCAGTCTTTTGCCTATATGTGCCGGCAGTATAAGACAGACAAAATCATCGCCGTGGCCACCGCCGCGATCCGCAATGCCCAAAACGGCAGCCGGCTGGCAGCAGAAGTATTTGAAAAGACAGGGATCCGGCTGCACATCATCTCCGGAAACATGGAAGCGCAGCTCAGTTATCTGGGCGTAATCAATACCCTGCCGATGAAAGACGGCATCGTTTTTGACCTTGGCGGCGGCTCCACAGAGCTGATCCTCTTCCGGAACCGCAAACTGGTCGAATCCGTTTCCATCCCGCTGGGCGCTGTAAATACAACGGATATCTTCCATATCCGCGACACCATGCTGCCTTCGGCATACAGCGATATCAACTTCTTTATCTCCACCCGGATGGAACAGTATCCCTGGCTGAAGGATGCCAATCTGCCTCTGATCGGCGTCGGCGGTACGGCCCGTACCGTTGCCAAGATGATCCAGAGAAGCAGGAACTATCCTTCCAGCCGGGTCCATAATTACATCTTCAGCGCCCAGAGTTTCCGTGCGCTGTTCAAAAAGCTGCAGGGCACTACGCTGGAAGAACGCAAGAACATCCCCGGCCTTTCGGAAGAACGCGCCGACATTATTCTCGCCGGCGCTTCCATCATCAACTGCCTGCTCACACAGACGAACAGCAAACGCATCGTTACCTCGGGCTGCGGCCTGCGCGAAGGCCTGTTTTATGATTACTATGCCAGGACGAATAACGTGCCCCTGATTGCGGACGATATTCTGGAAGAAAGCACCCAGAACGTATTACGCCTTTTCTCGGTAAACATCGAGCACAACCGGCATGTGGCCGCGCTGGCCTTGTCCATGTTCGACGGCTGGCACGGGCTGCACGGCCTGGGCAGGCAGTACCGGAAACTGCTGAAGACGGCCGCGCTGCTCCACGACATCGGTATCACCATTAACTATTACAGTCATGCCCGCCACTCCGCTTACATGATCCTGAACGCAAAGATCTTCGGCCTGACCCATTCGGAGCAGATGCTTTGCGCCGTGGTTGCCGGCTGGCATAACGGCATTGCCAAACGGTATTTTAAAAATCACGCCTACCGGCCCCTGCTGACGGAAAAGGACTGGGGCACAGCAGGCAAACTGGCGCTGCTTCTCGCTTTGGCAGAAAGCCTGGATTACTCGGAGAGCAATACCGTAACCGCTATTATCCCCGGCCTCAACACTACGGCTGCCACGCTGGAGATTCATACGGCGGAAAACGCCGCTATCGAAATGCAGCAAATACATGCATTGGAAGACTGGTTTGCAGAAACATTTTGTTTGCCGCTCCGGACAATTATAAAAAGCGAAACGTTGGCAGATTAAAATAGTAACTGTTTAAAACAGTTATAAAAAACAAAATCCCGGAGTTTTTCTTCTGTGTGATTACGGAAGAAAAATTTCCGGGATTTTTTTCGTTTTCGTTTATCAGTAAAATTAAGGAATCTTTGACCAGATCAGTTTCCTCACGAAGGCGCTAAATGGATTTACTGCTCCTTTTTTATGGGCTGCACTTCAAACATGCGGCTCCAGGGAAGTTTGAAATCGTAATCCTTCGCCACGTTCCCCATCACCGGTTCCGAAACTTTGGTGATGCTTTCTTTGATGGCGGCTTCCGCAATGCGCTTCTGTTCCGGAGTATAGCCGGAGTTAGGCATATAATTCGGCCAGATTACATTCTTATACACGTCCATGCGGGCGTTGGCCTGATAGGCCCAGTCGTCCAGATAACGCACCGTCAGCAGGTCTTTCGCCGCGTTCCCTTCATAGTACGGGGATTCGATTCCCTGGGACAGGGCAAAACCAAGCGTATTGCCGGAGGTATTCCAGCCGCCGTAGGCCGCAAGATCATATGCGATGCCCCGCCGGAACAGTTCTTTCACTAACGCGTTGTCCGCTCCGTTGCCATAAGCCGAGTCAGATACAATCACCTTTTTATCCTTTTCCAGATAAGTTTGCACTTTATCCGCAAAGGCCCTGGTATTCTTATCCGCAACGCCGCTGTTCTTTACGTCGGAAGCTTCCAGGGTCTTTCCGTTATACGGTGTATTGACCAGCAAAATATAATCTGCCGTATCCGGATTTCTGGACGGAAATCCTCCGGCCGCAAAAATGTGCTGTTTCGCCGATTCCGCCACTGTATCGTCTTCGTAGGTGGGAACCGTGGCTCCGCCTTTTCCTGCCCCGAACTCCGTATACACCAGCGGCGTATTGTAGGTCAGCCGGTTGGCTGCCTGTGTCAGCAGCACCAGACCCAACTGGTCGGCGCCGGAGAAGAAACGGATCTTTGTATTGGAAAAGTTGTTCACCAGGGAAGACATATAACGGGCTTCCTTGTGAGCCTGGGACAGGGGGCTGGTATCGTCGCGCCCCACCAGCAGATAGTTGAAGCTGTCACTTTCAATGCCGTGCAGCAGCAGTTCCGTCGTCCGGATGTTGTCCCGGCGACGGCCATAGAAATCTGCAATTACATTACGGGGGATCTCGTGATTCAGCGCCTGCAGTTCTTTGGTCTCCTTGCGGGAAAGACCCTGCAGTTCGTTTTTATCCAGCAGCACGCCCTGCCGGAACAGCTTGCCGCCCCATTCCTCATAATAAACCGGTTCTGCCGGCGCAGCGCTGGCTTTGGGGGTGCGCATGATGGTCACAAACACATAAATATCAGGAGAATGTTTTTTCTGCTTCAGGGAAAGCAGCCGTTCCGCCCTGGATTGCAGCACGGAAGGCTCGATATGATGCGTACGGGAATCTACCAGGCCGCCGTAAATCAGTGCGTCGGCGCTGGCCACAACCGCCACCGCTTCCTTCGCATTCTGTTCCAGCCATTCCAGCAGTTTGTCCGGCTGTCCGTCCCGCTCCAAAGAAGACAGCAGTTCATCCGGCGGAACCACTATGTTCCAGCCCGCGGCCTGCATGGTCGCAACCGTGTAATCTTTGCAGACAGGCCGGGTATCCATGGGAACGTAAACCATGGTCCCCCTGCTTTTGGATAAAACAGCCTGTGACGGCGCAGCTGCCGTCACAGGTTCCGTTTTCATTTCATTGTTTACGGTTTCAGCGTCGTTCGCTGCCAGGACCGAACTCCCGGCCAGCAGCAGACCGCCTGCTAACAACCCAGTTACAAACTTTTTCATAGCCTCACATCATTTTGCATACGTCGCCGCAGTGTTATCTTTCAGCAATACGTCATGCGCTCCGCCTTCCACAATGGATGTTGCGGAAACCAGGGTCAGTTTCGCCTTGTCGCGCAGTTCGACCAGGTTCAGGGCGCCGCAGTTGCACATTGTGCTGCGGATCTTGGCCAGAGTCAGGTTCACGTTGTCCTTCAGGCTGCCTGCGTAAGGAACATAGGAATCCACGCCCTCTTCAAAGGAGAGTTTCTGGGAGCCGCCCATGTCATAGCGCTGCCAGTTCCGGGCGCGGTTGGAACCTTCGCCCCAGTATTCTTTCATGTAGCTGCCGTTTACGTTGACCTTGTTGGTGGGGCTTTCGTCGAAGCGGGCGAAATACCGGCCCAGCATCAGGAAGTCCGCGCCCATGGCCAGGGCCAGGGTCATGTGGTAATCGTAGTCACTGCAGACGGGAACATACACACCGGTCTCTTTGAAATACTCATCACGGGCTTTGCAAACATCAATCAGGGCCGTAGCCTGTCCGCGGCCGATACCTTTGGTCTCGCGGGTAATGCAGATGGAGCCGCCGCCAATGCCGACCTTGACAAAGTCGGCGCCGCAATCCGCCAGGAAACGGAAGCCTTCCGCGTCAACCACATTGCCGGCGCCTACTTTTACTTTATTGCCGTAATGATCGCGAATCCATTTCAGGGTAATCTTCTGCCATTCGGAGAAGCCTTCGGAGGAGTCGATACACAATACGTCTGCCCCTGCTTCCACCAGGGCCGGAACCCGTTCCGCGTAATCCCGGGTGTTGATGCCGGCGCCCACTACGTGGCGTTTCTTTTCGTCCAGCAGTTCCAGGGGATACTCTTTATGGGAGACATAGTCCTTGCGGAATACCATGTATAACAAACGTCCGTCATCGTCAATGATGGGCAGCGTGTTCAGCTTGTTGTCCCAGATGATGTCATTGGCCTGCTGCAGGGTGGTATCCTTTTTGCCTACGATCAATTTGCTGATGGGCGTCATGAAGTCCCGCACCTTCGTATCCAAATCCATGCGGCTGACACGGTAGTCGCGGCTGGTAACGATGCCTTCCATCTTTCCGTTTACCGTCCCGTCACTGGTTACGGCAACGGTGGAATGACCGGTCTTTTCCTTTAACGCCAGCACATCTTTCAGCGTGCTGTCCGGCGTAATGTTGGAATCGCTGACGACAAAGCCGGCGCGGTGGCTCTTCACGTTCCGCACCATCTGCGCTTCGTCCTCTATCGTCTGGGAGCCGTAAATGAAAGAGCATCCGCCTTCCCTGGACAGAGCCACAGCCAGTTTATCATTGGAAACAGACTGCATGATGGCGGAGACCATGGGAATATTTAAACTGATAGCCGGTTCTTCACCTTTTTTGAATTTCACCAGCGGCGTGACCAGCGTCACATTATCGGGAATACATTCGGAAGAAGAATACCCCGGTACTAACAGATACTCACTAAAGGTATGCGCAGGTTCATCGTAATAAAAAGCCAATGGTAACACCTTCCCTTTCCTGAAAATATTTTAAAACGTATCATAGCACAGAAAAGCAAAAAAAGCAAAAAAATTTTTATGAAAAATTTCATCGGATCAGCGTTTCCGTAATCCGTTTTTCATCTGTATTAAATCCTGTCTTTTAGCGGTTCAAAGCACGCCAGGCAATGTCCTTCCGGTAATGCGCCTTGTCGAAGTGAATCTTTTCCACCGCAGCATATGCAAAGTTCTTGGCGCTCTTAATATCTTTGGCTGTCGCGGTTACGCCTAACACGCGGCCGCCGGCCGTCACAACATCGTTGCCCACAGCTTTGGTTCCCGCATGGAACACCACCACGTTTGCCGCAGCGCTGGCTTCTTTCAGGCCGGTGATAACTTTGCCGTTCTCATAGGCTGCCGGATACCCGCCGGAAGCCATGACTACACAGACGGTTGCCTGGTTCTTCCACTTCACCATAGACGCGTCCAGCGTACCTGTAGCACAGGCCAGCATGATTTCAACCAGATCGCTGTCCAACAGGGGCAGTACCACCTGGGTTTCCGGATCACCGAAACGGCAGTTGAACTCTACGACTCTCACGCTGTCACCCTTAATCATTAACCCGGCGTAAAGACAGCCGCAATAAGTTCTTCCTTCTTTGTTTAACGCTGCAATCACAGGCTTCAAAATGGTTTCTTCCGCCTTGACACGCAGGGCTTCCTCCCCATCATTGACCCGTTTATGGTCCTGGGAAGCAACCATGGGCACCACGATTTTTCCATCGGTAAATGCTAGCAGGGATGCTTCCTCTCCCTCCATGAATTCTTCCAGTACAACCCGGGCGCCGGCTTCGCCGAACTTATGGTCCGTCATCATCTCATCAATGGCCGCCATGGCCTCTTCTTTGGTCATGGCCACCACTACGCCCTTGCCGGCCGCAAGACCGTCCGCCTTTACCACGATGGGAGCACCCTGTTCTTCCACAAAAGCTTTGGCAGAATCGATGTCCGTGCACACTTTAAACGCCGCGGTGGGAATATGGTACTTCTGCATCAGGTTTTTGGAAAAGGCTTTGGATCCTTCCAGTTCCGCCGCATTCTTATTGGGCCCGAAAATCGGCAGGCCCCGGGAACGAAATACATCGCCGATACCTGCCACCAATGTAGCTTCCGGCCCCACCACCGTCAAATCGATGCTGTGCTCTTCTGCATAATCCGCAACCTTGTTCAGATCATTCAGGTCCAGTGCAACACATTTACATTTGGGGAGTTCTGCAATCCCGGGGTTACCCGGTACCACGCGGATACTCTCTACCTGGCTGCTCTGGGCCATTTTCCATGCCAGGGCATGTTCCCGTCCGCCTCCGCCAATTAACAAAATATTCATGAATCACGCCTCACAATTACTAATTTTGAGAGTGGATGCGCCGCAGTTACATTCCTGCAGCCGCGCCTTCCCGGCATTGCCGTTCTGTCGCGCACTCCCCTCAATTTTACTTTTTCTTATTTTTCCAGCTGTTTCTGCAGATAGCCGGTAATCATGGCATCATATTCGGAAGTATGTTTGAATGCTTCCATAGCCAGGGATTTTCTTGTTTTCAGGTCGATGTCGCCGTCTTTCTTCAGCATATCCATCAGCTTGCCGTAGCGCTCCGGATTGGTGATGATCACCACGTCGCGGAAATTCTTGGCCGAGGCCCGCACCATGGCCGGCCCGCCGATATCAATATTCTCAATGGCCTCCGCTTCCGTTACGCCCGGCTTTTCAATGGTCTGCTTGAACGGATACAGGTTGACCACCACCAGATCGATGGGGGTAATGCCGTGCTCTTTCATCTGGGCCATGTGTTCCGGATTGCTGCGCACACCTAAAATCGCGCCGTGGATCTTCGGGTTCAGGGTCTTTACCCGGCCATCCATGATTTCCGGGAACCCGGTCACGTCGCTGACATAGGTTACGGGAATGCCCGCGTCCTTAATGGCTTTCATGGTGCCGCCGGTAGAGATGATTTCTACCCCGTTCTCATGGAGGAACGCAGCCAGTTTGGTAATGTCCTTTTTGTCGGAAACGCTCAGTAACGCTCTCTTGATTTTCATACGTACTCCTCTCTGCCTTCTACCTTACTTATCCTTTTACGTTCTCAAATTCTCTCATAGCTGAATTCAAAACGAATCTGTAAATTTGCGTCGCAACAGTAACGCGAACTATCAAAACTTTTATCTTGCCACATAAACCTTCCGGCCCTTAATGGTCAGTTTGCCGTCTGCCCAAAGCTGGATCGCTTCCGGCAGGGCCTTATGCTCTTCCTTTAAAATCCGGGCCGCCAGGGTCTCTTCCGTATCATCGTCCAACACCGGCACAACCTTTTGTAAAATGATGGGGCCCGTGTCCGTGCCTTCATCTACAAAATGCACCGTGCAGCCTGCTACCTTAACACCGTAGTCCACCGCCTGGCCCTGGGCGTCCAGCCCCTTGAAGCTTGGCAGCAGCGCCGGATGGATGTTGATGATCTTATGTTCCCAGCGGCTGATGAAATGCCCGGTGAGGATACGCATGAACCCGGCCAGCACCACCACTTCCGCGCCGGCTTCCCGCAGCGCCGCGTCAATTCTGTCTTCAAACTCTGCTTTGTCCTTGCAGCCTTTCCGTTCCACTACCGCCGTGGGGATGCCGGCTTTGGCCGCCCGTTCCAGGGCAAAGGCTTCTTTGTGGTCGCTGACCACCACGGCAATCTCTATATTTAATTTGCCTTCCGCAATGTGGTCGATGATGGACTGGAGGTTGCTCCCCCGTCCGCTGACCACTACGCCGATTTTCTTACTCACCGAAAACGCCGCCTTTCATCACCGTGGTCTTATGACCCGGAATTACCTTACCCAGTTCGTAGAAGGTCTCCCCGTTTTCTTTCAGGTGTTTCCGCACTGCGTCCGCTTCCGCCGGGTCAACCACCAGCACCATGCCTACGCCCATGTTGAATGTGCGGTACATTTCCTTATCCGGCACGTTGCCCCACTCCTGCAGTTTCCTGAACACAATGGGAACGTCCCAGGCGTCCGCACGGACTTCCGCGTCGCAGTCCTCCGGCAGGATCCGGGGAATATTATCATAGAAACCGCCGCCGGTAATGTGTACCATGCCGTGGATGTCAAACTTTTGAATCAGCGGCAGGCAGGTCTTCGGATACAGCCGGGTAGGCGTCAGCAGTTTTTCACCCAGGGTGCAGCCGAATTCCGGAATCGGGGTATCTACCGTAAACTTCATCACATCAAAACAAATCTTCCGTACCAGGGAAAACCCGTTGGAGTGCACGCCGGAGGACGGCAGCCCTAACAAAATGTCTCCGGCCTTAACCTTTTCCCCGGTGATCATCTTGCTGCGTTCCGCCACGCCTACGCAGAAGCCGGCAATGTCGTATTCATCTTTTGCGTAAAAGCCGTGCATCTCCGCGGTCTCGCCGCCGATCAGGGCACAGCCGCTTTCCCGGCAGGCGTCCGCCACACCTTTGACAATGTCCGCCACTTTCTGGGAATCCACCTTGTCCACCGCGATGTAATCCAAAAAGAACAGCGGCTCCGCCCCCTGCACCAGGATGTCGTTGACGCACATGGCTACTGCGTCCTGGCCGATGGTGCTGTGATTATTGGTGAGAAACGCAAATTTTAATTTCGTGCCCACGCCGTCCGTACCGGACACCAGGATGGGTTCTTTGTACTTTTTCGTGTCCAGCGCAAACAGACCGCCAAAGCCGCCCAGGTCGCCGATGACCTCCGGCCGGTAACTGGCCCGCACGCTGTCCTTCATCAGTTCTACCGCACGGTTGCCGGCGTCAATGTCAACGCCTGCGTCCGCATAGGTCAGCTGCTTTTTTTCCTCGCTCATGAAAGCCTCCTGTCGTTTTTTCCTGTAACAAACCCGATGGAATCGTTCCCTTTCTTTGTTATATCACATTGTGCCTGCAGACGAATGAATCAGCGTTTCCTTGACACGCCGCAAGCACGCAAGTCCTTATTCTCCGCGGACAGCAGCCAGCTTTGCCGCTTTCGCCGCCACTTCTTCCTGCATCTTTACTCTGTAAGCCGCTAATTTTTCCACCAGTTCCGGATGGGCCAGGGCCAGAATTTCCACGGCAAAGATGGCCGCATTCTTCGCCCCGTCGATAGCCATGGTGGCCACCGGCACGCCGGAAGGCATCTGCACAAAACTGAGCAGCGCGTCCATGCCCTTTAACGGTCCGCCGCTTATGGGAATCCCGATAACCGGAAGCGTAGTATAGGCCGCGATGACGCCGCCCAAATGGGCTGCCAGCCCCGCCGCCGCAATGATTGCTTCCACTCCTCTGTCCCGGGCGCCGGTCGCGAATTCATGTACCTGGTCCGGCGTGCGGTGGGCGGAAGCTACAACCACTTCAACCTCTACTCCAAACTCTTTCAGCATTTTTTCAGCCGGCTCCAGGATGGGCCAGTCTGAATTACTTCCCATGATAATGGCTACTTTCATTTTGTTTTCCCCTTTTCCCGTATACCAAATCTAAATCGTGCGCTTCTGCAAACTGCACAGCACACTGCAATACATTTTCATTTTGGGTATACGAAACAGACCTTACGTAAGCGTAAAGTTATTCATGATAATTTTACCAATATGCCGGAACAGTGTCAATTAAATTGTGGCAATTGCTACATTATAGTTACAATAAAAATAAACACCGGCGGAACGCCTGCGCATTTTGCAACACACAGGCCGTTATGCCGGTGTTAATTTTTGATTCATTACGGTTTAAAAAACAGCAGCCCCGTATCTTTCAAATTTTTCTGCAACGCTTTCATAAACTTCGGTCCCGGGTCAACCTTTGCATGATAATAGCCGCTTACGCTTTCCTTGTACAGCCCGCTCTTCTCCGCTGATTTCTGCTGATAGTGCCCCCACACATACCGCACCGTCGGGTATTTTTCCCACAGGTAACGGATCAGCAGCACATCAGCCTGCAATTGCTCCGGGGTCAGGTCTTCTTTTCTGTCAACGCCGCCCACGTTCTCTATGCCGATGGCACACCAGTTGTATCCGATGGCATGGCGGTCCAGCATGGTTTCCGGCGTCAGACGGAAAATCGTACCGTCCCTGTCCACAAGAAACTGGGAACAGACATTCAGCGTACCATCCGCCCTGGCTTCTTTATAAAAATACTCATACACCCCGTCCGCCTCCGGCGATTCCGTCCAGTGCACGATGACCGCCTGCGGAACGATTTCCGTAAATTCCTCCCCGTAATGCCGGAATGCATACTCCCGTGTCAGCCGCTTGCGGTATTCCGTGAGGCGCACAGGCCTGTCGATAATAATGGGCGCCGTGACAGTACGAACGGATGTTGATATCTCCTTTACACCGGACAAATCCGCAGTTTGCTCTTTGTCTGTCGTATTCTTTCCACCGGATGCAAAAACCGGTATGCAAAACAGCAAAGCAAACAAAACTATAAGCAGTCGTTTCATCCTCTTGCCTTTCACACAAACTTAAACAGATTCAGCCCTGTCACCTTTTCGTCCAGCAGCCGTTCCACCTTTCCCGGCAGCGTGCGCACGATTATTTCACCGGTAGCACCGATGCGGCACTCGTTCAAGTGGCCGCCCAGGATCTGCATCTCTTTGTTGCAGAGATTAATGTGCAGATGCAGGTACACCGCCCCGTCCTTTTGCGTAATGTTGCCCAGGAGGGATGTGATCTCCATGGGCCCGTTTAATTCCGTTTTGTGATACTGCCGCTGTCCCACGTCATACAATCCGATCACCACGTGATCCGCGGCGCCGATTCCCTCCACGCTGCCCAGCGCGATCTTTTCCTTTTCACACAGCGCCTGCAGGGACGCGATAATCTCTTCGCCCTTGTCCAGACGGACTACATATGTATCCGCAAATTTCTGAAATTCCATAATGGTACCCCCGTGTTTAAGATTGCCTTGTTTTTACCGCTTCACCCACAGAATCGTTCCAGGCAATATACTCGTTTTTATCCAGTTCCAGGGCAAACTTCCAGCCATTATCCAACTCACAGAGTATGACATGCTTTTCATTCACCGCCGGATTGCCTCCCAACACAGCGCCAATCACACCCCAGACCGGGCCACCGGCAAGATATCCGGCTAATGCGCCTGTCATCTTTCTGTCAGGAGAAACAAGGGTTTCGGCCGTAACCTCTTCATACCGGACGACGGATTTGGCTATGCTGTGCTTCTGCACCGTCAGTGCATCAAGTTTATAATCGTAGTACTGAACATCAAAATCATTTTCAAAGAAATGTTGGGCAATCCCAACCACTTCAATATTCGGATCCTTGATCCCGCCTAAATACTTTGCCATGATACTTCCTTTCCGCTGTCCCTAAAAACCTCTTTACGGGTAGCATAATCTTTTTGACATAATCAAGCTGATTCCTGTAAAATTAGTTGTAAGAATAATTACACAGATTACTGTAAGTGTTATGAGTTCTTCTATATTTTATATTATACCACGAGGTTGACCATGAGCATAAAAGAAAATCAGCTTGCCGAACTGGCCGCGCAATTGGATAAATGCAGTTCCTGTCATCTGCGGGGCGACTGCCAGGCCCCCGTAGGCTGGTACGGTTGTCCGGACAGCCCCATCGTGTTTATCGGCGAAGGTCCCGGTGGCGTGGAGGATGATTACGGCTGCCCACTGATCGGACCTTCCGGCCAGCTTCTGGACAAAGCCCTGTGGTCGGTCCAGATGACAAGGGACAGGGTACTGACCACCAACATCGTAAAATGCCGCCCCAAAGGCAACCGGACACCGGACCTGGCGGAAGCGGATTTCTGCGCCAAGATCTGGCTGGAGCGGGAGCTCGCTATTCTGCAGCCAAAAGTGATTGTGGCGTTAGGCAGCGTCGCCATGCACTACTTAGGCGACCCCGCCATGCGCATAACCCGGCAACGGGGCAAATGGTTCAAAACGCCTCAGGGTTACGACTGCATCGCCACCTTCCACCCCTCGTACATTTTGCGTCAGTACGGACACGCCCAGGTACAGGCCAAGTGGGACGTGTACCACGATCTGCAGCTGGCCCGGGCCAAAGCGACAGAAGCCTGCCCGGACTATAACCTTTGTTCAGGGAAACCGGTGGACTTGTTTGCGGAATTCCAAAAGAGAAACCTGTAACAGGACTGCAGCCGGCAAAGGATTATCACATATTATCAAATTACGTATTATCAAAGTACAGACAGCGGATAGTTTATAACTGAATTTTTTATAATAACTGCTGATAAAAAAGACGAAACAGTAAGCATAGCATAACCATGCTTTCCGTTTCGTCTTTTGCTTTTATCGGCTTGTTACACTTCCTGCCCCGGCATTCGTTTCAGGTTGTTATCGCGCTGGTTCTGTTTCGACGGATTCTGCTTCTCCTTCGGCGTAATTTTAATCTTCGTGTCCCCGTCATGGAAAAAGTCATTCAGCAGCGAATTGATTGCTTCTATAAACATATACACCAAAAACATCACCGCGATTTTTTCCAGAAGATCCTCAAAAAATGAAGAATCTTTCCGGGACCTTGCGCTGCCGGAACGGTCAGACGTATCCGGTTTCTTCTTTTCCACTTCCGGAATAGATGTGTTGTTGGGCGCGGCTTCCGCCAGCTGCCTTACCACTGCGGTCCGGGGGGCGGCAGAAGCATAAGCAGAGGCGGACATTGCTGCCGACGAGCTAAAAAATACAGAAAGAGATAACAGAACAGGTAAAACCATCTGTTTCTTCAGTTTCATGTCAGTTCCCTCCGTAAAATTACCCTTCAGAAAAAAACTATCACCTGTTTTTTTAATCTTAAGCCCGTTATATGTTTTTTTCAAGGCAGTTCTTTAACAAATTTACAAAACATATGTTATAATCATACATATGTTATAATTCTCGTTGCCCAGAGCAACTGACACTATTACAGAACAGGCAGGTTTTATTATGACAACTAAAAAAGCCGCAACGAAACCATTGCGCAAGAAAACAGAAAGCGCCTCTGCCCCTCCTTTAAACTACGATCCCGTAATCGTAAAAAAAGTTCAGGCACAGATGCTGGAAGAAAATCAGCTCAGCGCCGTTTCAGAGTTTTTCAAAGTGCTGGGTGATGAAACGCGCATGCGGATCATCAACGCCCTTTCCCACGGCGAACTCTGCGTCAGCGATATAGCCGCCGCACTGGAAATGACCCAGTCCGCCGTCAGCCATCAGTTGAAACTGTTGCGCATGGCGCACCAGGTAAAGGCCCGCCGGGAAGGAAAAAGCATTTACTATTCCCTGGACGACCAGCACGTAATTGACATTCTGGACGAAGCGCTGATCCATGTCCGTCACAAGATGAATGAAGCGGAATGAAAGATGACACAATAAAAACCGTTTTACAATTTGAAAACAAAGCGTTCGCAGATTTAAATTAAGAGAATCTTAAAACTGGAGGAAAATCATGAAAGCAGATTGTGCAAACTGCCCCACCCACGCCTGTTATACCAAAGGCGTCAATTGCACGGGCGTATCTGAGGAAGAAGTGAAGCGGGCCTACACGGAAGACGAGTTGAAAATGATGCAGGCCGCTGCTTATGTGGAGGGAACTTTTTACAGCAACATTACCCGCCTGCAGGAGATTGCCGAGTTTGCCAAATGCATGGGCTATAAGAAATTAGGCATGGCCTTCTGCATCGGTCTGAACGCCGAAGCCCGGTACATCGCGCGCTATTACACCCAGCAGGGTTTTGAATTTTACAGCGTCTGCTGTAAAAACTGCAGCTTTGCGAAAAAAGAATACGGGCTCAAGCAGGTGAAACCGGAACTGAATCACGAAGCCATGTGCAATCCCAAATTCCAGGCCCGCTTCTTAAAGGAAAAAGGCGTGGAACTGTTCATCATCTGCGGTCTTTGCGTAGGGCACGATGCCATCTTCACTGCCAACTGTGACGGACCGGTGACGGCATTGGTTGCCAAAGACCGCCTGCTGGCACACAATCCCCTGGGCGCCATCTATTCCCGGTACTGGAAACGTAAGCTGGGGATTCTGGACCCGGATGAAGTATAAAACCGTAAAATTTTTAACTCAAAATTCCCCGTCCGGTCACTTTAGTGACCGGATTTTTTTCGCAACTCCAGTCGTAGCGCTGTTTTCCAGCCTGCTTTCTGTTAATACATATAGACAGTGTTATTTTCTTTGTCTCTTAGTAACATTTCATACCTGCATTTTATCGTTTTGTTCGGGAAAGCTGCCATTACGCCGACCCGCAAAACACCAAAAATCACAGGATAAAGTGTGATGATGGTTTTAATGGATATGGCAAGTCTCAATATTTGTCACTTAGCATCCGTCTTTTTATGTAAAAGCACAATATCTTGTGTTTTGGTATTGACAGACATACTAATTGTGTTATAATGGGTATTACCAAACGGGATAAAACCCCGATGATGTTCCGGGAAGCAGGAACGGCGCGGGAATACATGCGCCATTCTTCCGGCAGTATCATAAAACACAGCAAAAGAAGGTCGTTTCCATGAGCACAGTCCGTATTTCAGGTGTTAAAAAGCATTCTTCCGTGAACGGTCCCGGCGTGCGGTATGTCCTGTTCTTCCAGGGCTGCCCCCACAACTGCCCGGGCTGCCAGAACCCGGAAACCCATGATCCCATGGGCGGCACGGAGCGGGACACAGCAGACGTAATCCGGGAGATCCTGCAGACAAAATACCTGGACGGTCTCACCTTCTCCGGCGGCGACCCGCTGATGCAGCCGCAGGCAGTAATTGAAATTGCGGACGCGGCTAAAAAGGCCGGGCTGAACATCTGGCTCTACACCGGCTGGACCTTCGAACAGATCCTAAAGGGTGCGGCAGGGGAAACCGCAAAAGAAGCGCTGACCCGGTTAGACGTTCTGGTAGACGGTCCCTTCGTGGAAAAACTGAAGACCGGCCGCGCCATCTGGCGGGGCAGCGACAACCAGCGGCTCATCGACGTGCAGCAGTCGCTGAAAGAAAACAAGGTAACAGAATTACCGGAATCAAAAGTAAATCAGGAGTAACACAGAAAAATGAAAAAGCGCCGGAAATTATCCGGCACTTTCCGGCAAATGACAAATTTAATGTAAGGAGAGAAGCAGCATCATGACGTATTTTAAGAATGTAGTAAAACGTAACGGCATCACCGTACCCTTTGACGAGAAGAAAATTGAAAACGCGATCGCCAAAGCATTCATCGCCACCGGTGAAGTAGAAGCAAGAAACGTTTCCACCATCGCCGGCGCCATCACCCTGATGGTCATCACCAACCTGCGGGAAAACTCCCAGGAAATTCCTACCGTAGAGGATATCCAGGATCGCGTGGAATCCATGCTGATGAAATGCGATTACGTGAAGACCGCGAAAGCCTACATCTTATACCGTAAACAGCACCAGCAGGCACGTCACACCAAAAACACCCTGCTGGATTACAAAAAGCTGGTGGACGGCTACATCGGAAAAGATAAAGACTGGCGGGTAAAAGAAAACTCCACCGTCACCTTAAGCGTGGGCGCGCTGATCCTTTCCAACTCCGGCGCCATCACCGCCAACTACTGGCTCAGCGAAATTTATGACGAAGAAATCGCTGAAGCCCATCGCAAGTGCTTCATGCACATCCATGACCTGAGCATGCTCACCGGTTACTGCGCGGGCTGGAGCTTAAAGCAGTTGATCCAGGAAGGACTGGGCGGCGTTCCCGACCGTATCTCTTCGGCGCCGGCCAAACATTTAAGCACCCTCTGCAACCAGATGGTCAACTTCCTGGGCATCATGCAGAATGAATGGGCCGGGGCTCAGGCGTTCTCTTCCTTTGACACCTACCTGGCTCCTTTTGTAAAAGTTGACAACCTGGATTACAAGGAAGTGAAACAGTGCATCCAGTCCTTCATCTACGGTGTGAACACGCCGTCCCGCTGGGGCACACAGGCTCCCTTCACCAACATCACCCTGGACTGGACCGTGCCCGACGACATGAAGGACATGCCGGCCATCGTGGGCGGAAAGAACATGGACTTCACCTACAATGACTGCAAGAAAGAAATGGAAATGGTGAACAAGGCGTTCATCGAGACCATGATCGAAGGCGACGCCAACGGCCGCGGCTTCCAGTACCCGATTCCTACCTATTCCATTACCAAAGAATTTGACTGGAGCGCCACGGAAAACAATCGTCTCCTGTTTGAAATGACGGCCAAATACGGCACACCCTACTTCTCCAATTACATCAATTCCGACATGAAACCCTCCGACGTGCGCAGCATGTGCTGCCGTCTGCGTCTGGACCTGCGGGAGTTGCGCAAGAAATCCGGCGGCTTCTTCGGTTCCGGCGAAAGCACCGGCTCCATCGGCGTGGTAACCCTGAACCTGCCCCGCATCGCGTACCTGAGCAAGACGAAGGAAGAATTCTACGCCACGCTTGATAAATACATGGACATCGCGGCCCGTTCCCTGTCGGTAAAACGGAAAGTAATCAGCCGCCTTATGGACGAAGGCCTGTATCCTTACACCCGCCGTTACCTGGGCACCTTTAAGAACCACTTCTCTACCATCGGCATGGTAGGCATGAACGAAGCCATCCTGAACTCTGCCTGGCTGAAGGGTGAAGACATGACCACGGAAAAAGGCCGGGCCTTTGCCATCGAAGTGCTGAACCACATGCGCACCCGCCTGTCTGATTACCAGGAACAATACGGCGACCTGTACAACCTGGAAGCCACCCCGGCGGAATCCACTTCCTACCGTTTCGCGAAACACGATACGGAAGAATTCCCCGGTATCCTGACCGCGGCCAAAGACGGCAACGCGCCTTACTACACCAACAGCAGCCATCTGCCGGTTGGTTACACCGATGACATTTTTGACGCGCTGGAACTGGAAGACGAGCTGCAGACCCTCTACACCAGTGGCACCGTGTTCCACGGTTTCCTGGGCGAACGCCTGCCGGACTGGCAGTCCGCAGCAACATTGGTGCACAAAATTGCCCAGAACTTCAAGCTGCCCTATTACACCCTGTCCCCCACCTACTCCGTCTGTGCGGAACACGGTTATATCCGTGGCGAACACTTCACCTGCCCGAAATGCGGACGCAACGCGGAAGTGTACTCCCGCATCACCGGGTACTACCGTCCGGTTCGGAACTGGAATGACGGTAAGGTCAGCGAATTCCAGAACCGCAAGACCTACAATACCGAACAGGTACGTATTGACCGGGAAAACAAGCTGGAAGCTGACGCGGAGGTTTCCGCAAAGGTAGCTGTTGCAACAGATGCCGCGAAGAAAGTTTCCGCGTTCCCGAAGACCGCGGAGCTTCCCGACAAACAGATGATGGACGCAGCAAAAAACCTGTCTGCCAGCATCATGAACAGCAGTGCGTCTTCCCCGGCAGCCCTTGCTTCCAATGGGAAACGCTACCTGATCTCCACCCACACCTGCCCCAACTGCAACATGGTGAAGAAGATGCTGCAGGAAGCCCATGTGGAATACACCCCACTCTTCGCCGAAGAAGCCGAAGGCGCGGAAATGGCAAAGAAATTTAACATCTGCGCCGTGCCTACACTGATCGACGAAACCGGCAACGAAACGAAACTGCTCTACAATGTAAACGAGATTAAAACCTATATTGAGAGACTGCAGTAATACGGAAATAGTTAGTTTCTAAAAAAATAAGCTGTACAATACGCATCACTGCGTGTTGTACAGCTTTTTTGTTTATTGGAACAAAGCTGCAAAGAAAAAGGCATAAGCAAAACATCGGGGACGGTTTTGTGTTGTCTTATCCTTGCAACTTTTTGTTACAATTTAAACTGTAGAGAATTATCCTTTAAAGAATGTTCCGAAGATCCCGCGGATCAGGCTGGCGCCCAGGCTTCCGCCCACCGTCTTGCCCACGTTACCCGCAACGGAACCGCCCAGGGTCCTGCCGACCTGACGCCCTACCGTACCCAGTACGCTGCCGCCTACGGATTTGATCATGCGGTTCTTCTCCGCCTCGGCCCGTTCCGCTTCCCGGGCTGCTTCTTTTTCAGCCTTTTCCTTAGCAAGTGCCGCTTCTTTGGCTTCTTTTTCCGCAATCCTGGCCTGCTCCGCCGCGGCTTTTGCTTCTTCTGCTTCTTTTGCCATTACCTGCTGCTGCCGCTGCAGGAACTCATAGGCGGAGTCGCGGTCAAAGAAACCGGAATATTTACTGTACAGCAGACTGGCTTTAATGGCCTGGTCCCGCTGCGCGTCGGAAACGGAACCCATGCTGCACTGGGGCGGCAGAATGGAAACCTTCTGTACCATGCCGGGGATGCCGCTTTCCTCCAGGAAGGACACCACCGCTTTGCCGGTGCCCAATTCCATAATAGTGGAAGCTGTATCGAAGGCCGGATTGGGACGGTAAGATGCAGCTGCCGCTTTTACTGCCCGCTGGTCAGCCGGGGTATAAGCGCGCAGTGCATGCTGCACTTTGTTGCCCAGCTGTGCAAGTACACCGTCAGGAATATCCTTGGGGCTCTGGGTGCAGAAGTAGATGCCCACGCCCTTGGAACGAATCAGTTTCACCACCTGCTCGATTTTTTCCAGCAGCGCTTTGGACGCCCCGTTAAACAGCAGGTGCGCTTCATCGAAGAAGAAGACCATCTTGGGCTTCGGCAGGTCGCCGACTTCCGGCAGGGTTTCAAACAGTTCGGACATCATCCACAGCAGGAAAGTGGAATACAATCTTCCGTTGTTAATGAGGATTTCGCTGTCCAGAATGTTGATCATGCCCCTGCCGCAGTCCTGGGTCAGCCAGTCAGAAATGGAAAGGGCCGGTTCGCCGAAGAACACGTCGGCCCCCTGGGTCTCCAGTGCCACAATGGCGCGGATGATGGCCGTAATGGACGCCGGGCTCATCTTGCCATATTCCGCTTCAAATTTAATGCGGTTCTCATTGACAAAATTAAGCATGGCCTTCAGGTCTTTGGTATCGATCAGCAACAGCTGGTTATCGTCCGCGATTTTGTACACAATATTTAAAATGGCGCTCTGCAGGTCGTTCAGCTCCAGGATACGGGCCATCAGCAGAGGTCCAATCTCGGAAACCGTGGTGCGCAGGGGAATTCCCTTCTTCCCGAAAATATCCCAGATTGTTACCGGATAGCCTTTGTATTCAAAACCGGCTTCTGCCAGGCCGAACTTCTGGATCCGTTTCTGCATGTCTTCCGTGTTGACGCCGGGACACATCATGCCTGCGATATCGCCTTTTACGTCGGCCATGAACACCGGCACGCCCATATCGCTGAAGCTTTCTGCCATAACTTTCAAGGTGATAGTCTTACCGGTACCGGTGGCGCCTGCCACCAGACCATGGCGATTAGCCATCTTCGGCAGAATGAAAATGTTCTCGCCTTTATCGTTATTCGCCATCCAGATTTTGCCGTCTTTTAACATTCCAGTTCCTCCTTAATCATTGGGAAAGAGTTACCTGCAACCGGCCTTCCCGCCGGTTCAGGTCCCGTTTCCGGTTCCCTGCTGTCATGGTTCAGCTTATTGTAAATATTTTATCATGAATCAGAACATCTTTCCATATAAAACTGTGAATTATAATTAAAAACTGTGCCGTCGGAGATTGGCGCCGCCAATACTTCAGGCACAGTTAATTAATTAATTTACCAGCTGTTTTTAATTCCGGCAAATCCAAGAACTTTTTTTACTCTCCAATCTTGCCGAGATCTCTCCTCCGCATGGCCATGAGGCCCATGCACAGAATTACAACGCCGAAGCAAATCGACGCCGGAGCGCTCTTGGTAAACCCGGCTACCAGATAGGTGAAGAAAGAAACCACCGCCACCGTCATGGCATAGGGAATCTGAGTTGTAACGTGATTCAGATGGATACACTGGGCGCCGGCCGACGACATAATCGTCGTATCGGAAATCGGGGAACAGTGGTCACCGCATACCGCGCCGGCCATGCAGGCGGAGATGGAGATGATCATCAGCTGATGGTCAACGCCCTGGAAGCAGGATACCACGATGGGAATCAGGATACCAAAGGTACCCCAGGAGGTACCGGAGGCAAATGCCAGGAACACTGCGATCAGGAAGATGATGGCCGGCAGGAAGTTCATCAGGTTGCCGGCAGAACTTTCTACCACGCTGGCCACATATTTGGCAGCTCCCAGACTGTCGGTCATAGCCTTTAAGGCCCAGGCAAAGGACAGGATCAGCATGGCCGGAACCATCTGCTTGAAACCTTCCGGCAGGCAGTCCATGCAGTCCGCGAAAGGCAGGGACTGACGGATCAGATAGAAAGCTACGGTGATAATCAGGGCGACCGCGGAACCTAACACCAGACCGACGGATGCGTCGCTGTTGGCGAAAGCATCTACGAAGCCTTTGTCCTCAAAGAAACCGCCGGTGTAAATCATACCGATAACGCAACAGATAATCAGCATCACGATAGGGAGCACCAGATCGATGACGCTGCCGATTTTTTCACCCTTACGCATGGTCTCGGCCGCTTCTTCCGTAATGCCGGTGGTGAACAGATCACCCTTCAGCGCATTTTCTTCATGTACTTTCATGGGACCGTAATCAATACCCAGGAAAATGATGATCACCATCATGGCCAGGGTCAGTAGCGCATAGAAGTTAAAAGGAATGGACTGCACGAAAATGCTGATGCCGTTCTCCCCTTTTACGAAGCCGGACACCGCCGCGGCCCAGGAAGAAATCGGCGCAATGATGCAGACAGGCGCTGCCGTAGAGTCAATCAGGTAGGCCAGCTTGGCACGACTGATGTTGTACTTATCAGTTACCGGACGCATAACGGACCCGACGGTCAGGCAGTTAAAATAGTCGTCAATGAAGATCAGGCAGCCCAGCAGCATGGTTGCCAGCTGCGCGCCGGCCCGGCTCTTAATATGGGTAGATGCCCACTGTCCGAAAGCGGCTGATCCGCCGGTACGGTTCATCAGCTGCACCATCATACCCAAAATAATAAGGAAAATCAGAATACCCACGTTCCATTTATCGGACAGAACTGTCAGCAGCCCTTGCTGGAACACCTGGTTCAGGGTTCCAACCAGATCAAACCCGGCATTCAGGAACGCGCCGGTCAAGATTCCCAGGAACAGGGAACTGTACACTTCTTTGGTAATCAGCGCCAGCGCAATGGCAATCACAGGCGGTGTCAGCGCCCAGGCAGTTTCTTTTACCGGCATATGGTTATGAACCACCGCATACGCCAGCCCTGCCAGCACCAGCACTACGGCTACCAGTGACAGGTATGTTAAAGTCTTAGGTTCTCCCTTTTTCACAATACTCATCCCCCATATATAAAATTTAACTAACACTATAGGTATGTTAATACTTTATCCTAAAACAGGAAATATGTCCAGTAAAAAAGTATAAAAGTGCTTCCGGTGTACAATAACAGCCTCATAGTGTTAACTTTGAAAACCTTTTAGAATATTTTTGCCGTGTCCCGCATAAATATACATTTCCTCCCTTTCTTTTTCCGGAAGAAAATTTACCGGCTTCCTAACCTTTTTTTAAACAGAAATTTTGTGTATAATAGATTTGAAAATTTTCCGGCTTTTTATCCTTACTTACTATTTTTTGATGAATAAAAAAGGAGTGGAACCCCATGCTTTCCAGAACATTATCGGCCGCTGTTTTACTGGCCTGTTCCGCCGCCATCCTGCCCGCTTATGCGGAAAAAGCAAACAAAGAGCCCGTCCGGACTACCGGCTCGCAAACTGCCATAACTGCAGCAGAACATGTCAACGCCCACAGCGTCGTATCCCAGTCGCCTCTGATGCCGGCGCCGGCGTTCACCACTGTTATCACCGCCGAAGAAATGCAGGACAACCATTACGAAACCGTGGCGGAAGCCCTGGCTTACGCCCCCGGCTTAACCGTTACCCCCGGTTCCGTCAACACCAACCATCAGATTGTCCGCATTGACGGTGACGACCGCGTCGCTGTGTTTATCGACGGACGGAAACAGAATCTGGCAAGCGGTCTATCCGACGGCCGGGCCACTTACGACCTGGATATGGCGCCGCCGGTCATGGCCATCGAGCGTATTGAGATACTGCACGGTCCGGCAGGCGACAGTTTTATCAACTACGATACCCCCGGCGGCGTAATCAATATCATTACCAAAAAGGGCAAAGAGCATGAATTCAAATTCGAAGGAGCCCGGGGACCGTACGATGCCTGGCGCTGGGAAACCCAGCTGGCCGGCAGCGGCAAGGGCTGGAGCTGGATCGGTACCGGCGGGCGCAGCAACCTGGAAAAACTGCGTTACAAGAGCGTGGACGGTGACAGGGAAACTATGCCTAACTCCGCCGTGAGCCGGCGCGAGATGTACTTCCGCATCGACCGGCAGCTGGCCAAAAACAGTTCACTGAATTTGACCTACGGCCACTTCAGTAACGACAGGGGTTTGTGGTATTCCCGCCTGAATCCCACGGACTACAATTACTCAAAAATGGCCAACCACCTTGCGCTGACCTATAATTACAAGGAAAACTCTGCAACGCCCGGTTATGTGTCTGTATACCATTATTATAACCAGGGTGACACATTCCGTCCCACCGGCATCAAAGATCAGGAAGACCTGCTTTCCTACGGACGCTGGAAAACCACCACCAACGGAATCGACTGGCGGGACAGCTGGCTCCTCGGCAAAAAGCGCAATCGTAGCCTGGCAGCCGGATTATCCTGGCGCCACACCAGCGTGGACAGCGATACGAATTATGACGTATCCGGCGATCCGCCGGGCGCTACTGCGGAAGAGAAAAATGCAAATCGCAGCTTCGGCAAAAATTATAAAAAAAGCGCGACCAACATCACTGCTTTCCTCAGAGGAACCCGCCAGATAAAAAAACTGACCCTTTCCACTACACGGGGGATCACCCACAACAGCGGGTTCGGCACCCATTACATCTCCACCAACACCGCGGAATACCGGCCGGATAAAAAAACAACCCTTTACGGCTCCCTGCAGCACTTTTACGCAGTGCCGACCCTGGACGAACTGTATTACAACAACCAGCGGATTCAGGGAAATCCGAATCTGGATGCGGAAAAAGGCTGGAAGGGCAGCGGCGGCATCCGCCACCAGTTCAGCGACAAAGTCTTTGCGGACCTGGGCGGGTTCTGGTCCTATACCAAAAACCCGATTTTATGGTACAAGAATGAGGATGTGTGGCGTCCCGACAACGGTAAAAGCCAGCACCAGATAGGTATAAACCTTTCCGTTACCGACGTGTTCAGTCCGAAATACAATGCCACCTTCTCCTATACCTATACCAACTCCAACACCGACTGGGGAGACATGCCTTCGTCCTATACGAGCCTGGTGGCCCGCCATCAGCTGAAAGCCGCCCTGCGCTACAAAGACAAACGCTGGTCCAACAACCTGCTGTTGACCGCCGGACTGGGGCGGAACGAAGGCTGGTACTCCGGTAACTATTTTGTGGTAGACATCAACCTGGGTTACAAGTTCAACAAGCACTGGAGCAGCTATCTGAAAGTGCATAACCTGTTCAACGAATCCTACGAAGCGCTTGGATCTCGTACCATCGGGGACTGCCCGGCGTATGGAAGGACAGCGCTGTTCGGAGTCGTGTATTCGTACTAAGGCGAATTATTTTTTAATAAGATGCATAGTTTTAAAAAAGAATAAGCGTGCAGGGAATGAGCAAAACATCGGGAACGTTTGTTTAGTTCCATGAGATGAAATGTGACACAGCAGCGAGACTGTCTGAGGGGCAAAGCCCCGAGTTTCGAAGCCGCCGGCGCATGAGTCCATGGAATAACAAACGTGAACGGTTTTGCGAATCCCTGCACGCTGTTATTTTTATACTATTTGTTTACCTTAATCTTTTCCGTTCCAGCAGTACGTGCAAAGCGTATCCGGATCGATGCCCACCGCCTTGATCATATCGTCCAGGCGGTTGAATGCCAGGCTGGTGAATCCCATCTTCTGGCAAATACCCTGGATCATGGTATGGTATCGGTCCGAATCGGGATTGCAGTAATCTTCCAGCACTTCCCTGGCCACTTCTGTCCCTTCTTCTTTGGCGATTATCTGCCGGGCGATGAGTTCCATCTCCGAATTGGAGCGGGAGAAGTTCAGGAATTTGCAGCCAAAGGTAATCGGCGGACAGGCCGGACGGGCGTGTACCTCTTTTGCCCCTGACTTGAACAGGAAATCCGTGGTATCCCGCAACTGCGTACCGCGTACGATGGAGTCATCCACCAGGATAATACGTTTATCTTCGATCAGTTCATGCACCGGTATCAGCTTCATCTTAGCAATGAGATTCCGTTTGCTCTGGATAGTGGGCATAAACGACCTGGGCCAGGTGGGCGTGTATTTAATCAGCGGGCGGGAGAACGGAATACGGCTTTCATTGGCATACCCTACCGCATGGGCAATACCGGAATCCGGCACGCCCGCTACATTATCCACAGCATCCGCACTGACGGAATCCCGCTGCGCCATGTACTTGCCGCAGTTATACCGCATCTGTTCCACGGAAACGCCTTCGTAGAAAGAAGACGGATAGCCATAATACACCCACAGGAATGTGCATACACGCATCTTGGAGCCGGGTTTCGCCAGCACCTGCACGCCTTCCGGCGTCATGATATCGATTTCACCGGGGCCCAGTTCTTTGAAGTCCTCATATCCCAGGTTCAGGTACGCGGTAGATTCAAAGGTAGCGCAGAATCCTTCCGGTTTTTTGCCCAGGATCATGGGCGTACGCCCTACCTTGTCGCGGGCCACGTAAATTCCCTGGGGCGTCATAATCATCAGGGACAGGGAACCGTCTACGCTTTCCTGGGCGTAACGGATGCCCTCAATCAGATTATCCTTCTGATTGATCAGGGTAGCCACCAGTTCCGTGGCATTGATGCTGCCGCCACTCATTTCCAGGAAATGGGTGCCGGTCTTTTTCATAACGCCGGCCACCAGTTCATCCATGTTATTGATTTTGCTGACGGTGGTAATGGCATAGGTTCCATGGTGGGAACGGACGATCAGGGGTTGGGCTTCAAAATCGGAAATGCAGCCGATACCCAGATTGCCCTTCATGTGATGGACGTCATCATCGAACTTGGTACGGAAAGGCGAATTCTCAATATTGTGGATGGACCGGTTAAAGCCATCCTCCCCGTACACCGCCAGGCCGGCCCGGCGGGTTCCCAGATGGGAATGGTAATCTGTGCCGAAAAACAGATCAAACACGCAATCTTCTTTGGATACAACGCCAAAATAACCGCTCATACAGAAAACCCCTCGCTGTTTCTTTTGTGAAAAACAGGAAGCATTTTGCCGCTCCGCCGCAGAAAAGCCCGGACCGCCTCACGACAAAACGAAAAACGCTATCCTTATTTTCAAAATTTACCTTAAATAATAGACAACAAACTGCTTTATTATTTTATCGCACAATGATAAAGACTGCAAGTCATTTATCTCTCCGGAATCAGACGGAACACTATGGAATGCCCTGCTATCAGCTGTGCGTGATGGGCAAAGAACAGCGTGCCGTCTGCCGGCGCGCAGATTCTCTCCTGTACATCCGTGGTATACGGGTCAATGATTTCCGCCAGAAGATTGCCCTCTCTGACGAAATCCGCCGGGTGATGGTAACGGATCAGGATGCCGCCTGCTTTATTGTGGATGTTCACAAGTTTTTCTTCTTTAACTGTTTTCGTTTTTGAACCTTCCGGGAATTCACCGTCCAGCATGCCTTTCTCCGTGAGGAACCGCAGCACACTCTCAGGCCTTTTATGAGGCAGCATTCCCTTTTTCGCCAGAAAACGCAGCACGCTGTCCGCTGCCATTTCCGCGCTTTCCTCATCAATACGGTCCGTCGTGCGGGAATATACGGAGAAGGTCCGGGTCTCCCACACCTGCCAGTTATAATTCAGCGTGGTCGTGTCATAAGGGTGCGGCTTGCGTATCACCAGGTAGGGCAGACCGAAGTCCAGGCCTTCTTCATTATCCTGGTACCCTGTATCTACGATCCGCACATGGGGAACAAAGTCTCCGGGCAGATAAAAGCTGGCCAGATGGATGCCCCATTTATATCCCTGCAGCGCTGTAAAGAGCCTGTCCGCGAGGCGCTGGGTCGTCTCCCCTGCTCCATAGCCGGGAAACATGCGGTTGATGTCCGTATTGTCCAGCGGCCAGAAGCGTTTGCTCACGTTCATGGAGAACTGTCCTGCACAGGGAACTACCATCACGCCGCAGTCCGGAGCAAAAGTTCCCGCTGCTTCCAGTTCCGAAAATTTACGCACAAGGCGCGCCGCCGTGTACATCTGCTGCACTTCGTCGCCCCGGATGGCGCCCATCACAGCCAGCGTTTTTTTCCGCGAGCCGAAACGGTACCCATACACCGGGATGGGCTGACGGTACGGAAGCGCATCTATCGTAAATAATTTTACCCTTCTCATAGTTCGATGCCTCCCAGTATCCGGGCAATCAGCGAGCCTTCGTTGACCACCGGGTATTCACGCAGGGTAAAAACCATACCGTCTACCGGGCTGAACAGTTCCTCTTTCGTGACTCCGTTCAGTGCATCGGCGATATAACCCATAAGCTGTCCCTTTTTCACATACTCCCCGTGCATGACCTGGGGCATGAAAAAGCCGGATGCATCCGCGTTGATAAAGGCCACGCTGCCATCGGTGCTGACCACAGGTTGCTTGACTTCCGGCGCCGCTTCCGTAAGCATGCCCAGATGGGACATGACGGATAAAATACCCGTTATCAGCTGGTCCCCATAACTCCGGGTGATGCGCATGCCCACGCCCATCTCCACCACCAGGGTTTTCGTTTTCAGCATGTTCAGGCTGTAGGCCAGCGTGCTCTCCAGCACCGTAGCCGCGCTGTGGATCCAGATAAAATCCATGTTCAGCAGTTTGGCCAGCGGCGTCAGCGCCTTCGCTGTTTTTTCATTGATGCGCACCTGGGGAATCTCACGCAAGAAAATATTGCTGGCGTGGATATCGATGCACAGGTCCGCCCCTTTGATATCCCGGATGATGCCGTTAGCAATATATTCGTACATGGTTTCATTGCGGCTTCCCGGAAAGATACGGTTCATATCCAGGTCAAAACCCGGAAGACCACGGTAAATCGTGCTGATGCCCAGAGGGTTCAGGGCAGGATAAATATCCACCGTGCCACGCAGCACATCTTTCTTTTTTTCCAGCACCCGGGCCAGCTGCCAGGCCACATACTGTCCTTCCAGTTCGTCGCCGTGAGTGCCGGTGACGATGGAAAGCCGGTGGCTTTTCGGGTCAGCGCCCGCGATGCGGTTTTTCTGAATGACAAGCGCCTCCCCCACCGGAAGAGGCGCTTTAATCACAGTCTCTGTCATGGGTTCTCCTTACAGCTTGAAAACAGTAAAGCAAGAATTAATTCAGTCTGTCACTTTTGTAAAAACTTTCTGTGTCTGCTCCGCCCAGCCGGAGAACACACCCCGTTCCAGCGGGCAGTCACTGTAATCCCGACCGATACAAAGCTTCAGATATTTTTCATCGGCCGGGCAGTTATGGGTGGGATCGATGCCGTACCACAGACCGTCCATCCAGATTTCCGTCCAGGCGTGGCTGGCTCCTTCCCCTACAAAGAGTCCACTGACATACCGCGCCGGCATGCCTGCCATACGGCATAACGTAATCAGTACATGGGCATAATCCTGACAGACGCCTTTCCCGTCGGCAAACGCTTCCCCTGCCGTTGTCATCACGTTGGTTTCACCGGGCGTATATGTAAAATGCTCATACACCTTCGCACAGAGAATTTGGGCTTTCTCCAACGCGTTCAATGCGCTGAACCCTCCCAGCGTTCCCTGTACCTGCCCGCTGCCCTGTGACTGGGCCTGCACCGCACCGCCGTCCGAATCTTTCACAACACTTTCATAAAACGCTTCCAGTTCCGGCGTAACCTGGGTCAGAGGTGAAGCGTAGCGGTAAAACGGTGCCGCCTCTTCAGGAACACGCAGGGAATCATCACGGTACGCCATCCCCTGCAGGGTGTAGCGGAACGAATCGTGAGCCTCCACTACCCTGCCTGCGCGCACCACGTTACCGAAAGAGTCACGGCCTAATGAAGCCGCCCCGTCCGGATAAACCGTCAGCGTATAAGAAAGGATGCTCTGCTCCGGGGCATCGGCAGGGATGCAACGCAACAGAAAGTTATGTTCCGTCACGGAACCCGAAAAATTCAAAACCGTATCAAAATAAAAGGATAATTCTCGACGCATGGGACACCTTCCTCTTCAGTCAGGCCTGCAATTCTCTGCGGCACAGCCGCATTTTTTTATTCTGCAACAGGGCCTGCCTTTTTCTCCCTCACATTACAAACAGATTCTCCGCCGCGTCCAGCAGCTTCTTGCGTTCTTCCGGCGTTTCCGGATTCTTTGCGGACAGCAGCACCTGCAACGAAGTATGGGACGGCTGCAACGACGTGCGGTTCATCCGCTTCATCAGCTTACCGATCTCTGATTTCACCGAATCCAGATGCCATCCCAGGCGCAGGTATAAACTCAGTCTCTCCACGCCTGCGGCGCATTTGATAATGTTCCGCACATTTTCATCGTCGATCATATCATCGTAACTGCCACGGAAAGCCATGATAAAATCGATGACCCGTTGCAGCGGCAGCGTGGGGCTGTCGCTTTCCTCCGCGCTCTTCATCCCCATCACCGCCAGTTCCAGATAGGCCAGGGTACGGCTGCCGATGATCTCACGCAGCACCATGCCGTTGCCCAGCATGGCGTCAGCCACCGTGCGCAGGGAATCGGGATTGTTTTTATCAAACACGTAATTGTGCATAAAATCTTTATCGTCTTTGTAACAGCAGTCGATGCTCAGTTTCTGGCAGAAATCAGGATAATCGATCTCCCCGTCGATCATTACATCGTACCAGTCCCACAGGTAACTGAGGGTGGTAGACAGCCGTTCATAATAACGTCCCAGCCAGTAGAGACGGTTCAATTTGCTTACTGACAAACTATCCATGTGTCCTTGAAGCCTCCTCCCTGCGAAGAATTCACCACGAAGCTGTCCGGATTCCGGGAGAACCGGGTCAGTCCGCTGGGCCATACCTGCACATTCTCACCGCTGAGGACGAACGCGCGCAGGTCTGCCTTGCGTTCCACCGTTTCGCCGTTATCCAGAATGGGCAGATCCTTAAAATCAATCACTTCCTGGGCAATAAAACGCCGCGGCGCGTTGAGAATCGTGTTCTTCAGGTCTTCCCGCTGTTCCTGTGTCAGGTTTTCGCCGAACACTACGCCGTAACCGCCTGCTTCCGCCACGTCCTTGATGACCAGGCGGTGGATGTTGTCCAGGGTGTACTTGCGGTCTTCCTCATAATAGGGCAGATAGGTGGGCGCGTTCTTCAGGATTGCATCCTCACCCAGATAATACTTAACCATCTTCGGCACGAAATAGTAGATGCCCTTATCATCCGCCACGCCGTTGCCGGGTGCGTTCATCACCGCCACGTTGCCTGCCCGGTACGCATCCATCAGGTTGGGGATGCCAATCAGGGAAGACGGTTCGAAGCAGAGGGGATCCATGTATTCGTCGCTGACCCGGCGGTACACCGCGCCTACCTTCACAGGATCCCGGCTGGTGCGGTAATACAGGGTCTGGTTTTCCACAAACAGGTCGTTGCTTTCCGCCAGCACCGCCCCTGCCTGTTCCGCCAGGTAAGAGTGTTCAAAGTATGCCGCGTTATAACGGCCCGGCGTAAAAATCACGTTGATGCCGCCCGTGTTCACGTAATCCATGGTCCGTTTCAGCAGGGCGCCGTAATTCCGGTTGTCCCGGACACGGTACCGCTTAAAGGTTTCCGGACTGCAACGGCGGCACAGGGTGCGGGCGATCAGCGGATAGGACGCGCCGGAGGGGATCCGCAGGTTGTCCTCCAAAATATACCACTCATTGTTCTTGCCTTCCACAAGGTCAATACCGGAAATGTGGCTGTACACATCTTTGGAAGGCGTGATGCCCTCGCACTGGGCCAGATACCCGGGGGAACGGTACACAAACTCTTCCGGCACCACCCCGTCGCGCACAATCTTTTTGTCGTGGTAGATGTCGTAGATGAATTTGTTCAGCGCTGTCACGCGCTGGATCAGGCCTTTTTCCAGCACCTCGTAATCTTTTTCCGGAATCTGACGGGGAACCGGGTCAAAGGGGAACAACCGCTCATTAAAGGTTCCGTCCTTGTAGATTCCGAATTTTACTCCGTACCGGGCCAGCTGTTCATTGATTTCTTTTGTGTGTGCCAACAGTGTTTTCATAAACAACCCCCCAAATAAAAAGCATGACAAATAAAATCTCTCTGACTTCATTGTCATGCCTTGGATAACGACCGGATAAACTGCCGAAATGTTGAATTTTTACTGAATGCAATGACGTCATCGATGCAAATCATATTCCTACTATAAATTATCACAAGAGAATGTCAAAAAAGCAAGAGGAAAGCAACATATTCGGAAATTTTTTTACTTATAATTAATCACGTACAGGCCAATCAGACAGATCACTACTCCCGCAACTTTATTCCAGGCCAGGGGTTCCCGGTACAGCACATACCCGACTGCCAGCAGAAACCCCGCCAGGATAGCACTCTGCACGATGAAAGCCGTGCTCACCGGCCAGCCTGCTTTGTAGGCATAGATCCAGCCCGCTTCCAGTCCCAGGATTACCAGGCCCAGCACGAAAGGCGCCCAGTTCAGCCTGCCGTACTCCTGCAAAAGATTCGCGCCGTTTCCCGTTACCAAAAACAAAAGACCGGAGGCCACTGCCCCCACCAGATAGGTCACGGTCAGAGACGCAAAGGCGTTAATGCCGGCCGGAACCTCCTTGGCACAGATCTGGTACAGCGTGTTGGAAAAGACCACCAGCGCGATAGGCCAAACATATGAGATCATTATTAATTCCTCCAAATTAGCAGGAGCAGGATTCTACGCTTTCGGTCGGACCCGCCCGCAATTGATGCAAAAAGGACCGGTATTATACTGCCCGCATTCACATTGCCAGGACCCGTCCGCGGCACTGCCTGACGATGTACCGGCCGCGCTGTTTACGGTGCTGATCCATCTGGCGGCGGCTGCCCTTTCATCCCGTTCCCTTTCCTTAAAAGAATCCGTAAAGATGTTTTTTCCGAAAGCGCCGGACAGATTACGGAAAAAATCAATAAACCATTCTTCATTAAAGTGTTTGTTGTTTTGTGGAGGCAGGCCGGTTGCCGCGATGCGCTCTCCACCCCTGTACTGCACCAGTAAATCCATGTGGTTCGCAGCTTCCGGCGAGTGCACGGAGTATCCGTCCAGCTGCGCCACGTTACGTTCCTTCATCAGCCTGTCCAAACGGGTCAGGGCAAAGGAATCCGCATCAAACTCCTCTTCCCGGTTATCGCTGTAGCTGTGAAATTCGATACGGCAGCGGGCGCCTTTGGAGGTACGGATCAGATGGAAACAGTAGTCCCCGGCAGGATACCATTTCATCTTTTCTTCATTATCGTAAGGCGGAGCATAATAAGAACAACGTAAATTGAACACATCGATTTCCGTAGAACTGATTTCCACCGGCCTGTCATGTTTTATTGAGAGGTCCTTTATCATCGGCCGGAATACCGGAGGCTGATAATCCGGGTTTTGCATTTCACGCGGGTCCGGCATGCCTCCCCGTGCCGGCAGCCCGTCCGACATCAGCGGCATATAACCGGCAGGGAGTTTTAAACACGGCAGCAATTCCGCAGCCCGGAGCCTCATCTTCTTTTCCACGTTAATGGGTTCGATATCGACTTCCTGCATCTGCGTCGAACCGCAGTCCCGGCAAAATTTATCGCCCGGATTCAACTGGCGCCCGCATTCTTTACAAAAAACAGCAGTATTTGCGAAATCTTTTTCCATGATGATTTGCTCCTGTCAACGTTCTTTAACTTCCGCAACGTAAACTTCCCGCTGCGGCAGCAGGTTTCCTCCGTAATATCCGGATAACAGCTTTATTCCACTTCCAGTTGCAGTCCCACGCCCACTTCTGCAATGGGAAGCATTTTCATCATCTCACATTTTGCGGCAAGGGAAACGCAGTGGCATGGGTACAGCGTCCCCTTTGTTTTTTCAGCAAGAAAACGAACTGTTTCCTCCAACTGAAGATTCTTTTCCAGCAAATGGAACCCCCCGATAATCCCGGTAATATATTCAGCTTTGCTGCAACGCAATGCCTGCAGAACAATATTGCAAATACCGCTGTGGGAACAGCCGGTGATGATGAACAGGCTGTCCTTCCCCATATAAGCAAGAGCAGAGTCGTCCATAACAAAGTCTGCCGGGCCATCCGCGCCCAATGTGCCAACAGGCTCTTTTGATTCAAATCCTGTTTCTCTCGGAATTTCTCCCAAAAATGTCAGCCGATCCGTAATTTTCACCGGTTTACTGCCGTCAATCAACTGCATTCCGTGAGCCAGACAGCCGTCCCCTGTAAAAGGCGCGCCTACGTCCAGACCCATGTACCGTTTCGGCACAAATGCCCCGGGATGGGCGATCAGCCTTACATTTTTCAGATTGCATCTGTCCCACAAAAAAGGCAGGCCGCGGGTGTGATCATTGTGCCCGTGAGAGAGTACGATGCAGGTCAGGGTTCCCAGATCAATTCCCATCTTCTCCGCATTTCTGATAAAAGCATCAGAATAACCCGTGTCAAAAAGAATCTTCTCCCCCCCGTCTTCAATATAAAAACTGAGGGCCGGTTCCCCCAGATAATACCGGTCTATATAGGTATTGTTGTCCACAAGCACCGTAAGCTTCAAGGTCTTACCTCCTCATCCAGCGTTTCTATCAGAAAACTCACCGGGCGGAAGCCGTCATTGCAGGAAATCATAGCCGACCTCGGATTCTTCATCCAGCCGTTGTAAAAATCCTCTGCCCCGTGAGCCAGCGCCATCACAAAGGGAGACATGGTTTCCCACGCGCTTTCACACAATCCCTCCGGCCGCTGCCAGCCGTTGGCGATGAACACCTGCCCCTCTTCCATATCGCAGGCGTTTTCCATCGGGTTTTCGTACTTCTCCATTAAGTCTTTGTGACAGACTTTGCGCATTACCGTAATACGGATTTTTTGCATGTGAATCACCTAATCTCTGATTGTTCCTCAATACAATTTTACTTCTTCTTCCCTCTGCTTTTGCTTTTCTTGCATTTGTACCCGATCTGTTTCTTGCCGTTGAATTCGTAATTCTTTAATTCATATTTTTCCGGGAACGCTTCTATCAGTTTTGATAATTTTTCAAAACCGAAGTTCCGCACGTCAAAGTCCGGTTTCGCACGCCGGATAAACTGTCCGGCGGAAGCGATGTTCACATAGTTATCCGTATCGTCATCATTAATCTGGAATTTATCAAAAGCGATACGGAGCAGATTGTGAATCTCATTTATGTTCTCATGCTTTTTCACTTTTGCTTTACTGTTTTCGGTTACGCTTTCCGACGCAGAAGGTTCTTCCACCGCAGCGGTCTCCTTCTCCACTCCGATATTCTCCAGGAAAATAAATTCGTCACAGCTGTTACGGAAAGACTTGGGCGTTTTGTTTTCGCCGATGCCGATGACATACACGCCGGATTCGTGGAGGCTGATGGCCAGCGGGGTATAGTCGCTATCGCTGGCCACGATCACAAAGGCGTCATAGATTCCTTTGTGGAGCAGATTGATGGCATCAATGACCAGAGCAATGTCCGTGGCATTCTTGCCGGACACATAATCAAACTGCTGCTCCGCTTTGATAGCCAGGCGTTTCAGCTCGTTCTCCCAGTTCTTCAGAGCCTCTTTCTTCCAATTGCCATAGGCCCGTTTCACCACAATGCGCCCGTACGTGGACACTTCCTGGATGACATTTTCAATTTTAGACAGCTGGGTATTGTCCGCATCAATCATAAGCACGATGCTTTTCAGCGTTTCCATGCAAACCTCCAAAAAAACAGTGATCTGGAATAATAGTAATATAGATAAATTATAGCATCTCGAATTTGATTTCACAACAAAACTATGATATTGTTTTTGTAGTGGATAATGTAAAGGATATGGATAAAAATTCAGATGAGGAGGAACACACCATGGAAATCAATGCTCTCATGATGGACACCACCGATAATGTGGTCACCTGCGTGACGGAAGTTCCGGCCGGCAGCAAGGCGGTTTACCGGAAAGGAGAGGAAATCTGCTCTGTTGTAGCGAAAGAGAATATCCCCTATTGCCACAAAATTGCGCTGACTGACATTCCCAAAGGCGGTCACGTCATAAAATATGGTGAAAGCCTGGGCACGGTATCGGAAGATATTCCTGCAGGCGGCTGGGTAGCGGACCACAATCTGTTCAGCGTGCCCCGGGATTACGACAGCGAGCTGGCGCCTGCCGATTTTCAGATGTGTGCCAGACAGTCCGACGGTGCGCCGGACCTGAAAGGGTTCAAGTTCTGGGGTTACCGCCGGGCGGAAGGGCGTCCCGGCATCCGCAACCATGTGCTGATCCTTCCGGGCTGCGCCTGCGGCAGCGAAAGTTCCCGTATTGTGGCATCCCAGGTGCGGGGAGCGGTTAACATTGTATTCAACACAGGCTGTTCCGATGTGGCTGCTAACACCGAGATGAGCCAGAAAGTGTTAACAGGCTTTGCCTGCAATCCCAATGTGTACGGCGTGGTCATTATCGGTCTGGGCTGCGAAACAGTACCCCACTACAAGCTCCGCGAAAAAATCCAGGCAATGACTTCCAAACCGGTGGTCTCTTTTGGCATCCAGGACGAAGGCGGCACCCTGAAGACGATTGAGAAAGCAGTGCGCGCCGCCCGGGATATGGCTGCCGAGGCCGCCATGCAGCAAAAGGAACTGTTTGACATTTCGGAATTCCTTATGGGCATCGAATGCGGCGGCTCCGACGCCACCTCCGGTATCGCCAGCAATCCGGCCGTGGGGGAACTCAGTGACATTCTGGTCGACATGGGCGCCACCACCATGATGAGCGAGTCCATTGAATGGATCGGCGGCGAGCATGTACTGGCCAAACGCGGCGCCAACAAAGAAATCCATGACCAGATCATTGAAGTCTGCCGGGCTTACGAAGAACATCTGACCGCAGCGGGCCAGGACTGCCGTGCGGGCCAGCCCACACCTGGCAACAAGGCTGGCGGTCTGTCCACGCTGGACGAGAAGAGCCTGGGCTGCATCCGCAAGGGCGGCACCCGTCCCGTAGTGGAAGTGCTGGAACAGGGAGTGCCTCCGACCAAACGCGGCGCTGTCGTCATGGACACTGCGGGCTACGATATTTCTTCAGTCACAAGTATGGCTGCCGCCGGCTGCCAGGCCATCATCTTCACCACAGGCCGCGGCACCCCCACCGGCAACGCCATCGTTCCGGTATTAAAAGTTACGGCCAACGGGCGCACCTATCAGAAAATGGAAGACAACATGGACATCGATCTGAGCGCCATCGTCCGGGGCGAAAAGACCTACCAGGAAATGGGGCGGGAAATGGTGGATGCCATCCATGACATCTGCAATGGTAAAATGACGAAAGCGGAAGCGTTCGGTTTCTCTGATATTGCCGTGGACCATGTGTGCCGGTTCGTGTGACAGACGGTTCGTTTTCCGGTTTTAATTCTGGCAAACAGTACTGTAATATAAAAAACTGACCCCGGAACAGATTAAACTTTTCTGTTCCGGGGTAAATTGTTTCATTCTTGTTTTACGGAATCACCGATTCATGAATCTGCACGCTTGCCTCTTCTTTGTACAAAAGGTTATTCCCACTCAATTGTGGCCGGCGGCTTGCTGGTAATATCATACACGATGCGGTTGACTCCCTCCACTTCGTTGACGATACGTCTCGAGATTGTATCCAGTACACTGTAGGGAATGTGAGCCCAGTCACTGGTCATGCCGTCGGTAGACAGTACCGCACGCAATGCCACGGTATAGCTGTAGGTGCGTCCGTCTCCCATGACACCCACGCTGTGAATGTTAGGCAGGCAGGCAAAATACTGCCAGATGGTACGGTCCAGTCTGGCATTGGCAATCTCCTCCCGGAAGATGGCGTCCGCCTCTCTGGTAATCTTCAGTTTTTCTTCCGTCACTTCCCCCAGCACGCGGATGGCCAGACCCGGTCCCGGGAAAGGTTGCCGCCACACCAGATCTTCGGGGATACCCAGCTCGATCCCCACGGCCCTCACTTCATCTTTAAACAATTCCCGCAAAGGTTCGATCAGCTGCAGATCCATATCTTCCGGAAGGCCGCCCACATTGTGATGGCTCTTGATAGTGGCGCTGGTACCGGTGCCGCCGCTTTCCACCACGTCGGGGTAAATGGTTCCCTGTACCAGAAAGTCCACCTTCCCCAGTTTTTGCGATTCCTCATCAAACACGTGGATGAATTCCGCCCCAATAATTTTCCGCTTCTGTTCCGGTTCGGTGACACCTTTCAGTTTGCCAAGGAAACGTTCTGCCGCGTTAACCCGGATAAAGTTCATATCAAAGGTATCTTTGAAAACTTTTTCCACCTGGTCCCCTTCATCCTTGCGCAACAGACCGTGGTCCACAAAAATGCAGGTAAGCTGTTTGCCAATGGCTTTATGTACCAGCACCGCGGCTACGGAAGAGTCTACCCCGCCGCTGAGAGCGCAGAGTACTTTTTTATCTCCAGCCTTTGCTTTGATTTCCGCCACTTTACGTTCTACAAAAGACTTCATGGACCAGTCGCCTTTCAGCTGGCAGATGTCAAACAAAAAGTTGGAAATCATCTTTTTGCCGAAAGGAGTGTGCTCCACTTCCGGATGGAACTGCACGCCGTAGAACTTTTTCTCCGCATTGCCCACCGCTGCCACGGGGCAGTCGCCGGTAACAGCCAACAATTCAAATCCCGCAGGGGGCTCCGCCACAAAATCCGTGTGACTCATCCAACAGATATTTTGTTCTATCAGGTTTGCAAACAACGGCGTTTTCGCATCCAGCTCTATCGCGGTCTTTCCGTACTCCCGGATATTGGCGGAAGAAACTTTGCCGCCTAACGTCTGACACATGAACTGATGGCCATAGCAGATGCCCAATACAGGAATACCTAATTCAAAAACACCTGCATCCGCCTTGGGCGCATTCTCCACATACACGCTGGCCGGACCCCCGGACAGGATGATAGCCGCCGGATCCATTTCTTTAATCTTTTCCAGCGGGCAGGAATAGGGAACGATTTCGCAGTACACGCTGCATTCTCTCACCCGTCGGGCGATCAGCTGGGCGTATTGGGCACCGAAGTCGATGACCAGTACCAGTTCATGGTTTTCTTTCATATTAAGTCAGCCTCCTCATCCAAAACAATACAAAACACGTTGCAGCAAACCATTGCGTGCAGACAAACCGCAATCCATTATTCTCTGTTTCTTCATATGAATTGCCACCATAAAACCATTTAAATCTGTTTTCAAACAAGAAAAATATACCACAACAAATCATCTTTTGGCAACAGAAAAAATTGTGTATAAAGCAGAAAACAATTGACTTTACAGTCTGTATTCGATATTATGATTTATATAGTTATATTTTTTATTTTTTGTTTTTTTGAGGGGATGCAATATAAAATGAGAAGTACATCTGAAAATCAAATCAAGTTCATTTCCAAAAAACTTGTCCGTTCCTTTTTTATAGAACGGAAACTAGATTTTCTGTTTTCCCTGCTTGCCCCTGATGCCTACTACCTGGGCGCTGGAAAAAATATGCAGGCAGAAGGTAAAAAGAAAGTTGAGTTTTTTATCAGCAAAGCCTATAACAATCTACTTCCCTGTTTCATGACACAGGATAAATACACAACAAAACGGATTGGCTGGGATCATTGGTTATGCGAGGTTGTCTGCGATTTACAGGTACCGGAAGAAGGAAAGGATAACGAGCAGGAGTGTCTGCACGAAACACTGCTGTTCCGCCGCCGTAAAAATGTGAAAGCGGATCAAAACGGGTGGGAACTGGTCTATATACATAATTCATTTACCACCAAACGGATTTCGCCTGAGGAAATGCTGGCAATCCAACAGGCAAACCGGACTCGCCGGAACACGCATCTGTACGACGGCCTGACTGAACGGGAGAAAAAACTGGTGCAGATGCTCCGCAGCGAAATGCAGATAAGAGATATCGCTGCCGGATTCGGCCTGGCAGAAATAACCATAAAGAAAGCTCTGGCCAAGCTGTATCACAAATACAACGTGAAAAACCGTTCCCGTCTGTGCGCTTACTTTGACGCACAGGAAAACAATTTCTGATAACAATGCCTTATTAAATATCCTGACAACGTTAATATGGCTCACAAAAAAACAGACTGCAAAATTCTTGCAGTCTGTTTTTTATGGTTTTTTTAAGTTTTAATGCCTGAATCAGTTATGCCTCATCCGCAAAGAAAAGTTTCGCTTTCATTAAAAAAGCCTTTTCCCCAACGGCATATTACATCATGCCGGGCATTCCTCCGGGAGGCATGGGGGGCATAGCCGGTTTCGGTTCCGGTTTGTCCGCAACCAGGGTCTCGGTGGTCAGTACCATGGACGCGATGGAAGCCGCGTTCTGCAGCGCGCTGCGGGTAACCTTGGTAGGATCCACAATACCGGCTTCGATCATGTCAACATATTTTTCGTTCAGCGCATCAAAGCCAACGCCTTTCTTGGAATGGCGGATCTTGTCAACGATGACGGCGCCTTCCAGACCTGCGTTGTGGGCAATCTGGCGAACCGGTTCTTCAATAGCACGACGGACGATCATCACGCCGGTCTTTTCATCGCCGACTGCTTTCACTTTGTCCAGCACAGTCTGAGCTTCCAGCAATGCGGTTCCGCCGCCGGGTACGATGCCTTCCGCAACGGCTGCGCGGGTCGCGTTCAGAGCGTCTTCAATACGCAGTTTCTTTTCTTTCAGTTCTACTTCGGTAGCCGCGCCGACTTTGATTACCGCAACACCGCCGGCCAGTTTTGCCAGGCGTTCCTGTAGTTTTTCCTTATCAAACTGGGACGTGGTTTCCGGAATCTGGGCTTTAATCTGTTCTACGCGGGCTTTGATTTCCGCTTTCTTGCCGCCGCCGTCTACGATGGTGGTCAGCTCTTTGCTTACGCGAACCTGGCCTGCGCTGCCCAAGTCTTCCATGGAAGCGCTGTCCAGTTTGCGGCCCATTTCTTCACTGATTACGGTAGCGCCGGTGAGGATAGCAATATCCTGCAGCATGGCTTTGCGACGATCGCCGAAGCCGGGAGCCTTAACAGCCACTGCCTTGAAAGTACCACGCAGTTTGTTTACAACTAACGTTGCCAGGGCTTCGCCTTCCACGTCTTCTGCAATGATCAGCAGTTCGCGGCCGGCCTGTACTACTTTTTCCAGTACGGGCATGATGTCCTGGATCACATTGATCTTGCGGTCAGTAATGAATACCAGCGGATTGGTCATAACGGCTTCCATCTTCTCCGCGTCGGTAGCCATGTAGGGAGAGATGTAACCGCGGTCAAACTGCATGCCTTCCACGGTTTCCAGATGGGTGTCCATGGTCTTGGATTCTTCTACAGTAATAACACCGTCGTCACCAACTTTTTCCATGGCATCGGCAATCAGTCCGCCGATTTCTTCATCTCCTGCGGAGATGGAAGCCACCTGGGCTTTGGCCGCTTTAGTCACAACCTTCTTGGAGGATTTCTTCAGCGCTTCTACCACTGCGTCAACAGCGGTTTTGATACCTTTTTTCAAAATCATGGGATTAGCGCCGGCCACTACGTTCTTCATGCCTTCCCGAATCATAGCCTGAGCCAGCAGGGTTGCGGTGGTGGTGCCATCGCCGGCCACGTCGTTGGTCTTGGTAGCAACTTCTTTTACCAGCTGGGCGCCCATGTTTTCAAAGGGGTCTTCCAGTTCAATATCACGGGCGATGGTCACGCCGTCATTGATGATGGAGGGAGAACCGAATTTCTTTTCCAGTACCACGTTGCGGCCTTTCGGTCCCAGGGTAACTTTTACTGCATCAGCTAATGCGTCAACGCCGCGTTCCAGGCTGCGGCGGGCTTCTTCGTTAAACAGAATCTGTTTTGCCATATTGATTATCTCCTTTGTTAATTGATTTCATTTACATCTGTCTCGCGAACCGTTCAAAAAAATTCCGGCCAAAAGTCATTTTTTCTTTTTGGTGTCCGGTTCCACAACAGCCAGAATATCCCGTTCTGCAAGGATCAGCAGCTCCTCGCCTTCATACTTCACAGTGGTGCCGCAATACTTTGCGAACACGATGGAGTCGCCGACTTTTAAATCAATAGGAACCCGTTTGCCGTCAACGATGGCACCGTTACCTACTGCCAGAACCGTACCTTGCATGGGTTTTTCCTTGGAAGCAGTATCCGGAATAAAAATACCGCTTTTGGTCTTTTCTTCCACTGCGTCTGCCTTAACAACTACATTTGCGCCTAACGGTCTTAACATTACTATGTCCCCTTTCTTATTGCGGGACCGCCGGATTCGTTTTTACGGGGCCCCAAATCTCTGTGAGAGTTTTAAAACAACATAATTTTGCATCTGTTAGCACTCAAAAATCCGGAGTGCCAACTTCCAAATATCATTATAGTCATATAAATAAAAATTGCAATAGTCAAAATGACAAATTTCACTGATTTTACATTTTTTTCATAGTTTTTTAGAAAATCATGCCCTTTTTTCAAGAAATTACCCTGAAAATGAAAAAATCACAGGTAATTTTCCCGTTTTTACCTGTGATTTTGCAAAAATCGCATTTTTTCATTTTTTGTATTTTGACTTTTTGACTTTATTTTATTCCCCCCTGCTTTTATACCCCAGTTTCAGCGCCGGCACCGCATTCAGATCCCAGGGGCTGATTACGCCGGCCTGATACATATAATACCCGCGGCAGGCAATCATCACCGCATTGTCGGTACACAGAATTTTGGTAGGATGCACCAGACGGGCTCCTGCCTTTTTGGCAGCCGCGGCCAGCTTATACTGCAGGGTTTTATTGGCGGAGACCCCGCCGGCCAGCACGATCTCTTTTAAACCCGTAGCCTTAATGGCCAGAACGCTTTTCTGCACCAGCACATCCGTGACGGCTTCCTGGAAAGAAGCGGCCACATCGGCCCGGTTCACTGGGCGCCGGGCCTGCTCTTCATTGTGCAGGTAGTTAATGACGGAGGATTTCATGCCGCTAAAACTGAACTGGAAAGGATCGTCCAACATGGCACGGGGAAAATCAATAGCTTTGGGATTTCCTTCCATCGCCAGCTTTTCGATTTCCGGACCACCCGGATAGGGCAATCCCATGACCCGCGCGATTTTATCAAAGGCTTCTCCCGCCGCGTCGTCCCGGGTCTGCCCCAGCATCTCAAAACTGTTGTAGCCCGTAACCTTCAGCAGGGCCGTGTGCCCGCCGGATACCACCAGGGCCAGGAACGGCGGCTCCAGGCTTTTATCATTGATAAAGTTGGCAAACACATGACCTTCCAGATGGTTGACCCCCAGCAACGGCTTTCCCGTAGCCCAGGCCAAAGCCTTTGCGGCTGACAGCCCCACCAGCAGCGCGCCTACCAGACCGGGGCCGTACGTAACAGCCACCCCGTCAATTTGTTCCAGCGTCACCTTGGCATCTTCCAGGGCCGCGTCAATGACCGGCATAATATGTTCAATATGTTTGCGGGACGCAATCTCCGGCACCACACCCCCGTATTTCCGGTGAATGGAAATCTGGGAGGAAATGATGTTGCTCAGCACGTCCCGTCCGTTTTTAACCACAGAAGCAGCCGTTTCGTCACAGCTGCTTTCAATTCCCAGAATGTAAATGTCTTTTTGTTCCATAATAATCCTTTTACCGGTACAGCCACATGATGACCGCGCCCTCATGGGTATCCTCATAATAATCCGGCCGCACGCCTTTGGATACGAAACCGCAGCGTTCATACACAGTTTGTGCCGCTATATTACTTTCCCGCACTTCCAGCGTCACCGCTTCCGCCCCTGCGTCCCAGGCTTTATTGATCAGTTCCTTTGTCAGTAAAAGACCCAGGCCCTGATTACGCATTGTCTTTTTCACTGCCACCCGCATGACCTGGGCTTCTCCTGCCACGTTCCAGATACCGGCATACCCTGCAATTTGGTTATCCAGTTCCGCTACGATCCAGACCGCAATCCTGTTCTGCAATTCCCTCTGCCAGGTATCCCGGCTCCAGGAATCGAAGAACGCTTCCCCGTCCAGTTCCATCACAGCCGGCAGGTCCTTCTCTTCACATAACCGGAATACAGGCCATAACTTTTTTCCTATATTACTACTACTCTTGCTGACCATTTTGAAAATCACATTATCCCTGCGGATGCCTTTTCTCCCACAGCTCTTCCGCTTCCGATTTCCGGATGTAGTACGGACGCAGCGTAAATACGTCTTCCCCTGTCAGCGGTTCCGTGCCTTCCGCAGCCAGCGCTACGGACGACGCTTTTGGCAGCCGTACCTGCTCCGGCGCAACAGAAATGCCATAAGGCAGTTCCTGTTTCATCAGCTTTTCGCATTCGCCCATAAGCAGCACCGGTTTGCCGCAATGTTGCAGCTGCTGCAACAGCGTTTCCCGGTCCGCCATTTCCACCGGTCTTACTTCCCGGAGTTCCCCGCCGGTCCACTCATAGAAAGCAGTATAAAAACTCCCCTTCTGGGCATCCAGTACCGGCGCCAGTACAACGCCCTCCACCGGAATATTATAGGCCATAGCCTCCAGTGTATTGACTCCGCAGATCCCGCACTGCCAGGCATAGGCCATCGCTTCCGCCGCTGCCAGTCCGATGCGCAGCCCCGTAAAGGAACCGGGACCGATGCTGACAGCAATCCGGTCAATATTTTCTTTTTTTATCCCTGTACGGGCAAACATCTGGTCCAGCTGGGGCATCAGTCCCTCCGAATGGGTCAGGCCGACGGAAATATCATATTCCGCCAGCACATGTCCGTCCTGCACCAGTCCCACCGTACATACGCGCGTCGCCGTATCAAGCGCCAGCGTTAACATACCGCAACACTTCCTTGCTTATGGCTTCGTACCGGAGACCTATGGGAATCAGTTCCACGATGCGGCCCTCCGGCACGATTGTCAGATTCACCTGTAAATATTCCGGGGGCAGTTCCGACTGGAACAGATCGCCCCATTCAATCAACGAGACCCCTTCGCCGCCAACATACTCATAGAAACCGATATCAGCCAGTTCTTCCGGGGAATCCAGCCGGTACAGGTCAAAGTGGCGCACTTCCATAATCTTTCCATTATAAATGTTCATCAGGGCAAAGGTAGGACTCACTACGTCTTCTTCTTCCACGCCCACTGCCTGGCAGACCCCTTTGCTCATCAGGGTCTTGCCGGCACCAAGATCTCCGCTGAGACAATATACATCCCCGTCAGCCGCCAGCGCTCCCAGGAGCCTGCCAAAATTTTCTGTCGCGTTTTCATCAGCCAGAAAGAAACGGCTTGTACGTTTCCCTGACTCCTTCTGCCAGATTATGCCGGTCAGATCCGGCCGGGTTTCGGGAACAGGCCCTGCATTGTCAGAAGCCGCTTCAGCCTGATGCTTTTTATTACGCGAGTGAGTATCCATAAATCTTTTTTCTCCTTACTTTTTCTCGTCCTTCTTCTTTTCCGGTTTTTTCAGTACGTCCGGATTTCTCGTCAACGGATCCAGCAGATCCATATGACCGCTGATGGTATCTATTTCTTTGCCATCTACCAGAAATTTAACTTTTTTGATTTCCGGAAATTCAGTCAGGGTACAGACAACAGTGTTTACCATCATTCGCTCATTATAGGAGCCCTGCCCCCTGGAGGCAAAGTTCTGGTTGAAATCCACCGTAGCCGTATCTCCGCTGACCTTGACACTGTGCACATCCGTTCCCGGAGGGAACAGGTTCATCAGCTGTTTGGAAACCGGATCCGTATGGATCAAGGCCTCCAGCGCCGCTTCTTCCCGGGTTTTCTTTCCGGGCGCGTAACGCACCTTCTCCGGGATCAGAATCTCCTCTCCGTTTTTCTGAACACGGTACACCACATATTCTTTGGTCAGGGGATTCGGATCTTTCACAACGGTAGTAATGGGATCCTTCTGCCCCGTAACATCTTTAACCTCACCTTTATTCCCGGTCAGTTTCTCCGTCGGTTCACATCCCGTCACTGTCAACAACAGGACTAGCATCAGCAACAAGCTTATTTTTTTCAACATTGTTACGCGCCTCCTGTCCTCAACCGCCAAAATACTCTTTTAAACCGTCAAACACAGCTTTGGCAATGGTCTTTTGGAACCATGCGCTGCTGATCAGCTGTTCTTCCCTGTAATTGCTGAGGAAGCCAACTTCCAGCAGAACCGCCGGCATATAAGATCGTTTTACAACATAGAAGTTTGCCTGCTGGGTCCCTAAATTCCGGAGTTTGGAAGCCGCAGCCATCTTCTTCTGGATAGCATTGCCAAGCTTGTAATCATAACCGGATTTTGGGAAATAATAGGTAGCAATTCCGCCAATGCTGCGATTATTGTTAGCATTGTGGTGAATGCTGACAAAAGCGTCTGCCCGGTTGCGGGTACTCACATTCACCCTGGCCTGCAGTTCGTTTTTTGCCGAAGCATAGGGGCCGTAAACATCTTTGTCCGATGTCCGGGTCATGGACACCAGGGCGCCGGCCGAGGTGAGATAGGATTTCAGGTAATTGGCAATCAGCAGGGAGGATGTTTTTTCCTTGTTACCTTTAGGGCCAATGGCTCCGGGGTCTGAACCGCCGTGGCCCGGGTCGATTGTGATACGCTTCCCTTTCAGTCCGCCGGTGGTAGCAAAGTTGACACGGTTGCCTACCGGAGTGGAAGGCCCCTGGGAGGGGCGGATCACCGGACGGCGCACGGAAGTTGCCCCATATTTCATGGAAGCGTTTTTTACCTTATTAGCGGAAACATCCACCACGATACGGGGCGGCCTGCCGGTTGAACCATCCTTTTTCAGTATAAAGCTCTTCACATCAGAGCGCTCTACTTTTTTTGTCATAGGCACACGGACAACGACGCCAGCCTGATCCCGGTCCACACTGAAGCTTTTTGCAAGATCGCTTTTTATCGTCCCTCTCCGGATCACCTTGGGACCCAGCCCGCCGCTGACTTTGATCTGCAACTCTCTGTCGTTGGCAATATCAACAGTATAGCGCGCGTTTTCCGACAGGTCCACTACCATACGGAGTACATTAAATTTATCAACGCCCCAGTTCACATCGGTAACCATCGCTGCCGCAGAAGCAGTACAGGTCACCAAAAGGCAGACAGCCCAAACCAGAAACGCAAAAAATCGTCTACGCAAACCGGTACCTCCTTGCGTTAATTACCAAAGTTAAATTAAAAGCTGTATCTGTCATTACTATAACGATTTATTTTAGCATGCGGCAAAAGGAATTGCAAATAACTTCCTGTGCCAAAACTGTGTATTATGAAAATCCGCTGAGACTCTATCCGTATTTTTACCTTCGCCTGCAGCGCATGAAAAATACTCTTTAAATCTGTTTCCTTGCTTCAGGCAGCATCATCAACAACTCTGACGCAGCCATTCCTATACGGTCTTTTGCCGCCAGTTCCCCCGCCAGGCCGTGGATGTACACGCCCGCCACCGCCGCATCAGCTACGGAAAGCCCCTGACCGGTCAGCGCTGCTATCAGGCCTGTCAGCACATCCCCGCTGCCGCCGGTGGCCATGGCCGGCGTGCCAGTGTTGTTCAGATATACGGTGCCGTCCGGCAATGCGATGACGGTAGGCACGCCTTTCAGCACAATGACCGCCTGCCACTTTTCCGCATAGAGACGGGCCACTTCCACCCTGTTTTTCTCTATTTCCGCAATGCGTATGCCGGTAATGCGGGACATTTCCCCGGGATGGGGCGTCAGCACTTTTTCCGCCAGCATGTGGGAAAGGATTTCCGTATGATCTTTCAGCGCCGTTATGGCATCCGCGTCGATGACACAGGGGACTGCCGCAGCGACCAGGATCTCCCGGATCAGATCACCGGTTTCCTCCGACACGCCAAAGCCCGGTCCGATGGCCAGCACATCAGCCTTATCCAACGCTTCAGACACGACTTCCAGGGCTTCTTCTGTCAACAGCCGGTTACCAGACACCGGCAAACCTTTCACCATAACTTCAGTCAGCTTGATAGCCAGTATCTCCCTTGCATTTTCCGGCGTCAGCAGTGTGACAAGGCCGGCCCCGCCTTTGACAGCCGCAAAGCTGCTTAAGGCAGCAGCCCCGATGTAACCACAGGAACCGGCAACCACTGCCACCCGCCCGGCACTGCCTTTGTGGGCATTTTTAGGACGGTCCGGCAACAAGGTTTTAATCATTTCCCCGGTAATCAGGGTACGGTTTCCCGCCGTTTCTTGCAACAGGCTTGCCGGCATGCCGATATCCGCCACCTGAACCGTGCCTGCATGTTCTGCCCCGGGATACAAATACAGGCCCAGCTTCGGCAACGCCATGGTTAACGTTGTGTCAGCCCGTACCGCGCTCGTATCCGCCTCTCCCGTGTCCGCATTGACGCCGGTGGGAATATCCACTGCCAATACACCGCAGGCGGGATTAGTTTCTTTTACCCTGTTGATGCAGCCACACAAACGGATGAACAGGGATCGCATCTTACCCGAAAAACCTGTCCCCAGCAGGGCATCGATAAGCAGGTCAGCCTGCAGCGCCAGATTTTCAATTTCCGCAAAGCGCAGATTGTCATCTACATCCGTAATCTCCAAGACCGCAGCACCGCAGGCAATATAATACTGCAGTTCATCCGCGGCGCTGCCGGCAAGGTCCTCCGCCCTGCAGGCGAGAACCAGCGTCACTTCTGCCCCCCGGTTGTGGAGCCAGCGCCCGGCGCCGCTTCCATCGCCGCCGTTGTTGCCTTTGCCGGCAAAGATAACGATTTTTTTATGACAGCAGGTGCCCAGCATTTTTTCTGCCGCATCTGCTACGGCGCGGCCTGCATTTTCCATCAGCACAAGACCGGGAATCCCGATTTCTTCTTCCGCAGCCCTATCCAGGGACCGCATTTCTTCCGCCAGTAAAATCTGCATGGATAGGCCTCCTTCTGTCAATGTATTGAATCTTTACTGTCAGAAAAAGAATTCGCAAAACCGTCAATGCTTGCTATTTCATGGACTCATGTGCCTGTGGCTTCGAAACTCGGGCTTCGCCTCAAACAGTCTCGCCACTACGGCACTTTTCATCTCATGAAATAACGCAAGCGTTGCCGATGTTTTGCTCATTTCTTTTTCTGACCTGTAAACTATCCTTATTCCAACACTACTACTGCCATTGCAGTAGTCGCGGTATGACTTAATGTAAGGTGTATCTTTTTTACACCCAGCTTCTCTATGTAGGATGCGTAATAGCCTGTCACTTTCAGTTCCGGTTTGCCCAGTTCATCGTTGGCGACAGAGATCTCTGTAAGCTGTCCTCCGCCACGGAGCCCTGTGCCGATAGCTTTCAGGAACGCTTCTTTGGCAGCGAAGCGGGCTGCATAACTCTGAGCCTTATCTCCGTGTGAACCTGTACAATAGTCCATCTCTTCCGGTGTAAAGACTCTTTCTTTGAAGCCTTTACGCGCTATGGCTTTTTCAATTCGTTCTACATCTGCCAGATCGCAGCCAATGCCAAGCATTTGTATCTCCGTTTCTATCAGGAAAAGACTTCGCAAACACGAAAATGATTGCAATTTTAAGTCTTTTCCCGGCCACATATGATTACTCTTTTACTTTTTCAACTATTTCTTCTGCCGTGGCTTCAATTGTTTCCGCAACGTCTTCCGCTTTGGCTTTTACTTCTTCCGCCATTTCTTCAGCTTTGTCCGCAGCGGCCTGAACATTTTCTTCAGCCTCTTTTGCCGCGGCTTCGGCTTTCGCAGCCGCTGCCTGTGCTGCCAGCTCCGCTTCTTTGGCTTTGGCTTCTGCCTGCTCCGCAGCTACTTTTTCCGCTTCGGCTTCCGCTGCCATGCCCTGCGCATCAAATTTCCGGCTGGAACCGTAATTGTACACCGCGATTTCTTCCGCGTCATACTGTTTGCCCAGTGCAATGGCGATGGCTTCTGTCCGGGATTTATCTTTCACATACACATTCATGAAGAACGGTTCATCAGAAATCACATAATCTGCAGCGTCGCTGTATACATACAGCTTGCCTCCGTCCTCGCTGTATGTCTTCACCTGCTTTTCTATGGGGTAATTCTTTTTATTGTCATAAAGACCGGTGACACCGTCTGCCAGGTGCACCATCTCAATACGTTTTTCCCTGCCGAAGGTGTAAATCTTTTTGCCTGCCGGTTCTCCGTCCTTTGTTGTGGGCACTACGCCTGCAGCCTGCCTGGCAAATTCTTCCGCTTTCTTTTTGGCGGAATCAAATACATCTTCAGCTGTCAGGTTATTTTCTTTTAAATATTTTTTCCCTAATTTATAGGCCACATAGCAAACCACGCCTGCCGCCAGAATTTTTTTCATCTTTCCCATAATAAAAATCCTCCTCATATTCAATATTACCCAATTGCGTATATGAATTCATTTTATTTTATCATAAAGAAGAAACGCAATAAACCTTTCAGGCCAACAATTTAAAAATATTTTATAAAATGAACATAAAAAAGACACATTATGCCGTAATTTTACTACGGTAATGTCATAACAGCAAAAAGATACCGAAACACAAAACAAAAAAACTGTGCGAAATGAAATATAATCGTTTCATTTCGCAGCAGTTTTCATACTGAATCAAAAGCATTTATGTATTTTGGGCAATGCTCACTTCACGTCTATTTCCCCGTTGTTCACATAAATTTCCACACTGTCCCCGGCTTTGACTTCCCCGTTGACGATTTTCTTGGACAGAACGTTTTCCACGCTGTGGACAATCAAACGTTTCAGCGGACGGGCGCCGAACTGGGGATCAAAGCCTTCCTTAGCTAACAAAGCCGCGGCTTCGTCAGTGCAGGTCAGTTTGATTTCAAGCTGCTTGTGCACTCTGTCGCCCAGTTCTTTCAGGATCAGTTTCACAATGTCTTTGATCTGGTCGGGCTTCAGCGCTTTGAAGGTCACAATGTCGTCCACGCGGTTCAGGAATTCCGGACGGAACCGGGTCAGCAATAACTGCCGCACCGCTTCACTGTCCATGGTTTCTTTTGCTTCCATGATCCGCTGGCTGCCGATGTTACTGGTCATGATGATCAGCGTGTTCTTGAAGTCCACGCTGCGGCCCTGTCCGTCCGTCAGCCGGCCGTCATCCAGCACCTGCAGCAACGCATTGAACACATCCGGGTGCGCCTTTTCAATTTCATCAAAGAGGATGACAGAGTACGGATGACGGCGCACCGCTTCTGTCAGCTGGCCGCCTTCATCATACCCCACATAGCCGGGAGGGGCGCCGATCAGGCGGGACACCGTGTGCTTCTCCATGTATTCGCTCATGTCAATGCGGATCATGTTCTTCACATCGTCAAACAACACTTCCGCCAGCGTCTTGGCCAGCTCGGTCTTGCCTACGCCGGTAGGTCCCAGGAAGATGAAGGAGCCGATGGGACGGTTGGGGTCCTTGATGCCCGCACGGGCACGGATCACAGCATCCGCCACGGCTTTCACCGCTTCATCCTGGCCGATGACATGCTCATGGAGGGTTGCTTCCAGATGTACCAGTTTCTCCCGTTCCCCGGTACCCAGACGCTGTACCGGAATGCCGGTCCAGGTGCTGACTACCCGGGCGATGTCGTCCTCGTCCACTTCTTCTTTCAGCAGGGCATTATCGCCGCCGGACTGTTTTTCCAGTTCCTGCAGCTGTTTCTGCAGTTCCGGCAGGCGGCCATACTTCAGTTCCGCCAGTTTGTTCAGGTCATAGTCCCGCTCCGCCTTTTCCATTTCCTGCTTCACGGCACCAATCTCTTTTTTCACTTCCCGTACCTTGACGATGCCGGCCTTTTCATCATCCCAGCGCTTGATCAGGGCCGCGTTTTCCTCCCGCAGTTTGGCCAGCTGCTCCTGCAGTTTGGCCAGGCGGTCCGCAGAAGCAGGGTCTTCTTCTTTTTTCAGGGCCTGCTCTTCAATTTCCAGCTGTAAAATCTTACGTTTGCTTTCATCAATTTCCGTAGGAGAAGAGTCAATTTCCGTACGGAGCCGTGCTGCCGCCTCATCCACCAGGTCAATGGCCTTGTCCGGCAGGAAACGGTCGTTGATGTAGCGGTGGCTCATGACCGCCGCGGCCACCAGTGACGCGTCTTTGATCCGTACCCCGTGATGGTTTTCATAGCTTTCTTTCAAGCCGCGCAGGATGGAAATAGTATCCTCCACGCTGGGCTCGTTGACCATGACAGGCTGGAAACGGCGTTCCAAGGCGCTGTCCTTTTCAATGTATTTGTGATATTCATTCAGCGTCGTTGCGCCGATACACCGCAGTTCACCCCGGGCCAGCATGGGCTTCAGGATATTGCCGGCATCCATGGACCCTTCTGCCGCGCCGGCGCCTACCACGGTGTGCAGCTCATCAATGAACATGATAATCTGCCCGGCGCTGTCCGCCACAGCCTTCAGCACTTTCTTCAGGCGCTCTTCAAATTCACCCCGATACTTGGCCCCGGCCACCAATGCTGCCAGATCCAATGCGTACAAGGTTTTGTTCTTTAAGCTTTCCGGTACGTCCCCGGCCACGATCCGGCGGGCCAGCCCTTCCACAATGGCGGTCTTGCCTACGCCCGGTTCGCCGATGAGCACCGGATTGTTCTTCTTCCGGCGGCTCAGGATCTCAATGGTGCGGCGGATCTCATCGTCACGGCCGATGACCGGATCCAGTTTGCCCTGCCGCGCTCTTGCCGTCAGGTCCTGACCGAATTTTTCCAGCGTCTTTTTGCTTTCATCATTAGCGGAGCTGTTGAGATAATGCTCATACAGTTTTTCAATTTTATTTCCATCGATGCCGTATTTCTTAAACAGAGCTGTAACCTCGCTGCTTCCATCACTGGCCAAAGCAGACGCCAGATGCCCTACGGTCACGTTACCCTGCCCCGCTTTGTGGAGAACGATTCCGTTGACCCGGGCAAAGTCCGAGCTCATGAGCAGCTGCCGGTCCTGCCCTTTGACGGAAGGAATGCGGCTTACCAGAGCCCTCGCTTCATTGGTAAATGTATTTTCATCTACTTTAAACGTCTGCAGCAAAAACCTGAAGAAGTCGTCACTGCACAGTGCCAGCAGAAGATGCGCGCTGGTCACTTCCTGGTTGTAGTTCATCAAAGCCTGCTGCTGCGCCGCTTCAATGATGGATTTTACTTCGTCGCTATAGTTTTCATTCATTGTAATCACTCCTGTCTGTCAATAATTATATGTAGAATTGTTTTCTAACCTGATTTAATATGTTTTGCCAAAAACTTTTGCCTTAACACAGTTTTTACTTTACAAAATCGGAGAAAAGCTATATGTTAATGATAGGTATGAGGTGATGCCGCCTTAAAAACGCGTCGCATATGCAGGCTGTATCAACCGTGGAACAAACATAAACTTTATATTACTCAATTTTCACTGTGAGGGAATATCATGAGAACTAATGTCATCGCCTACCGTCTCTTCGACGTGGCAGACGAGATCAACCTTGACCAGGTTCAGGCTATCTGGCACAGCCGTAATAAAATGTCATCCCGCCTGCGTCTGGACCGTATTTCCACCAAGTCCATCACCTTCCATGACCCGCCTGTACTCGTAGAGTTAGGTTATCATGAAATGATCATCGGCGGTGTCGAGTATCTGGTAGAAGTTAAAGCCCGTATCCAGGATCTGGGTGTTATCTGTATTCTCTTCAACATTCCGCCGGAAGAAGACATTACGTATCAGGAATATCTGAATCTTGTGCTGGCGGTGGAAGAATTGCCCGATGAAGATTTCCGCAAATTTGTTGACGCCACCATGGAGACCATCGGTCCGGCCTGCACCAATCAGAACATTTCCGGTTTCGATGAAGACTTTGTGGTGTATTATTTCCAGGATCCCATTCCCCCGGACTGGGATATTGTGCCTTTCCTGCTGAAAGACCCGTCTCCTGTCAATGAAGAGACGCGTGAAACCGCACTGGCCAACCGTTTTTCCTATGCAGACGATATTGCCTGGCTGGCCTGGGACAGCGCCGTGGTATACGATCCTTCCGGAAGTATGGATATCCCTGACCTGCTGGAATTCGCCAATGCCCAGTATCTGGAACTGCGGTATTATGACAACCTCCTGAACCACGCCATCGACAAGGCCTATGATGTCATTGAAGATAAGGCCAATCTCAAAAATATTGATATGCTGAGCAACAACCGGGATGAACTGCTGGAGACCATGGCCGATGTGAGCAGTCTCACCAGCAACATCACCAACGCTTTGCAGGTAACGGAAGATATTTTCTATGCCAGAGTCTACACCCGTTACATGAAGCTGCTGAAGGCGTCTGTGTGGCAGGAGAATATCGAGCTGAAGATGCAGGTACTGCAACGCTGCTACAACATGCTGAACGAAACCGTAACCAGCCATCACATGGAGCAGATGCGAAAGTACAACATCACGTTGCTCGCCATCATTGCCGTCATTTTGCTGGGAATTGCAATCTTTAAGTAATAGCTGTATTTTGTTAGCAGTCTCTCAGCAGGAGTGCTAACGTGTTCCCAAAATAAAAGGCATGGACAAGAGCTCCCAATACCGGGGGCTCTTTTCATTTGCCTAATGTTATTATAATTACATAAAGTCAAAAAGTCAAATGGTTTTTTCTTTTTTGTTTTCTTTTTGCAAATTGTTCACAAAAATATGAGGCAAGGGAAAGACTAGAGCAAAACACAAACTACATTTTCACTGTCTTCAACCATTTTGCAAACGCCTTGTTCACGGCTTTGCGGGCCATTAACTGCTCTGCTGCCAAATCGCCTAAGAGGTAACCGCCCTGCCGCGCTGCCAGCACCGTATTTGCCTCCAGCAGTTCTGCCGGAACGGACTGACCCATGCTGTTGACGCCAAAGAGTTCCTCTATGGCTTCCCCCAGCTTCTCCAGCTTCTTTCTGCTTTCTTTGCTCAGGTCAGAGAGTTTGCTGATTTCATTGGCTGCCGCCAGATAATGAAATTCCTTGCCCAGGCGGGTCACGGTTACATAGCCGGGTTCTTTCAGGGGGATCTTCCTTCCTTTTTTCTCCTGTGGATGATTTCCAACCGCAATAGCGCCGGCCTTTTCTGCTTCTGTTTCTTTTTCCCTGTGCATTGCGTCTTCAATTTTATCCAGAATATCTTTCACACGCACCTGCAGCAGCTGCCCAGCCTGCAGATATTCTTCCGCTTTCCAGCCGGCGCTTTCCATAGCTGACCACAGGGAAAAGACAATGCCTGAATAGGTTCCCCGTTCCACCTGAAGCCGGATCTCTTCGCCAATATCTTCCACGCGGTTTTCCAGAATACGCGTAACCTTGTCAGCGCCGAGACGTCCGTCAGCCAGCTTGAACAAAGTTTTCCAGCGCCGCAGCAGAACCTTGGTATCCCGAAGCCGGTACAAAGGACGCAACGCCCCCTGCAGGTTGGCCTGCATCCCCGCGCTGCCGTCCATCACCGACTGCAACCAGTATAAAGCTTCCTGCATCCGTTCAAAATAAGGCAGGAAGATACGGTCTGCTTCTGTCTGAAGCTTACCGCAGTCAGCAAACACGTTCTGTTCTTCCATGACAGCTGTTCCATACTGGTAAAACTGTTTTTTATATTCTTCGCAATAATCCTTATCCCAGTCAATATCCTTCAACGGAGAGGTTCCCTCCGGCTCCAGCTTATCCAGAAGAGCCAGCCCCCTTGCATATTTGCTCCGGGACTCTGTAAACACCGGTACTTCCGCAGCAATCTTTGCAGTATAGGCCAAAAGGTCGGCCAGAGAACCTTCCTTTAGCTCCAGCTCAACTTCGTCAATGGTTTCCTTCTTTCCTCCAGCCGAGATGAAACCCTGGTCGATGGCCATCTCTACCAGGGTTTCCCTGGTAATCTGCAGAAGACGGATTTCCCGTTTCACCCGCACGGTAAACAGTTTTTCAATCTGAGCCGTTCCCATAAGAGCATCAAAATCCACCTGCAGACCGCTGTCATTAAACACAGAGAGGTCCGGTTTGGCATTTTTCACGGCCACGTTGTATTCCTGGCGGGCGGAAAGGCCCCCTGCCTCAGACCGGCCCAGCTTGACGGTCGCTTCATATTTCTTCCCGTTCTGCCGCACACGGTATGCAATGCCCGCCTGCTGCAGCAACAGGTCACGGGTATCAAAATAAATATTAACCAGCTTTACCGTTTTGTGACTTCCTTTTTTTGTCTTTTTGGCAACCAGCGAAGAAGCCGTCAGCGTCTTTACATGTTTTTTGGCAATTAATAATTTGATTTCCGTTTCTACATTGTTTTGCATGTTACGCCCCCATAACACAATTCCCTTTATTTATGTATACCGATACAGCACCTCAGAAAACTACTTGTCTTTCTGTTCCGCTGATTTTAAGACTTTTCTTTCCCCGCCAAAATACCAAAAGGCCAACGGGATCCCGAACGCAATAGTCAGCAGGCACACGGAAAATGCGAGACCGGAATTCCCCCCCAGGGCATCCCCTAATACATTGTAAGCCACCGCGCCCGGCAGTATGCCCAGCAGCGTGGTAACAGCAAAGGTTATAAAGCGCATCTTTGTACAGCCCGCCACCAGGCTGATTACATCGTAGGGGAACAATGGCACCGTACGCAGCCACAGCATGCGCTGGAAATTTTTCGTACTGTCCGAAAGATAATGATGGATACGGCTGCCCCATTTACCGCCGTGCAAATCCAGAAATTCACTGCCTATACCCGAACGGGCCATGTAAAACAGCAGGATCGCGCTGCCTAACCCGCCTGCAGTCAGGCAGGGGATTCCGGTTACCGGCGGAAACAGGATTCCCGCCGCCACATTCAGTATAAGGCTGGGAAACAGCAGCAATGGCCGCACGGTATACAACAGAATATACGCCGCCGGCCCCCACACACCGAACCCCGTCACCCATTGACGGACATCGTCCACGGATTTGGGATGGAACACGCCCGGCAGATACCAGAGCGCGGCAATGAAACTCATATATAAAACCAGCAGAATCGCGCGACGATGGACACTAAAAAAGCGAAATATATAATTCATAGACTCTTTCAATCTTTAATAACTGTATAATTCTCTCAACAAATAGATCTCTGTGATTAGTATTTTACCAAATTTTTATGTAAAAAACTATAATTAAAGAAAACCTCCAATTAAAAAAGCGCAGCTGCATTTTCTGTTTGCAAGCTGCGCGTTTTTACTTCAGCCACACAATAATTTATTTCTTCTTTTTCCCCAGATACGCCTCTTTGATTTCTTCGTTTTCCAACAGTTCCCTGCCGCTTCCTTCGGTCTTGATGCGTCCCGTTTCCAGCACATAGGCATGGTGGGCAACCTTAAGAGCCATGTTTGCGTTCTGTTCTACCAGCAGCACCGTGGTACCGCTTTCGTTGATGCGCCGGATGATATTGAAGATATCTTTGATGACCAGGGGCGCCAGGCCTAAGGATGGCTCATCCATCATAATCAGTTTGGGTCGGCTCATGAGGGCGCGTCCCAAAGCCAGCATCTGCTGCTCGCCGCCGGACAGGGTACCGGCCATCTGCCAGTTCCGTTCTTCCAACCGGGGGAACAGTTCATAAATACGTTTGATATCCTTGGCGATGCCCTCTTCATCCTTGCGCAGGTAGGCACCGATGCGCAGGTTTTCCAGCACGGTGAGGTTGGGGAACACCCGCCGCCCTTCCGGCACCAGGGTAATACCGCGGGACACGATGTGCTGGCTGTTCAGGTCTTTTATGTTTTCTTCATTATACTCCACACTGCCGCTCCGGGGTTTCACCAGCCCCATGATGGTACGCAGCAGAGTACTCTTTCCTGCCCCGTTGGCGCCAATGAGGGTAACGATCTGCCCGTCGGGAACGTCTACGGAGATGCCTTTCAGGGCTTCAATGCCGCCGTAGGCCACAACCAGGTCTCTGACTTTAAGCATCTTCATCCTCCCCTAAGTACGCCTTGATGACCCGCTCGTTGTTCTGGATGGCAGCCGGGTCGCCGGTAGCGATAGTGGTGCCGAAGTCCAGTACATAGATGCGGTTGGAAATCTCCATGACCAGGTCCATATGGTGTTCTATCATGAAGATGGTCAGGTTGAAACGGTCACGGATCTGACGGATAAATTCTGTCAGTTCTGCTGTTTCTTTCGGGTTCATGCCTGCTGCCGGTTCGTCCAGCAACAGAAGTTTCGGCTCCGTGGCCAGAGCTCTTACAATTTCCAGATACCGCTGCTTGCCGTAAGGCAGGCTGCTGGCTTTTTCATTCCGCACGTCCCACAGGTTTACTTCTTTTAATAAACGTTCCACATCGGCCCGCATGGCTTCTTCTTCTTTTTTGTAGCCGGGCAGGCGGAACGTGGCTGCCAGGAAATTGGATTCCAGATGCAGATGCTTGGCAATAAGCACATTCTCATACACGCTCAGGTCTTTAAACAGACGGATATTCTGGAAGGTGCGGGCAATGCCCAGCTGTGCAATCTCGCTGGGTTTCCTTCCGGTGATGTCAATTTCTTTTCCTTCTGCCGGGGAATAGATGACGCGCCCTTTGGTAGGCGTGTACACGCCGGTGATATCGTTAAAGGCCGTGGTCTTGCCGGCGCCGTTAGGACCTATAAGGGCAATGATTTCGTGCTCTTTGACTACAATGTTCAAATCATTGACGGCAATAACGCCGCCAAACTGCATGGTTACATGCTCGGTACGCAATACAGTCCGGATCATTTACCCTGCACCCCCTTTTTACGGAAGCCTGACAGCGGGTGCTTCACAAAGCTGATGATTTTTTCCCAGGTCAGTTCGTTGGTGCCCATGATGCCGCGACGCCAGAACAGTACGCAGACCATCAGCAGGATGGAGAACACCACCATGCGCAGGCCCGGACGGAACAGGGGGATAGCTATGCCCATAAGCTCCATCGGTTCGTCAAAAAGACGCAGGTATTCCAGGCCCGCAGTGACGATGATGGCGCCGAACATACTTCCGGTGACGGAACCCATACCGCCCAGCACGATGATCAGCAGGAAATTGTAAGTTAATGTAAATAAGAAGTTTTTGGGATCTACGGTACCCAGCAGAGCGCCGTACAGACCACCGCCGATGCCGGCAAAGAAAGCACTGACCATAAAGGCCAGGTTCTTATGATAGAACAGGCTGATACCCATGGCTTCCGCCGCAATCTCATCTTCCCGGATAGCCTTGAAAGCCCGTCCGTAGGAAGAGTTCAGCAACAACGTGATAAGCACATAGGAGATGGCTGCGGCCATAAAAATGTACCGTACATCGTTCAGGGGCGGGATGTTCTTGATGCCCAGAGCCCCATTGGTAATGCTGGTTGCGTTGGTGATAACGATGCGGATGATCTCAGAAAATCCCAGTGTGGCAATAGCCAGATAGTCACCCCTGAGCCGTAAGACCGGGGTACCGATGATGCCGGCCACAAAGGCCGCCAGCACGCCGCCTAAAATCAGTGCCATCCACAGGGGCATATACACATTGACAAGGTGGGGGTTCATGGGGACGGCGTAAAATACGTCCGCCCGCAGTTCCACTGGCACCGTGAAGATGCCAACCATATAGGCGCCGATGGCCATAAAACCGGCCTGGCCCAGAGAGAACTGACCGGCAAACCCGTTGGTCACGTTCATGGACAGCCCGATGATGGCGTAAACGAGGCACAGATTGATAATCCGCCGCACATAGGAGTTAACTTCCGCCTGAACAAAGCATGCCACACCGAAAAGAATGACGAGGGCGGCAATGGTGAGCATGATATTTCGTTTGTTATTCATGATTACACCTTCTCCGTCATTTTCTCGCCTAATAACCCGGTGGGTTTATAGAATAAAATCAAAAGCAGCATGATGAAAGCAAAGGCGTCCCGGTAGCCGGAGAACTGGGGGAAGAAAGCCACTATCAGAATTTCGCCCAAACCCAGGATGAAGCCGCCGATAACTGCGCCTTTGATGTTACCGATACCGCCCACCACCGCTGCAATGAAGCATTTCAGGCCCGGCATGACACCCAGATACGGGGTAATACCCGGGTAACGGATACCCCACATAATGGCGCCGATAGCAGCCAGAGCAGAGCCTATGGCAAAGGTGATGGAGATGATGTTGTCGATGTTGACACCCATGACCCGGGCAATTTCATAGTCCTTGGACACAGCCCGCATGGCCATGCCGGTCTTGGTATGGTTGACGATGTGCAGCAACAGGAACAGGCAGGCCAATGTTACGACCGGAATAAACAGGCAGATAGCCTGGACCTGGATGCCATTGAGATCAATCATACTGGACAGAAAAGGAATGTCCGGAAAATGCAGGGGACGTCCGCTGAAAAGATAGTTAGCCAGATTCTCCAGCAGGAAAGAGGCGCCGATAGCCGAGATCAGCACGGAGTTTTTCGGCGCGTCCCGCAGGGGACGGTAGGCTGAACGTTCTATAATCACCCCAAGCAGGGCTGTAGCAGCAATTGTTAAGATAAAGGTAAGATACCAGGGAATATGGAATGTCGTAATGCCGAACAAGGCAAAATAACAGGCCATCATGACGATATCCGCATGGGCGAAATTAATCATCAGCAGGATGCCGTACACCATGGTATAACCGATGGCGATAAGGGCATACAGGCTGCCCAGGGAAATACCGTTCACCATATGCTGGGCAAAACTTACCGCAGTCATGTTGGTTATAGCTTGAAAAAGCTCCATATATGTTGCCACCTCAAACAGAACGGTACGCCGGTTCACACAAATGACTGTCTGACGCCGAAACGCAGGCACGCGGAACCGGTGTACTCAAAAATACCTGCTTCCCCCGCGGGGAGGGAAGCAGGGCAAAAACGGGAATTAAACTGATAAATTTGTAAGCGAACTGATTATTTTGCTTTCAGATCTTCAGGGTTAACCATGTCAATGAAGCTAAATTTGCCATCTTTAACAGTCTTGATAACCGCGGACTTGATGGGATCGCCGTCAGCGTTCAGCGTGGTCTTGCCGGTAGTGGTTTCCAGGTCTTTGGTAGCCGCAATGGCTTCACGGATCTTCACGCTGTCATCTACGCCGGCTTTCTGCATGGCGTTCAGGGCAATCAGGTAGGAGTCGTATGCCAGGGCTGTCAGACCGCCAGGCTGTTCACCTTTGTATTCCTTGGCATAGGCTTCCAGGAATTTCTTGGCCTCCGGAGTCGCAGCCTTGGTGCTGTCAAATGCGCTGGAGAAAGCCACGCCGTCAACTTCCTTGCTGCCAACATTGACAAAGTCCTGGGTTTCCCAGGTGTCGCCGCCCAGGAAGGGGGCTTTGATACCCAGCTGGCGGGCCTGTTTAATCAGCAGGGCGGATTCGGTGAAATTGCCGGGTGCGAAGATAGCATCCGGGTTCTTGGCTTTCAGGTTGGTGAGCTGCGCGCTGAAGTCTTTGTCGCCAGTCTGATAGTTGGCAATTTCAACTACGCTGCCTGCGCCGGCCAGTTTTTCAAAGGCTTCTTTGAAGAATTTTGCCAGACCTACAGAGTAGTCATTGGACACTTCCTGTACGATGGCAACTTTCTTTGCGCCTTTCTTGAAAGCATAGTTAGCCATAACGGTACCCTGGAACGGATCGATAAAGCAGGCGCGGAAGTAATAGTCGTTACCTTTGGTAACCTGGGGGTTGGTGCAGCTGGTGCCGATAGCCGGAACCTTGCTGTCTTTTACGATGTTACCGGCTGCCATCGCCAGGGAAGAACCGTAGGTACCCAGGATTACTTTAACCTTGTCTTTTTCAATTAAGCGCGCTGCTACGTTTGCAGCTTCCGCTTTGTCGGATTTGTTATCGGCAATAACCAGTTCAATCTTTTTGCCGTTGATTTCAGGATGCAGCTTGTTAGCCAGTTTGATACCGCGGAGTTCCAGTTCACCGCCGGCAGCGTTGTCACCGGTCAGGGGCAGGAACACGCCGACTTTTACTGCGCCGGCAGCCGCCGGTTTTTTCTCTTCAGCTTTCTTTTTATCTCCGCCGCCGCAGCCGGCCACCAGGCTCAGGGCTACCGCAGACGCCAGAAAAGCAGATACAAATTTCTTCATTTTCATACAAAATACTCCTCCTTCAACTTTGGATAACTATCCGGGAGACCCTGAAAAACCGTCCAAAATATACCAGCTTTATTCAGCGTCTCTTTTGCGATGTCAGTATTATAGCATTTTTCCTTCCTTAAGGCAACATTCGTGAAACTGTAATATTACATTTACAAATTCTGTGATTTGCTGTTTTTTTCATTTAATGAAACATCCAATATCGTTCGTTGTCCTTTTTTGACAAAAAAAGTTCTCCCACGCAGATACATTCCGAAAAATGCATTACATACTTGTCCATTGTGGAAGGACACAAAAACTTCCGTCACTTTTTAAATATCCGGTTTGCATAATTGACGGCAGCCACTGCGTCCGGCGCATAACCATCCGCGCCAATGCTGCCTGCATATTCCTGTGTCATGACGGCGCCCCCCACCAGGATATTTGTGTCTGTTTTCCTGCGCAGCGCGTTGATCGTATCTTCCATAGCGGCAACGGTAGTAGTCATCAGGGCTGTGAGGCCGACCAGCCGCGCCTGATGTTTTTCTACCGCCTCCACGACCGTTTCGGGAGACACGTCTTTTCCCAGATCAACTACATGATAGCCGTAATTCTCCCACAGTACCTTTACGATGTTTTTCCCAATATCGTGGATATCACCTTTCACTACTGCCAGTACAATGGTATCACCCTGGACCTCATCGGTCTGCCTGCCCTTCTGCATTTGCTTTTTCAGTTCGTCAAAAGCTGCTTTGGCCGCATCCGCAGCCATTAACAGCTGGGGCAGGAACAGCGTTTTTTTACCGAAGCCCTCGCCTACGGTATTCAACGCCGGAATAATAAACCCGTTGATAATCTCCAGCGGCGTTTTGTTTTCTCCCAGCAGTTTCTTAGCGGCGCTTCCGCTCCGGTCCGTCAGCCCTTTCACGATAGCATCGTACAGACTGTACTCAGAAACAACTGCTGCTGTTTTTGTTTTTGGCGCATCGGCATAACGGGCTACAAATTCCTTACAGCCTTTATCGGCCCCGCTGAGGGCACAATAGGCGTGATAAGCTTCCATCATGCGCTCGCTCTGCGGGTTCATGATGGCAGAGGAAAGCCCCGCAGCCAGAGACATGGCGAAGAAAGCGCTGTTCACTGCATCCCGGTTAGGCAGTCCGAAAGAAATGTTGGATACCCCCATGACAGTGTGGATACCTTTTGTTTTCAGGGCTTTGATCACCGCCAGATCAATAGCGGAATTGCGGCTGTCAGTGCTCACCGTCAGGGCCAGCGGATCAATAATGATATCTTTTGCTTTGATGCCGTATTCCGCTGCAGTTTGTATAATTTTATCAGCAATGGCCAGACGGCCTTCTGCCGTATCAGGGATGCCGCTTTCATCCAGGCAAAGGCCAACTACAGCTGCGCCGTACTTTTTGGCCAGGGGAAATACCTTCTCCATAGATTCCGGTTTGCCGTTAACAGAGTTCAGCAGGGGCTTGCCATTGTATAAACGCAACGCCCGTTCCATGGCTTCATAGTTTGAGGTGTCAATTTCCAGCGGCGCCGGTGTGATTGCCTGCAGGGAAGTCACTGCCTTGCACAGGGTTTCTGCTTCATTTAAACCGGGCAGGCCTGTGTTCACATCCAAAACGTGGGCCCCGTTATCCAGCTGTTCCAGCCCCAGGCGGCAGATATAATCCATATCCCCGTTACGCAGGGCTTCTTTTAATGCCGGTTTGCCCGTAGGGTTAATCCGTTCCCCGATCAGCACCGGTTCCTTACCAAAATACACCGGCGCGCCATAACCGGTGACGGCGGTTACGGAATCTCCCTTTTCCGCATTTTTTGTCACCGCTGTTTCGTTCCAGGAAACCGGTTTCATGCCTTTAGTCCGCTCAGCCACAAGGCGGATATAGCCAGGATCCGTGCCGCAGCAGCCTCCCAGCACCGTGCCGCCTTCCCGGTACACATCAAGCATATAATCCGCAAACTCTTCCGGTCCGGAAGAGAACACTGTTTTCCCGTCCTTTTCCACCGGCAGCCCAGCATTAGGGTTAGCGATGATGGGCAGAGCGGTAACGCGGCGGGCACGGGGCAGCAGTTTCGCAACAAGGTCAGGTCCCAGACCGCAGTTAAATCCCACGGCATCTACCCCTAATCCGTCAGCCATCAGCACAGCCGTTTCCACATCGGCACCATTCAGCAGCTTGCCGTCCTTATCAAACGTAAATGTTACGAAGACAGGCAGACTGCTGTTTTCCTTTGCAGCGAGGATGGCTGACCTGGCCTCATAGGTATCGCTCATGGTTTCAATCAAAACCATGTCTGCTCCTGCTTTCACGCCGGCACGTACAATTTCTGCGTACAATGAGACCGCCTCTTCAAACTGCAGGTCTCCGTAAGGTGCCAGCAGTTTACCGGTTGGACCCAGATCCAGGGCGGCGAACTTTTTTTCTTCCGGCATTTCCGGAACGGAAGCAAACGCCCGCCTCGCATTTTCGAAAGCTGCCAGCACCACGTTTTCCACAGAATAACCAGATCCCTGCATCTTCAGCGCATTGGCGCCGAACGTGTTGGATTTTAAAATATTGGCGCCGGCACGGACATAACTGGCATGAATATCCGCCACAACGTCACCGCGGGTAATGTTCCACACCTCCGGCAGTTCACCGGGCTTTAAGCCGGCAGCCTGCAGGCGCGTACCCATGGCGCCGTCAAAATATAAAATCTCTTTGCCTAAATAATCAAGGACAGACATACTGATTCCTCCTCACAGGATTAGTAAGGAATTGTTTGTTAATTCTTCATTAGGTGACAATAGCTCACGGATTGGATTACAACGTTACAAGCTATTTTTTCCTGAACTCGCAGTCTGTTTTACTGCATCGCAGACATTTATTCTTAGAATTTGAAAAAAGATTTTGCCTTTCCATTGCCCTTTGATTACAGTTAAACTCTACCCAAGCACTCTCTTCTCTATCTGTTGCTTCCAGTGTTTCTTCAATCCCGTTGCTTTCCGGGTCTTCCGTAACCGCCATCACAGCTGTCACGGATTTCACTGGCGCCATCATACAGCTTTCTGTTAACGTAAGACCAATGGCGTGGGCGCATCCCAACACCGGGAACAGTATTTTCTGTTCCTCCAGGGACCAGTCCCCGTAACCGGGGGAAAAACGCCATTTTAAATGCTTTCCTTCCGGAAGGCGTTTCCGAAGTTCCTCACAGCAGTCATCGCAGTATGTTTCGATAAGCGCAGCTGCCACAGCCTGGCCGGCCCCGGCCTCCGCTACGCTGGTCAGCGCCATACGCCGCAATGCAATATCCACCCCGCTCCCCAGCGTCGCCCCAAACAGGAACAGTTCCCTTGCTTTTCCCACATACCGGGCCAGGTCCTTACTGTGGAATACCGTACCATTGTCCAGCAATACAAGGGAAGGAACAGTACCCTCCTCTTCGCTTTCGATACGACATTCAAACCGTTTCATCGTAAACCTGGGCTGCAGTTCACTTTTCAGTTTCTGATATGCTGCATCCAGTAACGTATCCGCAGATTTATCATCACTCTGCGCACAGAAGTAGCGAAGGGCTTCTTTTTTGTTGAATGAAATCATTACATCTGACATAGTATTAAACGTTATGTTGCAGGAAAATTATTTTACAATGCTGGAAAGATTAGACAATATTCCGCCAATAATCTCCGGCCTGTTCATGGTATAGATGTGCACGTCCATAAACCCGTTGGCCAGAAGATCCAGCACCTGGGCCGTGGCATAGTTGATCCCCGCCTGCTTCATCGCCTCCGGATCATCCCCGTACTTTTCCACAATAGCCCGGAAACGCAACGGCAACTTGGTACCGCTCAGCTTACAGATATGCTGAATCTGCTTCGCATTGGTGACAGGCATGACACCCGGCACCACCGGCACCGTAATACCGTGGGCCAGCAGCCGGTACATATAATTGTACATCACATCATTGTCGAAGAACATCTGGGTCACCAGAAACTCCACGCCGCTGTCTACTTTAATTTTCAGTTTTTCAATATCATCGTTCAGTCCAGTGCTTTCAGGGTGACCTTCCGGGTAGCAGGCGCCGCCAACGCAGAAATCCCCAAAAAATTTGATTTTCTTTGCCAAATCGCTGGCATGTTTGTACTCTGCATGCTCCAGTGTCATCCCGTCCGGCAAGTCGCCACGCAGCGCCAGAATATTATCTATGCCCTTATCCCGCAGCTGCCCCAGCACCGTTTCAATCCGCTGCTCATCCGCGTTGATGCAGGTCAGGTGAGCCATGGAAGGCACACCGCAGTTGTGAACCTCCGCAGCAACAGCAACCGCTTCTCCGGCATTGGAGCCGCCGGCTCCGTAGGTCACGCTGATAAATGACGGTTTCTGCTGCGCAATGGTATCAACGATTTCCAGCGCGTTGGCCAGCTGGCTTCCCTGTTTCGGCGGAAACAGTTCGCAGGATACACCCGGTTTCGTTCCTTTTAAGAGATTTATGATCTTCATCGTGCTGCCCCTCTTTCTGTAACCATAGTTTGCAGTGATATCATTACAATTTTAGCAGAAAGCTTATTTTTTTTCGAATAACTGTATAAGATATTTTTCTAAAAATAAAATTTGTTAACGAACTGTATCAAATATAACACCTTTCAGGCATAAAAAAATGCCGGACTTACCGTTCCCACGACATTTCTGTAAGGAAAACAGTTCAGTCCGGCACTCTGTTTCAGCCAACTAAGATTATCAGATCTGACCAATCGCTTTCAGGATCAGCTGGGCGATGATGGCGGAGCCGATATAAGTACCGACGAATACCACACAGCTTACCACAACGATACGCCAGCTGCTTTCCGCAAATACGTCAAGGTCTTTGCAGATAGCGACGCCGGCATAGGCCAGGATTGGAGTACACAGCTGCATAAAACCGACCTTGGATACCGCTGCCGAGATGGCAGCCGCGCAAGGCACTCCGGGAACGGTCAGGATACATCCGATGGTTACCACATAGGCAACGCCGGGGATGCCGCCGGGAATCACTTTGCCCAGCCAGATGCCCAAAAAGGCCAGGGCGATCAGGAACAGCATACCGGGAATGGCTTCCACAAAACCGTTTTTCGTTCCCACTACGTTAGCTACTAATGAAAGGAAGCCGCAAATCAATAAAACACCCAAGGTTTCACTCATCTTCATTTTGCTTCACCTTCCTTTCCTTCTTCCAGATTCTTAACAACAGGGGGCTCCGGATCCACACCGTATTTCATGCGGTAGGATTTTCTGTACAGCCATTCCGCAAAGGGCAAAGCCATCCAGATACTCATGTACAGACCATCCAGGCCGGACAACATATTGGAGGCTGCGCCGAAAGCCGCTATCTGGTCTGCCATCTGAGGGAACATCGCCGACAGGGAACCTACTGCCGCGGTCATCATACTGGCGGAGCCTACACCGGCAGCCATAGCCAGGGCATAGGGATGGAAAGGCAGATACGCCGCCGCCAGGCTGGCCATCAGACCGAAGAAGATAGTACCGATAACCGTACCGCAGATGTAAACGCCCATAACACCGCGGCCTTCCGCGCCGTCCAGGCCGAACCGTTCGCCGATGAGGGCTACGTTAGGTTCACGGGCTACGGAGTGGGCAGCGCCGATGGCTTCCCGCTTCAGTCCTACAAACACTGCCAGGGGGACACCGATGATGATGGTGCCCAGGTTACCGAATTCCTGGAGGATCAGGGCAGGAGAAGCTGCCAGGATCTTTGGCAGGCTGGGACCTACCAGGGTGCCGTACCTGGCCATCAGCAGCATCAGGGTAACGCCTAACAGGGAACTGGCTGTTTTGACGTTCTTTTCACTGGAGATCTTGGTAAACCGGGGCGCTGTCGCCACGCCCATCAGCAACGCATACATCATGGGCAGCAGCACGATTTTACCGACGCCCACCGTGATGGAAATGTTGCCGATTTTTTCCGCCACAACGATCAGGATGAGAACGATGAGGTGGAGACGGAAATCTTTCATTTCACTCACTTCCTTAATAAAATTTTATAATTACAGAGAAACTAAAAAACAACATTATATAAATATAATGACACAATGAGTTCTGTTTCTCCGGAATTATTATGGAAAAGAATTTACACGCCCGGCTTTTTTCAAAGCGAAAGACAGATTGAAAAAATATGCCAGGACCGCAAATCTGTTAAGAAAAATACGAATCACACTTGGCAATGTATTCTTCTTTGGTCAGCAGCGGTTTGTTATCCGCAAGGATCTTTTTCGCGCAGGCTGCGTCATCGTACAGCAGGTCAACGATCATGCGGGCAAAGGCTTTGGCCGGCGTAATCACCGCCGCGTCAAAATCCGTCACGGTAAAGTCCTTGGTGTGGAGAGCTCCGTCCGTGCCGCCGATGAACGGATGAATGGCCGGCATGAGATGGGACACATCCCCCATGTCGGTAGAAGCGCTGAAGTGACCGGAGTCCACAATCTCCGTTTCTGGAGAAAACTCTTGCACGTTTGTCACGAACAGGTCATTCATCTCTTTGCAGCAGTGCAGAGGCAGCATACCCGGCAGGGTTTCCACTATTGTTTGGGCGCCTACGGCGTCGCCGCCGGCTTTCAGGGCCGCGTCAACCCGTTTGTGGGTGTTGTCAATGGCATCCATGGTAGCGGCACGCACATACAGTTCCAAGCGCACATCCGAAGGCACATTGTTTACAAGGTCGCCGCCCTTTGTGATGATAGGATGTACCCGGACAATATCTTTTTCCTGGAAAGTTTCCCGAAGGGCGTTGATACCCATAAGACCCAGGCAGGCTGCGTTCAGTGCATTGATGCCTTCGTGAGGGGCGTTGGCTGCGTGGGCAGACTTGCCGATATACTGCACTGTCTTGCCTACAAAACCGTTGCTGGAACTGCCGATGGCCACCGCCTTCTGGGGCATGTTAGCCTGGGAGTGCATCATCATGGCCATGTCGATGTCATCAAAGTGACCTTCGTAAATGAGCTGGCCCTTGCCGCAGATATAATGCAGTTTTCCCTGCTCCCGCAGGCTCTTGCGGTAGGTAATTTCCACGTACTCTTCTGCCGGAACGGAAAAGAACACAGCGTCACCTGCCAGTTCTTTCATTACGCCGGATCTGATGATACCGGTACAGGCTGCCAACATGACCGAGGTCTGCAGGAAATGGCCGCAGGTGTGGGCCGCTCCGGTAAGGGGGTCCGCTTTGGGACTGTCCGGGGTGCCGATAGCGTCCAGTTCCGCCAGAACAGCCACGGACGGTCCGGGCTTACCGCCCTTCACGCGGGCCTTTACGCCAGTGAGGGCCAGGCCGGTCCGGGGATCCAGGCCTAATGAACGCATATAATCTTCCACTTTTTTTGCGGTTTTGGTTTCCTTAAAGCCAAGCTCCGGCTCGCTCTCAATACACAGGGCCAGTTTCTCTATGTCAGCCTTTGCCGCATCGATGGCGCTGCAGACCGCAGCTTTCAATGCTTCTTTATCCATGGGGATCAACTCCTTCGAATTATGATTCAGTTTGTGCTAACCTGTACAGCAGTTCACTCGGGAACCGCTTCTCCATACAACATTACAGCCTGATAAGATCCGCAAAATCGTTGAGGGAAATATCATACACTTCTATTTGCCTGGTCCCGGTTTGCTTGTTTTCAGCAGGTTGATTTGATCCATCATTAACAGATTTATCCGGGATTTCTTCAGTTTTTGCAGCATCCCCGTCAACAGACACCTGTTTCGTTTCAGATGTTCCTGAATAAAGAATGATACCCAGATTATAATGATCGTCTACATAAAAATTTTCCTGACCGGTAATCAAAACCGGAACCGGTTCCGGAACTTTCTTTCCTTTAATATGCCTGATGAGACGGGCTCTTCCCTTCTGCTGATACCCGATCAGCGTCTGTAAGCGGCCGGCGTAGTCAGCTTCAGCATTAAACAACTCTTTCAACTCCATTAAATGCCCGTCTTTCAAATCAAAGTTCATCGCTTTCCAGACAACCACATTCGCAGAACCGCCCGTATACGTTTTCGTTTTAAGAATCACAGAATAAAACGTATCTTTAGCAGCCTTGACTTCATATTCATTTTGTACATACCATGAAGCGGTCACTCTTCCCTCTGTATTCTTATCAACAATCTTCTTGTCTGTATATTTGACCAGATCCGTATTATAATGCAACATATCACTTAATTCCCGGGGTTCCGGGTGGGTACTTTCAAAGGTTTCCGTTTCCTGCCGGGACAAAACCTGCTTCATCTGTAAATTCACATACGACAATACGGCCTGATTCACCATATCGTCAATCTGTTTTCCGCCGACGGAACCGGAAATATACGGAACCGCTACATTGACAATTCCTGACCTTGTCCGGTTCTCTTTCACCGACAGTTCAGCTGCCATAACAGGTAACGCCATAAATACCAATACCGTAACCATGGATAACAAAGCTGTAATTCTTTTTGCCGTTAACATTTCAACACCCTCTCACAAATCCGTATGACAAGTCTGTATAAACCATTATCTTATATACATGCACCACATTTAATTACATATTAGTGTGTGACCTATATTATTTTAGATTATAACATAAAGTATCCGCAAAATAAATTCATAACGCAATGTATACATTCTTCTGCAAAAAAAAAGACAGGTTATAAACCTGTCCCGCATTTTTGTCTTAAATTGGTGGGCGCTAACGGGATCGAACCGCTGACATTCTGCTTGTAAGGCAGACGCTCTCCCAGCTGAGCTAAGCGCCCAAAAAAAATATGGTGACCGGTAGCGGATTCGAACCGCTGATACCGCCGTGAAAGGGCGGTGTCTTAACCGCTTGACCAACCGGCCACGTTGGCTCCACCAGTAGGGCTCGAACCTACAACCCTTCGGTTAACAGCCGAATGCTCTACCATTGAGCTATGGTGGAATTAGCTTGCAGTCTCAACGACTACGTGAGTTATATTACCACAATCACAAGACCTTGTCAACAACTTTTTAGTATATTTTTCTGAAACAGAAAAAAGTTGGGGTTATGTGCGTGAAGCAGGCATAAAACAGGTTATAGTTTACCGTCTTGCTCAGCCAGTACTTTCACCACAATTTTCTGCACGTTGCAGCCACCGTGTACCGCATGGCATCCGGGACGGTGCAGCTCCCAGGGAAAGAAAACGGCAAAGACGCCATCGCCCAGTGTAACGCTGTCCTTCTCTCCGGCATCTGCATAGAACAGCAGGTCGCGGTCTTTAGCGTAATCTTCTGTGACTTTGTGTGTATCTGACCTGGCTGTGTAATAAATCTTTTCCGTGCCTTCCCCCAGATACTGTACATCAATGTAAGCAATATGGCTTTCCGGTTTTTTGCTGTCTTTTGCCTCTGTGGCATAACGGTTTACCTGGGCAAAAACCTTGTCCCCATCCAGATGATACTTTCCGTTTTCAACTTTTGTAAAATCCGTTTCAGCAATATAACGCAGGGCCGTTCCCAGCCGTTCGGACACATACGGCAAAAGTTTCGCAATATCCTTTTTGTTACCGGTGATCATAATGGCGCCTCCCATCCATCCGTTTTTTCTATTTTACCACAAAAATCTTCTGTACAAAACCTTATTGCATAAGGTAGAATAGGATATATTTTTCTTTACCTGCGCACAGGCGCAGCGGCGGGAACCGCTTGTTATTTACAGTATTAGTATCATATCAGGAGATGCAAATGAGCTTTTTAACCGTAAGTCACGTAAGCCATTCCTTCGGTGGGCGCCAGATTCTGGAAGATGTTTCCTTCAAACTGGAAAAAGGGGAACACATCGGCCTGGTGGGCGCCAACGGGGAAGGCAAATCTACTTTTTTTAATCTGATTACCAACAACCTGCTGCCTGACGATGGGCAGATTACCTGGCCCGGTAAAATCAATGTGGGCTATCTGGACCAGATGAGCAGCCTGGAAAACGGCAAGACCATCCGGGACGTGCTCCGCACTGCTTTCAACGAGGATTTTGCAGCCGAGCAGGAAATGCTGGAATTATACGACAAGATGGCAGAAGCGGATGAAGATACCATGAACAAAATGCTGGTCCGGGTAGGCGAGATTCAGAGCCGCCTGGAGCATAGCGGTTTTTACTCCCTAGACAGCCAGATCGAAGACTTTGCTAACGGCCTGGGTCTGGGAGATATCGGTCTGGACAGGGACGTAGCAGATCTTTCCGGCGGACAGCGCAACAAGGTGCTGCTGGCCAAGTTGCTGTTGCAGGATTCCGATATTCTGCTGCTGGACGAACCCACCAACTATCTGGATGTGGAGCACATCCGCTGGCTCACCCGCTTCCTGCAGAATTACGAAAACGCTTTCATCCTCATTTCCCATGACGTAGCTTTTTTAAATGACGTAGCCAACGTGATTTATCATCTGGAAGGCTGTCAGCTGACCCGTTACACCGGGAACTATGACAAATTCCAGGAGCTGTACCAGATCCACAAGGCCCAGCTGGAAGCCGCCTACGTGCGGCAACAGCAGGAAGTGGCGAAACTGGAAGATTTTATTGCCCGGAACAAGGCAAGAGTAGCTACCACCGGCATGGCCCGCAGCCGCCAGCGCCAGCTGGACAAGATGGAGATAATCGAGAAACCCACAGAACGGCCTAAACCTCACTTCCGTTTCCAACCGGGACGAACTCCCGGGCGCTTTCTGGCAGAAGCGGAAAACCTGGTGCTGGGTTACGACAGCGCCCTGACCCGTCCGGTTTCCTTTAAGCTGGAACGCAACAAAAAAGTGGCGGTGCGGGGCGTCAACGGATTGGGCAAGACTACCCTGCTGAAAACGATTTTGGGTATGACCCCCCCCTTTGCGGGAACTATACGCCAGGGAGATTTTCTGCAGCCCGGTTATTTTGAGCAGGAAGAACGTGTCAAAAACGAAAAGACCGCTTTGGAAGACGTGTGGGATGCCTATCCCGGTCTGACCAACGCGGAAGTCCGCGCCGCTCTGGCAGGCTGCGGCCTGACCAACGAGCACATCACCACCAAGGTATTCGTGCTCAGCGGCGGCGAAGCAGCCAAAGTGCGGCTCTGTAAACTGATGTTAAAAGAAGTCAACTGGCTGGTGCTGGACGAACCCACCAACCATCTGGACGTGGAAGCCAAAGAGGAACTGAAGAAAGCCATCATTGAATTCAAAGGTTCCGTGCTTCTGGTATCACACGAACCGGAATTCTATGAGGACTGGATTGATGAGGTCTGGAATATAGAAGACTGGACAACGAAGATTATATAAATAATTGTAATTTGTAAAAAATAAAGCAGCCGGTAAGACGAAAGCAAAACATCGTGAGTGTTTGCGTCATTTCATGAGACGAAATTTGCCGTCGTGGCGAGACTGTTTGAGGGGCGTAGCCCCGAGTTTCGAAGCCACAGGCAAATAAGTCCATGAAATAGCAAACAGAAACGGTTTTGCGGCGTCTTACCGGCTGCGTTTTTAGTTATAGATTACAATTCCGTAACCCACAGGCCGTGAAGATTGCAATATGCAAACACAGCAACAGGTTTGTCCCCGTCTACCAGGGCAAACTTTGCTTCCGGTTTATCATCAATGGTGAGAGCCCGGCGCTGTCCGCCCTTCTGGGTCTGCAGATAAATCCAGCCGATATGATGGGCCGCCGTCATGGGATGCTCCGCACTACCGATCTTAACCGAAACAATCGATTCCGCTACGTTTACTACCGGCACATGTTTTTCCCGGGATGCGTCTACACTGTTGGCGCGCATCATTTCCAAAGGTTCGCCGTCGCAGGTCACCCCTGCCAGGGATCCTTCCACAAGTCCTACGATCACACCACATTTGCGGCAACTGTAAAATCTCGAATCCATAGCAATCCCTCCTCAGCAAAAATTGTTAACATATCAAGAACTGTTCTTATTTAATGATTAAAAGTATTATACACCATAGTCCGTATATATGTCTAATAAATTTGTGGAGGCGTTGCTTCCAAACCTTTTTTCCCCGTCTCTGATCAAATGCAGACAGTGTTATTATTCCGCTTCGTTCCTTAGCCAGGGCATCTGCCGCAGCAACTCCGTCTTCTGTACACCGATCACTTCCATGGCCGCCAGGATATTGCCCGCCAGGGGTGAAGTCCTTCTTGACGCGGTATCGGCAAGCAGCACACTGCCATTATTATCCGATACGGTCTGCTCCACCGTCAGGAACCAATTATTATTATTCTGATTGGTCACAGCGTCAAATTTTACCTGCAGCAAATAATCTGCTGCCTGCGTATTCATGGCCTCATAAGGATCCTGTGGAGACCTCACCACAACATAATTGGGGAACAGGGCTCTATACTCGTTCAGGATAAACCGTTCCAGCAATTCCATAGCAGTTTTCACATCCGTGTGTCTGCCCTTTTTTCCTGGTTTATCGCCTTCTACAAACAGCAGCACCGTGGGCTTGTCCGCTGCATTGCACGCCACATCCGGTTCTTTCTGTATGATACCCTGCTTTACCGACGCGTCAAAAACAGCATAATAATTTTTCAGACCCGCGTCCAGATAAAGATGCAGGAAATGGTTCATATTGTTGAAAGTTCTGGGAATCCGGAAACGAACCTCTTTCCCAAACTGCTTATAGTTACGCAGCACTGCCTGCAGCGTCAGAGGCACGGGATCCTCCGAATTTGTAACACGGATCAGGTCAAGACGTTCCCCATACATTTGGGCAAAGGGTGTGTTGCCTACCGCCGGTGCACCGAAGGTGATGACCTGCAGTCTGTTCGGATCGAAACCGAAATCAATGAGCCGCTGCCCTACAAGGGTGGCTACCGCACCGCCCAGGCTGTGCCCGGTCAACAGCAGATGCGCATCCTTTTCTTTACGGTACCGTTCCAGAAACTCATAGGAACCGGAAGTCAGCAGCATACGCAAAGTCAGGTCTGCATAACTGTTAAACCCTTTGTGCACTCTGGGGGGCCTGGCAAAACCGGCACTTTTCGCTGCAGCCCGGATTGCATCCCGTTCTTTGCTTCCGCCAACGCGGAAACCTGATATTTTTTCAGACTCCTCCAGCGTTTTACCGCCATAGACCACCTGCCCTGTTACGAAATCGGCGGCCCAGTCTTTTTTATCCGCGCTGCCCCGGAAGGATATCACATACAGCGGTTTTCCGTCAGCCATGATACCCTTGCCTGTAATAAAATGTACCGTAGTCTTGCCGTCCGTAATCCGGTTGGATGCAAAGTCCCAGCCGTGGCTTTTCAGAAACACGGCCTCGATCCCGTCATCCGGCGCATAGGCTGCCGAAGAAGCAATCAGGGAAAAAAGAGTCCAGTAGGCTCTGTTATATTCTGATTTCTGCTGCAGTACCGATTTCGTGTCTTCCGGTGAATACCCGAGACTGCCCCGCGGTATTTCCGCCGACACGGAGAGGCCGGAAAAGAATGCCGCCAGAAAGACCATCACTGTCAGGATAATTTTTTTCATACAATCCCCTCTTAATAAACTTCAAATAAGACTGCCGTTGCCCTGCTGCTGTAAAACAGATACGAAAGCAATGCACCGGGTCTGCTCACAAGGTTACCGGCAGGAACTGTCCCCTATAATATCTATGGCAATTAATTAACAAAAAAGGGCATTCCTTTTTCAGGAATGCCCTTTGGTTCATGCGCATGGATCTGTAGAACAGATTTTGGAAAAACAGATTATTTTACAGGACGAACGTTAGCTGCCTGTTCGCCGCGGCTGCCTTCAACCACATCGAATTCAACAGTCTGACCGTCTTCCAGAGTTTTGTAGCCTTCAACCTGAATGGCAGAGAAATGTACGAATACATCGCCGCCGTCTTCACGTTCAATAAAACCATAACCTTTTTCTGCATTAAACCATTTAACTTTGCCTGTCATCTTGCGGGCCTCCTAAAATAATACTTTGTCGGCAATATAGCACTTTCGCCAACGTTCATATTATATGACAAAGCTGACAAATATGCAAGCAAATATTTGCAGAAAATTATAGTTTTTTAATATTATTCTGTCAATACTTCCACCTTTTCCATCACGACCGGATCCAGAGGTCTGTCCTGAAAGTTAGTCGCTACAGAACCGATTTCCCGCACCACATCCATGCCTTTCACAATCTTGCCGAAAACGGCATGATGCCCGTTGAGCCAGGGAGTGGGGGCCAGCGTAATGAAGAACTGGCTGCCGCCCGTATTGGGTCCTGCATTCGCCATGGAAAGAATCCCTTCACTGTCATGTGCCAGCCCTTCACCGAATTCGTCTTTAATCCGGTATCCGGGACCGCCGCGGCCGGTACCGGTAGGGTCGCCGCCCTGGATCATGAAACCGTCGATAACCCGGTGGAAGATAATACCGTCATAAAAACCTTTTTCTGTCAGCTCAATAAAATTTTTAGTAGTCTGGGGTGCTTTTTCCTCAAACATCTGAGCCACAAACACTCCTTTGTTGGTAGTAAACTGGATTTTTCTTTCTGCCATCTGAATATCTCCTTGTGTTTTATTGCTTCACTTCTTCTTCCTGCTTTTTCTTCAGCAGGTACAACAACAGATAAAGTCCCGTGCCTATAGCCGTTCCGATGCAGGGCAGGAAAATAATTCCGGCCGCGTTGCCACCAAAATAAATCAGAAGCCCTGTAGCCAGCAGGAATACGGTTTGGGCACACTGGAGCCGGGTTTTGACCAGGTAGCGGTTATGCCGGTCATCCCGGGCCTTACTGAATCCGGCCGCGGTAAGCTGGGGCAGGAACAGGATAAAGGCAACGCCCATCAAATACAAATAGGTGGCTGACAACACCGGGATTTCCGGGTTGCGGCCTGTAATCGCGCAAATGGCAAAGGCGATACCGGCCAGATACAGGCTGCGGAAATAACCTTCTTTGATCTGGCTTTCCAGGACATAACATATACCCGTAATGACCGGGAACAGCCAGTAACCGATATGTGCCATCCAGAACGCCGCGCCTATAATAATGGCGTTATCCCCGATTCGATGCCGCGAGCCGGAGGTACGGTTAAACATACGGCAGATGAACAGCATCCACAGCAGAGCCACAACGCCATTGATGTCCACGCCAAAATACGCTTCCAGCCCCAGAGTGATCAAAGCCCCCAGCAGAGCACCACACTCCCGTCCCGGTTCCGGATCTGCTTCCCTGCCGATGAGGTAGGCAAAGAAAAAGCCCGCGGCATAACTGACGCCGTCCAGCATGACGCTGCCTGTCCCGCTTCCCGTGACCTGACGGAAGATCAGCAGAACGATCGTGGCGACCAGAGCGCCCATTATCGCGATCCGGTTAAACCTGTCATCAAAATCAAAAGGCCTTCCCAAACCGAAATTTTCATTGGAAGCGTCTTCCGTCCGTACCGTCTTTGCAAATTTATTTTCCCTTTTAGCCATAATAACTTAACAACAATCTCCTTAAACTCTGCAAAAATGTAACCGGAGGTCCTGCAGAGGCAGCATTACCCGTGCTTTTATCCGCTCAGGCAATCTCTCCCCCATTCGGGACCGCGGGGCAGATCAGTCCATAATCTTTTCGCCGTGATAGGATTCCCCGTCCGCATCCGGCAGGATACCATAGCCTTCCGTCCACAGGGTTTTATACTTGATAGCCTGGCTGTGGATGGTCTTCATGTTGGTTTCCGGCAGCTTCTTAATGCATTTTGCGGGAATGCCCGCCATCAGGGAATAGGGTTCCACGATCGTGCCTTTGGTCACTACTGCGCCTGCCGCGATAACGCTGCCGGTACCGACTACACAGCCATCCAGTACTACAGACCCCATACCGATGAGCACGTGGTCTTCAATAGTGCAGGCATGCAGGGTAGCGCAATGGCCAACCGTCACATAATCCCCGACGATGCAGGCATAGCGGTCTGCCACATGGAGGCAGCTGTTATCCTGGATGTTGGAATAACGGCCGATTTCAATGCGGTTTACGTCACCGCGCACCGTGCAGTTGGGCCATACGCTGGCGAACTCTTTCATCTTGACCATGCCGATTACATCCGCACTTTCAAACACATGGGCCTTCGGATCAACATCCGGGCTGATTCCTTTAAATTTTCTTAACATGAGAAAGACCTCCTGACTTTAATAGCAAATTTATTATACACACATCATAAATCACATGGTTTTCCGCAGCCGGGTTCTCACCGTATAGAGGGCGGCCGACAGAAGGATTACGCCCGTAGTAAACAATACGAATTTCGTTGGCATGTGATCGCCCAGAAAACCGCCGAGTAAAGGGCCTACCACACCGCCGAACTGCTGGGCCGAAGTGGTAAGGCCGAAGGCTTTGCCCCGCATCTCCGGAGGCGTCACCTCTACCAGCGTGGAGTTAATGTTAGGCACTGCGCCGGACAGAAACAGACCATAGATAAACTGAATGACCGCAAACTCCCAGATGTTACCTACAAAAACCTGGCAGAGATTCACACTGCCTGCACAGAACAGGACAAGGCACAGAGTTCTTACAAAGCCCTTGCGCTGCCCACGCTTTCCCCAATAGGGGGAGGCAATAATTCCGGCAATACCGGCCAGGGAAAATATCCAGCCGCTCATGGTGACAGAAGCGTCTCCCGCGCCGCCCATCAGCTTTTCCACATAGAGCGTAATCAATGGCTGGATCGTCATGATGCAGGTCTGCACAAGGAAAAACATGAACATAACATACAGGAGACCACGGTTCTGCAGGGCCAGCCTCAGATCCCGGACAACATGCATATCCTGACGCCTTGTTTCTTTACTGATGGGGATATCCCTGACAAAGAAGATGACCATCATTGTAACAAGAAACAGACAACCGGAACCTACGAAGAAGGACGTCCGCATACCGAACCAGACGGACAGGTAGCCGCCCAGCAGCGGCCCCAGGATGTTTCCGCTGGCAAGGGCCGCCTGCATCCAGCCCATGCCCCAGCCCAGTTTTTCTCCGGGAAGAGTGGAAGACACCAAAGACATGGACGCCGGCACAAAGCCGCTGATCAGTCCGGTCAGGATACGCACGGCCAGCATCTGGGGAGCCGTCTGAACAATGGCGCCCAGCATATAGGTCACAGCCAGACCGAACCCCGCCCGGATTGCCATTTTTCGCTGGCCTACCCGGTCCGCCCAGGCGCCCCAGTACGGCGCCATAAACGTCGCTCCCAGAAACGTGACCGCATACACCAGGCCGGCCCAAAGATTCAGCTGGTCCGGCGGCACATGCAGTTCCTTCTGTAAATAAACAGGCAAAAACGGAATACAGGCAGTAAAACTGGCACAGGCAAGAAACACGCCTGTCCACAGCACGATCAGGTTCTTTTTCCAATTCACCGAGCCGCTTCCGTGCTCATCCAGCAAAAACATTCAAATCACCGCCGTATTTGTCTTAACATTATAACATAAGAATTTTTGAATTTAAACACCTGCACACGGAATTCGTTTTTTTGGTATAATATATTTGATACAGTATAATTGATTAGTAAAAGGGAAATACTTCGCAGGACCGTACATGGCTGCCCTTGTCTTTCTTTTGCTGCATCATTTCATATTGATAAAAATGGAGAAACGGTTATGAATAAAATATTTACTCACACTCTCATTACACTTCTGGCACTTGGCTGTCTGACCTCTTCCGGCTGCACCAAAAGCAAAGAGGAACCCAAACCTGTGCCCAGGCCTCCGCTGCCCTACAAAATCAACCTGGTCTGGCAGCACGAACATAAGCCGGAAGCAGACCTGTCTACATTGGACAAGGTGCCCGGGGTCAATGTGGTTTCTCCCTGCTGGTACGAAATCGAGAATGATTTTGGAAAAATCAAAGACAAAAGCGTGGAGGGTTATGTGGAACGGGCCCACGCCAAAGGCTACCAGGTTTGGCCGTTAATCACCAACGGTTTCAAACCGGACCGTACCAAAAAGCTGCTGGACGATGAGAATGCCAGGAAGTATGTCATAGAACAGCTTCGCCAGCAGTATCAGAAGCATAAGTTCGACGGCATCAACCTGGACTTTGAACATATTTACGAAGCAGATAAGGATCGGCTCACGGAATTTGTGAAACAGATACGTAAAGCCACGCAACAGGATAAGTTGATCCTGAGCATGGACGTGACAGTACCCAAGGGAAGCCCCAACTGGTCCTTATGTTTTGACCGGAAGGCCCTGGCAGAGCATCTGGATTACATGATGGTAATGGCTTATGACCAGTATTCCGGCAGCAGCCCCGAAGCCGGTCCTACCGCCGGTTACGACTGGGTGGAACGGGGTATTAAAAATACCCTGGAAGAAGTGCCTGCCCAGAAAGTGGTGCTGGGTATGCCCCTGTACATGCGGCTGTGGCACTACGATAAGGACAAAAAACGTTTCTATGCCAAGACCCTGTCCATGCCCGGCGCAGAGAAGCTCATCACAGAAAAAGGCAGTGATGAAACCTTCCGTTGCCGCTGGCTGGAAAAAGAAAAAGTGACCTACTATTCATATATGGAAGACGACGTCCCCTACTCCTTCTGGCAGGAAAACAAAACCAGCCTGGAGCACAAGGCCGGTCTGTTGAAACAGTTTGGACTGGCTGGTATCGCCACCTGGCGCTACGGTTTCGAAAAACCGGAAATCTGGCCCATGCTGGAAGAAAAACTGAAAGATGCAGAGCCGGTTAAAGAAAACGCAAACCGGCAGGAAGAGAAAAAGTGATTGACGAACCGCGTCAAGTGTGCTAATATGATTTCATTGCAAATCATTGTTTCATGCGGTTGTGGTGGAACGGCAGACACGCCACTTTGAGGGGGTGGTGAGGGTAACCTCGTATGGGTTCAAATCCCATCAACCGCACCACAAGTTTTGTTACAAAAAAACTCTTGACAAAAATCAGAATCCGTTGTATATTATACAAGCGTTCTGAAATATGTCAGAAACATGCGGTAGTGGCGGAACGGCAGACGCGCTAGCCTCAGGAGCTAGTGGGGGTTGACCCCGTGGAGGTTCAAATCCTCTCTACCGCACCAACTTAAAAATACAGGCGGATGTCCTTAAAAAGGGACATCCGTTTTTTTATTTCTATGTAATAATGCCGGGATAAAAAAAGAGATGCTTTTTTGCAAAAGCATCTCTTTTAAACCAGTAATATATCGTTTTACTATTATCTCTTCGCAATTTCTTTCGGATGGGCAATGGTCTGATAACCTTCAATCGCCAATACAAAGGCCAGAATTACCAGCAGGGTGCCGATGCCCGCCTGTGCGTAAGGACCCCAGTGCGCAGCGCCTTTGGCGATGATGCCCAGCTGGTTTTTGATGGTCAGGATCAGGGAGCAGATGGTTACGATCAGCATGAAGGTCATGGGGAACAGGAACATCTTGTTGTTCTTGCCCGCATTGCCCAGCCAGGTAGCAACTGCCAGTAAGCCGATGCCCGCCAGCAGCTGGTTGGCAGCGCCGAACAGACCCCAGATCTTGGCAAAGCCGTTGAGGCCTAACAGAACGCCCAGCACTACGGTAAGGATGGTTGCGAAATAAGGATTTACCATAAAGGAACGGAAACCGCCTTTTACGTCACGTACAGTCTCGCCGGGTTCCAGCCAGAATTCCTGGAACATGAAGCGGGCCAGACGGGTGGCCGTATCCAGAGATGTCAGGCAGAATGCGGAATAAGTCAGCACCAACAGGGTGTAGAAGGAACTTTCCATACCTTCCATACCGGGGATGGCCGCTACCATGGCCGCGATACCGCCGGCGAAAATATCCGTAGCGCCTTTGGTATGACCGGTAGTCCGGGCATAAGCGATAGCGCAGACGGTGATGATGGCCAGTACGCATTCCAGCAACATGCCGCCGTAAGCGATGGGCTTGGCGTCGCTTTCTTTATCCAGCTGTTTGGAAGTGGTGCCGGAAGAAACCAGGGAATGGAAACCGGAGATAGCGCCGCAGGCTACGGTGGTGAACAAAATCGGGAACAGCAGCTGTACGCCGTTACCGTTGTCAACCGCAAAGCCGGTCACAGCCGGGAACAGTTTCGGATCAATATTGGGATGAGCGCCCACGATACCGACGATGGCAACAATCAGCATGGCATACAGCAGGAAGGAGCTCAGGTAGTCACGGGGCTGCAACAGAATCCAGACCGGGGTAACCGAAGCGATGGTGATGTACACGCCGATAATCCACATCCAAGTGGTAGTGGTGAAATAGAACGGATGGAAGTTCATGCCGATAGCCATGCAGATCACGATGGCAACGACGCCCAAAATGGAAGAAGTCACCATGGAAGCATGACGGCGGTACACGGCAAAGCCGAATACGATAGCAATCAGGATGAACATGATGGATACCATGGCCACGGATGCGTTGGTAGCGCTGGCTTTGTAGTCAATGGCGCCATTCACGATTTTGGCGCCAAAGGTGGAAGCCACGATGGCCGCAAAGGCCGCTACAACCAGGATCAGTGTCAGGTACGAGAAAATAATGAAAAGACGTTTTGCCCGACGGGACATATTGGCGGAAATAACTTCGCCGATGGACTGGCCTTTATGCCGTACGGACGCGAACAGGGCGCCGAAGTCATGGACGCCGCCGAAGAAAACGCCGCCTATCAGAATCCACAGGGTCACAGGCAGCCAGCCGAACATAGCCGCGCCGATAGGACCTGTAATAGGACCTGCGCCGGCGATGGACGAAAAATGATGCCCCATAAGTACGGGTGCTTTAGCGGGAACATAGTCGACGCCGTCTTCCAGCGCATGGGCCGGTGTCGGGATGTCCCCTTCCCCTACGCCCCACTGCTTGACCAGCCAGCCGCCATACATGACGTAGCCGCAGAACAGCACAGCAACGGAGATGAGAAGTAATACCAGTGTGTTCAAAATAATTCCTCCCTTACTTTGTTTGCGGGAACGCCTGATACGATGCGTTCCCGGGGACATGCTGCTGCATGGTTTTCCCATTAAAGGAAGACATCAGCGCAATCCCAATACTTTTTCCAGGTTCTTTTTCATACAAAGACCACTATGATTAAAATACAGTTTCTGCTTTGACGCCTCAAAACAGGCTGTATGAAAATCCATCCATCCGTGGAAAGAAAACTTGAAACTCTTATAAATCTTACATTTTTCCAGAGCCTTCACAGCTTCCTGCTCCGCCGTTTCACATACAATGACAGGTGTAATGTAGGTATACATGTGACCGGGGCCGATGTGGGCCAGCTTCATGCCCTCTTCATACGCGTACTCCCGGCAGGCCTCAAAGGCCTGCAACGTCAGAACCGGAACGGAAAACATAAAGATAAACTCTTCCTGATGGGTTGTCCAAAGCTCGTTGTGGCGAAAGAGAAAATACTGCTCTGCTTTCTCGTAATATTCGCAGAGGGCGTTAAAACAAATATCCCCCGGCAGCACCGGAGGAGTCAGTTTTTCTGCTTCACAAATCCCCTTAAACTCTTCCGGCGGCGGATTGTACCCGCCGTCAAACCGTGTCACATTATAATAACGCCGGTAACCGGACAGAAGACGTTCGATTACTGTTTCTCTGTTTGTATCCATATATGTTCCTGCAAAGTATCAATAAAAACGTTTTTGAAATTGTGAAAATTATATCACATTTGTCTGTAAGCGTCTACAATATCTTTAAAAAATATAGCTGAAATTTTTATTTGTGTTAAAATTCCGTGAAATCCGGCGTTTTTCACTTTCTCTTTTCTACCTTATCCTTGTACAGCCTGTAGTACTCATCTCTGTCGTAAAGCACGGATGCCACATAGTTCCGGGATTCCGGATAAGGAATCTGTTTTACATCCCCAAACGTGTAGTCCCAACCGTTGGCGTTCATCCATCCATGGGTATTGCCCCGGCCGGCATTGTAAGCCATCATCATCAGGAGCAGATTGTCTTTGAACTCATATTTCAGTTCGGAAAGATACCAACAACCCATACGGATGTTAACGCCGGGATTATATAAAGAATCTACGTCATATCTGTTCAGCCCCATCTGTTTCGCGATCCATTCCCCGGTTTCCGGCATAATCTGCATCATGCCTATGGCCCCCACCGGCGAAACAGCCCCGGGTTTAAACTCACTTTCGTTTTTTATGACGGCCGCCACCAGAAACGGGTCAATGTCATTGCGACGGGCGTAAGTGACTATTTCATTCTGGTATGGCCACATATAGACGAAGCGCATCTGCACAGCATCGCTGCGCCAGAACCGCCAACCTGCGAAAAACAAAATAACAAGCAGCAGCAGTACATAAATCCACATGCGTCTGCTGCTTGCTCTTTTCCATGCTGAATATTTCTTTTTATGTGTTACAGGACGGTGTACCCGCTTTACCCGGCGGCGTTTTACAGATTCGTTATCGGTTTCCCGGCCCGTTTTTTTCTGTCTGGCCGTCCGTTCCTGTTTTACCTTTTTTTCCGTCAAAATCCGGACTCCCATCTGTTTTCCGTACAATGTCATGTGCCATTATAAACCCTTGTCCGGTTTTTGTACAGAGCCTTATATGGCGCCCAGTATCTTATGCATCTGTGCCGTTACCTGGGCTTTTGTGTTTTCTATGTTCCCGCTGTTGTCAATGACCACGTCAGCGAACTTTTCTTTGTCAGCCAGCGACATCTGGGCGTTGATCCGGGCCAGCACCGCTTCTTCCGTGGCCCCGTCCCGCAGCATGGCGCGCTGTATCTGAATCTCTTTCGGTACCTTTACCAGCCATACGCTGTCCACCTTTGTATGCCAGCCGCACTCAATGAGCAGCGGGACATCCAACAGCACCGCCGCTGTGTTTTTTTCACGTTCTTCTGCCAGAAACTGCTGTGCTTCTGCCCAAACCTGGTCCTGTACGATTTTTTCGTACTGTTTCAGAACCGTTTTATTGTGAAATACTTTTTCTGCTACCCAGGGACGGTTCAGTTCCCCGTCGGGCAGGAGGCAGTCAGGTCCGAAAAAAGTTACTATCTTTTGCAGGCAGGAACTGCCCTTTTTTACTGCGGCCCGGCTGGAGGCGTCTGCGTCAAAAACAGGGATGCCTAATTTTTTCATATAAGAGGATACGGTGCTTTTGCCGCTGCCGATGCCACCGGTTAAACCGATAACTATCATACTTTCACACTTTCTTTATCACATTTTTCTAAAGTCTTCAAAATGTAACTGCATGACAAGGCATCGCAAACACGTCAACGATTGTTTGCTCCTGCCTTGCCATTCCAGTAATCATTTCGCACTCGCCCAGTCTTTCCCGTAATTGACTTCTGCCAGCAGCGGTACGTCCAGTTTAAAGGCATTCTGCATCTCAGTCTGCACCAAAGCCGCAGCGGCTTCCCGTTCCGCTTCCTTCACTTCCAGCACCAGTTCGTCATGCACCTGCAGCAATACCTGGAAAGAAAGTCCGGACTTCCGCAATGCCGCATCCACCCGCAGCATGGCCAGCTTCATGATATCGGCGGCAGTGCCCTGGATTGGCGTATTGATAGCCGTCCGTTCCGCAAAACTGCGCAGGTTAAAGTTACGGTTGTTGATATCCGGCAGGTAACGGCGGCGCCCCAACAGTGTCGTTACATATCCCTGACTGCGGGCCAGGGCCTTCATCCGTTCCATATATTCTTTCACGCCTTTGTACCGGGACAGATAATTTTCAATAAACTCACTGGCTTCTTTGCGGCTGCAACCCAGCTGCACCGCCAGCCCGAAATCGCTGATGCCGTACACGATGCCGAAGTTGACCGCTTTGGCCCGGCCGCGCATTTCATGGGATACCAGATCCAGCGGCACCCCAAACACTTCACTGGCCGTACGGGCATGGACATCCTGGTTTTCCCGGAAGGATTCCAGCATCAGGGGATCCTGAGACACATGGGCCAGAATCCGCAGTTCAATCTGGGAATAATCGCAGGACAGGAGCCAGTCATAGCCTTCCCCGGGGACAAACAGCGCGCGGATCCCGCGGCCGGTTTCCGTGCGGGTGGGAATGTTCTGCAGGTTGGGATCCGTGCTGGACAGGCGGCCCGTTACCGTGACGGTCTGCTGGAAGTGAGTATGAATTCTTCCTGTCGTCCTGTTGATCAGCGGCTTCAGTCCTTCCAGATAGGTTGAATGAAGTTTTGCCAGCGCCCGGTACTGCAGGATGGTATCCACCAGAGGATGTTTGCCCCGCAGTTCTTCTAACACCTTTACGTCTGTGGAATAGCCGGTCTTCGTCTTCTTTACCACAGGCAGTCCCAACTTCTCAAACAGGACCACGCCCAGCTGTTTCGGGGAGTTGGGATTAAAGCCCGGGTCCCCCGCCTGCTCTTTGGCAAGATCCTCCAGACGGGCCAGTTTCCCTGCCATATCCCTGCTCAGAGCGTCCAGTTTTTTTTCATCCGCCGCGACCCCGGCCAGTTCCATCCTGGCCAGCACGGAAGCCAGTGGCAGTTCAATCTCCTTATATAACTGCGTAAGTTCTTTATCCACCAGCGCCTGGTTAACCGCCTCCGCCACGCAGACCAGGGTATGACAGTCCGGTTCCCTGTCCTGACCCAGATAATGCCAGGCAATATCTGCCAACGCGTAACTGCTCCGACCCGGATCATCCAGATAGGCTCCCAGAACAATATCTTCTATTATGTTCTGCGGTTCCACACCCTGACAGAAACAGGTCCGGAACACTTCCTTACTGTCTGCCGTGCCCTTGGGATTGGGAGCCTCTGCCAGCCATCCGGTAAAAGAAGCAAGAGCTTCCGAACCACTTACAAGATATTCCCGGTCCCCGCAAAGCACCCGGGCTGCCGCAAACTGCAGGTGCGGAATCTCCCCGGTTGTTTCTGTCATGAACCAGACCATAGCGGAAGGATCCGCATCTATTTCTGTAGCCACCTCCTGCCACTGGGCGGCAAAATCAATCTCCTTCACTTGTGCAGCAGGCACCACCGTTCCAAACAGACTACCCATGCCGTCGTCCGGAACAAGCGCTGTTTCCGGACCGGCATTCCGCGCATTTCTGTTATCTGCCGCAGCAAACAGCTTTTCCATATTGCCGGCAGCAGCATTACCCGGTACAACACTCTTTACCGCAGGTTTCATGCCCTCTGCCTCTGTTCCGCCTGCCACACCTCTTTCAACGTCCGAAGCAATGCCCATAATCTGACCGAACTGGTTAAAGAAACCGCGGAATTCCAAATCCGCCATCAATTGCCGGGTTTTTCCTTCCAGCGGTTTAAGGGTATAGGCATCCAGTGTCAGGTCCAGCCCCGGCACTTCCGTATAAATCGTGGCCAGTTCTTTGGAAAGCAATGCCTGTTCCTTATTGTTGGCCAGCTTTTCTTTCAGGCTTTTCCCCTTGACCTCTTCGATATGCGACATTACGTTTTCCACGCTGCCGTATTCCGCAATCAGCTTCAGCGCAGTCTTTGGGCCTACCCCCGGCACCCCGGGGATATTGTCGGACGTATCTCCCATAAGGCCCTTCAAATCAATGAGCTGCAGCGGAACAAGACCTTCATAATCTTCTGCAAAAGACTCTTTATCATATAACTTTATATCGGAAATACCTTTCTTCGTATACATGACCCGGGTACGGTCATCGATAAGCTGCAGTTCATCCCGGTCACCGGTAACAATAAACACTTCCAGACCGGGATCCAGCTTTTTCGCAAAGGTGCCGATAATGTCGTCCGCTTCGTAATCATCCAGCTCCAGGGCAGGGACACCCATGGACCGGAGCACCTCCATACACAGGGGGAACTGTTCCTTCAGTTCCGGCGGCGTGGGCTTGCGCTGTCCTTTGTAATCCGCATACAATTTTGTGCGGAAAGTTATTCTTGATTTGTCAAAAGCTGCAGCCACCCAACGCGGCTTAACATCCTGCAACAGTTTGTGGAACATGCGCAGGAAACCGTACACGGCGCCGGTGTGCTGCCCTTTCCGGGTGGTCAGGGGTGGCAGGGCAAAAAAAGCGCGGTGGATGAGGCTGCTTCCGTCAATAACCAAAAATTTATCTGACATAGCTTATTCTCCTGACGTGCATATTATTCAGTGATTAATTATACCATATTATTATATCTGATATAAAGTGAAATGTGCCGCAGCGGCGTTCCGTCTTTTCCGGCCAACAAAAAAACAGACGGCAACCGGCTGCCGCCTGTTCAGATAAACTCTGCATATCTGTATTACGTTGGGACAATCGAAACCTTGAAACTTTTATCTTTTTACGAAGGCATTGAGCGGACCTGCCGCAGATACCTGCTTCACTGTGGTTTCTGCCGTGGGGGTGGTCGTAGTATCAGCCGGATCCATCACGCCGCCCTGGGCTTTCATCAGCTGCTCCACCTTGTCACGTAAAATGCGTTTATCGTCTTCCAGCAGGGCAATCTGTTCGTTAAGCTTGCGGGTCTGCCACATGCTGCGCGTTTTGACGGTAAGACCCCAGACGATCCCCAGCAACAGGCCGCAGATGACGGAGAGCAGCACCACCAGCACCAGATTCAGCTGAAAACTCCACATAAAGAGCGTCAGATCCACCATCATGGAGTTCTGGACAGCCAGAATGGCAACCAATACAGCAACAATAGCACTTACGATCATAAACGGCATAGCGTCAACCTCTTTCTCTTCTGTATATGTACCTGTTTCATTTCATTATCAGGAAAGCAGTATACCCGGTATAGACTGCAGGACCAGACAGAACCGTGCCTGTCCGTTCAGCTTACATACACTCTTTAATGGCTCTGGCCATGCGTTTTACGCCTTCCACGATCTTGTCGTCGGGCATGCAGGAGTAATTGACGCGCAAGCTGCGGTCGGTCTTGTCGTTGGGATAGAAGGCATCACCGATTACGGCCGCAACTTTCTGCTCGATGCACTTGTCAAATACCTTGCGGGCGCTGACCCCTTCCGGAACCGTCACCCACAGGAACAGGCCGCCGTCAGGACGGGTGAATTCCACGCCTTCCGGGAATTCTTCTTCCATGGTCTTCAGAATCAGGTCGCGGCGATGACCGTACAGTTCCACGATTTCCTTCACATGGGCATCCAGATCATACGTGTCCATGTAGGCATCAGCCACGCCCTGGTCAAAGTTGGAAGTGTGCAGGTCGGCGCTCTGTTTAATCATTACAAACTTTTCAACAATCGTATGAGGACCGGCAATCCAGCCTAAACGCAGACCCGGGCAGAAGATTTTGGAGAAGGTGCCCAGGAAAGAAACCAGGCCTTTCGTATCCATAGACTTCAGGGTAGGGAAGCTTTCGCCTCTGTAACGCAGTTCCCCGTAGGGATTATCTTCGAATACCGGAAGGTCATACTTGTTGATGACTTCAATGAATTTTTTGCGGCGTTCCAGGCTCCAGCAGATGCCGGTAGGATTCTGGAAGTCGGGAATTACATAGATGAACTTGCATTTCGGGGTGGTAGCCAGGATCTTATCCAGCTCTTCCGGAATGATGCCTTCCCCGTCAGTGGGAACTTCCTTAAATACGGGCTGGTAAGCATTGAACGCATTCAGCGCGCCCAGGTAGGACGGGCTTTCGCACAGCACCACGTCGCCGGGGTCCAGGAACAGTTTGCCGGCAAAATCCAGGCACTGCTGGGAACCGGTAGTGATGAGAATATCGTTCATGTCGACCGGGGTACCGTATTTTTCCGTCATGCGCTTGGCAATCTTTTCCCGCAGGGTGGGACGGCCTTCGGTGGTAGCGTACTGCAGCAGCTTCTGGCCTTCCTTTTCAACCAGGTCATGTGATACCTGGGCAATCTCTTTTACCGGGAACAGTTCCGGGGCAGGCAGGCCGCCGGCAAAGGAAATAATTTCCGGCCGCGCCGTCAGTTTCAGTAATTCACGGATCTCAGAAGCCTTCATCCGTTCCATGCGTGATGCAAATTTGTATTCCATAGTTAGAACCCCCTCTTATTTTTCATATATAAAAAATTTTATCACTTGGGGAAAACAGTGTCAAATAAAAAACCTGCGCAAAGCGCAGGTTTTTTGGGGGGCATTTATAACTCTTAATACATGCCGCGGAACTTCATGGCCACAGCCAGGCGTTTCAGCGCGGAAATGTAAGCGGCTACACGCATGGACACCTTGTACTCCAGGGTCAGATCATGCACTTCTTTGAATGCTTTCACCATCATGTCGATCTGGCGGTTCTTTACTTCTTCTTCCGACCAGTAGAAGCGGTACAGGTTCTGTACCCATTCAAAGTAGGAAACGGTTACGCCGCCGCCGTTGGCCAGGATATCGGGAACCACAAAGATGCCCTTCTTGTCCAGTATCTCGTCTGCTTCCGGAGTGGTGGGTCCGTTGGCGCCTTCGCAGATGATGGCTGCCTTGATTTTCTTGGCGTTGGCTTTGGTGATCTGGTTCTCCATGGCGCAGGGGAACAGCACGTCTACTTTCTGTTCCAGCACCAGTTCCTTGTCAATGGGATCTGCATCGGGATAGCCTACTACGCTGTGTCCCTTGCTGGTGGCAGTGTACTCCGCCAGTTTGTAAGGATCGATGCCTTTCTTATTAAAAACAGCGCCGAATACGTCAGAAATGGCCACGATCTTCATGCCTTCATCAAACGCCAGCTTGGCGGTCCAGCTGCCTACATTGCCGAAGCCCTGTACCGCCGCGGTAGCGCCTTTTACTTTCATGCCTTTCACTTTCAGGGCTTCCAGGGCAGCCGTCACCACGCCGCGGCCGGTGGCTGCCGTACGTCCCAGGGAGCCGCCTACGGAAATATCCTTGCCGGTAATGAAGCCGGGTTCGTACTGGCCTGTAATCTTGCTGTATTCATCCATCATCCAGCCCATGATCTTGGCATTGGTGTTCATATCCGGAGCCGGGATGTCTTTCTTTTCGCCGATGACGCCGGCAATCTTATCGATGTAACCGCGGGTAAGGGCTTCCAGTTCCCGTTCCGACAGCTTGGTCACATCCACAATGATGCCACCCTTGCCGCCACCGTAGGGAAGTCCTGCCACTGCGCACTTGCAGGTCATCCAGAACGCCAGGGTCTTCACTTCGTCCATATTGACTGCCGTATGGTACCGCACGCCGCCCTTGGCCGGTCCCATAATAGTGCTGTGCTGGCAGCGGTAACCCGTAAACACCTGGACTTTGCCATTATCCATCTTCACCGGGATATGGACTTCCGTGGTTTTTTCCGGTACCGCAATGATGGCAGCCGCGCCCGAATCCAGCTTCATCGCCTCAATGGCCTTGTTCAGCGGAATCATTGATTGTTCGATCAGTCCCATGATAATCTTCCTCCTTGCATAATAATATTATTCCTTTGATATATTACAATGCAGTCTCAAAAGCTGCACTGACAGAGTCGCTAAATGTTTTTTACTAAATGCGGCAAACCGTTTAAATGTTGCAACACTTTTTTCAAAAATATTATAGCACAATACGTAGTAAATGTAAAACAAAACTGTATAAAAAGGGCTTTGGGAAAAGTTTCGTTTTTTATAAAATCCGACCCCTTGCCGACCCTATCAGACATGCGGGTTGACAACAATTTTAAAAAAATATTTTTTTTGCAAAAAAAACATTGTAATCTCAGACTTTTGCATGTATAATGCAAGTACAATAAATTAAAAGAATTAAATTGGGTCAGCCTGCCCGAAATTTCAATTTCCAAATGGCTTTCCTGCCCGGGGAACGCGGAACAGATAAAAAAGTTCTGTAAATCCCTGACTATTACTTAGCAGAAATTGCTTTTCAGCAGTTTCTCAGGAAAGGTTGTGATCGCAATGAATGAATTAATCCGTTTGGAAGGGATTACCAAAAAGTTTGGCGAGCATCTTATCATCCCTACGTTAGACCTTACCATCAACGACGGCGAGTTTGTAACTCTGCTGGGGCCCTCTGGCTGCGGCAAAACCACACTGCTGCGCATGATCGCGGGTCTGGAAACGCCTACTACCGGCAAGGTGATCCTGGACGGTAAAGATATTACCAAGCTGCCGCCTTATAAACGCAATGTCAACATGGTTTTCCAGAACTATGCCTTATTTCCCCATATGACCGTAACAGAGAACATCCATTTCGGGCTGAAGATGCAGGGCGTGCCTAACGATGAGGCGAAGGAGCGCATCAACCAGGTTCTGTATCTGACACAGCTGGAACAGTTCCGGGACCGTTACCCCTCCCAGATGTCCGGCGGGCAGCAGCAGCGCGTGGCCATCGCCCGGGCCCTGGTAAACAGCCCCAAAGTATTGTTGCTGGACGAACCCCTGGGTGCCCTGGACTACCAGCTGCGGAAAAAACTCCAGCTGGAACTGAAAAACTTACAGCGTGGCCTGGGCCTCACCTTTGTATTCGTAACCCACGACCAGGAAGAAGCCCTCACCATGAGCGACCGCATCGTCATCATGCACGATGGAGTCATCCAGCAGGACGGGGATCCCAACGGCATCTACCATCATCCGAAGAATACATTTGTAGCCCGCTTCATCGGCGAAAGCAATTTCTTCGACATTGGCAGCGACACCTATGCCTTGCGTCCGGAAAAGCTGAACCTCTGTCCGGAAGACGAAGAGGGCGCGGACCATCCGGAGCCGAAATTTTTCGGCACCGTAGTGGATATCGTCTTCTACGGCACCATCGACAAAGTCTTTATCCGTCTTGACAACACGAACCAGACCGTCATCGCCTATCAGTATTTTGATGACGTGCACCGCTGGCAGGCCGACGACCGGGTGGGCATCTGGTGGTACGACCGTGACGGTGTAAAAGTGGAAAAGGAATAGAAAGGCGGAGACATGAAGAACGGTAAATTACTGATTGCTCCTTCGATGCTGTGGCTGGGGATTTTCTTCATCGTTCCCATGCTCATCGTAGTTGCTGTGTCCTTTGCCGCCCGTACCCCTTACGGTCAGGTGGTTTTCAACTGGAACATCAACAACTACCTGCGTTTCCTGGAGCCCTTATATCTTTCCATCTTTGCACAGACCCTGCTGGTAGCCCTGGTCACCACCGTGGTGACCATCCTCATGGGCTACCCGCTGGCCTACTATATCGCCCAGCTGCCCAAACGCTGGCAGCAGCCGGGGCTGATCCTCTGCATGATTCCTTTCTGGATCAACTTCCTGATCCGCTCCTATGCATGGGTCATCATCCTGCGGGCCCAGGG
>CADCHY010000003.1 GCA_902801365.1 uncultured Succiniclasticum sp.
TCCGTGGAAACCGTTTCCGGGTTGCAGTTGACAATGATGGTCTCAAAGCCCAGCTTCTTCAGGGACATGGCCGCATGAACGCAGCAATAGTCAAACTCGATGCCTTGGCCGATGCGGTTGGGACCGCCGCCCAGGATCATGATCTTCCGTTTATCGGAAACCGGGTTGTTGTCCGGCGCGTTATATGTGGAATAGAAGTACGCGCTGTCCTGGGTGCCGCTGACATGGACGCCGTCCCAGGCTTCCACTACGCCGATTTTTTCCCGGGCATGACGGATGTCGTCCTCGGATACTTCCAGAATTTCGCTGAGATATTTGTCGGAGAAGCCGTCCTTCTTGGCCTGCGCCAGGGCTTCTGCCGGGGGCACCGTGCCTTTGAACTGCAGCAGGGCTTCTTCCTCTTCCACCAGTTCTTTCATCTGCTCTACGAAGTAATGCTTCACCCAGGTGATGTTGAAAATCTCATCTACCGTGGCGCCTTTGCGCAGGGCTTCGTACATCTGGAAGTAACGTTCGGAAGAAGGCGTGCGCAGCAGGGTCAGCAGTTCTTCTTTGCTGAGTTTGTCAAAATTCTTTACATGACCCAGGCCATAGCGCCCTTTTTCCAGAGAACGGATGGCTTTCTGGAAGGCTTCCTTATAATTTTTGCCGATGCTCATGACTTCGCCCACGGCGCGCATCTGAGTCCCCAGTTTGTCGTCTACGCCTTTGAACTTTTCAAAGGCCCAGCGGGCAAATTTCACAACAATATAATCTCCGTCCGGCACGTACTTGTCCAAAGTGCCGTATTTTCCGCAGGGCAGGTCCTTCAGGGTCAGGCCGCTGGCCAGTTTGGCAGATACCAGCGCGATGGGGAAACCGGTGGCCTTGGATGCCAGAGCGGATGACCGGGAGGTACGGGGATTGATTTCAATGACGATGATACGGCCGTCTTTCGGGTTCCGGGCAAACTGTACGTTGGTGCCGCCGATGACGCCGATATGTTCCACGATTTTATAAGCCTGGCGCTGCAGCTCCTGCTGCACGTCTTCCGGAATGGTCAGCATGGGCGCTGTGCAGAAGGAGTCGCCGGTATGCACGCCTACCGGATCTACGTTCTCGATGAAGCAGACCGTGATCATGTTGTTGTCCTTGTCCCGGACTACTTCCAGTTCCAGTTCTTCCCAGCCCAGGATGGATTCTTCCACCAGAACCTGGCCGATGATACTGGCCTGCAGGCCACGGGCGCAGACGGTTTTCAGTTCTTCCTTATTGTAAACCAGGCCGCCGCCGGCGCCGCCCATGGTATAAGCCGGGCGCAGCACGACGGGATAGCCTAACTCATCCGCAATGGCCAGGGCTTCGTCCACGCTGTAGGAAACCTCGCTGCGGGCCATGCCGATGCCCAGTTTGTTCATGGTTTCCTTAAACTCGATGCGGTCCTCGCCTCTTTCGATAGCGTCCACCTGCACACCGATGACTTTCACACCGTATTTATCCAGCACGCCGGCTTTGTACAATTCGGCGCACAGGTTCAGGCCGGACTGGCCGCCTAAGTTCGGCAGCAGCGCGTCCGGACGTTCTTTCGCGATAATCTGCTCCACCCGCTCCACGTTCAGCGGTTCGATATATGTTTTATCCGCCATCTCAGGGTCCGTCATGATGGTGGCCGGATTGGAATTCACCAGTACGATTTCATAGCCCAGGCTCCGCAGCGCCTTGCATGCCTGGGTACCGGAATAGTCAAACTCGCAGGCCTGGCCGATTACAATCGGGCCGGAGCCGATGATCATTACCTTATGGATGTCTGTTCTCTGTGCCATAGTTCTCTCCCCTGCATAAAAATCAGCCGTATAAGAAGCATTTGTACCTTATACAGCCGTAAACCAATGTGACTGAATAAAAAGGACCTTCGATTATTTTGTTGCGTTTCCCGTTTTACTCTAACAGATATTTTACCATATTTACCCCTAAAAAAAAAGTGCGGCAACGTTGCAACCGCACTTTTTTGACTCGCACTGTTAAATTATTTGATGCCTTCCTTGCATTTCGTCAGGGCCACGGTCCCGGAACGGGTGATTTCCACGATTTTAATATGGTTGATGCTGTCCAGGAATATCTGGGAACGCTCCGGCGTATCGCAAATCTGGATGGTCATCATGTTGTTGCCCATATCAATGATCGTTGCGTTCATGACCGCGCAGTTATCAATAATATCCCTGCGATTATCTCTTGTGTATTTCACCTTGATCAGCATCAGTTCGCGGCAGACCGCTTCCTTTTCGTCAAACGTCTTGACCTTGATTACATCAATTTTTTTATTCAGCTGTTTTTCAATCTGCTCCTGGGTATGGTCGTCCCCCGTACTCACAATGGTCATGTTGGAAATGGCATTGTCTTCCGTTTCGCCTACTGCCAGAGAATCAATGTTGAAGCAACGTCTCCAGAACAAACCGGAAACTTTACAGAGAACACCGGACTGGTTTTTTACTAATACGTTATAAATTCGTTTCATGTCAGGCCACCTCGTTCGGATCTACATCGCACTGGAGTAAAACAGATTCGTCGTTTTCCAGGAACTCCTTGATGGTTTCAGCCATCTTCGCTTCATCATTAAGATGCAGGAACTTCATCCCGTACGCCGCAGCGATGGATTCCAGTTCCGGGCTTCCCGTAAGGTCGATAACGGAAAATCTGTCTTTGTAAGTGAAATGCTGATACTGGCGCACCAGGCCCAGCACGTTGTTGCGGATTACAGCGATTTTTACCGGCACGTTATACTGGCGCATGGTCCCCAGTTCCATCATGCACATCTGGAAACCGCCGTCACCGCACACAGCAACGACCTGCCGGGACGGATCGCCCAGCTTGGCACCCATGGCCGCCGGTACGGAATAGCCCATGCAGCCCATGCCGCCGGTAGTAAAGAAGCGGCCATCCCTGATGATGCAGTTTGCGCAGGACCAGAGCTGGTTCTGCCCCACGTCCGCCACGTATACCGCATTTTTATCCATGGCATCGGATAAGGCATGGATAAAGTATGTCGGGTCTACGGTCCCCGGCGTGATCACCAGGTCCGCTTTGGCCTTCTTGGCTTCTTCCGCTTCTTTCCGGTAGCCTGCCAGACAGTCCAGCCATTCCTGGGTAGCCGGGCGGATATCTTCCTTGTCCAATTCCGTAAACACATTCTTCAGGTCGCCTACCAGCGGAATGGTCGGCCCTGCGTTCTTCCCAATTTCTGCCGGATCCACGTCGATATGCACAAGTATCTTATTGGTGCTGATTTCATCCGGACGGGCAATGGAGCGGTCCGCCACCCGGGCGCCGGCCATCAGGATCATATCGGCCTGGTTCATGGCCCGGTTGCCGTAGGCCTGGCCGTTGTTGCCTACCATGCCGAAAAACATGGGGTGTTCCGTGGGCATGGTTCCCAGACCCATCATGGTGGAAACAACGGGAATCCGGTGTTTTTCCGCAAAGGCGCGGATCACATCTGCCGCACCGCTTAAATGGGCGCCGCCACCGGTACAGATCAGGGGACGTTTGGCCTTTTTCAGTTCCCGCACTACCTTGTCAATTTGTTTTATGTTTCCCTTGACTGTCGGTTTGTAAGACGCCATGGAAACATTGTCCGGATATTCAAATTTATTAACTTTCTGGTTCTGTATATCAATGGGGAAATCAATCAGCACAGGCCCCTTCCGCCCCGTGCTGGCAATATAAAAGGCTTCCTTCACAATATGAGGAATATCCTCCGCGTTGCGGACGATGTAACTGTATTTTACAAAAGACTCACAGGCGCCGGAAATATCGGCTTCCTGGAACACATCGCTGCCCATCAGGCGGCTGTCTACCTGGCCGGTGATGACAACCAGCGGGATGCTGTCCGCATAAGCCGTGGCAATACCGGTAATAACGTTGGTAGCGCCGGGACCGCTGGTAACTGCCACCACGCCGACCTTTCCCGTCAGGCGCGCATAGCCGCTGGCCGCATGACCCGCATGCTGTTCATGGCGTACCAGCACCGTTTTGATATTGGAATTCAGGATGCTGTTATAAAAAGGACAGATAGCCACCCCCGGATATCCAAATACAAACTCCGTGTTTTCCATTTCCAGACACTTTACAATTGCGTCCGCTCCGTTCATGTTTTTCCCTCACTTTAACCCAAAATATCTTATGCCTGCGGCATATTGAAATTATGATAGCATAATTTAATAATTATTGCACGAAAGCTTTACGATTTTTATAATTTTTTTGATATTTTTATTAAATCTGTATCAAATATTATACTTTTATTAAATATTATCTTTTATTGAAGCGCTTCACACCGCCAGACCCATTCAGACAGTCATTATTCCGCAGTCTTGAGAACTTGTTGGATTATTTTTTCAAGGTTTTCCGCCGAAAGAGCTCCCTGCACCCGGCCGATCACGTTTCCCCTGCGGTCGATCAGGTATGTGGTGGGAATGGCACGGATGCCGTATGCTTCGAATAGCTTGCCTCCCTTGTCCATTAGAACAGGATAGCTGTAGCCGTTTTTTTCCATGAACGCTTTGATACCGGCCTCGTCTTTCTCGCTGCCCAGTTTCGGCGCGGCTACGCCTAACACGATCACCGAGTCCTTTCCTTCCCTGGAAGAACGTTCATACAATTTCTGGATGTCCGGCATTTCAGCCCGGCAGGGCGGACACCAGGTCGCCCAGAAATTCAGGAAAATAATCTTACCCTTATAATCGTTCAGAGTGTGCTTCTTTCCATATTGGTCTTTTAACGTAAACGGGATCGCAGCGACAGCGGGTTGGGCTTGGTTCTCACGTTGCGCAGCGTTTTGGGTTTGCGTATCCTTTTGCGTAGCATCATCTGTCTGCTGTGTGCTTTGTGTTGCGTTTTGCTGCGGCGCAGCAGTACCGGTGCCATCCAGTTTCCCGCTAAACAGCAAGAGACCCAGCACAATCATCAGGACGCCGCCCGCCTTCACCGTAAACGCCATGATCCCTTTATGCCTTTTCACCAGATTCAGTACGGTTTCCGAAAACAGTCCCAACAAAATAAACGGAATCACAAATCCTAATGTGTAAAGCAAAATCATCACCATCCCTTTTTCCGGCTCCGCCGCCGCCAGAATCAAAACACTGCTTAACATGGGCCCCACGCAGGGAGTCCAGGCAAAGCTGAAAACAAAACCGAAGACAAATGCCATGACAGGGGATGCCGCCATTGTTTCAAACCGGAACGGCAGCCTCCGTTCTTTCGCCAGGAAGCCCCACTCCCCCAGCAGGCCGGACTGGTACAGTCCGAACAGGATCATGAGGAACCCGCCGGTGCGCGTGATCAGTTTCTGCTGTCCGATCAGCGCGTTGCCCGCTGCGGAAGCACCCAGACCCAGAAGGAAAAACGCCACGCTGATGCCCAGGACAAAAAACAAGGTGTTTATCATGACCCTGCCCCGGTCAAAGCGCAGGGAACCGTCCGCTTCCCGTTCCGCCGTCCCGCCGGACAAATAGCCGAAATACACCGGCAGCAGCGGCAGCACGCAGGGAGAAAAGAAACTGAAGAGTCCCTGCAGGAAAACGGCAATGGCCGAAATATCAGGAGTCAAAATATCTTTCATGAAAAACCTCAATCAATGTTTCCGGTCACTTCATGACCCGGTTATTCCACACTTTTCCGCAACAGCCACCCTTATAAAAGACTCCCGGCAACAGGCAGCCGGCCGCCAGGCCGAACATCATTCCGGGATACCGGGGCTTGCACCAGTGCACCAGCCGCAAAGTCAACGGCATTGTCATATTAAAAGCCAGAACCAGAAGCACGGATGCAACCAGACCAGACAATTGCAACGCAATAAAACTTAAAAGGAAAATAAAAAGGATGGTATTCCGATAACCTGCTCTGTCGCAGATGATGCCGCCCAATGCTTTCCCAGCCGCAAAGACGCAAGGGAAAAGCATAACATACGGACTGGCGGCGCCGCCGCTGCCAAACCCGCGCAGCACAATACAGCCTAGCAACAGAACAAGGCAGATGCCGGTAATCCACTGTCGGGGAACGGTTTGCACTGCAATGGCTTCCGGAATTTCCGTTCGCCACAAACGCTGCGTCACCGCAGCGCACAGTACAGCACAGGCAAACAAAAACGGATATGCGCCTACAATGCAGTTTAATCCAAGGGCCAGCCCTACTGCGCCGCTGGAAACAAAAATTCCCAGTTCCTTGTAGGTCGTGTAACGCCGCAGCACCAGACTGCCTGCCGCCACATGGAACACGCTGTTGCCAATACCCAGCAGCAGCGTTTGCGCTTTGATGCCCAGTGCGGCTTGCGTACCCATCCCTAAGGTCACAAGGATAAACGGGAACGCGTAGCGTATCCAGTTTTCTTTTTTGTCAAAAATCCAGCCCGTCAGCCACTGGGTACCAAAGGCAATGGCGTTATACAGACCGAAATAATAAACTATAGGTGCCAGCGACGGTTCCTGCACGGCATAAGCTGCCATGGCCGCCGCACAGATGCCGTCCACCAGAAAATGCAATGCCGTAAAGATTACTAACAAATTCTGCCTCGCTTAGCTGTAAACATTTTCAGAAAGAAACAACTACAACTTCAGACAATCACTATTCTAATGAGATGAGGAAAACAAACACACCTGCGTCGGAAGTAAACTTATAATTTTTTTAATACCTGCTTTCCTGCTTCAAGTGTCAATTCATAAACACCTTCTACCGATTCGATTGTCGAATTCGTATCAATAATTTTCGGGCCAAAGCGGGTTTCCTGGAAACGGTACAGACAGAAGTCCACAGCTACCAGAAGCTCCGCTTTCTCTCTTCCTTCCGGAAGCTGTAAGACAAATTCCCGGCTGTCTGACTTCGTTTTTAAATCCTGAACAGAATATCCTCCTCCGCCTGCAATCTTCTTCACATCACTGTCAATCCATTCATACACTTTGTATTCCCACTCACAGGGGCCAGGCAGGGTCACCTGCAAAAGATACGTGTCCTTCGTTTCTTCTGCCTTTTTCAGTGTGAAGCCAGGTTCACGCATTTTATAAATCTTCGTCACCGGAATCGGATCTAATTCAGGCCGGTGCGGTCTCCGGTACGGATTCCCCGGGTCGATTACATCCGCATGGACAACAGGAAAGAACGATACCAGTGACAAAACGACAGTCAGTAAACCTAACAATAATGCACGCATAGCCTTCCTCCATAATTTTATCTTTATATTGCAATCCTACTGCGCTTCCCGCTTCAGAATTTCCGCCAGCACTTCGATGCCTGCACAGATGTCTTCTGTTTTGGCAAATTCTTCCGGGTTGTGGCTGATCCCGCCCTTGCAGGGAATGAACAGCATGGTTGTCGGACAGATGCCCGGCATATGCATGGCGTCGTGCCCGGCGCCGCTGTTCATGTGCAGGAAGGATTTCTTCTGTTCTTTGCAGATTGCTTCCGACTGGGCCGCCATTTTTTCATCCAACGCCACCGGCGTATCGGATGTCAGCATTTCTTCTTTGATTTCCACACCGTCGGTCCGGGCCGTGCCCTGGGCCGCCTGCCGGATTTCTTTCAGGGTGCGCTGAATGCTTGCCGTATCCACACCCCGCACATCCACCCAGAGGGTAACCTTGCCGGGAACCACGTTAATGGAGCCCGGATCTACTTCCACGATACCGACAGTTCCTACCGTTCCGTTATCTTTTTCGTTGATTGCCGCTGTTTCCACTGCCAGCACCAGCTTGGCCGCGCTGACCAGCGCATCCTTCCGGTAACCCATGGGAGTAGCGCCGGAATGATCGGCCATGCCTTTTATGTGTAGTTTAAAACGGGTGGGCGCCGCGATGTTATGGACAATGCCAATCTGGTGTTTCGTTTCTTCCAGCACCTTACCCTGTTCAATGTGCATTTCCGCAAAGCATTTGAACGCACCAGGTTTCAGCAAGGCCTTTTCATAAGCTTCCAGATCGCCGCCCCACTCTTTCACAGCTTCCTTAAAAGTAATATCGTCCTTGCGACAGGCATCGGCAAACTTCTCCGGCTCAGCTTTGCCTGTAATCAGTTTGCTGCCAATGGTCGCAAAGCCGAAACGACTGGATTCTTCCGCCCGGAACACGATTACCTCGATACTGCGCCGCAACGTTTCATCCGCCAGCATGTGCAACGCTTCCAGCGCCCCCACTACCCCACACATTCCGTCATAGGCGCCGCCGTGAATCACCGTATCCAGGTGGGAGCCGCAGGCTACAGGGGGAATGTTCGGATCAAGTCCAGGACGACGCAGGAACAGGTTCCCCAGCACATCCTCCCGCGCTTCCAAATTCAGATACTCAATCTGTTTCAGCAGCCACATCTGGGCCGCTTTGTCCGTACTTGTATACGCCAGACGGGTAATTCCTGCATCAGTTCTGCCAAATTTTGCCAGACCACCAATCAGTTCTTCCACACGTTTTTTGTTTACAGGCAACATATGTTTTCTCCTTTTGCAATACACAACTCGAATATTATTCTCTGTTTTCTGTTTCAGCCTGAAAGCACCGGCTTTGCCGTTTCATACACAAATCACTGTATCAGGTATCATTTATATCTTCATTATGACAAAAAAAGCTGCAGTTGTAAACATCGTCCGATGCTGTACAATTGCAGCTGATTGTTTTAAGCGCTGTATTTCACAGCCAGTTCTGTCAGGGTTGCGGCTGCCTTCCAGATCACTTCCTCATCAAAGTCAAAGTGACTGTTATGGTGTCCTGCCGCGATAGGCGTGCCGTACATCATGTAAGCCGCTTTGCCGCCGCGCTTCTGTACCCGGTCCATAAAGTAAGTGCAGTCTTCACTGCCGCCCATATCCACATAGGTCAGTACGTTGGCGTAGCCGCATTTTTCTTTCACCAGCGCAGCAATTTCTTCCGCCAGTTCCTTGTTGTAAACGCTGGCAGGAGCGCCACCTGCCAGGGAAATGTCGACTTTCACATCGTACATATCCGCTGCGGCCTGCAGCATACGCCGGGCTTCTTTGACCATGAATTCATTGATTACTGTGTTACCGCCCCGGGTCTCAATTTTCATGGACGCAATATCCGGTACAACGTTCCGCCCGGTTCCCGCGTTAAGCACGCCTACATTGATGCGGCTGGAGCCCTGGCTGTGCCGGGAGATTGTACTTAAACTGATTGCTGCCTGGGCAGCTGCCAGCAAGGCGTTCTTCCCCTCTTCCGGCGCCGCTCCCGCATGGGCGGAAACGCCGTGGAACTCTGCGTCCATCTTCGTCGTGGCCAGGAAGCCGTCGGTCATGGTGACCAGCGTATCCGCCTGGGTGCATTTGAAACCAATGTGTCCCCCGAACAGGAAATCCACATCGTCCACCACGCCGGCATCTACCATGGCCAGCGCGCCCCGCACACCTTCCTCCGCAGGCTGGAAGATCAGTTTAATACGTCCGTTCAGTGCGTCCATATTTTCTTTTAACAGTTTCGCCACGGCGAGGCCGATAGTCACATGCCCGTCGTGCCCGCAGGCATGCATGGCTTTCGCATGGGTGGAACAAAAGCCTTCGGCCGCGGGACGGTGTCCCTCTCCTTTTTCCTCTTCCACATCGTTGCAGTCCATGTCAAAACGGAAGGCAACCGTCTTGCCGGGTCTGCCGGTATCCAAAATGCCTACCACACCGGTTTTGCCGCCGGCCATCTTTTCCACCAGCACAGGGTCCGCGCCTTCTGTGATGGCACGTTTCATATATGCTTCCAGTTCCTTAACGGATGGACGCCCCATCATGGATTTTTCCGCCACCACTTCAGCGCCAAAATGCACTTCGTAGCCCAGTGCTTTCAGTTCATTGATTATCAGGGAAGCCGTGCGGAACTCCGTCCAGCCTGTTTCCGGATGGGTGTGGAGATCACGCCGCCTGGCAATCAATTCCGGTTTTAATGCTTCTGCCTGTTTCCAAATTGTTTCCATAATATCAGCCGTTCCTTTTCTTTAAACTGTCAGTGCCAATAATTATATGTTCCGCGTACCCGCACTGTACGGATACGCGGAAACTTATCAACTTTAAAATATTAATATTCTTTAATCAAATCAGAATGCCAGGAACATCATGCCGATGATCATAGCGAAGACCATGGGGATCGCATTGCGGCGGGTTACTTCCATGGGGCTGATGCCTGCGATACCAGCTACGATGATGGTTGCGCCGGCAATCGGGGACATGGTACGGCCCAACGTGCCGCCCAGGGTCGCCATGGAACCCATCTGCACGATGGACATGCCGAAATCAGCAGCATGGGGAGTAACTGCTTCGTTGAAGGCAAAGGTTGCAGCGTCGCCGGAACCGGTGATCAGGCCCAGCAGGAAGGGACCTACGGAGGCGCAGATTTTAACGATGGAGGGGTTGTTGGTCATGGCAGCGATGAAAGCCTTGACCAGACCCATGGCATTCATACCGGCTACGAACACACCTGCCGCCAGGATGATACCGATGATGTCGCCATAAGCTTTGCCCATGCCGTCAAAGAAAGACTTGGTCAGCGCCGCCGGGTTGGTCCGGGTCACGATGCAGGTCAGGATCGCACCGATGACCATAGCCTGCGCTACGCCCATCTTGAACATGGGAACCATCTTGGTAGCGCCTAAAATCAGGATTGCGATAGGAACTACGGGCATCAGAGCGTAGAGCGGATTTACCTTAAATTCCGTATCCAGTTCCAGACCTTCCACAACATGACCTTTATTTTCTTTCAGGAAATAAGCAATTGCAGTTAAAACTACAGCGCCTACAATCAGGGAAGCAATATTGGCTTTGTAATGGAAAGCGATGACGTCCATTACATTTACACCGGCAATCTTAGCTACAAACGGGTTATGGGCCAGGCCCGGGTTCAGCATGGAACCGTAGGTGCCGCACTTAACGGCAGCCGCAGCCATAGCCGGATGCACACCGGCGCCCATCAGAATGGGAATAAAGATGGCGCCTGCCGCCGCTGCCGTTCCTGCCGCACTTGGCAGCGCCACGTTAACGGCATAGGTCCCAAAGATTACACCGGGAATCAGCAGCCAGTTTACTTTTAACAGCAGTTTTGCCAGGGCATTGATCAGGTGTTTATCGCAGCCTGTAAAACGCATGGCCAGCGCAAAACCCATACTGGAGCAGGCGGAAGAAATCATGCCACTGCCCATGCCTTTGGCAAAAGCGTCCAATGCTTTCATGGGAGCCCCCGACGCCAGGCACATGACGATACCGGCACAAACCAACACCATTCTGGCCTCATAGCGCTTTACCAGCAGGAACAGCGCTGCCAAAACAATAAGACAACCTAAGATTAACATAACATAACCCCCTTTGCCGGTATTGTTATAACAGCAACAACTCCGGCTTCACTTAAATAATCAGGCAATGCGCCTATAAAAAAGGCATATTCACCTATATTATTAGTTTACAGTATATCACTGCCAAAAAAACTTCACAATATTTTAAGTGCAGAAATACTGTATACACGATAAAGCACTGCCAGAGTGTTACACTGCAAACATTTCAAAAAGAAAAACGGAAAAGCATAATGCTTTTCCGTCCTTCAAAAATGAATTCCTCTAAATTACAATCTTTCCTTTTCCGTCCGCAATCTGAATCGTCGTTCCGTATTCTTTGGACAAATCCGCAATATCTGCCAGAATCTGTTCTCCATATTTCGCGTCCGCCAGTTCCGGACGTCCCCGCAGACTTCTGCCGTTCTTAAAACCAAGACTCAGGGGTTGCAGATCCACTTCCCGGATCGCGCCTTCCGTCACCGTAAAGGAAGTCAGAGCCGACTCGAACACAAAATGATCTACGGCCAGGCCCCGGGTCCCGTTAGCGCTGCGGGAATCCAGACCGTCTGCTACCGTGTTGTCCGGTCCCAGGTCATACAGATCGTAAAATTCTGTAGGTTGGCGTTCCACAGAATCGTTCTGGAAAATAAAATCGCCCAGACTGTAGAATACAGGCTTATCCTTGTAAATCTCAATGCCGCGCCAGATATGGGGGCCGTGTCCGATATAGGCCGTTGCCCCGGCATCAATACACAGTTTTGCGAAATCGCGGCAGAAGTCCGCCGGCCGGTTCTTAGCCATCCCTTTACGTTCATGACTGTGGTGGCTGACAAATACAAAGTCTGCCTGCCGTTTTGCTTCTTCGATGGAACGGACAATCCGGTCCGCATCCTTTTTGTTCATCGTGGTGACGGTGCCGGGCTTCTCGCCGCGGGCCGTGGCTTCAAAGCGGATTTTTCCGATCAGGTAACCGCCGGTCAGCGGTTTGTTGAACCCTTCTTTTTCCAGCAGCATACGGTCGGCATTCACTTCGGTCTGGTCAACAATTTTTCGAAGGGTGTCCAGTTCTTTCGATCTGACTTTGTGGACCGTCTGGTACCGTAGCACATTGGCGCCGGGCCTGCCCAGCACATCCCTGCGAGGATTGGACGCCATTCCCCACTCGTTCATAGTGGAAGTAACGCCGATAATCGCCACCCGCCCCTGGGGCAGATCCAGGTACCGGGGCTGGGCCGCTTCTTCCAGATTGATCCCGCAGCCGGCATGTACAACACCGGCAGCGTCCAGATGCTTTTTGGTAGTGAGGATGCCCCCCAGATTCCAGTCGATGGTATGGTTATTGGCCCAGGTATAGAGGTTGAATCCAAGATACTGCAGATCCTGCAGCACGGCCGGACGGGCGCAGGCCCAGGTACCGCCGCTGACAGGAGCGGGGAACACTTCAAAATCATGAAGCAGGATCTCAAAATTGGTAAAACGCACATCAAAACGTTCCAGATAGTTTTTCAGCGCTGCCAGCTTTGCGTCCCGGGGCAGCCGCTGCGTAATAAACGAATCCCCTGCCAGCACCATCGAAACTGTTTTTTTCATTTTTTGCATGATATCCCCTCCTCTTAATCATTAAAAAACAATTAATATATTATCCCTTCTGTTTTGTCAGCAACACTACCGTTTCCACATGATGGGTTCTGCTGAACATGTCACAGGGCTGCACTTTACGGATTGCAAAACCGTGCTCCCTCATATAAGCCAGATCCCGCGCCAGTGTCGCCGGATTGCAGGAAACATAGACCACGCGTTCCGGTTTTACTTTTGCAATCGCTGCCAGGACCCGCTCTTCGCACCCGGCACGGGGCGGATCCAGGACCACCACATCGGGATGCAGACCTCCCGCAGCCAGTTTCGGCATTTCCACTGCCGCGTCCCCTAACAGGAAATCCGCATTTTCAATATGGTTTGCCTGGGCATTCTTTTTGGCATCCCGTATAGCGGACGGGACAATTTCGATCCCCAGAACCTGCTTCGCCTTTTGTGCCATGAAAAGCGTAATGGTACCGGTGCCGCAATACAAATCCACTACGGTTTCCGTCCCGTGCAAACCCGCAAATTCCAATGCAGTGTTGTATAATTTTTCCGCCTGCTCACTGTTGACCTGGAAAAATGACTGGGCCGAAATATTGAATTTCAGGGCGCCGATTTTATCTTTAATAGTGAGACTGCCTGCAATCAGCCGGGTTTTCTCCCCTAAGATTACATTAGTAGTCCGTTTGTTCACGTTCTGCACTACGCTTTTCACGCCGGGAATCGCAGCTTTCAGCATCTTAACCAATTCTTTAAGATGCGGCACGTTTTCCTGTGCCGTCACAAGACAGACCATAATCTCCCCGGTGTGTACGCCCACTCTTCCCATGATGTGACGGACCGTACCGCTCCCCTTGTCTTCATCATACGGCATAATTTTGTATTGTTTCATCCATGTCCGTACGACGGCGGCGATCTCATTGTTCTTCTGCTTCTGGATACAGCAGTCCGTTACATTGATTACCCGGTGTGTATTCAGGGCAAAGCAACCGATTTGCAGTCGGCCGCTTTTTCCCGCTACGGGAAACTGCATTTTATTACGATAATATAGCGGATGTTCAGAACTGATTACCGGCATTACTTTGACATCGTGAAGATGCCCAATCCGTTCCAATGCCGCTTTTACCTGCTCCCGCTTTTCCTTCAGTTCCGCCTCATAAGAAAGATGCTGCAGCTGACAGCCTCCGCAGGCTTCGTACACAGGGCAGGCAGGAACGACTCTGTCGGGAGAGGGGTTCAGAATCTCCTTCAGCTCCCCGATAATAAAACTCTTTTTTATTATCGCGGCAGTCGCTGTAACTTTTTCGCCCGGCAACGCTCCCGGTACAAACACCGCGATATCCCTGAACCGTCCTACACCTTCCCCGGCGCTTCCCAGTCCCGTAATTTCCAGTTCCATCTCCTGTCCTTTCAGCACAGGGGAAACTGCCCGGAACTTTGCAGGATCTTTGCTGTCTGATTTATTTTTATCAGGATTTTTCTTCATCATGGCTCTTGTCATTACATTATCTCATTTCATCAATGTTTTCGTAAGAAACATAAAAAAGTTGCGGATTTGCATCCGCAACTTAATCATACCCTACTTGTTTTTGTTTGTAAACAGACACATAAATATCAGGAAAATTAATTTCTTTACCAGCATATTTTACATCATAATTACCGGATTATAATTTTTTGCTGATTTTATCAGGTTTCCTGCCTTCTGCTTTGGCCTGCTCCACTTCCCGTTTTTTCGCTTCCAGTTCTTCAATCTGGCATTCCGGGCAGACTCCCTGGAACACGATATTATGGTTTTCCATACGGTACCCCGTCATCTGCGCGATTTTATCATCTAAATCCTGGAAATAATCCAGGTCGTCCACATTCATAAACCTGTGGCATTTCACGCACTGCACATGATAATGCTTCGTCAGCATATGATCATACCGGTCTGCGGAACTGGGAACCGATACACGGTGCAGCAGCCCGCTGTCCACTAATGAATTAAGATTCCTGTATACAGTGCCCTTGCTGATATCCGGATAATCCAGCACTATACGGTTGTAAACTTCTTCTGCCGTAGGATGGTTGCTCAACGAACGTACTGCAGAAATGACCAGCTGGCGCTGAATGGTATTTCTCTTTTGCACAGCCATACCTCCAATCAATACTTGTTACTAAAAAGGCTTTTTTTTACAAAATACAAAAAATATAGCAAATTAATCGTTTTATTTTTTTCTTTCTAAATATGATTTTACCATATTTTTTTGTTTTGTAAAGGCTGTTCTCATTTCAAAGAAAAAATAAATAAGATTTTTTACTATTTTAAAGTTTGTTCACAGTCCAGAATACACGGATTGGAAGATTGGATGCGCCCGGCGGCGACCAGATAAACTCCGCATCTTTTCTTTTATGGTTCGGCGCATGGAGAAAAACGTCATCAACCTCATCTCCTTTGCCAAAAAATATCTTTTTGCCGGGAATACTGATAATGTCTGTTTTTTCCTCCGAAAGCATGAGTCCTGCTCCGTAAAACTCCCCGCCCCAGGGATTGATTCCCATGCGGATGGGATGTTCGCCAGCAACACTATAGATAAGATGATAAACAACACCGTAATTACCATGGTTTACTGTCTGCATGCCGGTTATCCTGTCTGTCCCTTTCAAGAAATAAAGATCGTCCGAGCCTGCCAGACACAAGGCCCTGACCTGATACCATTTCATCTGTATCGGTTTTTTGATAATATAAGTCAGATCTGCATTACGGTAAGTTCCCCGCAGCGGATGTTCGTCCATAGGTAAAACAGTTCCATCCTTCGAGAATTTCGCAACATCTTCCTCCGGATCACACATCATGATCACAATTTCAACCGGATGATTCGCATGGAAATCAAACATGCCGGTAAGCAGTTGTTCCGGTTTCAGGCGAGTACCAGCGTGTTGCATATTACGCCCCTGTGACAGAACTTCCAGATATTCCCCTTTTGCCAGCGTGGTCAGCGGCAAATCGGAAACTTTTTGATAAAAGCTGTAATCCGGCAGTTCTTTGTTCTTTTCGTTGCTGTTCCTGCGTTTGTCACGTTTTTCTTTCAGTTCATTTTTGTGAGCTTTTTTCAATAATTCCTTGTAATCGTTAAAGTATCGCCTCTGTCCCTTTTGCGCGGAAATGTAATACTGTTTATCCGGATCTCCGATTCCCCGGCATCCCCAGGTAATGGTGGTCAGTTTATTAACAGGTCGCATCAGCACAGCGAGTTTCTTGGTGTTTCCGGTTCCGTTTACGTGATGGAAAAACACCCTGCCTTCCCCTTCTACAATGTCCTTATATAAAATCCCGTTTTCATAGACCATCTCCGGGCTGTCAGAAAAGAGCAGCGTGGGACCGTTTTGCAGTACCCGGACATCCACATCCTGATACTTTTCCGGTACCTTCCGGTATCCCCCCGCTTCTGCGGATGAGGGAGCAAAAACGCCTCCCAGCATGCCGACACCTGCCAGCACTGCCGCAATGCGCGACGGCAATTTAAAAAACGAAAGCCAGTTCATTATTGTTCCTATCCTCCGGAAAAAGAAATACGGATGGACGATTCTGCCGTGCATCCGCATAAAGAATTATCAAAAAGCACTCAATCTGTTTTTACAACCGATATTCCAGGCCATAATAACACGTGCCTGTTAATTATTTCAGGCTGTTCCGGTAATCTTCCATAAATTTAGCCAGCCCTTTGTCAGTCAGCTCATGTTTGATCAGCTCACGAAGAACCTTTGTAGGAATCGTAGCGATATCCGCTCCGGCCAGCATCATCCTGTCAACGTGTTCCATATTGCGCACGCTGGCAGCAATGATTTCCGTCTTGAATTGGTAGTTGCGGAATACTTTTACCATATCCTCCACCAGCTTTGAACCATCCTGTCCGATATCATCCAGACGTCCGATAAACGGGCTCACATAAGATGCGCCTGCCCGGGCTGCCAGCAACGCCTGCCCCAGGCTGAACACCAGTGTTACATTCGTTTTAATCCCTTCCGCCGCCAGAATCTTGACTGCCTTTAGTCCTTCCGTGATGCAGGGGATTTTCACAACCACGTTATCCGCGATTTTTACCAATTTCCTGGCCTCTTTTACCATGCCTTCGCAGTCCTGGCTGATAACCTCGGCGCTTACAGGTCCGGGAATCAGCGCGCAGATTTCAGGAATCACCTCCGCCTGGGTGCGTCCGGACTTGGCGATCAGCGACGGGTTGGTAGTCACGCCGTACACGATGCCCATGTCTGCAAACTCCCTGATTTCTTCTACGTTAGCCGTATCCATAAAAATTTTCATAGTCCACGCCTCTCTCTTTAATAATAATATTCACTAAAACAACGTCAGCTGATCATCATCCGTAGGCAGCAACAGATCCAATTTCGGCTTTTTCCGGTTTTCATTGGTGACCCAGTTGCCACACTTCGGGCAGTTCATCTCCATATCAGGAAGGGCCCAGGCAAGATGTGTCCCGCACTTCGGGCAAATAAATTCCACCTGCATGCCCGGCCGTATTTCTTTATCTTTCTGCCTTTCTGCTTTTTTCAAGAAAATGCCTCCCCTTTTCTTTTCAAATCTATTATACAATACTTTTGTTTCATGGTAAAATAAAAATAACAAAATAGTATGGAAACACGGAGTTAATGAATTTGAGCGATGATCGGTCGTGCAGACAGAAAAATCACTGACTCTATATTCTTACGTTACGAGGAGGATAATTGATTATGTTAGATTTACCCAAAGAGTTTTCCCTTTCAGGTTTTCTGGAAGAAACTGAGGAAGACGGAACAGTACTGTACGTGATGGACTTTCCGGATGATGTGTATATTACTGTCACCGATGACAACGGAAGAACACCGGTACGCGCCAAACAGAACCTGGTACTGGCCTGCTACGACGGCGACGGCCGTTACCTCTGGGGAAGCGAGTTCAGGACCTTCATGGAACTGCAAAAGCTCTGCCAGGACAATCCTGCAGGCTCTCCGGAGCTGCTGCAGGCGTTAAAGGACGCTTCCAAAACACTGAAGGAAACGTAATAGCGCATCCCGTTTCATTTGCTAGTTTTCACAACGGAAAAACCAAATCCGCCGAATTCGAAAATCCGGCGGATTTTTTTACTGCAATTTTGCAACATTAATCATTCCCGGCAATGAATTCTATTCTTCCATCAGTCCCAGGTGTTCAAACAGATGGAACAGCAGGCTCAACAGGATGGCTACCAGCGTAGCCAGCACCATGCCCTGTACCGTGATGGTGCCAAAGGTCAGCTTGGCGCCGGAGAGACCGACAATCATAACCACGGCCGTCATGGTCAGGTTACGGGATTTGCTGTAATCCACCTGCTGCTCTACCAGAAGGCGGAATCCGGATGCGGCAATGACGCCGAACAGCAACATGCAGACGCCCCCCATGACCGGAGAAGGAATCCCGTGGATCAGCTGGCTTAACTTACCGATAAAGGATAACAGGATGGCAAACACCGCAGCGCCGCCGATGACCCAGACGCTGTACACTTTGGTAATCGCCATGACACCGATATTTTCACCATACGTTGTATTCGGGGTTGCTCCGCACAGACCGGACAGAATATTGGAGCAGCCGTCCGCGAACAGGGAACGGTCCAGACCGGGTTCCTTCATCAGGTCCCGTCCCACAATGTTCCCTGTTACCATCAGGTGCCCGATGTGTTCGGTCAGCACGACCAGCGCCGCCGGCGCAATAATCGCAATGGCATCCATATTAAAGGTCGGTGTGGAAAACTGGGGAACGGCGAACCAGGGCGCATTGATTACAGGAGTTAGGTCCACCATGCCCAGGAAAAAGGCCAGTACATAGCCGCAGATAACCCCGAACAGGATCGGGATAATGGCCATAAAGCCTTTGAATGCAACGGAGCCGATAACGGTGACCAGCAAAGTAAATACAGAGACCATTACGTTGTTCATTTCAATTTTATCCCCCACAAGCCCTGCCATGGAAGCAGCGGTCGGCGCCAGTTCAAGGCCAATGATAGAAACAATAGCCCCCATCGCAGCAGGAGGGAAAATGAAGTCGATCCATTTAGTTCCCATCATTTTAACAATAAATGAGAACAGTACGAACAACAGGCCGAATACGATGAAGCCGGACTGGGCATCCGAATAGGGATGTGTCGCCATGATCAGAAGCACAGGAGAGATGAAAGCAAAGCTGGAGCCCAAATAGGAAGGAATCTTTCCTTTCGTAAGAAAGATATACAACAACGTTCCTACGCCGTTCATGAAAAGGCAGGTGTTAGGATTTAATTTGAACAGAAACGGTACGAGCACCGTCGCGCCGAACATGGCAAACAAATGCTGCAGGCTCAGCGGAATATTCATCAGCAACGGCACGCGCTCTTCAACCTGGATAACTTTTTGAGCCATAGTATTACCTCCTGATTATTATCGTAAAAAACGGCTGCCATTAAGACAGCCGTTTGTTTTTAAGTTTACCTTCCCAGCCAGGAAGTCTTCTTCGCAGCCTGTTTCTCTACATCCACCCGGGCCGGCGCATACATCATGATGCTGTCGCTGACCTTGGAAATGCTGGCGTTTACAATATAACTTACGCCGCACATATAATCAAAAATACGGATGCGGGTTTCTTTGTCTACTTCCGAAAAATCCAGCATGACAGCGCTGCCTTCCATCAGCTTGTCCGCATAGGAAACCGCGTCTTCATAGGTATGAGGAGTACGCACCAGGATATCCAGCTGCCCGGGCCGCACAACATACGGACCTGCATACGTATCGGCAGGTTCTTCATTATTGAACAGTTTCATCGCGGAATTTTTAAAATCCATAATGCGAAAGCCTCCATCCCAACTGATTTAAAGAACAATCAAAAAACTTCTCTATACCTATATATTGTAGCAGATTCAGAAAAAAACACAATATATTTTCTTAAAAATTGTGCCGAAAAAACAGGTTTTTTTCAGGTTTTTTGTATAAAACACAGGATTTACGGATCTGAACACTGGATTCTTTACAAAAAGCAGGACGTATTGCCGTCTTATTTATCGGCAGCAGCGGCATTTTTGGCGCGGCCGCGGATACGGCTGCGCTCTACCCGGTCCAGTATCCGTTTCCGCATGCGGATGTTTTTCGGAGTTACTTCTACCAGTTCATCATCTTTGATATGTTCCAGAGCCTGTTCCAGCGAGAAGAAAATCGGAGGAACCAGGCGAATCGCGTCATCGCTTCCGGAAGCGCGCATATTGGAAACGTGTTTCTTTTTACAGGGATTGACGTCCATATCGTCTTCTCGGGAGTTTTCACCGATCACTTCCCCCTGGTATACATTCTGTCCCGGTATGATATACATGGTGCCCCGTTCCTGGCAGTTGCCGATGCCGTAGGCACAGGTCTCACCGTTTTCAAAAGCCACCAGGCTGCCGCGGGTTCGGCCCGGGATAGGTCCTTTGTAATAATCATATCCGGCATACACATGGTTCATAACACCGTTGCCTTTGGTATCAGTCAGGAACTGGTTACGGAACCCGATCAGGCCTCTGGCGGGTACCTTAAACTCCAGCCGCATGTAACCGGCCATCTCGTGCATGTTCACCAGTTCCGCTTTGCGGGTTCCCAGGTTTTCCATCACAACGCCCATAAAATCCTGGGGCACGTCAATGGTCAGCGCTTCCATGGGTTCCATGGTATGCCCGTCTTTATCCTTACGCAGTATGACCTTGGGCTTTCCTACCTGCAATTCAAAGCCTTCCCGTCGCATGGTCTCGATTAAAATGGACAGATGCAGCTCGCCGCGTCCTTTTACGATGAAAGTATCGGTATTCTCCGTTTCTTCCACCCGCATGGCTACGTTGGTCTGAATCTCCTTCATCAGACGGTCCCGGAGATGACGGCTGGTTACATACTCACCCTCTTTACCCGCAAAGGGGCTGTCGTTAACCAGGAATTCCATAGACAGGGTGGGCTCGTCGATTTTGATGCCGGCCAGCGCTTCCGGCTGCTCCGGATCCGCAATGGTATCCCCGATTTCCACATTGCTCAGGCCGATCAGCGCCACGATATCGCCGGCCTGTACCTCTGCGGTCTCTACACGTTTAAGGCCCTGGTATGAGTAAAGGCGCCCGATTCTTTCAATGGAAACCTTCTCTTCATGCATCAGTGCGATCTGCTGTCCGTTTTTAATTGTGCCCCGCACTATGCGGCCTACCACAATGCGGCCCACATAGGAATCATAGTCCAGAGTGTTGGCCAGCATCTGCAAAGGCTGGTCCGTTTCCACATCCGGCGCGGGAATGGTATCCAGAATAACCTGGAACAATGGTTCCAGATTATCGCTTTCATCATCCATGGACAATTTGGCAAAACCGGAACGGGCAGATGTGTACACCACCGGAAACTCCAGCTGTTCGTCATCGGCTTCCAGTTCGATGAACAGATCCAATACTTCGTCCACAACTTCCGTAGCGCGCTGGTCCGGACGGTCAATCTTATTGATGACTACAATGGGTTTCAGATGTTTCTCCAACGCCTTGCGCAGTACGTATTTCGTCTGAGGCATGGGGCCTTCATAGGCATCTACCAGCAGGAGCACGCCGTCCACCATGGTAAGCACCCGCTCCACTTCCCCCCCGAAGTCCGCATGGCCCGGCGTGTCAAGAATGTTGATTTTCGTCCCCTTATGCATAACGGAAGTGTTTTTGGACAAGATCGTAATGCCGCGTTCCCGTTCCAGATCGTTGGAATCCATCACGCGTTCCGCCACCTTTTCGTTCTCACGGAAAATATGGCTTTGTTTCAGCATTGCGTCTACCAAAGTGGTTTTGCCATGATCGACATGGGCGATGATGGCAATGTTCCGGATATCATTTCTGATCATAGTTAAAAATCTCCTCTGCAATCTCTCAGTCTGACATAAACAGAATATACCGGCTTAGTCCGCCGGAAACAACCTGAATAACAGTTTTATCCAAAAGAATGAGGATGCTTATCAGAGCATCCTCATCTATGACTTTACTATTATATTCGTTTTGTTTTTCAGTGTCAACAGCAAACCTTTGAATCGTACTCCGCCAGACCGGATTTTCCCACTACAATAGTGTCAGATTCTCACGGCACCTTATTTTACAACGCTGGGAAGCCAGGTCGCCAGTCCGGGGACGAAGCAGAGGATCAGCATTTCAATACCCATAACGACCGCATAAGGGATAACGCCTTTGACAATCTGTGTCATCTTGCTGTCCGGGCTGACACCCTGCAGCACGAACAGGTTCATGCCTACCGGCGGCGTGATCAGAGCCATTTCCATGTTGATCTGCAGGATTACGTTGAACCAGATGGGATCAAAGCCCAGCTGCAGGATGATAGGATACAGGATAGGTACCGTAATAAAGATGATGGAAACGGTTTCCAGTATGCAGCCCAGGAACAGCAGCAGGCAGTTGATCATGATGAAGAATATCCAGCGGCTGAACTGCATTTGCGTTACCATCAGGGTCAGTGCCTGGGGGACCTGCAGAATCGTCAGCACGAAGCCGAACAGCGTGGCGCCGATCATGATGCAGAAAATCATGGAAGACGTCTTCACCGTGCCCAGCAGAATATTCGGCAAATGTTTCAGGGACAGGGTCTTGTAAATGCAGAACGTAATAAAGAGAGAATACACGGTGCCCACAGCTGCCGCTTCCGTCGGAGTGAAGGCGCCGGTGTAGATGCCGCCCACGACAATGACCGGCAGCAGCAGACCCCAGATGGAGCTTTTCAACGCATCGATCCGTTCCTGCCAGGAAGCTTTCGGTTCCAGCGGCAGGTTACGGGACTTGTAAACCACAACGCCGATAAAGAAGATCGTCAGCATGAAACCGGGGATAACGCCGGACATGAACAGCTGGCCGATGGATTCACCGGTGATGGCGCCGTAGAGGATCATGGGGATGGAAGGCGGGATCAGGATACCCAGGGTACCCCCGGCGGCAACCGCGCCCAGCACCACCGTCCGCTCATAATTCCGTTTCAGCATCTCCGGAATGGCAATGGCGCCGATGGTAACCGCGCAGGCCGCGGAAGAACCGGTGATAGCAGCAAAGATGCCGCAGGCCACGATGGTCGCCGCGCCTAAGCCGCCGGGCAGATGCCGCAGCCATTTGTTGCCCAGTTCGAACAGGTCGTTGCCTACTTTGCCCTCCAGCAGGATCTGGCTCATCAGTACGTACAACGGCACAGCGCAAAGTACAAAATCATCCAGGGATTTATAGGCCAGCAACGGTATCTGGTTCAGGGTGCCGTCCCCTCCCATGAAGAGAAGCATTCCCACCAGACCGCCTGTTCCCAGGGCAAAGCCGACCGGCAGACCGGTAGCCAGAAGCACCAGCAGCATTACGGTAAACAAAATAATCATTTTGCCACCTCCCCTGCCGCCGCAGCCGGATCATAGTCCGGGTCGCCCAGCTTCACCAGGTTTTCCAGGAACGTCCGGATAAAATGCAGGAACATCAGGCCGAAGCCGATAGGCAGCGACGACTGCGGGATCCACAGCGGGGTACGCAGCGTGGTAGGCGCTATCATGCCGTGTTCCATGGACATGGCCACCATACCGATGGCATAAACCGTTACGACACCGCAGAAAACCATGCCAATGAACGAGGTGATCACGTTCAGTATCTCATTGGTCCGCTTGCTTAAATGGGACAGCAGGATATCCACTTTTATGTGCTTATTTGCCACAAACGTTACCGCCATTCCCAAAAATCCTGCTATCGTCACACAGTAGGTGGATATTTCCACCACCCACTCCGTGGGACTGTTAAACACGCCCCTCATAATTACTTCATAGACAACAGAAAACGCAGGTATGAACAGCAGCAGGCCGGCAATAATGCCCACCACCCGGGTCAGTCCCATTAAAAATCTTCTGTAAACAGCTAAAAAACTTTTCACAACAGTCTCCCACAACAGTTATTTTGTGCACAGCTCCAGAATCTTTTTGCCCTGTTCGCCGGCATGTTTGGTAAAGATATCCCATACCGGTTTGGTGGCTGCCTGCCAGTTTTTGATTTCATTTTCAGGAACTACATACACTTCCATGCCTTTGGCTTTCAGATCTTCCAAGCCCTTCAGGTCTTCTGCCTTGGCGTTCTTACGCAGGGTGTCACGGACTTCCTTGGCCGCTTCCATGAATGCTTTCTGCTGCGGTTCGCTCATCTTGGCAAAAGATTTGTCATTCATGGCTACGATGAATTCCGGAGACGCATGGTTGGTGATGGTCAGGTATTTGGTAACTTCATACATCTTGCGGTCGCGCATGGCGGAAGTGCCGGAAGACTGTCCGTCGATGGTGCCGCGCTGCAGGGCCATGTATACTTCGCCGGCACCCATGGTAACCGGGGAAGCGCCCAGGGCTTTAATGGTTTCGGAAGCCAGCTCGCTGTAGCCGCGGATCTTCAGGCCTTTGAAATCTTCCGGTTTTTTGATGGGTTTCTTGTTGTTGGCATACTGAACGAAACCGTAGTCAGCCCAGTAAACAACTTTAACGTGTTTCTTTGCCAGTTCTTCTTCCAGAATCTTGCCCATGCCGCCGTCGATTGCAGCGTCAACTTTCTCGTATCCGGGGAACACGAACGGAACGTCAAATACTTCCATGGCCGGGATGATGGTAGCCCAGCGGCCGACCGTGTTCAGGCCCATATCCACGCCGCCGGTCATGATGGCGTCGTTCATGGTTTTATCATTATATAACTGGCCTGCCGGGAAAGAGGTGATTACTACTTCACCTTTGGTTTTATCCTTAACTTTTGCAATAAAGCTTTCTACGCCCTTAGCAAGCGGATGATTGGCCGGTAACGCATATGCTAATTTATATTCCACTTTTTTGCCCGCCGCCGGAGCCGCCGCTTTTTTATCGCCGCCGCCTCCGCAGCCTGCCATGCAGATTGTCGCCAATGCCAATGTCGCTACTGCCGCCGCTTTAAACCATTTTACAGATTTCATAATTTCTCCTCCACTCCTCATTTGAATAAAATTTAAAATAAAAAGCCCCTGTCGGAAAAATCCGGCAGGGGCGTTATTAACGCGGTACCACCCTACATTATACTCCTGGCCTGTAACGCCGCCGCAGCGCTTTATCCTAAAGGTTTAACCGTTCAGATAAAGAGTTCCCAGGCGAGAGGTTTCAACGCTTCCACCGGCTTGCACCAGCCGCCGGCTCTCTGCAGTCCGCAATCAGAACCATTCCTGTTCATAACTTCTGTTTGAAATTAAATCAAGTATAGCAAGGCGGTTTTTAAATGTCAATCACTTTTTTCACATTTTGTTTACATTTAACGTGCGAAACATCAATACTTTGCAGAGAAAAATCAAATGTTCCCCAGCATATCGTCCATATAACGGCGGACCTTTTCCAGTTTCTTCCGCAACTGATCCGCTTTGGCGCTGTCCCGGAGGGCAATCTGTTCAATCTTGTTACGGTACTGCATATAATTCCGTTCCACGGCGGAAATCGAATCCTGCAGTTCCGCCACTTCCGGCGTCGTCTCAACCTCAGGCGCCGCTTCGATCACATAATCCGTACCGTCTATGACAATACTGTCTCCGAACTTGGGAATATAGGTTGCCGTTCCCATCTGCATCTGAAGGGCCTTGGACATTTCTGTAGCCGCGTCAAATTCACCGTGGGTCACGAAGAAAATTTTGGGCTTCTGCGGCATTTTCTTGTACCATTCTATGAGCTGGTCTTTATCCGCGTGGGCGGAGAAGCCCGTCATGTTGACGATCTGCGCGGCTACATGGATGGTCTCACCCATAATTTTAACTTTTTTTACTCCGTCAATCAGATTCCGGCCCATGGTTCCTTCCGCCTGATAGCCGGCAAAGACCACCGAGCATTCCGGGCGCCACAGATTATGCTTCAGATGATGCAGGATACGGCCCGCGTCCGCCATGCCGCTGGCAGACAGAATAATCTTCGGGCCTTCCATGCCGTTGATCATGCGCGACTCTTCCGCCGTCGGCGTAAAATGCACATTTTTCATGGCAAACAGCCGGTCCCCCTGGAACTCCACCAGCGCCCTTGTCTCCGCGTCATACTCTTCTTTATTGGCCAGCGTGATTCCCGTTGCCTTGGTAGCCAGCGGGCTGTCAACATAAATCGGCACATCCGGAATTTTCCCTTCCTGCGTCAGCTTCTGGAAATAATACAGCAGGACCTGGGTACGCCCCACCGCAAAGGCAGGGATGACCACGTTGCCACCCCGTTCTACGGTTTCATTGATAATCTTGGCCAGTTCCGCTTCTTTATCGTAAGCTTTATGCTTCCGGTTCCCGTACGTGGATTCCGTTACAATAAAGTCCGCACCTTCAAGGACAGAAGGATCTTCCACGATAGGCTGCTTCGGCTGCCCCACGTCACCGGAAAAAATCATGGCCGTCTTTTTTCCGTTTTCTTCTATTTCCAGACGTACAACCGCGCTGCCCAGGATATGGCCCGCAACCCGGAGCTTTGCCGTAATCCCGGGAACCACTTCGAAAGGTTCCTCAAAATTATGAACATAAAAAGACTGCAGCGCCGTATAGGCATCGTCTACCGTAAACAGCGGAAGTACCTGGGACTTTCCTGCCCGCAGGCCTTTGCGGTTGGCATATTCCGCATCGGATTCCTGGATGTGCGCGCTGTCGGGCAGCAGGATCGTGCAGAGCTGCTGCGTGGATTTTGTGCAGTGAACACGGCCTTTAAATCCCTCTTTCACCAGACGCGGGATCAGACCGCTGTGATCCACATGGGCATGGGTCAGGACCATGGCGTCAATTTCCCCGGGGTTGAAGGCAAAGGGCTTTTCATTAAAATCTTTGACGGATTTGGAACCCTGGAACATGCCGCAGTCCACCAGTATCTTCTTTCCGTTTGCTTCCAATAAATAACAGGATCCTGTTACAGTCCGGGCCGCGCCTAAAAAAGTCAGCTTCATAAATACAACCTCCTGAACAGCACACAACGTTTATAAAATACGGATTTCCCTTTCACTGTCCTGCGGCAAGCTGAACATCTTGCCTGAACGATATGGGAACACTGATTCAATAAGTTTCCACAAACTTCGCCAATTATGTTATTCTCTGTTAAAAGCATTTTTCCTGCAAAAAAGCTTTTAATAATTCCGTTAATTCCGGAAAAAATCTGTGAACTGTTTCCACCAGGCTGATGGGCAGCAGTAACTGCATTTTCCGCAATTATCTATTCGTGTTTCCCCAAAATAATGCAAAATGTAATTACGCAGGCACCCGTCAGACCGACAAAAGTCCCACATTACCGCGAGAAGCTGCAGCGCCCGTTCCGGCTGATCCTGCTGCCGGGCCAGGGCTTTGCCAATATTCAGGTCTTCCCTGCTGTAAAACAGGGTGCACCGCGCATCCGCTCCGTTGCGCCCCGCCCTCCCCGCTTCCTGATAATATTCTTCCAGACTCTGGGGCATATTGTAATTGATGACGAACGCGATATCGCCCTTATCGACGCCCATGCCGTACGCGCTGGTAGCAACTATGATTTGCACCTGGCCGTTAATAAACGCAGCCTGCGTTGCTGTCCGCTCCCCCACAGACAATCCGGCATGGTAGCGCGCGACATCATAACCATGCTGCCGCAGCAACCGGAAACAGCGTTCCACATTCTGATGGGTAGAACAATAAATGATGCCGCTTTTTCCTTTTACCTGCTCCAGTTCATCCAGCAGCGCCCGGTCTTTATCTGCCGGGGATTTTTTGGCAAAAAACAGATTGGGGCGGTCAAAGCTGCGGGTAATCACCACCGGGTCCGCAAGACCCAGGCTGCTGATTATATCCTGCCGTACCGCGGGTGTAGCCGTGGCGGTAAAGGCCGCATACAAAGGCCGCTTCGGCAGCCGTTCCACGAACGCCCGGATTTGCAGATAAGAAGGACGGAAATCGTGTCCCCACTGGGATACGCAATGGGCTTCGTCCACCACCACAAAATCCGGCGGGCTCTTTAAGGCAAAACGGATAAACCGTTCATTCTGCAGCCGTTCCGGTGAAAGGTAGACCAGTTTATAAACACCGGTATGAATATCATACATGACCTCGTTATACGTATGCTTACTCATACCGCTGTTGATACAGACGGCTGGAATATTATTCTGCTGCAGGTGGGCCACCTGGTCTTCCATCAGGGATATCAGCGGTGAAATGACGTACGTCAGCCCCGCCTGCATCAAAGCAGGCACCTGGAAGCAGACAGACTTGCCTGCGCCGGTCGGCAATATGGCAAGGCTGTCCCTGCCGCTGAGGATTGCGTCCACTACTCCCTTCTGCCCGGGACGGAAACTGTCATAGCCGAACCATTCTTTCAGTATTGTTTCTGATTGCAAATAAGCACCCCCAGAATATTTAATTAAAAATTGATAAAAAGATAATATAGCCACTGGCATGACGACGCAAAACCGTTCGCGTTTGCTATTTCATGGATTCATTTGCCTGTGGCTTCGAAACTCGGGCTTCGCCCTCAGACAGTCTCGCCACGACGGCAAATTTCACCTCATGAAATTTCGCAAACACTCACGATGTTTTGCTTACGTCTTGCCAGTTACCATATTACTATTTATCTTTTACTTCTTCTTTACAATTCTTCTCTTTGAACGGGCACAACTGTAAACACACGCATTCGTCGCATAATGGTTTGCGCGCTTTACAGGTGAGACGTCCGTGCCAGATGAACCAGTGGTGGGAATCCGCCCACTTGGTTTTGGGTATCAGTTTCTGCAGATCCAGTTCCGTGGCTTCCGGCGTTTTTGCGTTCGAAAGTCCCAGACGGTGGGACGTGCGGAACACATGGGTGTCCACCGCAATGGCCGGAATTTTGTAAACCACACTGGCAATCACATCCGCCGTTTTGCGTCCTACTCCCGGCAGTTTCATCAAAGTAGGAATGTCTTTGGGAATCTCACCACCGAATTCTTCCGTCAGCATGTGGCACATGCCCAGCAGGTTTTTGGCTTTGGCCCGGTACAGACCGCAGTCACGGATTTCCTCTTCCAGTTGTTCCTGGGTCAGCGCCCCCATTTTTTCCGGCGTGTTCAGCCGCGGGAAAATGCGGGCTGTAATTTTGTTGATCCGTTCGTCCGTACATTGGGCTGACATGATGACGGCGCACAGTAATTCAAAGGGAGAATTGTAATGCAGCGCTGTACCGATCCCATTGTACCGTTTTTCCAGCGCGGCAATGATTTCCTGTTTGTCTTTTTTACGCATTTCATGCACCTCGTTGTAAAAAAAGCAGCCCTCAGTACAGACCAAGAGCTGCTTCGTTTTATCAGTTCGTCAGGCTGCGCACCGGAGCCGGAATACGGCCTCCCCGCGCAATAAAGGTGTCTGCCTTAAATTTGCTGACTGCCATAATGGGCGCATGTCCCAAAAGACCGCCGAACTCCACTTTATCACCCACGCCTTTGCCCGGAACGGGAATGACGCGCACCGCCGTGGTCTTGTTGTTGATCATTCCAATCGCAGATTCGTCCGCAATAATCGCCGCAATGGTTTCTGCGGAAGTATCGCCGGGGATAGCAATCATATCCAGACCGACGGAGCAGACGCAGGTCATGGCTTCCAGCTTTTCCAGGCACAGGCTGCCGCGTTCTACCGCCGCAATCATGCCCGCGTCCTCGCTGACAGGAATAAACGCGCCGGACAGGCCGCCCACATAGCTGGACGCCATCAGTCCGCCCTTTTTTACCGCATCATTCAGCATGGCAAGGGTTGCCGTGGTACCGGGACCGCCGCAGCTTTCCAGACCTATCTCTTCCAAAATGTGCGCTACCGAATCGCCGACTGCCGGTGTGGGCGCCAGCGACAGGTCGATGATGCCGAACTGTGTGTTCAGCCGTTTCGCCGCTTCCTGGGCCACCAACTGCCCAACCCGGGTAATTTTAAAAGCGGTACGTTTGATCACTTCCGCCACTGCACCGATGTCCTGCCCACGGACTGCTTCCAGCGCATGTTTCACCACGCCGGGTCCGCTGACGCCGACACTGACTACGGATTCCGGTTCTGTTACCCCATGGAAAGCGCCGGCCATAAAGGGATTATCGTTTACCGCATTGCAGAACACCACCAGCTTCGCACAGCCGATAGCATCGTTAGCTGCCGTCTTTTCCGCCGTTTCTTTCACCACGCGGCCCATCTCCGCCACCGCGTCCATGTTGATGCCGGCCTTGGTTGAACCGACGTTGACAGAAGAGCAGACCACTTCCGTTGTGGCCAGCGCTTCCGGAATAGAGGCAATCAGATTACGGTCACCTTTTGTATAGCCTTTGTCTACCAGCGCACTGAAGCCACCGATAAAATTTACCCCCACTTCATGGGCCGCTTTGTCCAGCGCTTTTGCCAGGGGTACATAATCCGCCGTATCGCAGCTTTCACCCACTATGGAGATCGGCGTTACGGAAATGCGCTTATTGATAATCGGCACACCCAGGTCTGACTCAATATCTTCCCCGGTCTGTACCAGCTTTTCCGCTTTTTTGGTAATTTTATCATAGATTTTATCCGCACAGACTTTCACATCCGGATGTCCGCAGTCCCGCAGGCTGATGCCCATAGTAATAGTACGCACATCCAGATTGTGATGTGTGATCATCTGCGTGGTTTCCAGTACATCATTAAAGGTTAACACTGACATGACGATCCCCCCGTTTAAATCTGATGCATGGCAGTGAAGATATCTTCACTCTGCACACGAATCTCCAGGCCGATTTCTTTCGACAGCCTGTCCAGATGTTCTTTCAGTGTCTTAATGCTCATTTTGGAATCCGTCATATCCGCAATCAGTACCATATTGAAGAAACCGTCCATAATATTCTGGTTAATATTCAGGACGTTGACCTGATTATTGGCAAGTATATTCGTAACTTTGGCGATAATGCCAACCTTATCCTGTCCTACTACAGTAACAACAATGCGCATTGTTATTCCCCTCTCCTTTGCTCTCCGCAAAATTAAAATTGAGGAAACGTAATGACTCCGTTTCCTTTAAGGCTTTCCGCCGTAATGTTTATTTTACCACACTTTTTCTGAGATGTGCAGAATACAGGAAAAACTTTTAAAAAACTATAGCACTTTTAATATTGCTATGGGAAATTTACAACGGGTACAGCATTCTTTAAACCCGTTTCTGCAAAAATGCAAAGACTTCAGCAGGCACCTCTATGATCGTTCCGGCATGCTGCTCTTCCAGAAATCTTCTTCCCTTAAAGCCCCAGGCCACACTGATGCAGGGAATGCCCGCATTGGCTGCCGCTTCCAGATCCACTTCCGAATCGCCCACGTAAACGGCGTTCGAACTGTCAGCCTGCAGGTTTTTCATAGCCTCCCAGATCAGATCGGGCGCGGGCTTTTTGGCAACGCCCTGGCGTTCCCCGGACACGGAAGCAAAGATACCCGGAAAATATTCGGGAATCAGTTCCTGCACCGCAAAATCCGGTTTGTTGGAAACCACGCCCAGAGAATAACCCTGTTGTACCAGTTCCTGTAACATCTCCATGATGCCGGGATACGGACCCGTATGGTCTTTGCAATGGACTTTATAATAAATATCAAAATCCTGCCGCACCTTCTCCAGCGCAGCTTCGATCTGTCCGTCCGGCACAGCCCGTTCGATCAGCTTACGCGCGCCATTGCCCACGAACCGGCGGATCTCATCAATCGTCCGCTCCGGAAAACCGTTGACACGCAATGCGTAATTGGTTCCCTCCGCCAAATCCGCCAGCGTATCCAGCAGCGTGCCGTCCAAATCAAAAATGATTGCTTTATATCGTTTCATAAAATTTCCACCGCATCTTCCAGCGCTTTTACGTTTCCCGCTTTCAACAGCGCCACCTCTTTGCCCTCCGGCAGATCGGTAAACACACAAAGGCATGCATCGGAGGGAGTGTTGGCTTTCACATAAGCCGTGTCAAATGTCATCAGCTTATCGCCTTTCTTCACTTCCTGCCCGTTTTCCACAAATACGGTAAAGCCATTTCCTTTCAGATTTACCGTATCAATGCCGATGTGCAGCATATATTCTGTACCGTCTTTTGCGGTGAGTCCCATGGCGTGCTTCGTTTCAAAAACAAAATTCACCGTGCTGTCAGCTGGCGCGAATACTTCTCCGTCAGCCGGCCGGACCATGAAGCCGTCTCCGTTCATCTTTTCCGCAAACGCTTCGTCCGGTGTTTCTGTTATGGAACAAAGCTTTCCCGTAAACGGACTTGCAAACGTATCTTTCTTTTTCCCAAATATAGAACCAAACATAACCGAAATCCTTTCATTACGTAATGTAGTGTTTAACTATCAACGGAACAGATGCGCCAGCACGCTTAACACAATACTGATGACGATACAGCTCACCCAGGGAAAATAGAAACTGCCATGCTTTCCTTCCATATGGATATCTCCCGGCAGGTTGCCAAAAGGAAATATCTTGCTGCCAAAATGAATGACCACGCCCGCAATGATTAAAACGATTCCCAGCTGGATCAGCATTTTCCCCAAACCGTCAGACATGTTGCACCTTCCTTAAAAATATAGTAGCATTTCTTTTCGTTTTATTATAAAATATATAGCAGTAAAAACCAACTGTTTTTTCACAGATTCCATATGTCATTTCAATTTCGAGAGGAGATTTTTATTATGCCTTATGTAAACATCAAAATTACAAAAGAAGGTAACGTCACTCCGGAACAGAAACGCCAGCTGATTGAAGGCGCTACCAAACTGCTGGCCGATGTGCTGCACAAAAACACCAAAACTCTGGTTGTAACCATCGATGAAGTAGATATGGATAACTGGGGTATCGGCGGCGTGCCCGTAACGGAACTCCGTAAGATCGCTAAAGAAAAAGCAGCGGCGGAAGCCAAAGCTGCCGAAGCTGCAGCTAAAGAAAAAGCCAAGGCAAAAAAGAAAGCGGAAAAAGAAATGGCCAAAGCCGCCAAGGCAGAAGAAAAAGCAAAAAAGGAAGCCGAAAAAGTTGCCGCCAAAGCCGCTGAAGCTGCAGCTAAAGAAGAAGCAAAAACAAAAAAGGCCGAAGAAAAAGCAGCTAAAAAAGAGAAAAAATCAAAGAAAAAATAATTCAACAAATAACGCCTGCCATCCGGCAGGCGTTTTGCAACAATGAACGCCCTGCTGCCGAAGCAAACAATAATTCAAAGGCAAAAGATAATGGAAAAAGTTACCACAAGCAAACATACTCATAAACATAATAACAAATTAGCAACAAAATGGCTGTTTACCAAAAACCGTTCCTGCAGTTGCACCATGCCCGGTGTGTGGCGTGCGGTCAGTTTCTGCGACGGCTGCGCGGTCATCTTCCACAGCCCATTAGGTTGCGCCCATGTGGCGATGCTGATGGATCTGGGCGCCCAATACCGGATCATCGGCGACCACCAAAATGAAAATCTGGATGCCGTGCCCCTTATCGCTTCTAACCTGCAGGAAAAGGACACCATCTTCGGCGGTGTGGAAAAACTGCGGGGCTGCATCAACCACGTTATGAAAACCTGGCAACCCAAATGTCTGATCATTGCCACATCCTGCGTAGCGGGCGTCATCGGGGACGACGTGGAACAGGAAGCCGAAGATGCGGAAGCAGAATATCACATCCCTGTCCTCTGCGTTCCCTATGGTGGTTTTCTGGGCGGTGAATATTCCGACGGCTATTTCCAGACAGTGCGGCTGATTATGGATCGCTTCATCCAACCGCAGCCGAAAGTTCCGAACCGGGTCCTGCTGTTTGGCGACCAGATGGGACCCTGTGGCCAGTACGCCCGGGAGGTAAAACGGCTGCTTTCGTATTTTGATTTGGAAGTAAAATGGCAGTTCCCAGGCTACGTTCCTTTTGAGGAGTGGAGTGAACTGTCCACGGCTTCCCTACTTATTCCGCTGAATTACGCAGGACAGACACAGGGCGGTCTGGAAAAGACAGCTGCCTCATGGGCGGAACAGTTTGGCACCCCTTCCATCCGGGATGTTTACCCCGTAGGCTGGCACAACACCTGCGCGTGGCTGCGTAAGATTGCGGAATTTGTGAAAGACGAAGTAAAAGGCGAAGCCGTGATCCGGCAGGAAGAAGAACGGCTGAAGGGGTACGTAAAATCCATTTTACCCGTGACCCAAAACAAAAAAGCGGTGCTGGGCATCGGCCGCGGCCCCCGCTGGTACAACCCGGCAGAAACATTAAATACCATACAGCGGATGCAGATGAACCTGTCGGCTGTGATCCTGTACGATAAACTGATGGACGAAGAAAGAGATGCTGTCATCGCCGCTGTGGAAGACTGGAAAAAGGCGGCGCAGTTTCCGGACATTCCGCTTATCACCAACGGCGATTATACAGACTGTCTGGAACAGGCAGACGTGCTGCTGACCACAGACGAACTGCCCGGCAATCCGGTGAAGCAGTTCTTCATCCCCATGGTTCCCCTGGCCGGAACCGATGGCGAGCTCATTGTGATGCGTACCATTTACCGGTTACTGTGCCGGTACGGAAACAAAGGAGGGATTGCGTATGCGTGACAACGACTTCAAAACCTCCTGCCATCATATGTCCACCTGCGCCCTCACCGGCGCCTCTGCGTTTTTCGATGCCATCCCCGGCAGTTTCATGCTGATCAACGGACCTCTCTGGTGTTATTTTTACGCCATGAAATATGTAGAGGATTACGATGCCTCCGCTCTGCGGCGTTTCCACTGCACCCAGCCGGAAGGCAACGCGCTGGTCTACGGAACAGAAAAAGACCTGCTGGCCGGTCTGGATTTTGTAAAAGCAAACTTTACGCCGGAACGTATCTTTATCCTCAATAACTGCAGCGTCAGTCTGGTTGGCGACGACATCGCGGGCATCGCAGCCAGAGCGGAACTCCCCTGTCCCGTTTACGCCGCGGACTGCGGCGGCATAGCCGGAGATTTTGCGGAAGGATATGAAATCGCGTTGCTGCGGACGATTGCGGAAGTGAAAAAGAACGCAAAAGACAAAAGTGATTTAGCTTCACCTTCCGTGAACTTATTAGGCCTTTCCCCTACTTACTTCCGGGGTGAGGAAGACATAAAAGAAATCCGCCGCATTCTGGAAACGGCGGGGTATCATATCAACGCCATTCCCGGCGGCGGTTCGGCCTGGGACGAAATCATGGAACTGCCCCAGGCAGATTTGAATCTTGTACTGCGAGACGAACTTGCCTTGAAAGCAGCCAAAGAACTGGAATCAGAATTCGGCACGCCGTATCTTTCCGCCGGCATGCCGTATGGAATTCAAGGAACCCTGGCATGGTTAGAAAAAATCAACACTGTCCTGCCTGCCACAAATCTGAAAACCGTCCGGCAGGAAGCGGAAACCGTCAACGCCCGTTTACAGTTCCGCAGCAGCAACATGCAGTCGCTGTGGGGGCCCCTGTGGTTCGACAACATTCTCATTGCCGCACCGCCCTCGGAAGCGGCAGGCATTGCGGAAGCCGTACGGGGCGAGTGGGCCGACACAGGCAACCTGGTGATCCATTTTACAGAGGACACACCTCTGCGTCCCAAAGCTGCTAATAAAATCTGTGTGACAGGCAAAGACGATGCAGCCATGAAAGAAACCTTTGAAAACTGGACGGGTGGTCTTGTAATCGGCTCTTCTCTCGAGACAAGCCGTTTCGTACGTTTAAAAAAGCCTTTTGTTAATTGCAACATCGTACTGCCTTCGTACCACGAAATCATCGCCACCGACTCTCCACTCTGCGGAATCCGCGGCGCCTCTTACCTGTTCGAAAGAATCTGGAACGCAAAATTAAACAGCTGCATGGAAGAGGTAAAATAAACGAATCCGGTCACTTTAGTGACCGGATTTTTTTCGTAACTTCAGTGGTGGTGCGGTTTCTGAACCTGCTTTCTGTTAATAATATAGATGAATTTGTATGTCTTGTTTCTCGCTGGTATTTCATACGTTCATTTTAGCGGGTTGTACGAGAAAGCTGCCACTACGCCCTTCCGCCAAAATCATCAGTTTAACCGGAACATCAAAGCAACAGGATGCCCTTTTTTCTGCAACTCTTTTTTGTATTGCGCGACCCTGTCAATTCCCAGATTGTCGCTTACACCGCAATGGATGTCATTGGTGTGCAGTATGATGATTTCCTTTTCCCCTGCAAAACCGGTAAGAGGCAGCAGGAATAACAAAAGAAATGTAAGAATAACGCTATATTGATTTCTCAGGCCAAACATAGGATGCCCCTTCCGATTATTAAAAAACCTCCTGCAAACCAGAAATATTTAACCTGCTTCAAACGGTTCCTGCAGAAACATGAAAAGCCTATCTTTGCCGTTTGGGAACATCAGAATCTTCACACATAATAGGAAACAGCAGCTCCGCTACATGCACCGCCTGTTTTCCTTCCGGCAGTCCCTGCACCAGTCCGGAAAGACAGGAGTTACAGTAACAGGCCACCCGCTCCGTTGTAAAACGATGGCAGTAATTCTTAAGGTATGCGTCGATTTCTTCCGGAGATTTCGGCTGCATATCTTTTTTGATTTCCGCAAAACGCAGCGGCGCTATCGTAAAATTATCGGGACGTATGGGACCGAGTAAAAAGCTGCCGTCAAAGTTGATTTCTTCTTCTGTACCGGGAAGCTCCACGATTTCCACATTCATTTTGCGGAGCACGCTGCGCACCGCTGCCTTTTCCGCTTCTCTCGCCTTGGCACGGTAACAGTCCTGCAGCGTGATGCGTTCTCCTTTGTAATCCGGGAACGGAAAGTCCGGCAGGCTGTCGAAGAATTCATACAGGCTGATCAGCTTTGCGGCCGGCCGGTTCTCCCCGATAATGATACTGCAGGTCTCACAAACGGTAATTACGGTATCGTTCCAACCCGACAACGCTTTATGCCCCGGACGGCAGCAACCGACCACACGTACTCCTTTCGTGGTCATAAAGCTTTTTATCTTTTCAGAAGTTTCCGGACGCAGTTTTGTAAAATTACAGCTGGGAAAATAGTATTTCATAAACATCTTCCTCCCGTAAAATCAAAACGTGATGGTTAAATCCGACCACAGGATTTTTGTTTTCGCGTCATCTCCGTCAATTTCGCCCTTCATGGGTCTGGTATCATAATAGGTAACACCTACTACCATATTTTTCGCAACTGTCAGTTCACCGCCAACAGACCAGCCTTTAAATCCGGATTTAAAATCCGTATAACCGTCAATCGTGTGCAGCAGGTAGGTAGAACGCCCCTGCCGGTAGTAATTGGCCTCCAGACCCCAGGTACCGGGTTTCTTCTCCTCAGCGCCTTTGTAAGACAGGCCGACCACAAACCCGTTATCGTCAACCGGCTTTCCTCCGGCCAGCCTGTCCCGGTTCCCCTTCAGATACATAGCATTAAGACCCAGGTCTTCCGTAAAGTTGAAATCTAATCCGGCGTACCAGATGCCAAGCCTGTCCTTTCCGTTATATGCAGCTTTTCCGTCCCTGTCCAGTTTCGTGCTCAGATAACCTAGTTTTCCGTTTACGAATCCGTCCGTCTTTGTTCCGACTTCTGCATTCCAGAACGTTTTTGAGAATCTCTCCCCTTCAGCCGGTACAGTTTCGTCATCATTTAACTCAGTCAGTTTTCCGAAAGCGCCGCTGACATAGAATTTGTCTCCGTAAGAAGCTTTCAGCGCATCATACTCCCCGTCATAAATATAGCCTTCCGCAAAGACATTATCATCCCTGCCGGCTGATACGTTAAGACCGCCAAGCCTGCCTTCCACTTTTGCAATGTTAAAAGAAGTTTCTTCATTACCGGCATAATCATGGAACTGCTGCCGGTTCTCAATGCGGCCGATATATTTCCAGTTGTCATTTATGTTTCCTGTCATATACAGACGGGTACGCAGCTCGTTTTCAAAGCTCTTTTCATGTTCCGTAACATTGCGGTTGGCTTTTGCGTAATAGTAATATGCTTCACCGGTAACTGTTACATTATCGGCTTTTTTCTCCAGCGATGCCACGCGTACACCCAGCGCATCCAGTTCCTCTGCGAACTCTGCAGCAAGCCTGTCAACGTTGGCGCCTTTTGCCAGAGCTTTGGCAACAACCTGCGCCATTTCATACCGGGTCATCAGGCGGCTACCCCGGAAGGTTCCGTCCCCATATCCTTCGATAACTCCCGCAGCAGCCAGTTTTTCAACACTCCCGTAGGCCCAGTGTCCGGCCGGCACATCAGTAAAAGGGTTCTCCGCATACGTAACTGTGGACAGGACAGACTGCATCATGATAAGTGAAGCCGCTGTGAGCAATGCTTTGAAGGGTAAAATCCGTTTCATAATAGTTCTTGTTCTCCTTTGTCCATTTTTTATGTTTCAATGACTCGCGGTAACCTTACAACAGCGTTGCAAATACCGAAGCCGCGGCTACTGTCAGAATTCCTGCCAGCGCGATGGAGAGCGAACTCATGGCGCCTTCCACTTCGCCCATCTCCAGTGCTTTTACCGTCCCCAGAGCATGACTGGAGCAACCGATAGCAATACCCTTGGCAACCGGCTCCTGAATTCCGAAAACGTTACAGACCGTTTCCGCAAATATGTTTCCAAGGATACCTGAGATAACGATGGAAGCCACTGTAATCGCCACATAACCGCCCAGTTCCTCCGCTACGCCAATGCCGATGGGCGTGGTGATGGATTTGGGCAGCATGGTCACATAGGACGCCCGGTTCAGACCGAAAAACCGGGCAAAGGCCAGCACTGACAGCATGGTAATAATTACGCTGGACGTGATACCGAACATAACTGCCTTAAAATTCTTCTTCAGCGTATCCAACTGCCGGTACAGCGGAACCGCCAGACAGACGGTAGCCGGCGTCATCAGGTAACTGATGTATTTTGCGCTGTTGTTGTACGCCTGGTATTCAATCCCGAAAAGACGCAGGAATAAAACGGTAAAAACGATGGCAAACAGCATCGGGTTCATCAGCGGATGTTTGATTTTCTGCTTCAGAACCGTGCCGGCGCCGTAAAAGAACAACGTGATGAATATGCCAAAAAAAGTTGATGTTTCCCAGAATACTTTCATGTATCAGGTTTCCTTTTCTTTTTGATTTTGTAAAACCCATTGTGTAATCCGCCCCGTGGCAACCATGACAATCAGCGTGACGGCGATAATAATGGTGACATAGGCGGTCAGGGACGCGCGCAATTCGTCCCAGACATCGATCAGACCTACGGCCGAAGGAATAAACAGCAACGGCATAATGAAAATCAGAAAATCCGACACTTCCCTGATGTCATCAATCCGCAGCACGTTCCGCTCCAGCAAAAAGAACAGGAGCATTATTCCGTAAATACTGGCAGGTATCGGAAACGGGATCAGCGTATGCAGAACTTCACCAAGGAACGAGAGAAATATGATGATGGTAAACTGTTTAAATAGTTTCAAAGCAGATAACTCCTGTGTAGCAATTAATTAAAGAGGATATTCACGTAAAAACAACAGTAATATACACATAATCCTACATAATAATTTTACTTTAAGCTGATAATACAAAACAAGTGTATCACAGTTTTATAAGTAAAAAAAGCCCTGCAAATCAATTTGCAGGGTAATTATCTCTGGTGCGCCTGAGACGAATCGAACGTCCGCACCCGGTTCCGGAGACCGGTGCTCTATCCACTGAGCTACAGGCGCAATTCATAAATTGTACGAAAAATATTGTAGCACAGTTTACGTTTTTTCGCAAATTTTTTTCAAATTTATCAGGAAACCTGATTTAATCCTTGTTTCCTTTACATTCAGGTTTTTTAAGAGTAAAATGTAATATAAGCTTTTTAAATACGGTTTAAAAGGCATATGTTATGTTTTACAAATACAATGATTATGGAATTAATACCGACTGCAAGAAAGAAGGAACCCTATCATGTACAATCCCAAGTCATTACTGGCCGATGAGTTTATCGACCACCAGGAAATCCTGGATACGCTGGCCTATGCCGACGCTAACAAAGATAACAAAGAATTGATTGAAAGCCTTTTGGAAAAGGCCCGTCCCCGCTGGATTAACGGACAGTTGAACTGTACCGGCCTTACCCATCGGGAAGCTTCCGTCCTGCTGTCCTGTGAAGACCCCGCATTAAACGAAAAAATGTTCAAACTGGCGGAAGAAATCAAGAAGGCGTTTTACGGCAACCGCATCGTTCTTTTCGCTCCGCTGTACCTTTCCAATTACTGCATTAACGGCTGCGTATACTGCCCGTACCACAGCATCAACAAGAACATTCCCCGTAAAAAGCTGAACCAGGAAGAAGTAAAACGGCAGGTAATCGCACTGCAGGATATGGGACACAAGCGCCTTGCACTGGAAGCTGGTGAAGATCCGTTCCATAACCCCATCGAATACATTCTGGAATGTATCAAAACGATATATTCCATCAAGCACAAAAACGGGGCGATCCGCCGCGTCAATGTGAATATTGCGGCCACCACCGTGGAGAATTACCGCAAGCTGAAGGAAGCCGGCATCGGTACCTACATCCTGTTCCAGGAAACGTACCACAAGGAAAGCTACCTGAAGCTCCATCCCTTCGGCCCCAAGCATGATTACAACTATCATACGGAAGCTATGGACCGGGCCATGGAAGGCGGCATCGACGATGTCGGCCTGGGTGTATTGTTCGGACTGGAACTGTACCGTTATGAATTTGCAGGTCTGCTGATGCACGCGGAACATCTGGAAGCAGTGCACGGTGTAGGTCCCCACACCATCAGCGTGCCCCGCATCAAAAAGGCGGATGATATCGATCCCTCAGTATTCGACAACGGTATCTCAGATGATATTTTTGCCAAACTGATTGCCCTGATCCGGATCAGCGTGCCCTACACCGGCATGATCATCTCCACCCGGGAAAGCCAGGAAGTCCGCGCGAGAGCATTGCATCTGGGTATCTCCCAAATCTCCGGCGCGTCCCGGACCTCCGTAGGCGGTTACGACGAGCCGGAAAGGCCCCATGATACGGAACAGTTCGACGTATCTGACCAGCGTACGCTGGACGAGGTCATCGCCTGGCTCATGGATATGGGCTTTATTCCTTCCTTCTGCACCGCCTGTTACCGCGCGGGCCGCACCGGCGACCGTTTCATGAGCCTGTGCAAGACGGGGCAGATCCAGAATTGCTGCCATCCCAATGCGCTGATGACACTGAAAGAGTTTTTGGTTGATTATGCTTCGGAAGAAACGCGCCGCAAGGGCGAAGCTATGATTATGTCTGAAATCCCCACCATCCCCAATGAAAAAGTCCGTTCCGCCCTTGTAAAATATCTGGAACGCATCGAAGGCGGAGAACGGGATTTCAGGTTCTGATACTGTTCTATATTATTTTATACCCGGTCACGTAATTTTTCGCGACCGGGTTATTTGTAACAAAAAGGAATTGTCATGTGGCAGTACATTAAGCGTTATGCGCACTTCGCTATTATCGCCGCGCTGTTCATGGGCGGCGAGGTACTGATGGATTTAATACAGCCGGGACTGATGCGCCGCATCGTGGACGACGGTGTGCTGGGCCTGAACAATAACGGCGTGGGTAACATGGAACTGATCTGGCATCTGGGTGTCCGGATGATTGGCATGGTACTCATCGGCTGCTGTTTCGGTTCCCTGAACAATGTGTTCGTCAACATGGCCAGCCAGAACATGGGTAACGACCTGCGCAAGGATACTTTCCGGAAGATCATGACCTTTTCCTTTCCCCAGATTGAAAGCTTTGGCGCCGGTTCCCTCATCACTCGCATCACCAACGACGTGACCCAGGTGGAACGCCTCATCGCCCAGTTTGTACGGGGCATGGTCCGCACAGTGCTGATGACCATCGGCAGCCTGTACTTTATGTACACCCTCAGTCCGGATTTTGCCTTTATCGTGCTGTGCGCCCTGCCTTTCATCATCGGCACCATGGCTTTCTGCCTGCGTAAGGTGAACCCGCTATTTGCCCTGCAGCAGGAAAAGCTGGACGTTGTGAACGACGTGCTGCAGGAAGACATTTCCGCTATCCGCGTCATCAAGGCCTGTGTGCGGGAAACCTACGAAAAACTCCGTTTCGGCAAAGCCAACGGCGATTTGATCAAAACCCAGCTGAAGGTCCTGCTGACCCTTGCCTTTATGGGCCCCGTGGTCAACATGCTGATGAACCTGACCATCGCGGCCATACTCTGGTATGGCGCCAGAGATGTACTGGAAGGAACCGCTTCCCCCGGCAGCATCATGGCGGCTATCACCTACACAACACAGCTGTTAATGGGCATCATGATGCTGATGATGCTGTTCCAGAACATCTCCCGGGGTTTCATTTCCTGGAAACGACTGGCAGCGGTACTGCATCTGCAGCCGGAGATTCAGGACGGAAGATATGCAGAAAGCGCAGCCGGAAACGGCCTCATTGAATTCCGTGATGTTTCCTTTGCCTATCCCGGCAGCAACAAAAATGTTTTGGAGCATATTAACCTCGCCATTAAACCCGGCGAAACCGTTGCCATCATGGGTTCCACCGGCAGCGGTAAAACCACGCTGATCAATCTCATCCCCCGTTTTTATGACGTAACGGAAGGCAGCGTCTGCATCGACGGCGTGGACGTGCGGGATTACAAAGTCAGTTCCCTTCGGAGCAAGGTCGCTGTCGCGCTGCAGAAAAGCGAACTGTTCAGTACTTCCATCAAAGAAAACATTGCCTGGGGCAACCCGGACGCTGCAGATGAGAAAATCGAAAACGCAGCCCGTATCGCCCAGGCCCATGAATTTATCGCGCCGCTGGAACAGGGCTATGATACTGTCGTGGCCGAACGGGGCATGAGCCTATCCGGCGGGCAGAAGCAGCGTGTTGCCCTTGCCCGGGCCGTGTTGAAAGAATCTCCCATTATGATCTTCGACGACGCTACCAGCGCGCTGGATCTGAAAACAGAAGCCAGCTTTTACAACGAGCTGGCAAAAACAAGTCCCCACAGCACAAAAATCATCGTGGCGCAACGCATCGCTTCCGTACGCCGCGCCAACCGTATTTTAATACTGGAAAATGGAACGGTCGTTGCGGAAGGAACGCATAAGGAACTGTTAAAGAACTGCGCTATATATCAGGACATTTATCAGTCCCAGGTCGGCGATATCGTCCCGGATGAAAACAAAAGCGAAAAGGAACCGGCAGCGCAGACAACACACAAAACTGCATCGCCGGAAACTGAAAATACGGTAACTCACTCTTCCCGGACCGGAGAGGAGGTGGGCACGCATGAGTAAAGAAATGAAAACTCAGGCTCCTCAGCCGGGCATCGGTCCCCGCCGCGGCAACCGGTTTGCGGAAACGGAATACGCCAAAGACATAGGCTGGACCTTAAAACGCATCGCTTCCTACTTCGTAAAAGAGAAAAAGCTGGTTTTCGGTATGCTGGCAGCAGTACTGGGCGGTACCCTTGCGGGTATCTACGCTCCCATGCTCCAGAGCAACGCGGTGGATATCATTGCCGGACAACGTAACGGCAATCTGAAAACGACACTGGTCTTCATGCTGGCGACCTATCTGGCGGTGAGCCTCATGCGGCTTGCTCAGGGTGTCTGCAGCGCGAACCTGAGCCTGCGCATCGTAAAACAGTTCCGGGAGGAACTGTTCGGAAAAGTCATTGATCTGCCTGTCAAATACACGGACACCCATTCTCACGGCGATGTAATGAGCCGCATGACCAACGACGTGGAAAACATCTCCACCACTGTTTCCCAGGCCCTGCCCTCTTTGTTCAGCGGCGTGCTGACCATCATCGGCACGGCGGCCATCATGCTGTGGTACTGCTGGCAGCTGGCGCTGTTAAGCTGCGGCACCATCTTCCTGACGGTCATCGTCACCCGTCTGTTATCTTCCTTTGTCCGTAAATACTCCAAAGAACGGCAGACCCTGCTGGGAAGTATGAACGGCACCGTGGAAGAAATCGTCAACGGTTACCGTACCGTGGTAGCCTATAACCGGCAGGACGAGTCCGCGGAAAAATTCTGCGACGTTTCCGACAAACTCACAAAAGCGGGCATCCGCACCGAAGTGTGCAGCGGTATCATGGGTCCGGTCATGAACTGCATCGGCAACATAGGTTTTGTCATTATCGCTGCTTTCGGCGGATACTTTGCCATCCACGGCATGATTTCCGTAGGCGTCATCTCCGCTTTTATCGTCTATGCCAAACAGTTCAGCCGGCCTATCAATGAAATCGCCCAGATTTACGGTCAGCTACAGTCCGCCATCGCCGGCGCGGAGCGTGTCTTTCAGGTGCTGGATGAGACCAGCGAAGATCTGTACGGCCTGATATGGGAAGACCAGGAACATGTTTCTGTCCGTTTCGAAGATGTGGAATTCGGTTACGTGCAGGGCAAACCGGTGCTGAAAGATTTCAACCTCACCATCCCCGCAGGCAAAAAGGTGGCGCTGGTGGGTTCCACCGGCAGCGGTAAGTCCACCGTGGTCAACCTGCTGATGCGCTACTACGATGCTGACAAAGGCGCCATCTGGATCAACGAGCAGAACGTGGAAGAAATCACCCGGGACAGCCTGCGCAAGCATGTGGCCATCGTACTGCAGGACACGGTCCTGTTCTCTGATACCATCCACCATAATCTGCAGTACGCCAACGAAAAAGCTACGGCAGAAGAAATCAAAAAGGCAGCGGAAATGAGCCGCTGCCATGAAATGATCGAACTGCTGCCTCAGGGCTATGAAACCCTGCTGACCGGCGCCGGGGAAAACATCAGTCAGGGTCAGAGGCAGTTGCTGGCCATTGCCCGGGCTTTTGTGGCCAATCCCCGCATCCTGATTCTGGATGAAGCCACATCCAACGTAGATACCCGTACGGAAAAAGCCATTCAGGACGCCATGCTGGAAGTCATGAAAGGACGTACCAGCATCGTCATCGCCCACCGACTGTCCACCATCCGGGACGCAGACCTGATTGTGGTACTCGACCAGGGGCGCATTGTGGAACAGGGCAGTCACGATGAACTGCTGGCTCGAAAGCAGAAGTATTACGATTTGTACATGACGCAGTATGCAGGGTTTGCGACATGACACGGCACCAACTTCTTCAAATCTTCGGTCTTCCTTTGTTGTCTTTATATATTGTCTTACACTGGGGACAGGCCCAGAAAAATCCGTACCGGCTTTTCTTTTTTTCTAAGATTACATTGTCTTTCGGGCAGTGTTCAATAACCGGGTTCCCTGCTTTGTCCACTGCATAGAAGACAGTTTTCTTTGTAACCGGCGATACACAGTTTTTGTCGTCACAGACATAGAAATGCTGTTTTGTTTTGGCAGAATAATGGCAGTTCAGCGTCTCTTTACCACACACGGGGCAGGTAAATGTCTTCGCCGGCGCCGCATCCTGCTGCTTTATCACCGGCTGCCCGTTTTTATCTGCGTCATAGTAGACCGGTTTACCCGTAACCGGGGACACGCAGGTCGGATTGTCGCAGACAAAGAACGCTTTCTTTGTTTTCCTTGAAAAATGCTTCCCCAGGCTGCCCGTTTTGCAGAGGGGACATTTTACCAGTTTATAGCCGGGAAACTGATGTCCTTCCGCGTAAGTGATATTCCTGTCGATAGTATTGTAAATATCCTGTTTGAACTGTTCAACAGACCCTTCCCCTGCCGCAATCTCCGCCAGGGCAAATTCCATTTCTGCCGTGGTGTCCGGTTTCGTAAGGGACACGTCCACATTATCAATGAGCTGGAATCCGAGTTCTGTCGGTACCAGTTCTTTTTTTATCTTTTCCATAAAAGGCATCTGGGTCTGTTTATTGCCGCGAATCCCCTGCAGTTCGGAAATGATGGTATCGCGGGTGGCCGGCGTGCCGATTCCTTTTACTTCTTTTAATTTCTCCCGGTTGGGATTTTTCGGATCCATGAAACGGTAAATATTGGCCATAGCTGCCAGCAGCGTACCTTCCGTAAACCGTTTGGGAGGTTTCGTTTCTTTTTCCAGCAGGTCCACCGCATCCGGTTTTCCCAGATTTTCGTTTTTGACCAGGTTGGGAAGGGAAAGGTTTTCCTCTTCCGTATCGGTTTCGGAAGTATCTTTCTTTTTACTCTGACCCGCAAACACCGCTTTGAAGCCCGGTTTTAAGACCACCTTGCCGCTGCCCCGGAACAGTTCATCCACCAGCATAATCTCAAAGCTGATGGTTTCAAATTCGCAGGGCGGATAGAATTGCATCACGTACCGTTCCGCGATCATGGTAAAGATTTTTTCTTCCGTGGCGCTTAGCTGCTGCGGAATCTCCCCTGTAGGAATAATAGCATGATGGGCTGTCACCTTTTTATCGTTCCATGCTCTGGAAAACAGCCTGGGGTCTGCCTGCTCCGCGCCCCTTACATTGCGCGCCGTCAATTGTTTCAGGATGCGGAATGCGTCCTTATGCTGGGCTTTTGGGATATAGTTGCAATCCGAGCGGGGATAGGAAACAAACTTTTTCTCATACAACGACTGCACCGTAGACAGCGCCAGCTTTGGGGAAATGCCAAAACGGGCATTGGCTTCCACCTGCAGTGTGTCCAGGGAGTACGGCAGGGGCGGCGCTTCCGTCCCTTTTTTCCGCGTCACCTTCTGCACAATCCCATCGGCCGGCAGCACCTTTTGCCGCACGGCTTCCGCAATCTGTTTGTCTAACAGACGGCCGTCTTCGTCTAGAGCAATCTTCTTTTCATCAGGCTGCCATAACGCAGTGAACCGTGTTCCCTCTTTTGTGAAAACAGCTTTCAGTTCATAATACTTGCGAACGACGAAATCCCGTATTTCCTTTTCCCGGTTGACAACCAGCGCAAGTGTAGGTACTTTTACCCGCCCGATATTCCAGACGGCTCCCGGCGAGAACTTCGACGCATTCGTAGTATAACAACGGGTCAGGTTAATCCCTACCAGCCAGTCTGCCTGTTCCCGCGCCAGACCCGCCGCGTACAGGTTTTCATAGTTTGCATTGTCTTCAATGCTTTCAAACGCCCGCTTCATGCTCACGTCATCCTTGGCGTTAATCAGAAGCCGCCGCACCTTACCACGGTAATTACAGTAATGCAAAATTTCGTCAATCAGAAGCTGGCCTTCCCTGTCCGGGTCGCCTGCATGGATGACTTCATCCGCTGTATTTAAAAGGCCGGCCACCACCTTGAACTGGGCACTGGAACGGGCAATCACCTCATGCTGCCAGATTGCCGGAAAAATCCGGTAATTGGTCCATCTGGCATACCGTTTGTCGTAGCTTTCAGGCGTCGCCAGTTCCAATAGATGCCCTACCGCCCAGGAAACAATAATATCTTCTTTCCGGTAAAAGCCCGTGCCTTTTTTATACTCTCCTGATGGCCAGAGATAGTCCGCAATGGCTTTGGCAATGTCCGGTTTTTCTGCAATGTAGAGTGTTTGCATAGGTTCTGGAACCTCTCTTAATATCCTGTATCTTTATCAATCAAAACCACTTCCATGTCCGTGTGATTCATCTTGCTCCGGCAACTGTTTTTGAATCATGTTCCGGATATATCGTGGCAACGGTCAAACTTAAGCCGCATCTTACTGATTATTTCTGACAGTGGGGACAGTACACACTCCCCCGCCCGCCTACTTTGATTTGTTTTAACTCTGTACCGCATTTTTGACAGGGCAGCCCTTTCCTTCCGTACACCTGCAGAAACTCTTTGTTGTTTCCCATCTGCCCGTCCGCATCCTGATAATTCCGGAAAGTGGTTCCGCGATGGCGAAGTCCCTGGGCAATCACCCGATTGACCGCTTCATATAACGCATGAATCTGCTTCAACGTCAATTTATCCGTATAACGCGTTGGCCGGATTCCTGCCACTGCCAGTGCTTCATCCGCATAAATGTTTCCCATGCCTGCTATTTTATGCTGGTCCAGGATGAAACACTTTACCATCTGATGGCTCTTCTTCAGTTTTTCTTTCAGATAGGCTTCCGTGAATCCCGGGGACAAAGGTTCCGGACCTAAACCGGCATATCCCCCGTCTTCCCAGGAATCGCTGCCGCCGCACAGGCAAACCGTTCCAAAGGTGCGGATGTCGGTAAACCATAAGTCCACCCCACCCGAAAGGGAAAAACGGATTTTCGCATAAGGCGGTTCCGGCGCATCGCCGGGTAATACCAGAAGGGCCCCGGTCATCCGCAAATGGGCCAGTATATAGCGTCCGTTATCCAGCAGCAGCGTCAGGTATTTGCCCCTGCGCCGCACATCTGTAACTGTCCGGCCTTCTACACCCATAATAAAATCCGGCACAGCCGGATGGTGTATCATACGGGGCAGCCGTACTTCCGTTTTCAAAATTGTTTTGCCTTTTATATGGGGAAGCAGAGATATCCTTACCTGCTCCACTTCCGGTAATTCCGGCATGACTTTTCCTCCTTATTTCACAATATACAGAATAATCGTCGTTTCAAATTCTTAAATGAATATATCTCCTGCACGCGCCTCATTCCATCATTTCTTCGGGTCTTTGTGTTTAGCCCGCAGGCTTTCCGCAATATCTTCCATCCTTTCGTAGTCGTCACGAATGGGATCGGCCCCGTACCGGTTCGGACCAACGGTACCCCGTTTGCATGCCAGGTATAACCCCCAGGCAATGTTAATGTACGGAACGGCGCCTAACAGAAGCCACCAGCCGCTTTTATCAAGGTCATGACAGCGGCGTACCCCCAGCGAAAAGCCCATAAATATAGCAAGTATGATCAGCAGCGAATGTAAAACCACATGCAGCCATAACAAATCTTTGTGCAGATACTCCTGCGCCGGCTTAAATCCGCCTGCGAACACATAAAATAATACGATGGCAAGTATCACGGGCAGGAAAATCGCCAACAGGGAGCGCAAAATATACGGTTTACGGTTCAGTCTTCCGCTGAAGGAAAAAAAGTTCCTGTAAAGATTACCGAAAAAGCCGGGTTGATTCATATGATCGTTCCTTCTTTGCCTGAAAATGATCTGGGTGTTCTCATGCCGTCTGCCGTTTCACCATGGCGGCAAAAAGGCCGCCCTGATTCACCAGTTCTTCAAAGGTGCCGCTTCCGCATCATCAAACTGTTGGGCGGAGATGGCATCTTTCTGTTTCAGAAGCAAAAACCGCTTGTACTGTTTTTCCTTACTTTGTTTCTCGGCCTGCGCGCTGAGGATGTTTGCCTCCGCCTGCTGGATCTGCAACGGCAGATCTTCGTTTTCAATCACAAACAGGGTATCGCCTTTACGGACAAAACTGCTCTTGGGCGTAAGACAGGAGATTATGCGCCCGTCAGACAGCGTCACGGCCACCGGCATCTGGAACGCGTTTTCTAAAACAACAATCAGCTAATCTGGAGTTTAACTTTGGACTAGCTGTTTCTTTGTCACTTTTTATATACTGCATTATCCTGTTACATAAATCTCGTATTCATGATTGAAAACTACAGTGCTTCCCGGTCTTACCTTTTTGCGTTTTTCTTTTAAAATGACTCCGTCCATGGTCACATGCCCCTGCTCTATCTCATAGGAGGCCTGTCCGCCGCTTTCTACAACGCCAGTCAGTTTCAAGAGCGCAACTGCCGGAATAAATTCTGTATCAATTTCTATTGTGATTTTTTTCATATGCTCTCCTCCGCCTCAGCCATCAGCTGTCTGTCACAATCTTAATTTTTTTAATCCTGCTGTACACCCGGAGCGCATTATCATAGTAAAACTCGTCCCAGTGTATTTCCGGGACAATCCTGCCCAGGTTGCGGATATTATCCGGGATATTGATAAGCGGCCAGTCGCTTCCGTACATAATCTTGTCCCATATTCCGTGATAATTCAGCCACATGCGCACATATCTCTGAAAGTCTTCAATTTCCTGCTCCCTCTCCGGCGTCAGGCGGTGCTCCCATAAACCGGAAAAATCCATGAAAACATTCTCGTTTTTGCTGGCTACCTCAAAGGCATCCACAATCCACGGATTACCCATATGACAGATTACAAAGCGTACATCCGTGTGCCGGCAAGCAGCTTCGTCTACCGTCAGCGGATGGGAATAACGCAGCCTGCCGTGATGATTTGCGGTTTCCCCGCTGTGCATGGCCACGGGCACATCATAGGCTTTTGCCAGTTCAAACAGTAGGTCATGACGCGGGTCATACAGGTATACATTCTGGTAACCCATATAAAACTTTATGCCCAGACAATGCGGGTCACGCTGCAAATAATATTCAAACTCCATAGCAGTTTTTTCGGCATTGTCCGGGGTTATCTCTTCGCTTTGCACACCCAGGCAGTAACCCACGTTATCCGGCTGATTATATGGCTGCACACAAAAAGGATCTTCCCCAAGATTGATAAGACGGGGCGTCACTCCGCCAAAACGGCAGGGCGCATCGTAACTGTTGCCCATGGCGACAGAAAACGCAATCTGGTTTGCTTCGCAAATTTCCTGCCAGCCCTGACGGGAATTTTCATGATCCGCCAGTCTGGCCAGTTCATCAAAACCATCGATTTTAAAGTAATGCATATGCGCGTCAATAATCATTTTATCATACTTTCTGCAGTCTGCCCGCTCCACCGCTTTCTAGTTGTTACTGCCTGAAATGAAGCACAGGGTATACTCGCCATATTCGCAGAACATCAGGTCAAAAACAAAGAAGAAGGGAGCAAGTCCTTCGGGGCCTTCCAATTCCTCCCTCAGCTTTGCATTATTGTTAAAGACGGTCACACGGACCGGCAAACCAAACAGGCTTTCCGTTTTTGCAGCAATGGCTTCCCAGCAACACTCGCCGCTTACATTTTTTAATGTTTCCTCAAAACCTTCCTCTGCCGGAACCAGTTTTGCCTTTCTGTTTTTTATTTCATAAAAGTCATAGAACTCTTTCAAATAATCTTCTTCATACAAAGGTTTGACTGCGACCTCATATCGCATAGAAAGGTCATCCAGCAGTTTCAGTTTTGCTTTCCAGTCCTTATCGGCAATCATGTCGCAATCCCTCCTCTGATTTTTCGTAAAGCAACAGAAAAAACGGCAAAATGATGACCGCCTCCTGTAATTCCCGGTTTTCACGGTTACCCAACGAAATTAGTCAGTATAAAGGCGGTGAGATTTTTTCCGGCCTTAATCCTGTGTGGGGATCCACATAATATTCCAGGGTAGTATCACGGTTGCCTCTACAAATCCTGTTGATGATTTCGTCTACATTGTCTTTATCTTCCACAACCAGTACAACCGGATGCTCTGCGCCGTAATTCAGCCGGATTTTAAAAACCGGAAGGCCGATGCCGCACCCGCCTCCCCGGATACGGATGGCGGAAGGCTGGCTGCGGACACTTTTTATCTGTGAGAACGGAAGGTAACGCCCCTCAAAATAAACCGCTTTCTCTGAAAAGTCGTAGCCTTCAATTATCACGGAACTTTCACGATCTTTTTTTACGTCCTCGATCTCGCTTCCCGCGACAACACATTTCCATGTATGACCGCTGTCAATCGCATCAAAGAATCTCTTAATTCCCGACAACGTAATCATGATGCTTCATCCTTATTAAATGCCGTGTTTTACATATAACTCACAGTCTGTTCCAGGCGTTTCCGGTCCGTATGTTTGGGAAGCGGCCCAATACCTTCCGTTGCATATCCCAGATCCATCAGCATCAGGATTTCTTCGTTCTCCGGCAGACCGAGCGCTTCCGCAAGTTTTTCCGGATCAAAGAAATTCAGCCAGCAGCTGTCCACCCCTTCGTCCGCGGCAGCAAGAATCATATGCGTCGCTACAATCGTTGCGTCTTCCGCGCCGGAATTACACTTGCCTCCCGGATAGGTAAAGACGTTGTTCTTATCGTAGGCGACGACAAACACGGTGGGCGCACCGTAACGGCATGGCGTTGCCGCGTCAATTTTGGCAAGGGCCTCATCGGACCGGATTACATAGATATGCTGCTCCTGCAGGTTCTTTGCCGTTGGAGCCAGCCTCCCCGCTTCCAGAATTGCTTGCAACTTATCGTCTTCCACCTGTTTGCCATTGAATTTCTTGCAGGAATAACGGTTTTTAACAACTTCTTTAAATTCCATTTTTACACTCCTGTCTAATATAGCATTATAATCTCGTGGACTTGAACTTTATATTATTATACCAAAAAAAGAGGTGACCATGCCAGCCACCCCTGATTTAATTATTCATTTGTTGCAATAGCACATGTAGTTTACTTAAAGCTTGTCTATATTACCGACAGAGCTTAGGACTTCTGCTCGCGCGCGGCGACGATATCTAAAAGGTAGCAGGGGGTAAAGAACTTGTCCATGAACTGGTAGTAGCCGAGCAAGGGAAGGACGGCCTTATACTGGTCGGCCAACAGGCCCTGTTCGATACGCATTTCACCCGGCCCGGCGATGACCATGACGTTCTGGTCGTCAGCCGAGTACTCCTTCCATTCGACCTTGTCTGTCGACGGGTTGCCGCAGCGCGCGAAATTAGTCCACATCTGCTGAACGGCCGTGAAAATCTCATCGGAGATGTTCGTGCCGTTAAAGGGGCTGCCCGTTCCGACGCCGCGAAGGTTGAACACGAATATGAGTTCCACGGAATGTGCTGCTCCAATCTCCGCAATGCTGCCCGGGTAAGACCAGTAGTAGCAGAACGTCTTGTTGAAGGCACTCTGCGCGTCGAGCTGTTGTAGCATGGGGACTCTGAACATGAGATCATTTATGAACTCCGTCTCAATAAGTCCCGGCTCCTGGGACCTGCAGACCCGCCAGAATTCCTCGTAATACTTCCTATCCTCTTCCTTTAGGCAGTGGGCTGCGTCCCCTACGGCGCGCTGGGCGAATATCTTTTGCTCTTCCAGGGTCAGGCCCGGGCCCTCGCCCATGAACAGCCTGGCCTCGTCGGCCGTGCTGCCTGCCATGATAGATATGTGCTTTGCGTAGCCTTTCCGGTACAGCTCGATGGGCGCCTCGGGGAGCACCTCTGTTCCGTAGTAGGGACAGGACGTGAAATTGCCGACCGCTCCGACATACGCCTCCTGGAGCTCCTCTTCGGTCAGCGCCATGATATCGTCCATGGTCTTGCAGCCGGTATACTCGAGCAGCGCCTTAGTCTTGCCCTGCGCGGCTTCGCAGTCGACCGGGAAGGCCAGGGTGGCCGAGCCGCTCTGGGCGATGACCTTCTGGAAATACCGGTTCGCCTCCTTCATGACCGGCAGAATGGAGACCGAGCCGCCGCCGGCGCTTTGCCCGAAGATGGTTACGTTGTCGGGGTCGCCGCCGAAAGCGGCGATGTTCTCGTGCACCCACCTGAGCGCCATAGCCTGGTCCAGCAGGCCGTTGCAGGGCGCCGTCTTGAAGTTTTCGCCACCGGGCACCGACGAGAAGTCCATGAAGCCGTACATGTTCAGGCGATAGTTGATATTCACCATGATGATGTCACTATGCGCCTGGACGAGGTTAGCTCCGCTGTAGGAAATCTGCGAGCCCGAGCCGACGACGTACGCCCCGCCGTGGATCCAGACCATCACCGGCTTCTTCCTGGTCTTGTCGTCGGCGTTAACCCAGATGTTCAGGTAGAGGCAGTCCTCGGAAACCCGCTTCTGTACGCAATCCTCATAGCCTAGTGAGCCGAAAGCACCCTTTCCGTAGTACCTGGCCTCGAAGACCCGGTCGCTCGCATCCACGTACTCCGGCGCCTTGAAGCGGCGCTTGCCCACGGGCGGCTTCGCGTAGGGGATGCCCAGCCACGACGCGACCCCGTGCTCCTCGGTTCCGACGAATATGCCGTTCACACACTTCACGGCATGGACCTCGTCGTAGCCTCCCGTGATTTCGCTGTTCAAGTACTCGTACGGCTCGTAACTGATCAGATCCTTGAATTCTCTTTTCATGTCTCGAATTCCTTTCTTTCCCTATAATAGGAAATACTTTGTCACCGGACGCTTTTACACGCCCGGTGAGGAGATTAAAACCTAAACACTGCTAAGATACCGTTCACTGATTCACCTGTGTCCTCAACTGAATCGCCTCTGCAATATTTGACGGAAGAATGACATCACTTGCTTCCAAATCCGCAATGGTACGGGCCACTTTCAGGATCCGGTCGTAGCTGCGGGCGCTGAGCCCCAGCTTGCAAAAGGCATTTTCCATCAACGTGTTGCAGGCCGCATCCAGTTTGCAGAACCGTTCCACCTGCCTGTGATTCATGGCGGCGTTACAGAAAACGCCGTACCGTTTTAACCGTTTCAGCTGAATATTTCGGGCTGTACAGACACGTGCACGAATCTGCGCTGATGTTTCTTCTGTCTCCGTGGTTCGCAGGTCTTCATATTTAACCCGGGGCACATGGATCTGCAGGTCAATGCGGTCGGACAACGGACCGGATATTTTTCGCCGATACCGTTCAATCTCAAAGGGACGGCAGGTACATTCTTTTGTCCCGTCGCCAAGATAACCGCAGGGACAAGGATTCTGCGCACAACACAGAAGAAACGAAGCGGGAAAAATATAAGAACCATGCACCCGGTTAATTGTCACAAAATGATCTTCCAGCGGCTGGCGCAGCACTTCCAGCGCAGCCTTGGAAAACTCTGGAAACTCATCCAAAAACAGCACTCCATTGTGGCTCAGCGTCACCTCCCCCGGAACGGGAACCGAACCACCGCCAATCAGGGCGCTTAAGGTGATTGTATGGTGGGGACTGCGGAACGGCCGCCGGTTGATTAGGTTCGATTTGTTATTCAGCAGACCCGCAATGCTGTAGATTTTCGTAACCTCCAGCGCCTCTTCTTTGGTCATGGGCGGCAAAATGGTAGGCAGTCTCCGGGCCAGCATGGTCTTCCCGCTGCCGGGAGAACCTGTCAGCAGGATATTATGGCCGCCTGCCGCCGCAATTTCCAATGCCCGCTTCACCACTTTCTGTCCGTGAACGTCGGAAAAATCAATGTCGCCATTCTCCGGTTCTGTGAGTTCCAGTTCCTTATGCTGCAGCGGTTCCAGACAGGGGCGCAGCAAATGGGTCACCAGCTGCTTTAAATGCACCGGCGTGTAGATTGCGATACCGTCTACCAGCCGCCCTTCTTCCCCATTTCCCTGCGGAATGAAAACTTCGGGCGTTTGCCGACGACGGGCGTCCAACACCATGGGAAGAACCCCGTTTACTTCTCTGATTGCTCCCTCAAGGGAAAGTTCCCCGATAAACACCTTATCCTGAACTTTATCCTGAGGCAGCACTCCGAGAGAGACCAGAATTCCAACTGCGATGGGCAGGTCCAGCCCGCTTCCGTCCTTGCGCAAATTGGCCGGCGCCAGATTCACCGTGATCCGGTTCTGCGGAAAAGGAAAGCCTGAATTCTTCAGCGCCGTCCGCACCCGCTCCCTGGATTCGCGAATCGCCATGTCCGGCAGGCCTACGATTTCAAAAGCAGGCAGACCCCGTTCAATGTCCACCTCCACAACCACTCCCGCACCGTTTAATCCAACCGGCGTTTCGCCTGACACTCTTGCGTACAAATACCATCACGCTCCTTTTCAATCATAAATAAGGGTATAACTAATTCGCCTCTTTTGAATACTATGATCATCATTAAAAACTCTCGTCTGCTTTTAAAAACATCTCTGAAGCCAGCGGATTTTTGCTGTTGCGCCCACGACCCACACTTCAATGACATCAAAGCAGAGATCTGAATAATACTGTTCCTGTTCCTGCAACCAGATCAGCGCTGTTTTGCGTAATTTTTGCTGCTTTGTATAGGTGACCGCAGCACCGGGAGTACCGTACTCCATTCCTGTCCGGGTCTTCACTTCCACAAAATGCACACTGTTTCCCCACTGTGCCGAAGCAGCATCGCTCATTTTCTGAAACGCATCATCAAAACACATTTCATTCTCAAAACCATCCGGGGCCGGTTTTACCGCAACCAGGTCCAATTCTCCCCAACGGCTGTGATAGTTTCGCCCCACAACTTGCAGACCTTTCCGTTCCAGAAATTCTGCGGCTATCTCTTCACCCCGTCTGCCGATTTCCTTTTTGCTTAAAATGATTCACGCCTCCAAATCTTCCAGCAACGCTTTCAAGCCCGCGTCTTCCTTTCCGTTTTCCGGTTCGAACAGATAATTGTCCCGCTCTTCCACCGGTGGAAGATTCATACTGCGGATTGGTTCGTAACTGCGGCGGTGGATCTTCGTGGCGCCGAACTGGCGGATTGCGTCCATGTGCAACTGACTGCCGTACCCTTTGTTCTGGGCCAGTCCGTATTGTGGATAAACCAAAGCCAGTTCCTGCATGAGGCGGTCACGGGTTACCTTGGCCACAACGGAAGCCGCGGCAATGGAAGCGCTCAGGGCATCGCCGTGGATGATGGGAACGGTCTCAATGCCTTCCACATGAGGGTGCATGGCATCCACCAGCGCCACCTGGGGACGCACCCGCATCTGCCGTAAAATCTGCTCCATGCCTTCCTGGGTTGCGCGGTATATATTCTCCTTATCAATGTTGGAAATACTGACAACATTGACAAGCACGGCAACCGCCTTTTCCAGAATTTCCGGATACAGCGATTCGCGTTTTGCTTCGCTCAACTTTTTGCTGTCGTTCAGGCCGGCGATAAACACGTCCTCCGGCAAAATGACCCCAGCGATGACCAGCGGGCCGGCCAGCGGGCCCCGGCCTGCTTCGTCCACGCCCACTATATATTGGATGCCGGGCAATGCCATATATTCTTTTTCATAATTCAGCATGTTGGCAAAACGCTGGCGTTCCTGTTTTTCCTTTTCCCGTTTTTTATCATACGCTGCCAGCAGTTTCTGCACACCGGCGCGTTCGTCCTTCTTCAGTTCAGCCAGCTGCTCTTCTGTAGGATTCCCGGCTAATATGGTTTTGATTTCTGCTAATTTCATAGGCTTTTCCTCCCCGGATGAAACCTGTCTGCATTGCTTCATCCTGTTTCTTTTTCAGGTAAGAAATACTTATTTCTTAAATTGTACCGCCTGCCCTGCCCTTTTGGCAACCTTATTTCCGCCAATAAAAAAGCCGGCCCTGAGCCGGCATTTTTATTTGGTTCTTGCAGATTATTATCTGCTGCAGGTAACGTTTACACTGGTTCATCCAATGTGAAGCGTCCCATCTTCGCGGTTTTAAATTCATAAAGTACCATCTGCTCCACTTTGTTCATGTCCAGAACTCCGCCGGCTTTCACACAGCCCCGGGCGGCGCCGATTTTTTCCATAACGGTTTCCGCCGTATCTTCCGGGTCCAGTGTGATATGGTAAAACATAGCCAGCTGCTGCGGATATTTCTCCAGCATTTCCTGAAGCAGCAGGACCAGCGCGTCCCTGCGGTCATAGATGTCATCTTTTACCGCTCCGGTCAGGGCCAGATGCAGTCCTGTTTCCGGATCCTCAAACTTAGGCCATAGTACACCGGGAGTGTCCAGCAGCTGCAAACCCTTGGCGATGTTCACCCACTGCTTCTGTTTCGTCACGCCGGGACGGTCGGAAGCAATGGCTTTTACCTGCCCCGCCAGCCGGTTGATCAGCGTGGATTTCCCCACGTTGGGCACGCCCACGATCATGAGCCGGACGTCACGGTTCTTCACGCCTTTTTTCAGCCACTTCTCCGTTATGGGTCTTGCGGCTTCTTTCACCAGGCTGATCATCTGCTTGACGCCTTTACCTGTATGACAGTCAATGGAACAGACCGGCACACCCTCCTGTTTCAGCTTCTGCAGCCAGGCTTCGGTCTTGACCGGGTCGGCCATATCCATTTTGTTCAGCGCAATAACACGGGGCTTACTCCCCGCCATCTGGCGCAGCATGGGGTTGATGCTGGAACCGGGAATGCGTGCATCCAGCAGCTCCACCACCACGTCCACCAAACCCAGCTGTCCCTCCATCATCCGCCGGGCTTTGGTCATATGTCCCGGGAACCATTGAATTTTAAAATCCTTTACATCCATAACGACCTCACGGCAGTTTACGGAACCTTTCAAAAGGCCAGAACACAACGGCAGCCTTGCCTTTTACCAGACGCAGCGGCACAAAGTCCACATCCGCGAAGCGGCTGTCTTCCGAATTGTTCCGGTTGTCGCCCAGCACGAAGATGTGATCCTTGGGCACCAGGCTCTTGCGGTAATTGGAATGGTTCAGACCTTTCGAATCTTCCTTCCATGTGTAGGGCTCGTCGATCTTCTTCCCGTTGATCAGCACGGCACCGTCACGCATTTCCACCGTGTCGCCGCCTACCGCGATGACGCGTTTGATAAAATCGCGGCTCTCGTCTTTCGGATAACGGAACACGACGATTTCATTCCGCTTCGGATCGTCCAGAAAATACCCGAATTTGTTTACGATCAGCCGTTCCTGATTGAACAGCGTCGGATACATGGAAGTCCCTTCCACTTTATAAGGTTCAAAAATAAAAGTTCGGATACAAAAGGCCAGCGCTACCGCGACGATGATAGACACGAGCCAGTCGTTCAGCGAATCCTGAAAGGATCCTCCGGATTTATCGCTCATACAGTTTACCCCTCTCACTATGCAAATCGATCCAGATACTGTCAGGAAATCCCAATCAGGCTGAAGTACAAACCGCCTGCTTAAACCGGCACTTCCCTAAGCAGTGAACCGAACGGTTTCCTGTTATTCACTGATAACAAAAAAGAGGACTGCCTTTGCAGCCCCCTTTATGCACCAGATTAGCGGCGTTCACGGATACGAGCAGCTTTACCGGTAAGGTTACGCAGATAGTACAGCTTCGCTCTGCGAACAACACCCTTGCGCGCTACTACGATCTTCTCCAGACGCGGGCTGTGTACCGGGAACGTTCTTTCTACGCCTACACCGTAGGAGATACGGCGGACGGTGAACATTTCGCGGACACCGGAACCACTCCGGGAAATTACAACGCCTTCAAATAACTGTACGCGTTCACGTGTACCTTCAACAACCTTAACATAAACTTTAACGGTGTCGCCGGCACGGAACTCGGGGATATCAGAACGTAACTGTTCTTTATCCAGTGCTTCAATGATGTTCATGTTTTCCTCCTAAATCATAGACGTTCATGCGACTTACGAATGCTGCACAGCGGACCGTCCGTTTTACACGTGTAGTATTTTACCACACAAGTAATTACGTTGCAAGCTTTTTTTATAAAACTTACAACTATTTCTTACAATAAAATTATAATTCTTCCTTGATTTCTTCCAGCAGCTTCTTATCCTGCTTATCCGGCTCTTCCGGCAGCATATCCGGACGCAACAGATACGTAGCCTTCAACGCCTGTTTCCGCCGCCACCGGGCAATCAGTTTGTGATTGCCGCTGCGCAGTACTTCCGGCACTTCCATGCCTTCAAACTCCACCGGGCGGGTGTATTGGGGATATTCCAGCAACCCGCTGGAAAAGGAATCCTCTTCCGCGCTGGCCAGCTTTCCCAGCACGCCGGGCACAAACCGGCTTACCGCATCCATGATCATCAGGGCGGGCATTTCGCCCCCTGTCAGGACAAAATCTCCGATACTGATCTTTAAATCCACCCAATGATAGATGCGTTCGTCAAAGCCTTCATAATGCCCGCAGACAAAGATCAGGCCCATTTCGTTTTTCGCCCACTCTTCCGCCAGAGACTGTTTAAACGTGCATCCTCCCGGGCTCATGGCAATGACAGGAGCTCCCGGCGCTTTGGCCTTAGCCACTCTGATGGCTTCCACCACCGGTTCCGGTTTCAGCACCATTCCCACGCCGCCCCCAAAAGGCGCGTCGTCCACCGAATGATGCCGATCCAGGGAAAAATCCCGCGGGTTGATGCATTCCATCTGAAGGATGCCTGTATCCATGGCGCGCTTCAGCATGCTGTGGCCTGCCGCGGCTTCAATCTGTTCCGGGAACAGGGTGACAAAGATAAATTTCATCGTATCTCTTCCTCATTGCTGATGCCCCGCGCGGGCATTTCACAAAGAACGGTCAGCGTATTTCTTCCTCGTCCCATTCCGGCAGGCGGACAACGATCCGCCGGTTTGGCAGATCGATCTCCCGGATGTTCTCGGGAATGTTTGCAACCAGGATATCCCTACCTTCCGGAGGCTGGATTACATATACATCCCTGCTGCCGGTTTGCAGCACGTCTTTGAATACGCCAATCTGTTTTCCCTCTTCATCCACTACCGGCAGACCGATTAAGTCGCCCACATAATAACGGCCTTCCGGAAGCTCCGGCATATCTTCCCGGTACACGGACACTTTCTGACCCCGCAGTTTTTCCGCCTCCTCTATGGAGGTAATTTCTTTCACGGTAACCAGCATGATGTTTTTATGAGGCCGGGCCTTTACGATCTGCAGCCGCCGTTCGTCGGGCAGAAGCAGATAGTCCATGTCCATGAACAGTTGCGTGTTGGACGTTAACGGCATAATACGTAAATCGCCCCGCACACCGTGCGGAGCGACTATCTGGCCTAATACAACTTTTTGCATTGCGTTTCTCACATACGGAAAGCGATGATCTTTCCGTCTTCCGTTAAAATTTCCGCACCCATCAGCGCCTGCAGGTTATCGCCGATTTTGACTTCAACCATGCGTTCCATCGGGGTTCCATAGCCGATTTCCGCGCCAAGCTGCAGATTGTTCGCCTGCTTCAGCTGTTCTTCCGCTTCCGCTTTCGCATCGGTGCGTTTTCTGCGTTCCACTTCAATCTGCTCGCGCAAACGGGGAGCTGCGGAAAGATCGTTGGCAGCCTGATTCATTACCTGTTTCGCCTGGAAATCAAACTGATTCAGGTCTGCTTCCATTTGTTTTATCGTGTTTTGGAGATCTCCAATTATTTTCAGTTTCAAATCTTCTGTAACTTTTGCCTTAATCGCAACGGGAACACGAATCCACATAGAATCTGCCATAATTACCACCTTTACGTACCAGCTATTAATCTTTACTCAACGATCTCTACGATAACTTTCACATTCTCACGGGTTGCAACCGCCTTCATAACGGAGCGGATCGCTTTCGCTATGCGGCCCTGTTTGCCGATTACTTTACCCATATCATCAGGGGCAACATGGAGGCGGAGTACAGTTGTTGTACCGGTTGTTTCCTCCTCCACTGTCACTGCCGACGGATTGCTAACCAGAGATTTGGCCATAACTTCTACCAATTCCTTCATGCAAATCACGCCCCCTTAATTACTTCGCGTTTTTAGCTTCCGCAAATTTCTTCATGATGCCCTGTTTGCTGAACAGGTTCTTCACGGTATCGGTCGGCTGTGCGCCATTGCCCAGCCATTCCAGAGCTTTTTCCTCGTCAATCTTTACGTTTGCAGGAGTCGCGACAGGATCGTAATAGCCGATGCTTTCGATGAACTTGCCGTCACGCGGGGAACGCGCGTCAGCTACAACTACACGGTAGAACGGAACTTTCTTAGCGCCCATACGTTTTAAACGAATCTTTACTGCCATTTCAGTTTCACCTCCTTATCATGGAATTCATACTTCTGACTAATTACCTGGTATAGTGGAAGACCGTTCCAATCAGGAACCCTTCCCTCAGGCTTCGGAACCGTACAGTTCCTTTTGCCTATTTATGCATAAAGGGAAGCATTTTGCCACCCTTTGAAGCAAACTTGGCCATGCCCTGCATCTTCTTCATCAGTTTCCTGCTGTCGTCGAAGTTCTTCAGCAGGCGGTTCACATCCTGAACCTTCATGCCGCTGCCTGCGGCAATACGCTTGCGGCGGCTGCCGTTGATAATCTCCGGTTTCTGCCGTTCCTTCGGCGTCATGGAGCGGATAATCGCTTCCACTCTGGCGAATTCTTTTTCATCCACGTTGGCTTCCTTCAGCTTCTGGCTGATACCGCCCATGCCGGGGATCATACCCAGGATAGTATCCAGGGAACCCAGCTTCTTTATCTGCTGCATTTGCTCCAGGAACTGCTCAAGGGTAAACTCGTCTTTCTTGATCTTCTTTTCCGCCTCCAGCACTTTGGCCAGATCGGTGGTATCTTTGATCTTATCAATCAGGGACAGGATATCGCCCATGCCCAGGATACGGGAAGCCATACGGTCCGGATAAAACGGTTCCAGAGCATCCAGCTTTTCGCCCATACCTACGAATTTTACCGGACAACCGGTCACTTCCCGTACGGAAAGAACCGCGCCGCCCCGGGCGTCGCCGTCCAGCTTGGTCACCACCAGGCCTGTCAGGCCCAAATCTTTATTGAAGGTATCCGCCACAGTCACAGCATCCTGGCCGGTCATGGCATCCACTGTCAGCAGAATCTCGTGCGGATTTACTGTCGCCTTGATATTCTGCAGTTCTTCCATCAGCTTCTCATCAATGTGCAGGCGGCCGGCGGTATCGATGATAATCGTATCGCAGGCCAGGTGGGCCGCTTTGTCCAGCGACTGCCGGGCAATTTCCACCGGCGACACTTCGTTCCCCAGGGAAAACACCGGTACGCCAACCTGTTCGCCCAGTACCTGCAGCTGGGTGATAGCAGCCGGACGGTATACGTCGGCGGCCACCAGCAGCGGGCTCTTCTTTTTCCTCTTCAGATTGTAGGCCAGCTTGCCCACCGTAGTGGTTTTACCTGTGCCTTGCAGACCCACCAGCATGATGATGGTGGGCGGCTTATCCGCCACCGTCAGTTTGGCCTGGGTCCCGCCCAGAAGCGCCGTCAGCTCTTCGTCAACGATCTTGATGATCTGCTGGCTGGGGCTCAGGTTCTGCTGTATCTCCGCGCCTAAGGCGCGTTCTTTGATTTTTGCGACAAAATTTTTCGCAACCTTGAAGTTTACGTCTGCCTCCAGCAACGCCATGCGTACCTGACGCAGCGGCTCCTTCAGGTCTTCTTCGGTTATTGCTTTCGTGCCGCGGAACATCTTGATCGCGTTCTGCAGCCGTTCAGACAAACTCTCAAAAGCCATTCAGTTACCTGCTTTCATCATTCAATTCATCCATTATTTCCCGCAAACGGGAAAGTTCTGTATCTTTATGCTTTTTTACCGCGCTGTCCAGGATCGTTGCCGCTTCGACCGTCAGCAGCCTGGTTTTCTCCATGCGCTGTAAAAAGCCCAACATGGTTTCGTAATGCTCCAGCGTCTGCTCCACCCGCTTCAGCAAATCGTGGATGGCCTGCCGGGACACCTGCATCTCTTCGGCGACTTCCGCCAGGGAATAATCTTCACAGAAGTACAGCTCCAGGCATTGCCGCTGCTTTGCCGTCAGCAGGGCGCCGTAGATTTCGTACAGGCTGCCGAAACGGATCCTGTCTTCAAACGCGTTTGCTGCCATTCTGTCAACCTCATTCCCTTCTGCTCAACATGAGCATTATACACGGACAAAGAAAAGCTGTCAAGTATTTTTGCTTGACAGCTTTAAATATTTTTTCTTCACAGTTAATTTTGTTGTTCCGTTATCGTGAAAACTTCACCGAAATTAACTGTAATCTGACGGATCAGTCAAATGTAACGCCCTTTACAGCCGGGTTTTTCGTGGTTGTCAGCGTATGGTTGCTGGGAAGAACAACGTTCCGCAGGAGAATCGGCTCAAATCCGACTTTGAAAATAACGATGTTGCAGCCCTGCTTGGGATACTCAACTTCCACAACGCCCTTATCGCTGGTCATGCCGCCCATATTGCTTTTATTGATTACATGGCATTTCCCTCCTTCCAGGCGATACTCAATGCCTGGTCCGATATAAGCGCTTGCATATTGAAGAGGCGCACCATCACAAGTTATAGTAATAGTTGCCTTTCCACCTTGTTTAACCGGTGCTGCGGGATTTACTTTTCCGGCAGAAGGCTTTTCGGTTTTCACCGTCGGTTTTCCTTTAAATACGTTGCCAACATTAAAACCTGCATCTGCGGACAATGGCAGGGATATCGCCATCGCACAGAGAACAGCAGCCAGCACAGACAGTTTTTTCATAGCTTTCATCTCCTTTTCCGTTAAAGTAATTCACTTTTGCGACGAACCTTTACTCTAAAGCAGGAAGAAATCTCCCCACGTTTACAAATATTATATCATCCGGTGTTTTTTCTGTACAGAAAAACAAATATTAAAACCCCAGCGCCTGCATCAGTTTCAGCGCCAACGGCACTACCAGAAGACCGGGCAGATAATTCAACACTTTCAATTTGGTTACTCCCAGCAAATTAAAGCCGATGGCCAGGATCATCAGGCTGCCGGTACAGATCAGCTCCTTGATCAGCGTTTCGGATAAATAGGGTGCAATGTATTCCGCCAGCAGGACGATACCGCCCTGGAAGACCAGTGTGAACAGCGCCGAGCCCATAACTCCCACGCCCATAGCCGCCGCCATGGGAATGCCGGAGATCAGATCCAGCAGGGACTTGGTATACAGCATGCCGAAATTGCCCCGCAGCCCCGCGTCCAAAGAACCCACAATGGTCATCGCCCCCACGTTCATGATCAGGCAGGAAGTCACAAAGGCCTGGGCAATTTTTGCACCTTCGCCTTTCCCGGCAAATCGGGAAGTCAGGCGTTCCGCAACCCGGTTAATGTGTCCGTCCACATCCAGCAGTTCACCGATGACGATACCAATAATAGTAGATAAAATCAAAACCAGGATATTCTCTTCCTCAATCATCCCCTGCAGACCGATGACGATGGTACACAGGCCAAGGCCTTTCATCATGACATCGGAAACGGACTCGGGCAGCCCCTTGCGAAGCAGGAGCCCGATAGAGGCGCCGATGAGTATGGTAATGGTATTTACGATAACCGCAAACATAGAAATGTAATCCCCTCAACGTTTCAGCTTTTTGTGAAAACGTGAAATAAATTTGTGTTCTCGCCAGCAAGCCACAAATGCTATTCTTCTTCCTCGTCCGTGGCAAACAACGCGTCCACAAACTTATCCGGTTCAAAGGGCCGGAAGTCCATGAGTCCTTCCCCGATACCGATCCATTTTACCGGCAGGCCCAGTTCTTCCCGGATGGCTACCACCACGCCGCCTTTGGCCGTTCCGTCCAGCTTGGTAAGCACAATGCCAGTAATTTTGGTGGTTTCGGTGAATACCTTGGCCTGGGTGATGGCGTTCTGTCCGGTGGTAGCGTCCAGCACCAGGAACACTTCGTGCGGAGCTTCCGGAATTTCCCGTTTGATGATGCGGTCGATTTTACCCAGCTCGTTCATCAGGTTCACCTTGTTCTGCAAGCGCCCCGCCGTATCAATGAACAGCACGTCAATGCCGCGGGCCTTGGCCGCTTTCAGCGCGTCGAACACCACGGCCGCCGGATCCGCCCCCTCTCCGTGGGCAATCACATCGCACTGGGCCCGCTCGCCCCAGATTTTCAGCTGTGCAGACGCGGCTGCCCGGAAGGTATCCCCCGCAGCCATCATCACTTTGTAATTAAACAGACGGAAATAGTTGGACAGTTTGCCGATGGTGGTCGTCTTCCCCACGCCGTTGACGCCCACTACCAGAATCACGGTGGGACGGGCGCCGATACGGGTTCGCACCCCGTCGTCCTTCAGCATGGCCGCAATCTGTTTTTTCAGGAACGGAAGCACATCCTCCGTGCCTTTGATTTCTCTCTTTTTTGCTGCCTGACGCACATCTCCGATCAGTTTTTCCGTGGTCTTCACACCCACGTCGGCCGTCAGCAGAATCATCTCCAGCTCTTCCAGAAAATCCTCATCCACTTTGGCAGACATACCCACCAGTTCCGTAATCCGGTCTGTGAAATTCTGGCGCGTCTTGGTCAGCCCCGATTTCAGTTTCTCAAAAAAGCCCATGGCTCTACTTCCTTTCTGTATGCAAATTATACGTTTATAAAAACAGTACTATACCCTATCCTTAATCAGTTTATCGCTCATCTTCACGGAAATAATCTTGGATACGCCGGATTCCTCCATGGTCACCCCGTACATGACATTGGCCGCTTCCATGGTGCCTTTCCGGTGGGTAATGACGATAAACTGGGTTTGCGCGGCATAGCCTTCCAGGAATTTGGAGAAGCGTCCGATATTGGCATCGTCCAATGGCGCGTCGATCTCGTCCAGAATACAGAACGGCGACGGATGGTAGCTCAGCAGCGCAAACAACAGCGCGATGACCGTCAGCGCCCTTTCCCCGCCGGAAAGGAGGAACAGGCTCTGGAGTTTTTTTCCCGGAGGCTGGGCTTCAATATCGATGCCGGACTCCAGGATGTTTTCCGGGTCCGAAAGTTTCAGCACCGCGGTGCCGCCGCCAAAGAGCTGTACGTACGTATTCTGGAAAAAGCCGTTGATCTTGCCGAAGGCTTCCTTAAACCGTTTCGTCATCCCCGAATTGATTTCCGCGATAACAGACTGCAGCTTGTCCCTTGCCTCGCAGAGATCGTTATACTGCTTCTGTAAAAACTCATACCGTTCGCTGACCGCTTTGTACTCTTCAATGGCGCCGGGATTCACCGGTCCCAGTTCCTCAATCTGCCGCTGCAGGGAAACCTGCATCCGGCGCAGGGCCGTTTCACTCTTATCCTCCAGCACGCCTTCCGCTTTCGCCTCTTCCTTTGCTTCCGCCAGGTTCACTTTGTATTCCGAGGTCAGCTGCTCCAGCGCGTTCTGGTAATCGCTTTCCAGCTTTGCGTTGTCGATTTCGTTCTGGTGTACCTTGCTTTCCGCTTTGGCCAGTTCGCCCCGCAGGTTTTTCAGTTTCTCTCCCGCCGCTCCCTGTTTCTGGATCAGTTCCAGCCGCTGCTCCGAAAAATCGTGCTGGCCGGTGAGGATATCCTGCAGTTCCTGCATCAGGGTTTTCGTCTGTTCCGCCAGCTCTGTTTTCTTTGTTTTGCTGGCTTCCACTACGCCCGCCAGCCTTTCGCTTTCTTCCTCGTTCGCGTTAAAATCGCCCTGCAGCCGCCCCAGATCGCTGTCCAGCTGCTGCATGCGCTCGTTTTTCAGCTGCCGCTGGGTGTTGGCGGTCTCCGACTGGACCCGCGCGTCCTGCAGCCGTAACGCCAGCGTCTCCAATGCGCTCTTGTCGGACGATATCTTTTTCTGGAGCGCGTCCAGCGTATTCTTCGCTTCTTCGTTGGCTGCTTCCATTTCCTGCAGCGGTTTCTGTTTCTCCGACAGAAGCTTCCGCACCGACAGATACTCGTTGCCTAATTGACTTCGGGTATCCATGGCCAGTTCCAGCGCCTCATTCTCCCGTTTCAGTTCATCGGACAGACGCTGCTCTTCCGCCTTCATTTCCGTCAGGCGGATATTTTTCTGCTGTACCGTGTCCCGCAATACGGAGAGCCGTTTTTCCCGCTCTGCCAGTTCGTCCTCCAGGACTTCCTTTTCTTCCTGAATGGCCAGCAGGTTTTTATTGAATTTCCGTAACGCCGCTTCCTGCTCTTTCACATCCCGTTCCCGGGTCAGGTAACCGGACTCTTTCTTCTGACGGCTGCCGCCGGTAAGGGAACCGCCCGTATTCACCACGTCGCCGTCCAGCGTTACCACCCGGAGCCGGAAGTTGCTCTTTTTCGCCGCGGCCAGGGCATGATCCATGGTTTCCGCCACCAGCACCCGGCTCACAAGGAAACGGACAGCCGGTTTCACTTCTTCCTCACATTGCAGCAGGTCCGCCGCAAAGCCACGGATTCCCGGAAGTTTTACCAGGGCTTTCTCGTCCGCCTTCAGCACCGGTTCCTTTAAGGTATCCAGCGGCAGGAAGGTCGCCCTGCCTTCTTTATGCTCCTTCAGATAGCGGATGGCACGTTTCGCCGCTTCCGCCGACCGAATCACAATATTCTGGGCCCCGGCGCCCAGCGCCGTTTCCACCGCAGTCACATACTCCGGTTCCACGGAGATCAGCGCCGCGGCCGGCCCGATCACGTCCTCATGCCAGTCTTCCCGGCTCTGCACGACTGCTTTTACGCCGAAGCCGAACCCTTCCAGGGACTGCTGCATATCCCGCAGCAGATGCAGTCGGGATTCCACTGCCGCAATCTGGGTCTGGCATTCATTGTATTTACGTTCTATCGTCTGGAAAAGCGTCCGGCGTTCCGCTGCCGTGCCGGCCAGTTCGTTTCCTTCTTTTATGTAGCGGGCCACATCCTGTTCCAGTTCGCCCTTGCGGGAGATCAGGCTCCGCTGTTCTTCTGTTAATTCCGCGACCCGCTGCTCCGCGGCGTCCACGTCGTCCTTCAGCCGGTTGCGGCGGTTCATGCGCTGTTCCTGTTCCGTTTCCAGCTGGCGGATCTCATTGCGCAATTCTACCATTTTGCGCATATCTTCAAAATTGCTGTCTGTCAGTTCCTGAATTTTTGCCTCATTATCCTTCTGGGCCTGCAGACGTTCCTGCTGCTGCTGTTCCAGATTCGTAACCAGCGCCGCAGCCTCGTCCCGTTTGGCTTCCAGCACGTCAAACTCTTTGGCCAGCGTTTCCATCTGGGCCGTCCATTGGTCGATCTGTTCCTGCAGTTTCTCATTGCGTTTCGCAATGTTCCCCTGCTGCCGGATGCTCTGCTCAATGCGTTCATCCAACACAGCGTCTTCGCCCTTGATGGCTTCCAGGGCCTTTTCCTTTTCCGTAATGCCCGCCTGAATGTGGGACACCCGGTCGTTTAGCGCATCCAGTTCCTGCTGCAGTCCGGTCAGAAACGCTTCCTGCCCGCTTACTTCTGTGCTTTTCTCCAGAAAGACGCGGTTACAGTCCTCCTGTTCCTGCTGGAGTTTGGACCGGGCCTGCTCGATGGTTTCCACCCGCTGCACGAACTGGGTCAGCTTGCAGATCCGCAGCTTTCCGTTCAGTTCGTTGAAGCGCGTGGTCCGCTCCGACTCGATGCGCAAGGGTTCCACCCGGCTTTCCACTTCGCTCTTGATGTCGTTGATGCGGGTCAGGTTGTTGGCCGTATCGTCCAGACGACGGGTGGCTTCTTTTTTCCGCATACGGAAGCGGGCAATCCCTGCCGCCTCTTCAAAGATGGAGCGCCGGTCTTCCGGACGGCTGTTCAGTATCTCGTCGATTTTATTCTGCCCGATGAGGAACATGGCGCCTTTGCCCATGCCCGTATCCGCCAGCAGGTCCAGTATATCTTTTAATCTGCAGTTTTTCTTGTTAATAGCGTAATCGCTGTCGCCGGAACGGTACAGGCGACGGGTGATGCTCACCTCGTCAAAGTCCAGCGGCAGCATATGGTCCCGGTTGTCAAAGACCAGTGTCACTTCCGCCACGCCTAAGGGGCGGCGCCTGCTGGTACCCGAAAAGATAATATCTTCCATTTTGCTGCCACGGAGATATTTGGCGCTCTGTTCGCCCAACACCCAGCGCACCGCATCGGATATATTACTTTTTCCCGAACCGTTGGGTCCCACCACGGCGGTGATGCCCGCCCCGAATTCCAGGGCCGTGCGTTCCGCAAAGGATTTGAACCCGAAGGCTGTAACTGATTTTAAAAACAAAACAAATCACCTGTATACTGATATTATTTACGTTTCGCCGCTTTTTTTGCCTTTTCTTTCAGGGCCATGGAAGCTTCCCGGGCTGCCTGGCGGCTGATCTGCCGCCGGTTGGAACCGGTCTTCGGGGCATGGCGCTTGTCCGCTACGGAATTACGGCCACGGGATTTCGGGGCGTCCTTTTTCTGTTCAGCTTCCCGTCTCCGGGCCGCCGCGATCCGGGTCCGGCGTACGATCTTCCGTCCGTTCACCGTCTGTTTTTCAAGAGTGACCCCCAGTTTTTCTTCTACATTATGCAGCCAGCGCAGTTCTTCCGTGGTATACAGCGTAACGGCAATGCCGTCTTTGCCGGCCCGCCCGGTACGGCCTACCCGATGCACGTACCAGCTGGCGTCGTGGGGCACATCGTAGTTGATGACGTGGGTCACGCCTTCTACGTCCAGTCCCCGGGCCGCAATATCGCTGGCCGCCAGGATCTGAATCTTAGCGTCACGGAACTCTTTCATCACCGTTTTGCGTTTTGCCGCGCTCATATCACCAGTCAGCACACCCACATTATAACCATGCCCGCTCAAAAAAGCGTCCACTTCCTTCGCCCGCTCTTTGCTGATACAGAACACCAGCATCAGATACGGGTTCAGCCGATCAATGAGGCGCATCAGGGTCTCCGGCTTTTTCTCCTCGGTAGTCTTGACGCAAATCTGGCGGATCGCTTTCACCACCGCTTCTTCCGGATCGATGTCGATAATCTGGCAGTTGGTGGTGAGCTTACGCCCCAGTTTATTGATCTCTTCCGAAACCGTGGCGGAACACAGCATGGTCTGCCGCTCCGGTCCGGTCATGGCAATCAGCTGCAGCGCGTCATCCATAAATCCCTGGGCAAGCATCTCATCCACTTCGTCCAGCACCAGAAACTTTACGCCGCCCAGATCCGTATTCCCTTTTTCAATATGATCCAGCAGACGTCCCGGCGTGCCGATCAGCACCTGGGCCTTGCCTGCCAGCTTATTTTTCTGGGTTTCGAAATCACGGCCTCCTGTCACCGCCAGCGTCGATATTTCCACCCCGTCCAGCACCTGCTTCATCACTTCATTGACCTGCATAGCCAGCTCCCGGGTTGGAGTAATCACCAGCGCCTGCACATATTTCCTGGCCGGATCGATTTTCTGGGCCAGCGGGATCAGAAAGGCCAGCGTTTTACCGGTGCCGGTCTGGGCCCGGGCCAGCACGTCGCGCCCCTTCAGCAGGGCAGGGATCGCCTGCCGTTGCACCGGCATAGGTGTTTTGATTCCCATTTTCTGCAAATTTTCCCTCACCCGGGGAAGCACGTTAACCTGTTCAAAAAAATCTATCATCAACATTCTCCTTTTTCTTTCTTCTTCTCTCTTAGCAGCTTCTGTCTCAGCGTTTCCGGGTGTCCGCGCTGTGCTGCCATAAATACCAGACTGCCAGGCTCCGCCAGGGACGCCAGCCTTCCATCAGTTTGTTCAGCTGTCCCCGTTTGGGAACATCTTTCAGACTAAACAACCGCTGCATTTCCTTTTTCAGGAGGAAATCATCTCCCGGCAGCACATCCGGCCGGCACAGGGAAAGCAGTAAAAACATTTCCACCGTCCACTGCCCCAAGCCGCGTACCGTTTTCAGCAGCTTGACAATCTGTGCGTCCGGCATATCCGCAAAAGCAGCAAAATCAATGGTACGGTCCAACACCAGCCGGGCGAATTCCTTCATATACGTTATCTTGATTGCCGTCAGGCCGCAGGTGGCAACGGTCTCGTCCGTGAGGACCATCAGCTTCTCCGGCATCACCGGATTCCCCGCCAGATGCCGCAGCTGGTTCATGATTTTACCGCTGGACTCCGGCGGCAGCTGCTGTGCCGCAATACCTGTCAGCAGCACTTCAAAATACCGCTCCAGACCATCCGGCTCCAGCGTGCAGTGACCATATTTATTTATGAAAGGAAGCAACTCCGGCGCCTTATCCCGTAAATACGCCTCGCCGGCCAACCAGTCCGTGGTCTTTTGCATCGCCCTGCCCTCCCAAACAAATTAAACGCAAACTATCCCATGTTAATCGTTTAATTATATCATAAGTAATAAGGCGCATTCAACCAAAAATGAAAATTGCAACTTTACGAAAAGCAAAGATTCTGAAGCCGCACAAACAAACCGGGAAACCGTTGTATCGGTCTCCCGGTTTACTTCCATTTATAAGCTTTATACGCCTTATAAGCTAAAAATTAAACAAAGGATTATCCATTTACCACATTCTCTTCACCGTAACGCTGCAGGACCAGTCTTTGTCGTGACTGCCCCGCACAAAGCCGGCATCGCCGCCGATGCTCCAGCCTTTGCCAAGTTCCGTCTCACCGCCGATGGATAAAACAAAGTGAGTTCTGTCCTGCACGTTGCGCATATCGTAGCTGTTCGCCTGATCACCCATATAACTGTATCGCAGCCTCGGTTCCGCGCCGGCAAAGGCGTGACGGATGCCGGCCCGGATGGCATAATTCCCTCCGGTCAGGTACCGTTTGAACTCTACCCCGGCTCCTGCGCCGAAATAATCGTTGTGCTTGCTCTCCACGATCTGGTTGAATACACCGGCACCCGTTTCGCTGTAACCGTTCTGCCACAGCCTGGACAACTGTACGTTCACATAAGGCCGCACATGCCAGGGTACATCCTTCCGCGCCTGCAGGTCGTACAGATACTCGCCGCCCAGTTCCAGGATGCGGCTGTGATAATCCGCACCGGCAGTCATACCCATAACGCCCCTGTGCAGTTTGTTGCGCATCCAGCCATAATTCAGGAACACCAGTCCTTCCCGTCCGGCTTTGTTGTAACCGGCGTACAGACCAATGCATGTATCTTTCAGTTCGTTGCTTGCCGTATTGTCCGCAAAACCCGTTTTACTGTAACCGGCATACACCCCGGCCCGCCAGTTGGGAGCAACACCCTTGTCCCAGCCCAGCAAGGTAGTGGAACTGTGGTAATCAGCGCCGTCTTTCAAGTCGCCCCAGTTCTTGCCAAACTTCAGCCAGATATCATTATCCGCCGGTTCCAACAGTTTCAGGGAAACATCCAGGCCCCTGCCGCTGCCTCCGTCTAAATTAGACTCTGGCAGTTTTACCTTCACCGGTTCCGGTATAAAGGCTTCGTTAAGACGGGATGACAAAAGGTGACGGGTCATCACGCTCCGCTGGGCCAGCGCCATGCTTTTCGCTGACGCGTTGGAAGAAATCGCAGATAATGCTTTCTTTGTCTCCGCAGGCGTCAGTGTGAACAGGGGACGCATTTCATTGCGACGGGCATCGCCCTTTGCAGTCAGGTTATTGTACATGGACATCATAGCGCCGTATGTTTCTGCCTGTACCGCATCGGTTTTTCCCAGATTGTTTGCCGCTTTACCGGTCACTACCGCCGTGTTTCCTTCCACGGCGCCAACTTCATCCAGCATACCGAACTTATACGGCGCGTCTTCCGTATTCGTTACGAAACCGCTGACAGAATCGGCCTGCAATACGGAAAATTTTTCATCCGGCAGCAAGTTTTTAGCGATGACCTGCGAACCGTCGATGTTGGCATCACCGCTTACCTTGATTGTTCCGGCGCTGCCGCCTGCCACACCCTGCAATATGCCATCAGAGAGCAGATTGCCGGTAATATTCATGGAAGACGCGCTATTGAGCGCCCCTGCTGTACCACTATTGATGAAAAAACCTTTATCGGTATTATCCAGTTTGGAAACAAACTCCGCTGCCGCCTTGCTACTCATGTCGTGGACCTTGTAACTTCCGCCCAACAGCGTGGCGCCTTCCGCCACATGCACGCCTACCACATCGGCCTTGCCGCCGTAGGCCAGCGTGCCGCTCTTCACGTTCAGTTTCATATTGTCCGGGCCGGTGATATTCCCGTTATATGCCAGGTCCGCCGCAAAATTCAGGTTCGTCACCAGATCGGGAATGTAGGCGTCATAGGCATAGCCTTTGTCCCCTGTCTTTCCGTTGTACTGGATACGCAACAGCCCTTTCTGTGTTGTAACCGTTTTTATACTGGCCTTAACTTCCGGATCCGCCTCATAATCTGCCGCATATTGTAAATATTTATCCATTAAGGCCGGATTTTTTTCCAGTTCTTCATCCCCGGGCTTTGGCTTCACCCCCGGATGCTTTTTCGCCATCCACTCTTCAAAGGAAATCTCCGGTTCCTTTTTCGTTTTTTCCACACCGTCATAACTGCCGTCTGTTTTGAAATGCTTCCAGTCGCTGGTGATGTTCCCGCTGATGGATGCCCCTTCTTTTATATTGATGTTTTTTACAAAAGCATTTCTGCTGATATAGATTGCGTTTTCCGCGCCGGACAGGGAACCGGTCAGATTATATTCCCTGACCTGAGGCCCGTTCAGCTCATCTTCCGCCGCATTGAATACGTTCTCATCCATGTCCGTCAGTTTCAGATTTTCAGGATTGTCAATCGCGCCGGTCTCCTCTTTCACACTCCGTTTGTAACGGATATAGGAGCCCCGGTATTCATCTGCCGCGCCGTTAGAGCTGGAGCCGAAATCAAACCGGATGCCCGTACCGCCCTGCCCGTTGGCAGTCACCGTGCCCGCCTGATCAATCACCTGGTCGCGGCCATAGGCAATCAGGATACCGTTTCCCCGGAGACCGTCCACATGGATTTTCGTGGCGGCGGGAACGATCACCGTATTCCGCATGCCGTCTACCCGGATGCCGGTGGCGCCCGTACCGTTGGTTAAAATATCCGCAGCCTGGGTCACCGTATTGCGGGACCCGTAGATGTGAAGGCCGATGCCCAGCGGCACAGAGCTGGGTCTGCCTTTAATGTACGCCGTACCCTCTTCATTCCTGGCAGAATAGCCCTGGGTATTGGTAAAGGTCTTCCCATCCCCGTAAACAGAATGCCCGAAATAGGCCTCCCTGTCGATTTTATACCCCAGGTCCTGCATCACGGCCAGTTCTACTTCCATAAAAGAAGTGTAATTACTGTAAGCACGGTGGCTCATCATACCGGTCGTCTGCAGATGGGAACCTTCAAACGTATCGTGTTCCCAACCATTGACCGGAACGCCGTTGACGCCGAAGAAAGTGGCGCCCGCCAGGGCATCCGTTACATTCGGTCCCATAAAAAACGCCTTCCCGTTTTTTCCGGAAGCATTTTCTTTTTTATATCGGTTGTTGACAATAAAGAAATCGCTTTTCTTCACGCCGGGATTTGCTTTCTTTTTTGCTGCAAAACCCGCTGCAGACAGGATTTCCATCCCCGGTTTTGCCGGATTCAGGTTCTGGTCCATCAGATGCAGGTTCCAGGAATCCTTATCGGTTACTTCGGTACTAAACCGCATCATCGCTTCCCCGGTCGCTTTGGATGTTTTAATATCTTTCTCGCCCTGTGGCACATAGCTATTCCCTTTTTCATCAAAATAATTCACATTCTTGCTGATGCCCAGGGCATGGCCCAGTTCATGGCGGAAGGTACCTACAAAATCCGCTGCCTGTTCGTTGGTCGGCAGCACCGTATCCGCATCTACCCACCAGCCGTCCACCGCTCCCTTGCGGGCCGCGCCCATATACTGGCCTATAGCGATTTCGCTGAGCCCATAATCCCCCGAAGGCGGATTATCCATTTCGGCAATCTTATCCGTCATCCGGAGCAATTTTTTCCCGTCCTGCAGTTGCTGCGCCACAAAATTAACTTCGGTTTCCTTTGCCTTACTGTTTTTCACGATTACTGATGTAGTAGACGCATAGGCGTTCTGCTCATTTTTCTTCGTGGTCACAAACACCTGCCAGGGCTGCCCGTTTTTCGCTTTCGGGCCGATCATCCCCGTCCAGTAGGCGGTACTGGATTTTACCGGCTGGATTAGGGAAGGACTCAGCGTATACTCGGCTTTGTCTACCAGATCTTCAATTTCCTCGCCTTTGGTCAGGAACTGCATTTCTACAATCGGCTTCCCATTATAATACACATATTCCGGCGCCATTTTAAACGCATGGCCATATCCGGGTGTGGCCAGCAGCGCAGCCATAACGGCTGCCGTTAACAGCTTTTTCTTACTGTGACTCTTTCTCATGAGCACGGACCCTCTTTTCTTGCTTGTATACTTTTTTACAATGAATCATGACTATAATAACTATATTATAGTTATATCACACAAATAATCTGTATCGCACAAAGCATAAATCAGATTTGTATTTTTCTGTCTTTTTAGAAGTATCTCTGTCTACCCCGGCTCAAATGCCCTTACACAACAAAAAACCTGCCCTTTCACTGAAAGGACAGGCAATTTTTTACTGGTGCCGGGGACCGGAATCGAACCGGTACGGGTATCTCTACCCGCGGGATTTTAAGTCCCGTGCGTCTGCCAGTTCCGCCACCTCGGCAGAAGGTATGGAGGCGACACCCGGAATTGAACCGGGGATAAAGGTTTTGCAGACCTCTGCCTTACCGCTTGGCTATGTCGCCGTAACCGATAGATATATAAAAGGATTTCTCCTCTTATAAACAATGGAGCGGAAAACGAGACTCGAACTCGCGACCCCAACCTTGGCAAGGTTGTGCTCTACCAACTGAGCTATTTCCGCGGCATGGTGCCTCAGCACAGAATCGAACTGTGGACACAGGGATTTTCAGTCCCTTGCTCTACCAACTGAGCTACCGAGGCATAATGGCGACCCGGACGAGACTCGAACTCGTGACCTCCGCCGTGACAGGGCGGCATTCTAACCAACTGAACCACCGGGCCGTTTTTCATCAAGCATTAATAGTATAGGTTATTTCTTCGCTGCTGTCAAGTTTTTTTAAAAAATGCCGTACAAATGTGCTCTTACGACTACCAGCCCTTCACTTTCCGCCGTTTTCCATGCCCAGCAGATACGTCTCCAGCCGTTCTGCCAGCAGTACTTCAAGATCTTCCAGTTTCTTTGCGTCAAACTCATGAATCGTATTGGGAATCATGAGTATCTTGTTTTCCGCATAAAACTCATTGCGCACCCGGTTATACAGAAACACCAATTCATTGCCTGTGTCAAAATCCGCATAGTCTAGAATGACCGTTGCATTATTGATAAAGTCCAGCGGGTACTGCGGTCCGATAAATTTGACAAAATTACCGATCCGTTCCGGCAGCGTGTCAGGAAAACGCCAGGCAAGGATCCCTTTGTCTTTCAACAGATGCTCCGTCCGGGGTATATAGGTCGGCGTAATTTCCTCTACCAACCGGTCTATCGCACTGGTTATCCACTCCGCAAACACGTCTTTATCTCTGGTAATATAACGGAAATCCCGGTACCGCAGCAGCCCAATCTGGCGCACCGGCACATAATCAAAGGTCTCTTTCGTATAAATCAGCTCCAGCCTGCGACGGGCCACTTCGTTAACGTATGACCCCAGGACAAACTCATGCCCATTCAACTGACCGCCTTCTTTGAACGTGAAGCCATGCAGTTCTTTCGGCAGTTTCTGCAGAAACTCCCAATCAGGGCGGCGCTTCATAATCACTTCAATATCTTCCGGTTTTGGCATATCGGTATCAATTCACCGCTTAAATCTGCGGCTTCCCTTCCATTTTATTTAACAAATTTCCCAAAGTCCATTTAATGGTATCCGACGGATTTTCCTCCAATCCCAACGGTTTCAGGTTATCTTCCCGAAGGAAACGCCGGATAAACTTGTTCCCGTCCGAATTGTAGGCATACATGTCTGCAAAGGCGTGGGTACGGATATATGTTTCGTCATCAAACGGTCCAAAGCTGCGCACTATGTAGGAATCCATCCGGTGCACCACCATTACCACCAGCGCCCCGCAACCGGCCTGTTCCGCCGCGGCCTTCATGGCTTCCTTGTCCGGCTTCGGATTTTTGGCAAACATCTCATTGACTGCAGCATCGGCCTTCGTATTATCATCCATCAGCCGGTAATAGGGAACATGGTAATCCATCTTTACCATCTGGATCCAGCCCCGCATATCCGCCCTGCTTACACGGCCGGTGCGGTCAATGACCACAAAATTCACAGGTTTCGTCTCAAAGGCATAAGCCTTCGGCATTCCCAAAAATGGCGCCGTATCCAAAACAGAAATATCCCCGGCAATGCCGCTGCACAACGCAACAATTACCGCTAAGAACACAAACAGTTTTTGCATTTTCCGTCACCCCCTGCCAATCCAAACTGCATTCTTTCAATACTTTTTCCAGATATTCTTCGCAGTCCCGTGCCCCAACGGAGCCACACCCAGATATTCCGCCAGCGTCTGACCGATATCACTGAAGATATGCAACGGCGGAATCTGCTGTGGTTTCACATTTTGTCCGTAAAACAGAACCGGGATTTTTTCTCTCGTATGGTCCGTGCCTTTCCAGGTGGGATCACAGCCGTGGTCCGCCGTCACCAGCAGCACATCATCCGGCCGCAACAGGTCAAAAAGTTCCGGCAGCCTGCTATCGTAATACTCCAGCCCTTCCCCATAGCCCAGGGAATCCCGGCGATGGCCGAACGATGAATCAAAATCTACAAAATTGGCAAACACCAGCGTCCGGTCCGGCGCGTCCTTCACCGCCTGCAGGGTGGCATCAAAAATCTTGTCCAGCCCCGCCGCGGGATAATGTTTCGTAATACCTCGGTGGGCAAAAATATCGGCAATCTTGCCAACCGCATACACATTGCCTCCCGCCGCCACCAGCTTATCCAGCAGCGTTTCCTCATGGGCCGGCACCGCGTAATCGTGACGGTGGGCCGCTACCCGCTGAAAATCATCCGCCTTTGTGCCCACAAAGGGACGGGCGATGACCCGGGCGATCTTGTACGGTTTCACCAGTTCAAAGCTCAGCTTGCAGAGATCATACAGCCGCTCCAGTCCAAAACTCTCCTCATGACAGGCAACCTGCAGCACGCTGTCTGCCGAAGAATAGATGATGGGCTTACCGGTCCGCATATGTTCCTCGCCCAGTTCCTTGATGATCTCCGTGCCGCTGGCCAGCTTTTCCCCCAGCACGCCGGGAAGGTTTCCTTCCTTAATAAGAGCGTCCACCAGTTCCTGCGGGAAACAATGGGGCTGATTGGGGAAATAGCCCCAGTCAAAATCCACCGGCACACCGGCGATCTCCCAGTGGCCGCTGAGGGTGTCCTTGCCCTTGCTCACTTCTTCCGCGCAGGTATAGGCCGCCTTCACCCGGCCGCCATCCAGTACCGCGTCCTTGAGCGGCTCCCCGGAAATGGGATGAACCATGTCCTCCCCCGTGCTGAGCCGGTGGGCCGTTTCCAGTCCCAGTGCCGCCAGGTTCGGCAACCACAGATACCGGGGCGAACCGTCCGGGTTCTTCCGGTTCTCTGCCATCCACTTTACAATATGTCCCAGGGTATCGGACCCCATATCCCCAAACGCCGCTGCGTCGTGGGCAGAGCCAATGCCAAAAGAATCCAGCAACGTTATGATTACACGCGCCATTTCCATGCCTCCCCGTTCCTTGTTATCCAAAACACACGTTATTTCAGTTCGTCCAGCATCTGCTGCGGATTCTCCGCCGCCTTTACCCTGCCGAACGCCTTCACGATGACGCCTTTTTCATCTATTAAGTAGGTAGTGCGGACCACGCCCATGGTCTTTTTACCGTACATGTTCTTTTCCTGCCACACGCCGTAAGCCTGAATCACCTTCAACTCCGTATCCGACAGCAGTGTAAAGGGCAGACCGAACTTTTCCTGAAACTTTTTATGGGACGCCACGGAATCCTTGCTGACGCCGATGACCACCGCGCCCTTTTCCCGGAACTGGGGCAACAGCTCCCCGAAATTGCAAGCCTGTTTCGTACAGCCCGGGGTATTATCCTTCGGGTAAAAATACAGCACAACCTTCTGTCCCCTGAAGTTCTTCAGCGCAACCGGGTTCCCGTCCTGATCCGGCAAGGTAAAATCCGGCGCCTTAGTTCCAACCTCTAACATAACACGCCTCCTGAAACAACATTTCTGCAACTTAAGTCATTCGCATTCGCGCACCACACAGCGCAATGTACCTGCGGCTTGCGTTTTGCAACGCGCCGCCCGTTCACAAAACCGGCAAATCCGCCTTGCCCGGCGCACTGACTGTCTGAATGTTATGCTTTATCCGCCGCAATCAGTTTTTCCAGCGCCCGTTTCGCCACAGCCTGGAACCGTTTTTCCGCCACCTTGTACACGTCCGGCGGCGCCACCGCCTCGCTGTCCGTACGCTTGGCCACCACACCGCAGATGGCGCCCGCCCGCAGCCCGTGCACACTGCACAGGGTAAAAAGCGTCGCCGCTTCCATCTCAAAATTGGTGCAGCCCAGGGCCTGCCATTCTTTCAACGTGCCCTGCAGACGCCGCACCACATAGCCGTTCAGGCTGTCGTAGCGCTCCTGCCCGGGCCAGAAACTGTCCGTGGTCACCCCAATGCCCAGACCGAAGGGAACCTTCAATTCTTTCGCCGCATCCCGCAGGGCAATGGTCACATCCAGATCCGCCACCGCCGGATACTCGATTGGGGCGTAGGCCCTGCCGGCCCCGTCCATACGCACGCAGGCCTTGCTGATGACCACATCGCCCAGATTCAGGTCTTCCTGCAGGGACCCGGTTGTCCCCACCCGGATAAAGGTAGTGATACCCAGGCGCCCCAGCTCTTCCACAATAAAGGTGATGCAGGGACCGCCCATACCGCTGCTGATGACCAGTACCGGCTCCCCGTTCACCCGGGCCAGCCAGCTGGTAAACTCACGGTGACATGCCAGATACACCGCATCCGGATCCACTGCCTTCGCCAGGCCTTCCACCCGTCCAGGATCCCCGGGCACCAGGGCATACTTCGCGCCCTGCAGCATCTCCACCGATAAACCTACATGATACAGCACCTCACCGGGTTTTGCGTAGTTTTTCATAGCAGCGTCCACCTTTCTCTGCAATTTGTCAACCCATCGTAATATAATACACTTTTGTTATTTCATTATATCATAGATAAAGGCAGGGAGCATGAGAAATCGAGAAGAAAAATCCCCCGTTGTGTAAATCCGGGGGATTAGTCAGGAGAAAAATCATGAGTTATCATAAACACCAGTCTGAGCTGATACACAGAAAAGGGGATTATGTTTTACTCATCAATATTTAATTTTTTTCAGGTATGCACAAACTGAATCAATTCTCATGTGCCTTCACCCGTTATTTTTTAATAACTGATAATTGAGTTAAAGGGTTCCAACACCTCCCTGTCACTGCTTATCACAGTGTTTTCTTCTACTACAACATCCTGCTGTGCCATGACTGCACCATTGATAATACTGTCCGTTCCAACGGTCAGTTTTCCCCGGCAAAACAGTAATGCCTTATTCAATCTTACATGGTTGCCGATACGCAGGCCATGGTCCGCCAAAATAATAATGCGGCCCGTAAACTCTGTATAGTCGCCAATCATCACGTCATCGGCAAAAGCCAGTATGCCGTTTCCATTTACCTGCAATCCTTTCGGAATCTCGCTTTTATTCCTGCACAGATATATCCAGCCGCTTAATCCGTCACGCTGCAGTTCCAACGCAGAAGGGAAATCAGTTGAAGCCCAGACCGCAATTCCTTCAACGGAAAACTGCGGAAAAACCGCGCCATATGATTTGCTTGTGATAGTGTCATTGTCCTTTTCCTCTGATTTCTCCTTCAGTGCGGAACCTGTTACGATTAAGGGCGACTCTGCAAACTGCTGAAGCATAGAAACGGGAAAAACCATCCTGCACTGCCGCAGAGAAAAAACTTCCGGACCGGAATCTGAAACATTTACTTTTAGAAAGCGCATTCCCAAATCCTCCACCCGGTTAACCGAAACAGACAACTGTACTTCGCTGTTCCCGGGCTGTAAAGGAGGTAAGTAATATGCAGCGTTCGTAATTTCTGTATCTTTTTCCTGCCGAATGGCAGAATGCATAAAGCTTTGCGCAATGGTTTCCAGTTGTTTCCGGTGCAAATACTCCCGAGCCGCCTCTGACTCCTGGTACACTCTGCGCCCAAAAAACAACACCAGACTTGAACAAACCATTAGAAACAACAAGAGAGGAAGCAAAATGAACCCCTGCTTCTTTTCCGATCCTCCTGCTGTATTCCGCAAACCGCCCCAGCTTACAAAACGTCTCATAAAGAATTTTACTGAACTACAGAACCGTTGCTTAACAACAAAGATGAGCCTATCCGCCTTTCCAATCCGGTTGCCGGGTCTTGTAAATTCATAATAATGCCAATTCTCTCCTTTCCTAACTGAATTGCCTTAAAGCGCGTTATCAGGATATCAGGACCGGAATACGGATTAATGCCCGTTGTTGTGCCCTTTGTGGTCTTGCGGTATAACATCCCGTTAGACAAATACCAGTAGGCGCGTACATTTTGATATGTCTTATGGCAGATAATCTGATCCCTGTCATTGAAATCTTTAGCCAGTTTTGCCTGCTTTATATTATAGGAAAGTTCCCGACGAACAGTACTTTCTGTATAGCGCACTGCCTTTGCAATCTCAATATCCGCCAGAAGATTTCTGCAGTTCTTTAAAACTGCCTGTACCACATTACAATATACTGCGCTGACGATAACCATAATCAAAAACATAATGTTTAATTCCAAAAGAATTGAGCCAGATTTTCTTTTATCACAACATTGATCAGGATGTATGGCCATTTTCTTTATCTATCGGTATAAATTCCAAACGGTTTACCAATACCTTTCCTGTAGTTTTATTGCGCATCTCTTTAACAAGAAGAATATACGGGCCTATTTTTTGTGTGGTTACGACCTTTTCGTAATCATTTTCGTACACGTTCTTCCATTCGCCAGACAATGCTTCATTCAGCCACGCTGCGCTGTCATCTTCCAGTAAAGAATAGGCTTGTAACATCTCATTCCGGTGAGCCATTGCCTGTATGGCACAAGCTATACAACCTGTTATTGCCGTTGCAAATGTAAGTGTCACCAGAAATATGGGAATCATCAGGAGCATGATAAACCCCGACGACCGTTCCGTTGCCCGTGATTCCGTTTTTTCCTTTCCCGAAAAAGTTTTTTTCTGTTCCACTATCTTTCTCGCTCTATCCTTACTCTCCCGGTAACCGGCTGAAGGCTGACTTTAACCTGTACGGATTTTATCATTTCATGCTGTAATACAAAAATCCCGCTTGCTGATGGAGAGCCGTTGATGGAGAATCTTATTATATAAGCTGGAATGCTGCTAAATTGAAAAGCTTCGGACCCACCCGACGCAAAACCCCGTTTTTTCTCAACCAGATTCGGCCTCCGATAGACCCAATACCCTTTACGTCCGCTGCTTAATTCTATATAACTCAAATCAGAACCTGCCAGGGCTCTTTCCCTTGTCTGCAGAATATCCTGAGCAAACTCCCGGGCCGCATTTTCCACCTGTACTGCTGCCAGTGTTTTTTCATATCCGGCAATTCCCATATTCAGCCCAGAAACAACAATCCCGTACAAGCATATACTCATCAGCCATTCAGCCAGCAGATAGCCGTTATCCTTGTGTTTCTGCCTCAACGCTGCCATTAGAAGTTACAGTATTGCCTTCTGCGTCAGAACCGGTCAGCGTGTAATTGCTGCCGGATACAGAATACTGGAAATCTTCATTTTTGGCATCCTTAAAGCCCTTATTTTTGGCAATATAATCCGGTACCAGATTATCAAGCGAAGCCGGTATGCTCCCCTGTTCCAGTTTGTATGTAGCAATTGCCTGATCCAAAGTTGCCAAATCGTTTTTTAGTTTTGCGTTACGCGCTTTAGAACCTGCGCCATCAATTGCAGGCATCAACATGGTAGCCATAACGCCAATAATAATCGTAACGGCAATTACCTCAATCAGACTGAAACCGGCATTTCGGCTGCTAGTTTTCTTACCTGAAAAATCCAGCTTTCTTTTTATTTTTTTTAACAAATACATTCCTCCGTTCATTTATATTCCGGCATCCGTGTCATCAAATCAAACAACGGTGAAAGCATCACTGCCATAACAGCAAAAATCATCGTTGCAATTAAGACGACCAGTACCGGTTCCAAAACCGCCTTTACATCCCGAAGCTGGGAAAAAAGCTCCTGTTCCTGAAGTTCCGCGAATTCCGTCAGCATCTCCGGCAAGTCGCCGGAACTTTCCCCGATGCTCAAAAATTCTAACCCTGTCTGACTGAATAGATTTCCAGACTGCATGGCCGCTTCAGCAATTCCGATTCCGCGCAGAACGTTTTCCGAAAACTTTTTTGCGTTATTCTTCATGGACGCATCTGTCAACGTAACAGAAGCACGCAGAACGGCTTCCGGAAAAGCAATGCCGCTGTCCAGCATTAATGCCAGTAACCGCGCAAAACGTATTTCCAAAAAGGAATGGCGTAAACTCCCGATCCCCGGAAGATACATCAGGAGGGTTAAAACTTTTGAACGCTGCAGCAATAGCAGTCTGCCGCCAACTATAAGCGAGCAGAAAAGAGCAATTGTATGATTCTGCAACAAAGCGGAAATATAAAGCAGTATCTGCAAAAGATGTGTTTCCTTTACCCCCAGTGAATGATACAGTTCTGCAAAAGAAGGTACCAGTTTCACACTGAAAAACAAAAATGTCAGAGCAGCTAAAAACAGCAAAAATCCCGGATAAATACAGACATTACGTACCAGTTTAATAAGTTTATTTTGCTGTTTATAAAAATCGGATAACGACAGAAGAACCTGGGAAATCTGACCACTCGCTTCACCTGCCGCTATAACGGAAACATTCATTTCCGAAAACACTTCCGGCTGTAAAGACATCGCATAAGATAAGGAGTGACCGCTTTGCAGACTAAGGGTAAGCCGTTTACAAACCGGCTTATACTTTTTACCCAACCTCTCGGTTATCATTTCGATTCCTTTCATAATAGGAACGCCCGCATCCAACAAAGTTGAAAGCTGTTTGTAAAATTTTGTTCTTTCCTTACTTGAGAATTGCTCGCGCGGCTCAAACCAACGGCGCACGGATTTTTCGTCCTTAACCTTTTCAATGTTTGTAACATACCCATAATTCCTGCGGATGAAGTCAATAACCTGTTTTTCGCTCTCTGCATAATATTCGCCGTTATATGCTCTCCCGCCGGAACTTCGGGCCTGCCATCGGAATAACCGCAACGTATCAGCCTCCTTTCGCCTGGCACAAGTCATAGTTTAAAGGCACGCAATAAAAAAATAAAGCGTTTTTTCGGATAAACTGTGAAGAAAATTTCACAATTAAATGCCTTTTCGGTCATTTTTCCAAAAGAACGCTGTACTTTGTAACTTTTTGTGAAGAAATTGTGAACTGAATCCCCTCACCTCACCATCCACCAGTACACAATCGTCCCGATGCCGATGAGTCCGGCAAAGTTGTAGAACAGGAACATGCGCAGGTAGTTCATCGCCTGGTGGGGATAGGCGGCGGTGTAGAGTTTGTAGCTGATGACGCTGGCCATGGAGGCGATCAGGGTGCCCAGACCCCCGACGTCTACCCCCAGTAGCAGTTCCCCGGCGTTGCGGGTGAAGCCGGCCAGCAGCATGGCGGCGGGCACGTTGCTGATAAACTGGCTGGCTACGATGCCGGTCACGTACACGATGCCCCGGGCATGGTGCAGGTAGTGGTGCAGCTGCCGGATGGCGTCCCAGTGGGACAGGTTGCCGATAAAGATGAAGAAGCCGATGAAGGTCAGCAGCAGGGAGTAGTCCGCCAGTTTCAGCAGCTTACGGTCTGCCACGGCTACCACGGCCACTACGGCGGCGGTGCATAGCAGGGGGCTCACCACGTGGGCCACGGATAAAAAGCAAAGCAACAGCAAGGCGGTAAAGAGCAGGATCCGCGGCTTCGGGCCTGTTTCCGTTTCCCGCTGTTCCAGCTGCAACTCGCCGTTGGGCAGTCCGTGTACCAGCAGCGCCAGCCACAGGGCGCTCAGTACGGACAGCGGCCCCAGCACGGAAAAGAAGTAGCCCGTGCTCAGTCCGTAGTGGTAGTAGATGAACAGGTTCTGGGGGTTCCCCATGGGGGTGCAGGCGCTGCCCAGGTTGGCAGCCAGGGTCTGGAAGATGACGATGCGCCCCACGTCCAGCCGGATCTGTTTGCCCGTGATCAGGGTCAGGGGCACAAAGATCAGCAAGGCCACATCGTTTGTCACCAGCATGGACAGGAAAAAGGTCAGCCATATCAGCACCGCCGCCACGTGACGGGTGGTACGGCAGCGGGAGAATAAGATGTCAGCCGCTTTCTCCAGCACGTGCAGCTGCCGGAAGCCGGCCACCACCAGCATAAAGGACAGCAGCATGCCCAAAACGGAAAAATCGATATAGGAAATGCGGGGTCTGAAAAACAGCGAGGAAACCAGAGCCAGTACGATGGAGATGGTCAGTACCATGTCCCGCTTCAGGATGCGTCTGATTTCCTGCTTCAACGTAACGGTATGCATCGGTAATTATCCCTGTCACAGGCCCAGGCACTCGCCGACCAGTACCACTTCCATATCCATGTTGCTCATCTTCTTGAACTCGATCAGCAGCCCGTTGCAGATGCGTTCGGGGCTGGCGCAGTTATAGCAGCGGTCGCCCCGTTTCGCGCAGGGCGTGGCCTTGTGCTTGCGCAGGCAGTTGCGGGGGGCGGCAATGTTGCGGAGCCGCCAGATGGCGTGGTCCAGGTCGGGGCAGATTTTGTTCACCCCTGCCACGTAATACACTTTTTCGTGTCCGAACAGCGCGGCAGCCACCCGGTTTCCCGTGCCGTCCATGTTTACGAGGATGCCGTCTTCGGTCAGGGCGTTGACGCTGCACAGGAACACGTCCGTAAGCAGCGTGCCTTTGGCGTATTCAAAAAAAGTCGTTCCTTTGTTGATGGGGCTGCGCAGCACGTTGTGCACCTGGTTGTGGGCAGCCAGTGCTTCGTGCAGTTCCAGCTTTCGCAGTGTCTCCGAGTCGCCGATGCCTACTTTTTTGCCGTCAATTTTTCCGTTCAGGTACGCCCTCGCTTCGGCGGCGTCGGCGCAATAATGGGCTTCAAAGCGGTTGGCGCGCAGTCCTTGCAGCACGCGTTCGATATCCGGGGTATATACCGCTGCCGCGGAGCCTTCGGGGCTTGCCTGCCAGGCGCGGGTGATGGCGTCGTCCAGTTCGGGCCTTGTAACATCGATCATGGTAATTCCTCCTTTTGTGCGGGGCGCGCGGATCCCCTGCGCCTGCATGTCTGCCGGCGCGTGTTGCGGATGGATTGGCGCTTTTTTAAATTGTACCATATAACACGGATTTTTTTCAATTTTACAGGTGTTTTCCTGCTGCACTTGTCAAACAACGTTTTAATGATAAGTAAGAAAACAAAAACCAGGGGCCGCGGATTCCTTTCCGCAGGCCTCTGGTTTTATTTTGTAAACATATGCGTTTTTTCCGTGAATGCTGTTACCGCCCGGTCCGTTTCCAGTTATGGGATACCGAGATCACTTTATAGGGCGGCTGGGGGATCGGGATATGCCGTTCCAGCATGCCGCTGATCCACTCGCACTTGGCCACATTCAGATATTGCAGCGCTTCCTCTTCTGTTTCTCCGTGGGCGATACAGCCCGGAAGCAACGGGATTTCCGCATGGTATCCGCTGTCCTCTTCCGGCGTGATTTCATACGGGTAATCCAGGTTCATGTAAAAGTTGATGTCTTTCATAGTCATGTTGTCCCCTGTGTATTTCAAACAAATGTACTTGAATATTATATCATAAATTTGCAAGGAAAGGAAGATGTTTTGTTTTTCCCTGCGACAGGGAACATAGCGTATCCATGTACAATGCCGGTCCGCAGCCGCCCTTCCGGCGTCGGGCCGGAAGACCGTCCGTTACTCCCATTCGCCGCTGGCCACCAGGTGGCACCGGCCGCCGACTTCAATCGTCCAGTTTTCTCCCCTTTTGCAGGCATGAATATGCAGGACAGATTTTCTCCCCATATCTTCTCCCTGGATCACGGTATATGTGATATCGGGCCGGTTGAAATAGTTATGCTGCAGCAGATATCCTGCCAGATCGCCGTTGGCGCTGCCCGTGGCAGGATCTTCCAGATAGTCTTCCATCAGGCAGCGTGCGGCAAACGTGTTGCTGCCCATATCCACAAAGAAAAAGTGACTGCAGTAGCTGGCAGGATGCCGGTGGATGTACTGTTCAAACGCCGCCCGGTCTGTTCGGGCCTGAGCCAGGGTCCTGCGGTCCTTCAGGGGAATGATGACCGCCGCCAGACCGGTGCTGGACCACTGCACGGGATACTCATCCGAAATGGAATCGGGGGAAATGCCAAATACCCCCGCGATTTCCTGCCGGGGAATGATTTCCCCGAAGGACGGCGCCTTTTGGGACATGGTGAGACCGTTTTCCGTAATGTCCACGGGAATCTGCCCTACTTTCAGATTCAGTTTCACCTGTCTGCTTTGCCCGTGTTCTATAAAATGGTGAATTACAAAAGCGGTTCCCAGTGTGGGATGGCCGGCAAAGGGAACCTCCCCCACCGTCGGCGTCCAGATGCGGACGTCGTATCCCCCGTTTTCCTGTTTGCCGGACAAGATAAACGCCGTCTCGGAAAAATTGATCTCCCGGGCGATCTGCTGCTGTTCCCGGTCGCTGATGAACCGGTCGGCTGTTACTACAAGCAGCTCATTGCCCTGGTATTTTTCCTCCGCGAAACAATCCACAATATAAAACTTCATCGTACACCTCTGTAAATACATGCTTATACACTTTAATTTAAAGCTGAACAATTGATATCATGCCGTAATATCCTGATAATAGAACAAATAAAAATCCCCTCAAATCCGCTTGTTTACTGGACTTGAGGGGTTGTTTTTATGGCAGGGGCAGAAAGAATCGAACTCTCAACACACGGTTTTGGAGGATTCTGCAATTATTAAAGTCTGCCCTACCCCTCATTTTAGAAAAACAGTCCATCCAAAAGCGGCATAAACACTGGGTTTGTGCAAGATTAACATCATTTTTTAAATGCATAATTATTATAACACATTTTTCAGGATATAAGACTTCAATAAGACATTTATATCACTTTTTTTAAGCTAATAAGACAAATCGTAAGACACGATTTTTGGTCGAAACTTAACAGTTATGATAGCCCCATCCAATCAACGCAATGATGCGGTTACGGCGCTATCATAACTCTCTATCAAAAACAAGGAGGAAAATAACATATGATTTGCGGATATGCACGGGTCAGTACAAAAGCCCAGTTAAAGGGAAATTCGCTGGAACATCAGCGGGAAGAACTCCGACGCAACGGATGCGAAATTATAATTGAAGAACAGTATTCCGGCAGTACGACGGCACGTATCAAATTTGAAAATTTGATTCAGCAGCAACTAAAATCTGGCGACACACTGGTTGTTACCAAGCTTGATCGATTCGCCCGTAACGTCATGGAAGGAGTAGCTACTATCAGGGCGTTGTTCGCCAAAGGCGTCCGCGTCCATGTTCTTAACGTAGGTCTACTGGAAAATACAACCATGGGGAATTTTTTCATAACTACCTTACTCGCCGTCGCCGAACTGGAACGAAACTTGATCATGGAACGGACTACCGCAGGCAAGCAGATAGCCCGCACAAGACCAGGATATAAGGAAGGACGGCCTCCGGTACCCAAGGAGCGCATAGAACTCGCTATGAGCCTTCTGGATGCAAATACGCATACCTACAGAGAAATTTCGGAGATGACCGGAATCAGTACTGCCACGCTTGGGCGTTATCGCCGAAAACAACGGCAAGAACAGGATACACAAACCCGGAGGGACTCTAATCAATGAGAATTAATTGTCAGCTTAAAGGAAGCACATTTTGCGACGGGCAGATAATACTGCGAAGAATCATGTCAGGCAATATAGACATGCAACCGTCAGATTTAATTCTGGTACGTGATTACAGCTGTAAGCAGGATAAGAACTGTGTACAGGTGCGATACAGGCACGACGGCATCAATGCCAAGATCGGCAACGTAAATAAAGAAAACGCTTCGCTGATTGCGTCATGTATGGATAAAGGCGGAACAGCAATAATTACCAGTGCAACATTGTACGGCAATATTGATGAGGGCCAAAACGTCGGCATGTATTTTTGGGTGAAAACAGTTAGCAGGTAAGTTACTTTCAATAAATTATCCCGGAAGAATTAAGATTTCTTCCGGGATTTTATCTTTTCCGTGTATTGATAATATCTGTAATTTGCTTTACGCATCCATCCAGGTCGTTCCTAATATCACTTTCCCAGAACCGGAGCACAGTCCAGCCTTCGTCTCGCAACCGGATGGTATATTCAAGATCACGTTCCCTGTTCCGTTTTATCTTTTCGTCCCAGAACCGCCGGTGCGATTTCACGCCATGGTAACTGTTTCCATGCCAGAAATCACCATCGCAAAAGACCAACAGTCTGTACTTTTTTATGGCAATATCCGGCGTTCCCAATATACTCTTGACGTTTTTACGATAGCGGACACCTCGCTTATATAAAGCCCGGCGTAGAACCAATTCAATGGAAGTATCTTTTTTAGTGTTACCCTTCATTGTGCGACGGACTGCTTCGTTCGTAGCCTCCGGCCTGTTATTCATATGTATCACTTCCAATTTGTTACTGTTTAAATTGATTGTCAAGTTGCGATAAGATATAATCGCTATTTAACCAGAAGCACTGTGTGGTCAATTTATCCTTATAGGGCCAGAAGAAACTTCCATCAGATGTGCTTTCCAATGTGGTTCCGTCTGGCAAGGGATTAACCGTCATCCGGTTCGTGCCATGGGGTCTGACATGCGCAACCGGATTTTCTGTTTTAGCAGGAAGATTGTTATATACGACGTTTTGTTTTATTGTTAATTTTATCTGCCCGCAGGATACCAGTCCGTGCATCCTTTCCCACATGTATTTGACATGCGTTTCCAAATCATCATACGGTATGTTCCAGAACTGACCGCCCATAAGCCGTAAGACATTATTGTGGTCATAGCGATAAATTACAAACAAAAAACGTGTTTCCCTCAACGTGTTACCAAAAGTAGAATCTTCCCAGCTTTCCGCTGCCAAATCCCTAAATTTAAACGGTGGAAACGACATACTTTCCTTTATAGTTCCGTTGCAGCGGACGCGGATAGTCTTTACCATTACCCCCGCGCTTTCCAGTTCTGCGGCCTTATTGCCTTTGATACCAAGGATTTTATATGCGATGATTGCTCCCAGGCTCTTAGCATTGGAATTAATTTGGAACAGAGACTTCAGTTCCTCAACAGATTTGCCTTTATATGCTGCTAACTTATCAGTAACAAACGATTCAAAGCTTCTGCCGCCCAAATCTGCAACATTCTTAATTATCTTTTCATCCTGGGCTTCGCCAAAAACATACTTTTTGACGACGTACGTCATATATTTATTTTTAAGACAATACGCTCGTTGCTTTGCTAGAATATCAGAAAATGGTTGCTTCCTAAAACTGGACGCTGCCGTAGCGCCTTTGGTGCATGCGCCAAGGTAAAGGGTATCCCCTTCAGAAAGTTCATGCGCCTTGCCGGCACGAATCTTACCAACGATTTTTTCCCAATCATCCTTTATGATGGCCAAGTCGTCGGCCGGATATTTGTACAGTAGCTTTTCAATTATTTTAAAATCGCCCGGATGGGAGCCGGGCATGTACTCATAAAAAAGCAGCATCAGTCTCTTATTCTTATGCCAGAAGGAACTGGTATCAAACGTTGTGTAGGCTTCTTCCATGTAGTTGATGATGTTCAGCACAAGACGCTCTTTTGCCCTGTATCCGGTCTTATCCTTGACAAGGCCCGTCACCTTCAATTCAACGCCAGCTTCTGGGAAATCTGGCTCCGCATCAGAATTAATCTGGTAGCCGTACCAGCTTTCTTCGATGACGTGGCCAATGCCGCCTTTAACACCGTCCGTATCAACGCGACCGTATTTGTCAATCTGCCGGATGGTCTTGCCGACAGCCTCCGCCCCACGGAGCAATATCTCTTCCTGTGTCTTGTATTCAATATTTTTATGATCGGTTAATTTTTTCATCTTGATCGAAGTCCTTTTTTGTGGTAAAATAGGTCTACACAGTTTAATACTATATATAAAGTATACTACAAAATTGAAGGAAAAGAAAAGATGAAAGAAATAACTGTTGCTGAGCTTTTCGCTGGCGTTGGCGGGTTCAGAATCGGTCTGGAAAAGGCTTCTGTAAGCTACAGGACCATATGGGCAAACCAATGGGAACCGGGAAAAACCAGGCAATATGCGTTTGAATGTTATGATCAGCACTTTGGACCTTCTCTGACAAACAGCAACGAAGATATAGCAATTGCAAAAAGGGACTGTCCTAAAGTAGATTTGCTGGTAGGCGGATTCCCCTGTCAGGATTATTCTGTTGCCCATTCTGGCGACGCCAAGGGTATCGAAGGTAAAAAGGGCGTACTCTGGTGGTACATCAACGATATCTTAAAGGCGCGCAGACCAAAGTACGTCCTGTTGGAAAACGTCGACCGGCTTTTAAAATCTCCGTCTAAACAGCGTGGCCGGGATTTTGGCGTAATCCTCCGTTGTCTGTATGATCTTGGCTATTATGCGGAATGGCGCGTGATAAACGCTGCCGAATATGGTTACCCGCAACGCCGGCGGCGTACGTTCATCTTTGCTGCAAGGAAAAGGACCACATGGTACAGGACAGTTCTTAATATGGGCAGCGACAATCCGCGCAGGATACTGTTCAAAGATGGATTCTTTGCCGATCAGTTCAAGGTCACCAAGGGAGAGGGCCTCGTCCGAGAGTATGATTTGAAAGTAAAATCAGATGGGACAGATTACGCCGATTTAGTAGATTTTTCCGATTCTTTTGCGGCTGCATTTGAGAATACAGGATTTATGCTCAATGGCAAGGTATATACATCCACCACAACACCATATAAACATAAGCAGATGGTTCTCGGCGATATCCTTGAATCAGACGGGGTTGATGAAAAATATTTCCTGGGAAGCAACCTGGAAAAATGGCAATATATGAAAGGCGCCAAGAGAATTGAACGTACTGCTGCCAACGGACATAGTTATGTGTTCTCTGAAGGCCCTATCGCCTTCCCTGATCCATCAGACCGTCCCTCCCGCACCATGCTGACCAGTGAATCCAGCACTAACAGATCTACCCATATCGTAGAAGATCCAAAGACCGGCAATCTGCGATTCCTTACCCCTGTAGAATGTGAACGTCTTAATGGCTTCCCTGACGGTTGGACTGATACCGGGATGCCGGAGAAGTTCCGTTATTTCTGTATGGGTAATGCCCTGGTAGTACCGTTGATTACCCGCATGGGAAAACAGTTATTAACGATTACAGCGAAAGATTAATAATTAATAGAATAAGCCAGGCCTATCAAGGTCTGGCTTTTATTTTTTGTAGCATTCCGGATTTCTACAGATATAATCTATTACGAATAGATGTTCGATAATCATAAAGTCATACTCGTTTCCCAAATACGTTACTTCTGAAAACCGCATAAATGCTGGCTTTTGTGACATCCTATATTGTTCATCGCCGTTTTTCCAATATATGTATTATCTGTTTTTTCAAGCACTACCACCCCCGTACGGGTTCTGTTATGAGCAATGGAAAAAACAATACGGTGGAAGTAGCGGTGGATCAGGCGGCGGCCGCTCTGACGATTCTAATGCAGGCAACCATTTAATTTTTATATAATCTTTATGAAACAAATTGCAGTTTTTGTTTTAGTGACGGGGATAACAGAGTTTTGTTAAAGCAGGTATTTATTGGTATAATATTTATGAGCCTTGATGGTGTGCCGTTATCATTTTTCGTTGACCCGATTTTCGATTACTGTTATAATTAATATAATAAAAGAGGCTGCCCAAAATCCGGTTTTGTTGCCTTTCGGCTCAATTCCCAACGTTTGGGAGCTCTTTTTTTATAGTTATAGGGCGAAAATGGAGTATCGTATAACCGACAAATTCATATCTTTTGGCTTTTTTATTGACCTTAATCAGGACGGATACGCTGAATGAAAAACTGGCACAAACGAAACATTTTTTGAGAGAAAAAGCTAAAATTTTAGAATAATATTAAAAAAATTGAATTATTCAAAAGTATAAAATATAATTAAATTGAAGTATTATATTCGCAATTATAATGCATCACAGTTATTCTTTCAGATGACAGGAGGTACAGCCATGGCAAACTTCAGGACAACCAACAAAAAACAACTGGCGGCGCGGATCCTTTGCGGTCTGCTGCTGGGCGCATATCTGACAGGCGGGTACTGCATGCCGGTGGCGTGTAGTGCGGATTTATATGTTCATGGAAGTAGTGTTGATATTAATCCCTCGTATGCCGATACTGCTTCTGCTTGGGGCAATAACACAAAGGCCAGCGGAGAGGTTTCAACGGCGTTCGGGAATGGTACAACGGCCGCCGGCAAAGGCGCCACGGCATGGGGCTACAAAGCCAAAGCATATAGTAATTATACAACTGCCTGGGGCTGCTCGGGTATTGCAGGCGTTGAAGGTGATGCTACGAAAGGACAGTACGCCACGGCGTTCGGGTATTGGACAAAGGCCAGCGGTGATGGTGCTTCGGCGTTCGGGGGTAGTACAACGGCCAGCGGCAATCTTTCCACGTCGTTCGGCGAATGGACAACGGCCAGTGGTGCTGCTTCCACGGCGTTCGGGTATAATACAACGGCCGAAGGCATGTCAGCCACGGCGTTCGGGTATAATACAAAGGCCAGCGGCAACAACGCCACGGCGTTCGGTTTTGGGACCGAGGCCAGCGGCAATAATGCCACGGCGTTTGGCCAGGGCACAAGAGCCATCGGTCTTGCTTCTACGGCGTTCGGCTTTAAGTCAGAGGCCATCGGGAAAAATTCCACCGCCTTCGGTGATTCTTCCCAGGCCCTTGCGGAAAACTCCCTGGCAGCCTTGGGCGGCATAGTGGAAAAAGATGCGACGAACAGTATTGCGATAG
>CADCHY010000004.1 GCA_902801365.1 uncultured Succiniclasticum sp.
GAAAAAAGAATTTTGAGAGGCAGCCTTTCCGGGCTGCCATTTCAATTTAAGGGGGAGTGTGCTATGCAGAAAAAATTACAACAGCTGATTGAGTTGCTGCCCGGAGTAAATGTAATTGGTACAACGGATAAAACGGTGACGGATATCACGGCAGATTCCCGCGTTGTGCAGCAGGGAAGCCTTTTTATTGCGTTAAAGGGCGCCCATGTGGACGGGCACAGATTCCTTGAAAAAGCGTCAGAAGCCGGAGCGGTCGCTGCCCTGGTGGAGGATGTTCCCGCTTTAATTCCGGAAGGATTAACGTTGCTTCAGGTTAAGGATGTGCGTGAGGCGATGGAAATCATCGCGCCGTTCTTTTTTGATTATCCCGGCAAGACCATGCGCATGATCGGCGTGACCGGGACCAATGGCAAGACTACCAGCACAAACATCATCCGGCAGGTCCTGAAAAGCGCCGGATTTAAGTGCGGTATGATCGGTACCATCAACGTGCTAATCGATGAGGAGTCCATCGTATCACATAATACTACACCGGACGTAGTGGACGTGCAGAAATTCCTGTACCGTATGAAAGAAGCGGGCTGCAGTTATGTGGTGATGGAGGTTTCCTCCCATGCGCTGGCGCTGAAACGTGTAGCCGGTATTGAATACGACACGGCGGTGTTGACCAATATCACGGAAGACCACCTGGACTTCCACAAAACCATGGAAGCCTACCGGGATGCCAAGAGCCTGCTGTTTGAACACCTGACGGACGGGGAAAAGCCAGACAAAACAGCGGTGTTTAATGCGGATGAACCGGCCAGCAAGGTAATAGAAGCGAGAACGAAAGCGGCTTATCTTACCTACGGCATGGGAAAAGAAAACGATATTTACCCGCTTGCTTACGAAGTGGGGGCCAAGGGCATGCATCTGTGCCTGCACACGCCGGCGGGGGATATGGATCTGCATTTAAATATTACCGGTAAGTTTAATGTTTACAACGTGATGTGCGCAGTGGGAGCCCTGCTGGCAGAAAAAATAGACAAGGCGGAAATCGAAAAGGTGCTGAATGGTTTTGCCGGAGTACCGGGACGGTTCCAGCTGGTGGAAGCAGGCCAGCCCTATACGGTAATCGTGGATTATGCCCACACGCCGGATGGACTGGAGAACGTTCTGAATACGGCGCGCCTGATTACCAAAGGACGCCTGTGGGCGGTGTTCGGCTGCGGCGGCGACCGGGACAACAAGAAGCGCCCCATTATGGGCAGCATTGCCCTGCTGCTGGCGGACGATGTGGTTGTTACTTCAGATAACCCACGCAGTGAAGACCCGGAAAAAATAATCGATCAGATCGAAGTGGCTTTAAAACCGGTACCGGAGGGGAAAACGGTAACACGGATAACCGACAGGAAGGAAGCCATTCATTATGCGCTGGCCCATGCAGGAAATCAGGATGTAATCATGATTGCCGGAAAAGGCCATGAAAACTATCAGATACTGAAAGACAGGACAATCCATTTTGACGATAAAGAAGTGGTGGAAGAGTACTGGAAAGGAAAGAAAGCATGATTACATTACAGGAAATTGTAGCTGCTACGGGCGGCAAATGCGATTTTTCCGGTAATCCGGATTTTACCGGTATCAATACGGATACACGCACCATAAAAAACGGGGAGCTGTTTATTGCCTTAAAAGGCGAGAACTTTGACGGCCACGCCTATGCGGGAAAAGCGGCGGAAAACGGCGCGGCGGGCATCCTTGCATCCCGGAAGGCAGACGTGGAAGGGATTCCTGTCATTTATGTAAAAGACACTTTAAAAGGCTATCAGGACATCGCCCACGCGTACCGTATGAAATTTCCCAATCTGAAAGTCGTGGCAATTACCGGTTCCAACGGGAAAACATCGACCAAGGATATGATAGCAATGGTGCTTTCTTCCCGGTATCGCGTAGTGAAGACCCAGGCGAATTTCAACAATGAGATCGGCCTGCCCCGCACGTTATTAAGCATTCAGCCGGATACGGAAATCGCGGTGGTGGAAATGGGGATGCGCGGGTTAGGCCAGATTAAAGCCATGTGCGCCATTGCCTGCCCGGATGTGGCAGTTATTTCTAATGTAGGATCCACCCACGTTGGTGAATTGGGAAGTCTGGATAATATTGCCAAAGCGAAAAGTGAAATTCTGGAAGACCTGCCTGCCGATGGGTTTGCTGTGCTAAACGGGGATTTGCCCAGAGTGCGGGCCATGGGAAAGAAACTCCATACCGGTGTTAGCTGGTTCGGGCTCACTGAAGCGGATGATGTGCGGGCAGAGAATGTGGAAATTACCGCAGAGGGAAGCCGTTTTGTCTGCAAAACGGCAGACGGATCTGCAGAGTTTTTTATCCCGCAAATCGGCGAACATAATGTAATGAATGCGTTATCTGCTATTGCAGTGGGCATGCATTTTGGTGTACAATTAAATAATATAAAAACTGCATTGCAGGGGGCGGTGCTGACGGGAAGCCGGCAGGAACTGCTGCATTTTGGCAGTTATACCGTGATCAATGATGCGTATAACGCCAGCCCCGCTTCCATGGAAGCGGCCTTTGCCACGCTGGCCAGGCTGAAACAGAGCGCGCAGCCGCCCTGCCGTACCATTGCGGTGGTGGCGGATATGCTGGAACTGGGAGATACGGCTGCGGAAGCACATCAGAGTGTCGGGCTGATGGCGGCCAAAGCGAAAACCGATATCCTTTTAGGGTATGGGCCGGAGACAAAAGCTGCTGTGGAAGCGGCTGCTGCAGAAGGCGTTGCCGCCTGTCATTTTACAGACCGGCAGGGCGCGGCGGATAAGTTAGCCGAAATCCTGCAGCCGGGTGATATTGTCCTGCTGAAAGGTTCCCATTCCATGCAGGTATCCGGAATCATCGATCTGGTTTTCAAAAAGTAAAGAGCATTGTAGTTAGTGACGTTGTTTGGAAATGCAGGATATTCTGGCATATTCCGAATAAATCAGGAAAGTCTGGTGCACAGTATGGATGTAACGGGCATGCAGGTCGCAGGGGCGCTGCTGACGTCCCTGATCGTATGCGCAGCGTTGGGACCGGTGCTGATTCCGATCTTACATAAATTGAAGTTTGGGCAGAGTATTCGTGATGTAGGCCCGGCCAGCCATATGAAAAAAAGTGGTACGCCCACCATGGGGGGCATTATGATGCTGTGCGGGCTGTTTGTGGCCATGGTGGTCTGGAACCGTTTTACACCGTTGATCATCATTGCTTTTGTACTGACTTTCGGCCATGCGCTGATAGGCTTTCTTGACGATTATATTAAGGTCGTGATGAAACGGAATCTGGGGCTTACGGCAAAGCAGAAGCTGGCCCTGCAGATTGCGCTGGCAATGGCGTATATTTATTATGTGGAGCAGCACGCAGGCGCGTCCGGCACGGATTTGTGGATTCCGGGAACTTCTGTTACTGTCCATATGGGATGGCTGTATTACGTATTGGTCCTGTTTCTTCTGGTGGGCACCACGAATGCGGTGAACCTGACGGACGGACTCGACGGACTGGTTTCCAGTGTCAGTATACCGGTTATGGCTGCCTATGCGTGTATATCCTGGCAGGCAGGCGAAGGGGATTTGTGCCTGCTTGCCGCGGCTGTTTTGGGAAGCTGTCTGGGGTTTCTTGTCTGGAACCATCATCCTGCAAAAGTCTTTATGGGAGATACGGGTTCCCTGGCTTTAGGCGGCGCAGTAGCGGCGCTGGCTCTGCTGACCCATACTGAGATCCTGCTGGTTATTATAGGCGGAACGTATGTATTGGAAGCATTGTCTGTTATTATCCAGGTTGCATATTTTAAACATACAGGGGGAAAACGCGTCTTCCGTATGACGCCGATCCATCATCACTTTGAACTGGGCGGATGGAAAGAAACGAAAGTCGTGGCAGTGTTTACGCTGGCGAGCTGTGTTTTCTGTCTGGCCGGCATAGGGCTGTGGTTCCTGGGAAAGGGTGGCATGTAATATGTCCGATATTCACAATGTAATGGTATTTGGCGCCGGTATCAGCGGCAAAGGCGCGGCAAAGGAACTGGCTGAGCAGGGCAGGACGGTTTATCTGTATGATGACACCCCGAAACAGCTGGAACCTGAACTGGAAGAATTACTGGCACGGCAGGGCGGCGGATTTGTCTGCAGAAACCTCGCGGAGATATTGGGGCGGGTGCAGCAGGTCGTATTATCGCCGGCGGTGCCCGGGAATCTTCCGGAGTTGCAAAAAGCCCGTGAAAACGGCGTGGAGGTCATCAGCGAAATCGAACTGGCCTGGCGAAATTATACCGGACACATGGTGGCCATCACCGGAACCAACGGAAAAACCACCACAACGACTCTTGTCGGCGAAATGCTGAAGACGCTTCCGGTAAAGACGGCGGTGGGCGGCAATATCGGCCGGGCTCTTTCCAGAGAAGTGAAAGGGCTGGATAAGAACAGCTGGGTAGCAGCGGAAGTATCCAGTTACCAGCTGGAAGGCATCAAAGATTTCTGCCCGGATGTGGCGGCAATCCTGAACCTTACGCCGGACCACATGGAGCGCCATAAAACCATGGAGGAATATGCCCGTTGTAAACGGAATATTTTCATCAATCAGACGGCCAGACAGATTACGATTTTGAATTATGACGATCCGGAAGTCCGTACCTGGGGACAATATTCGAAAGGATCATTGTGCTATTTCAGCCGCAAGGCGGCCTTGCCGGAGGGCGTTTATATGAAAGACGGCAGCTTTTTCATTAAGTGGAAAAATGCTGTGAAAGAGATTTGCCATAAAAATGAGCTCCAGATTTTTGGCGCCCACAACGAAGAGAATGTACTGGCGGCCATTGCCTGCGTTTTTTTTGCAGGAGTGACCCCGGAAAAAATGCGGGAAACACTGCTGGGGTTTAAGGGTGTGGAACACCGTATCGAATATGTTACGACGATTCACGGAGTCCCGTACTATAATGATTCCAAGGCGACTAATACGGATTCTGTGATCAAAGCGCTGGAAGCGTTTCCCAGCGGACATATCATTCTGCTGGCGGGCGGCCATGACAAGATGACCCCGCTGGAACCCATGATGAACCTGGTCCGGGAGAAAACAGACCTGCTGATTCTTCTGGGCGAGGCAAAGGAACGGTTTTACAAAGCAGCTACGGCAGCCGGTGTTGAGAATATAGTTGTAGCGGACTCTTTTAAAGATGCGGTTGACACGGCTTATGCCAGGGCGAAAGCCCCTCAGGTGGTGCTGCTGTCTCCGGCCTGTTCCTCCTTCGACATGTTTCACGACATGGGTGAACGGGGACGTTATTTTAAGAAACTGGTGCACGAACTGAAATAAAAAAGCAGAATGGAGATCAGAATCAGATGAAAATCATCGTATCCGGCGGCGGTACCGGAGGACACATCTATCCGGCGCTTACCATTGCGGATACAATCAAAAAACTTTATCCGGAAGCGGAGATACGTTTTGTGGGTACTGCCCACGGGCTGGAAAAAGACCTGGTGCCCCGCGCGGGTTATCCCATTGATTTTATCGATGTGCAGGGGTTCAGGCGGAGCCTGGGCGTGGACACGTTCCGCTCAGTATATAAGCTGTTTACCGGTCTCGGAGACGCAAAAAAACTGCTGGCAGTCCATAAACCGGACCTGGTTATCGGCACGGGCGGTTATGTATGCGGACCTGTCGTATTTCTGGCGGCTATGCAGGGAATCCCGTCCTGTGTGCAGGAACAGAATGCCCTGCCGGGAGTGACCAACAAGATATTGTCTCATTTTGTCAAAAAAATATTTTTAGGATATAAAGAAGCGGGCAAATATTTTAAGGGAAAAGCACAAAAGGTTTTTACAGGCAATCCGGTCCGGGAAGAAATTTTAAGCCATACCCGCTGGGAAGCGCTGAAGTTCTTCCAACTGGATGTGAATAAAAAGACTATCCTGATCGCCGGAGGCAGCCTGGGCGCCGCGTCCATCAATAAAGCCGCGTTCCAGTTGGAAAAGGATTTGTCCGGGAGGGACGATGTGCAGATACTGCATGCCACCGGAAAAAACAACTACGAAGCCTATATGAAGCAGGTTGAGGAATTGGGAGGCTTTAAACCGAACATCCATGTATCGCCGTATTTGTACGATATGCCTATGGCGCTGGCGGCGGCCGATCTTGCAGTGTTTCGTGCCGGCGCTATCGGTCTGGCGGAACTGACGGCAAAAGGGGTTCCGTCTATCCTGGTACCGTTTCCGTATGCAACGGGCAACCATCAGGAATTCAATGCCCGGGCGCTGGAAGCGGCCGGCGCGGCACAGGTGATTTTGGACAGGGAACTGACAGGGGAGGCTCTCCACGAAAAGGTAGAACGTCTGTTGCTTCATGATAAAGAACTGCGGCAGATGAAGCAGGCGGCAGTAAAGGCCGGACGGCCGGAAGCCGCTATGGAGATAGCAAAACAGGCAATAGCTTTGATAAATACAAGGGAATCCTGACTGTATGGCTGCTTACTGGCAGGTTCGGCAGAATGGCCGGTACGGAAACATATAAGGGGACCCAAAAGAGGCGGAGGTAAAGCAGATGTTGGACAAGTACAGACATATCCACTTTATCGGTATCGGAGGAGCCGGTATGAGCGCGTTGGCTTATGTGCTGGTAAAACGCGGCTTTGACGTGACAGGCTCCGACCTGCAGGCCGGCCATATGGCCTATGAGCTGGCGGAAGCAGGCGCTTTGGTTTATATGGGACACGACGAATGCCAGATTGAGGGAGCGGAGGCAGTGGTTGTTTCCTCTGCCATTCCCAAGACAAATCCGGAACTGGTTGCTGCCCGTAAGAAGAATATTCCTGTTTTACACCGCAGCGATGTGCTGATGGCGCTTCTGAACGGCGGGGGAACAAAAGGGGTCGCTGTAGCGGGCGCCCACGGAAAAACCACAACCAGCGCCATGATAGGCGTAATTGCGGCCGAAGCGGGTATCGATCCGACGGTTGTGATTGGCGGTGATGTGAAAGCGCTGGGGGGGAATGCGCGAAACGGTGCAAGCGAATGGGTCGTGGCGGAAGCGGACGAAAGCGACGGTTCATTCTTAAAATTTACCCCGTTTATTCCTGTTATTACCAATATTGAAGATGATCATCTGGACCATTACGGGACGGAAGAGAATATTTATCAGGCATTTAAAGAATATCTTTCCCACATGAGAGACGGTGGGACGGCTGTTCTGTGCCTGGATAACGAAAAAGTGCGCCGCCTGTCGGAAGAAACGGAACTCCCTTTTATTACCTATGGTTTGACAGAGGATTGTGATTTTTGCGCAAAGAATATCCGGCACAGTGTGGAAGGTACTGACTATGATCTGTATCACAGGGGAACGAAACTGATTTCTGTACATCTGATTGTGCCGGGCAGGCATAATGTGCTGAATTCGCTGGGGGCCTTTGCGGCTGCCTCCCTGATGGGAATCTCGCCGGAGGTCAGTGTGGCTGCACTGGCAAAATTCTCCGGAGCCAAACGCCGTTTTGAAACAAAAGGCAAGGAAAACGGAATCTGGATCGTGGACGATTATGCGCACCATCCGACCGAGATCATGGCAACGCTGCAGGCAGCGAAAGAAACCGGGGCAAAGCGGATCGTATGTGTATTCCAGCCCCACCGGTATACCCGGACGAAGTTGCTGTACGAAGAGTTCTGCAAATGCTTTACCAACTGTGACAAACTGATTCTGACGCACATTTATTCTGCCGGTGAAGCCCCGATTCCCGGAATCAGCGGACGGAGACTTGCGGAATCCATAAAAGTTACTACGGGGCAGGATGTTACGTATATTGACAGTTTTTCCAGAGTGGAAGAACATCTCTTTAAAAACTGCAAAGAAGGCGACCTGGTTATTACCATGGGCGCGGGAGATGTGTTCCGGATCGGTGAAGAACTGGTAAAAGAGTTCAGGCAAGTAGAAAAATAAAGTGGGGAAATAACATGGATAAAGACAAAACAGTTGCCGTAGTGATGGGCGGTCCTTCGGCGGAAGAACAGATATCCCTGTCCACGGGTCACGCTATGGCGGCGGCGCTGCGGGGTAAAGGGTATAACGTGAAGGAAATCCGTCTGGTGCCGCATAATTTTTCCGAGCAGGTAAAGGAAAGCGGTGCGGACGTGGTAGTGATTGCCGTCCACGGCTTATACGGTGAAGACGGAAGACTGCAGAGTGCGCTGGAGATGATGGGGATACCCTATACGGGTTCCGGAGTGCTGGCCAGCTCCGTTAGCATGAACAAACTGGCTGCCAAGCGGGTATTCCTGGGCAGCAACATTCCCACGCCGGATTATATTTTCCTGCATCGCCGGGACCGGGGAAAACAGGACATGATCAAAGCCATCACGGATAAATTTTCCCTGCCGGTGGTTGTCAAGCCCGTATCCCAGGGGAGTTCACTGGGCGTCACCATCGAAAAGGAATTTTCCGGTCTTCAGAAAGCATTGGACGATGCTTTCCAATATGATGAAGAAGTGCTGGTTGAAGAGTATATCGCAGGGCAGGAAACCTCTGTATGCATGATGCGCTTAAAAGACGGTTCCGTTAAAGTCTGGCCTGTGATCCTGATCCATCCCCATGCGGAATGGTACGATTTTAATGCCAAATATTCGGCGGGTGGTGTGGATCATCTGGTGCCGGCGCCGTTGCCCGAGGATATTACCCGGACCCTGAAAGACATTTCCGTGAAGGCCTTTGAAGTCTTGGGCTGTGCCGGTGTGGCCCGCACGGACTGCATGATTGACAAGGACGGAAAGTGTTATGTGCTGGAGATGAATACTGTCCCGGGCATGACGCCTACCAGCCTGGTACCGGATGCAGCAAGGGCAGAAGGCACGGACTTTGGCGACTTATGTGAAATGATATTGGACACAGCACATCTGTAAGGAAAAATATGCATATCCCCGGAGGCTTTGAGTATGGGATCTTCTCAGGAAAAATTGCAGGCAGACCATCGCCGCAAGCGGCTGAATGATATAGTATGGCTTTTAGGCCTGCTGTTTTTTGCTGCTCTTGTGGTTGCCGGCTGGAAATATGTGCACCGGCCGGACTTTGCCTATGGGGATATCGTGATTCATGGAAGCAGACAGTTCACCCGGGAAAAGATATTACAGATGACAGGCGCCAGGGAACCGGTCAATCTGTTTCTGGTATCCAAAAACAAAATAGTGGCGGCGCTGCAGGGGGATGTAAGAGTGGAGAGCGCTGAAGCCCATTATGATTTTCCCTCTGTACTGAACGTGCATATCAAAGAACGAAAGCCCGTTTTATATGTAATAACGGATTACGGCAATTATGCAAAGCTGGATAAGACGGCACTGGTCATGGAAATGTCAGACGGCATCAAAGACGCGTCTGTTCCCCGTCTGGCAGGCGTTGCCTGCGGTAATGCGTTTATCGGGGACACACTGCAGAACGATATGATCCGGGAAGTGTTGAGTTTTATGGAAAAACTGCAGCCGGACGCAAAGGAACAGATTGCAGACCTGAGCGTGGATGCGGAAAAGAAGCTGACCGTACACATGCGGTATGGTTTTCCGGTTATTTTGGGTTCTGTCAACGAACTGGCGGGGAAGGCGGAACTGTTCATGACCGTCTTTAACGAGATGAAAGGAAAAAAGGTGCAGATTGAGTATATGGACCTGCAGTACAGCAAGCCCTTTGTCCGCCTGAGGCAGCAGGCACAATAAAGTGAAACCACCGATTGCCCATTTTCGTGATTTGTATTATTATATTAAATATACAGGAGAGCAAAAACTGCAAAGATACCTGCTGACGGAACAGGTTGCAGAAAAGAGGAACTACAGATGATGACAGTAAAAAATAAACATACCAGAATATTAATTTTTCTGGTATGTATTATTTTGGGCTATATGATCACAATGCAGCTGAGATCACATAATCAGTATCAGAACCTGGCGATACAGCGTGCGGAAGATTTAACGGTCCGCCTGAAGGAAGTGCAGGCGGACAGGGATAAGCTGACAAAAGAACTGGATGAGTACAGGGCAGGCCGGATATACGGCGCGGCACAGAAAGAGATGGATGACCTGAAAGCCCGGGCGGGCGAGACGGAAATGGAAGGGAAGGGAATCGTCTTTACTCTTGATGACAGCAAGCAGGCTGCCAAAACCGGGGAAAACAAAAATCTTTATATCATCCACGATGAAGACTTGCTGCGTGTTGTAAATGAGTTGCGTGCCGCCGGTGCGGAAGCGATTTCCCTGAACGGGCAACGGCTGATCGGTTCCAGTGAGATCCGCTGTGTCGGTCCTACAGTCCTTGTCAACGAGAGCAGGCTGGCGGCGCCTTTTGTCATTTTGGCCATCGGTAATCCGCAAACGCTGGAAAGCTCTCTGAAATTGCGCGGCGGGGTAATTGAGAACTTCAAGTTCTGGGGTATCAGAGCGGATGTTGTACAGTCAGACAAAGTGAGGGTCCCTGCTTTCAAAGGAAAACGGACCTTTGAGTTTGCGAAAACAGTGGCCGAAGAAGAAAAGAAGGAAGCAGGCCAGACCGCAACGGATACCAAAGGTGCGGAAGAAAATAAGGCTGCCGCAGATGCAGGGAAATCCGCTGACCAGCAGCAGGCCTCACAGAAGAATGCCGGAGGTGCCCAATGATTTATGCAATTATCGGCCTGATTTTCGGCATTGTCGGAGGCGTTCTGACCCCGGGCTTTATTCCTAAGATTTACGCTCCTTATTTTTCCGTAGCGCTGATGGCGGGGCTGGATACCGCTTTCGGAGGACTCCGGGCGGCGATGGAAGGCGACTACGACAATCTGGTGTTTATTTCCGGTTTCGTCGTCAACATTCTCCTGTCCGTATTTTTCTGTTATGCAGGGATTAAGATGGATATCGATTTCTATCTGATCGTAATCCTGGTATTGGGGATGCGGATTTTTAACAATCTGGCTATTATCCGCCGGTTGTATCTGAAAAAATAAGCGTTAATTTTGAAATATGTTTGAACTCCGTGAAATGAAGCAGGAAAAATTTCTTTTTGTGAAGAATTTCTCTTCAGCTTTCACATAATGTACTTTTTTATTTTTGAATTGAATGGTATAATAACAACAGGTAGTATTATTAAGTAGGGGGATACCAATATGTTTGAAGATATCATGAATAATCCGGCCGATTCCGGCATTACTCCGGAAACACTGGCGAAGATTAAAGTCGTTGGTGTAGGCGGCGGCGGCAATAACGCGGTAAACCGTATGATTACATCCGGACTGCAGGGCGTGGAGTTTATCGCCATTAACTGCGATGCCCAGGCACTGTTGCTTTCCAAAGCGCAGAACCGCATCCAGATCGGTGAAAAACTGACCAAAGGCTTAGGCGCCGGTGCTAATCCGGAAATCGGGCAGAAAGCGGCAGAAGAATCCAGAGATATTCTGGTTGAACAGTTGCGTGGCGCGGACATGGTCTTTGTAACTGCTGGCATGGGCGGCGGCACGGGAACCGGCGCGGCTCCCATCGTGGCGGAATGCGCCCGGGAAGCCGGCGCGCTGACGGTGGGCGTAGTAACCAAACCGTTTTCCTTTGAAGGCAAACGCCGGATGAACCAGGCGGAAGCCGGTATCGTGAATTTAAAAGACCGTGTAGATACGCTGATCACCATTCCCAATGACCGCCTGCTGCAGGTCATCGACCGCAGGACCAGTATGCTGGATGCGTTCCGTATTGCTGACGATGTATTGCGTCAGGGTGTTCAGGGCATTTCCGATTTGATTTCCGTTCCCGGCCTGATTAACGCCGACTTCGCGGATGTAAAGACTATCATGTCCAATGCTGGTTCCGCGTTAATGGGTATTGGTACCGCCAAAGGTGAAAACGGCGCGGTGGCAGCTGCGGAAGCGGCCATCAAGAGCCCGTTGCTGGAAGCGTCCATTGAAGGAGCCCGGGGCGTGCTGTTCAATATTACCGGCGGCAAAGATCTGTCCCTGTTTGACGTTACGGAAGCCTCGAACATCATTACGGAAGCAGTGGATCCCGATGCCAATATTATCTTTGGCGCGGTCATTGACGAAAAACTGGATGACGAGATCCGCGTAACTGTGATTGCTACCGGCTTTAACGGCAAGAATCCGGCTTTGACCGGACAGGCGCCTATTAAGATGCCCGGCACAAAAGTTACGCCGCGTCCGGCAGCTCCCAAACCGGCTCCCAAGTCGGTACAGCCGGCTCCTGCGCAGGGTCCAAAACCTATCATTAATCCTGCACCGTTCAGTTCAACTCCGGAGGTTCCGCCCTGGATCCGCTGAGTATTTTGTAAAACCATGCGGCAGTGTAATACTGCCGCTTTGTTATATTCTGTCACTGGCTTCAATCAGTTTATACTCTGTCGATGAAAGGAATGTGTACCTATGAAATGTCCGTTTTGTTCTTTTGAAGACAGCCGGGTAATTGATTCCCGTTCCGTTGAAAGCGGTGCATCTATCCGCCGCCGCCGGGAGTGTCCCAAGTGCGGCCGGCGTTTTACCACGTATGAGAAATATGAAGAAACACCGCTGGTAGTCAACAAGAAGGACGGACGCAGGGAATTGTTTGATAGCGGAAAGCTGTTCGGCGGACTGCTGAAAGCGTTTGAGAAACGGCCTGTTTCAACGGAAACCGTGCAGGACATTGCGCATGAGATCGAGCGGGAACTGCGCCTTAAAGGAGAGTCGGAAGTCACCAGCAGGGAAATCGGGGAACTGGTTATGGAACATCTGGAAAAGACCGACCAGATTGCCTATGTCCGTTTTGCTTCGGTATACAGACAGTTTGCGGATGTGCAGAACTTTATGCAGGAACTGCAGCGAATCATGGAAAACAATAAAAAAGATAACAAATAGAAGATTTTTTTACAGAAAGATATTTTAGTCCTTGCCAACACTGATAAATACTGATATTATATTTTTAAACCCAGTAGTTATGCACTCTCACAATATTTTTGAAAAGGAGCGTACATCATGAACAAAAAAGAACTCGTAGCTGCAACTGCTGAAGCAAGCGGCATGCCAAAAAAATGCGTTGAAATGGTTCTGAAAGCTCTCACCGCAAACGTGGTTGCTGAAGTTGCCAAAAAGGGTAAAGTTCAGCTGATCGGTTTTGGTACCTTCGAAGCCCGTGCACGCGCTGCCCGTACCGGCAAGAACCCGCAGAACGGCAAACCCATTAAAATCGCTGCGGCAACGGTTCCTGCGTTCAAGGCAGGCAAAGCGTTCAAAGATGCGGTTAATAAACCGGCAAAAAAGAAAGCCACTAAAAAAGCGAAATAATTATAAGTAATGAAACACCCGCCTGACATACAGGCGGGTGTTTTTGTATGCACAGAAGGGCTGTGCGTATCAGCCCGCTGTCATTTTTCACTGTGAATTATCCGTATAAAACAAAAAACCTGCCTACGCAGTAAGCAGGATATTTTTGTCAGGAACAATTACTGTACCTTGTTAACTTTTTTAGCCAGTTTAGATTTTTTGCGGGCAGCGGCATTCTTGGAAATAACACCGTCCTGAGCCGCTTTATCCAGCAAGCTGGAAGCGTTCTTTAACGTAACTTCAGCTTCCGCTTTGTTTCCTTCGGCAACTTTGACTTCTACTTTTTTGGCAACCGTGCGTACGGCGCTTTTCTTGGCTGCGTTGGTGGCGCGGCGTTCAGCGTCGGTCTTTACGCTGCGGATAGAAGATTTAATGTTAGGCAACAGATTCACCTCCTACTATAACTTTTACCAGAGTATTTTACCACGTGAGTTTAGTTTATGCAAGATGATTTTGCAATTCCTGAAATATTTCTTTTATAAATTTTGAATATCGTATATAATAACTAAGAAACAATGAAGATCCGGCAGGCATGATAAGCTGTAAGGAACCGTTGAATAATGCGCCTCTTCCGGCCAATGACAGCCTGCTTTGAAAATAACATTGCTTACAGAAAGGAACGGCATAAGCCGCAAAGATTAAATGCAGAAAGACCACATCCGTAATTTTTCAATTATTGCCCATATCGATCACGGCAAGTCGACCCTGGCCGACCGCCTGATTGAGATGACCGGCACCTTATCCAAGCGAGAGATGGAGGAGCAGATCCTGGACTCTATGGATCTGGAGAAGGAACGGGGCATTACGATCAAAGATCAGGCCGTGCAAAGCATCTACCGGGCAAAAAACGGCGAAGACTATATGCTGAACTTTATCGACACGCCGGGCCATGTGGATTTTAATTATGAAGTGTCCCGCGCCCTCGCGGCCTGCGAAGGGGCGCTGCTGGTCATTGACGCCAGCCAGGGCATCGAAGCCCAGACGCTGGCTAACACCTATCTGGCGCTGGATAACAATCTGGAAATTATTCCGGTCATCAACAAAATCGATCTGCCCAGCGCTGACCCGGATAAGGTCCGCAAGGAAATTGAGGATGTTATCGGCATCGATGCCAGCGAGGCGGTGCTCTGCAGCGCCAAGACCGGGGAAGGGGTGGAAGAAATCCTGGAGGCTATCGTAGAACGGATTCCCGCCCCGGAGTGTGACGATAACAAACCGCTAAAGGCGCTGGTGTTTGATTCTAAGTTTGATTCTTACAAAGGTGTGCTTTTATATTTGCGTGTCTATGACGGAACGATCCGCAAGGGCATGAAGATCGAGATGATGGCAACAGGCGCCACTTACGAAGTAACGGAGGTCGGTGTGTTCAAGCCTACTCCCGTCAACGTGGACGTGCTGACGGCCGGTGAAGTAGGTTTTCTGGCAGCCGCCATCAAAACGGTAGGCGAGGCCCGGGTGGGGGATACGGTGACGGACGCCGCCCATCCGGCGGACGAACCGCTGCCGGGTTACCGGAAAGCTACGCCCATGGTGTTCTGCGGCCTGTATCCGGTAGAAAATACGGATTACGACAATCTGCGTGACGCATTGGAAAAACTTCATCTGAACGACGCAGCCCTGCTGTTTGAACCGGAAACCTCCACCGCGCTGGGTTTTGGCTTCCGCTGCGGCTTTCTGGGGCTCCTGCATATGGATGTCATCAAAGAAAGGCTGGAACGGGAATACAAGCTGGATTTGATTACCACCGCGCCTAACGTAGTGTATCAGATCGACAAGACCAGCGGTGACATTGAACTGGTGGACAATCCTTCCGCGTTCCCGGATCCTACGGTCATTGCGACGGTATCGGAACCTTATGTGACGGCGACGATCATTGTGCCCAAGGATTATGTGGGGGCGGTCATGGAACTGTCCCAGGAAAAGCGCGGGGAATACCAAAACATGACCTATCTGGATGAGGACAGGGTCATGATCCATTATTCGCTGCCCCTGTCGGAGATCATTTACGATTATTTTGACCGGCTGAAAAGCTGCAGCCGGGGCTATGCTTCCCTGGATTACGAGCTGTCCGGTTACAAGCCCAGCGACCTGGTGAAAGTGGATATTCTGCTGAACGGGGATCCGGTGGATGCCCTGTCGGCCATCGTACACCGGGAAAATGCCCAGGTGCAGGGACGCAGGCTGGTGGAACGGCTGCGGAGCCTGATTCCCCGCCAGCAGTTCTCCATCCCGGTACAGGCGGCCATCGGCAACAAGGTCATCGCCCGGGAAGATGTGGCGGCGCTTCGCAAAGACGTGCTGGCCAAATGTTATGGTGGCGACATCACCCGGAAACGGAAGCTGCTGGAAAAACAGAAAGCCGGCAAGAAGCGCATGAAGCAGGTGGGTACGGTGGAACTGCCTCAGGAAGCCTTCATGGCAATTTTAAGCATGGATAAGAAGAAGTAAAACAATGGAACGATGGGAAAAATTCCAAGGGGTATATGTACATACCCCTTTTTGTTTGCAAAAATGTTTATACTGTGATTTTCCGTCTTATGCAGGGTTTCCGGAAGAAGTGCGGCAACGATATGTGGATGCGCTCTGCAGGGAAATAGAGGTTCGTTCTTTGCAGTGTGAACTGCCTGTTGCAAAAGAGGCGACCATTTATTTCGGCGGGGGTACGCCGACGGTTCTTTCGACAGAACAAATTGCAAAAGTCGTTGGCAGCCTGAAAGAGTACGGCTGGTGGAATAATCCTGCGGAAGCGACCATTGAAGCCAACCCCGGAACAGTAAATGATGAAAAGCTGAAAGCACTGCGTGAACTTGGCTTTGACCGAATCAGCTTAGGCGTCCAGTCGCTGCAGGATAACGAACTGCGGGCACTGGGACGCATCCATACGGCAGAGCAGGCGCTGTATGCAATAGAAGAGGCGAAGCAGGCCGACTTCCGGCGTATTAACGCTGATCTGATGTCCGGTATTCCCTGTCAGACGGTGGAGTCTTTCCGCAACACAATGAATAAGATCTTGCAGATGAACCTGTCACACATTTCTGCTTACAGCCTGATTTTAGAAGAAGGAACGCCGCTGGAACGAATGGTCAGGGAAGACAAGGTGCAGCTGCCGGATGAAAAAGGATCTTATAATATGTATGAAATGACAACGGACATTTTGGCGAAAGCCGGTCTGCAGCGTTATGAAATTTCCAATTATGCAGCGCCGGGAGAAGAATCGCTTCATAATATAGTGTACTGGCATTACGAACCTTACGCGGCTTTTGGCGCCGGTGCATGTTCGTTTACCGGATCAGAACGGCGGACGAATACGGCAGATGTGCTGCAATATATTCAAGGATCAGCCAACCTTTCGCTTTCTGCTCTCAAAACTGAAAGCGACCTGTGGCAAACCGAATCCCTTGACTGCAAAACGCAGATCGGTGAAGCTATGATTATGGGCCTGCGTATGAGTGACGGTGTGAACCTGCAGAAAATTCAGCAACGGTTTGGTATCGACATATTGGAAAGTTATGGTAAGGAAATTCAGACTCTACTGGACAGGAAGATGGCAGAATGCGAGGGCAGAACGCTGCGCCTGACCCCATACGGGATGCGATACGGAAACCGGGCCTTTGAGGTCTTTGTATGATTTTATTGTAAGAATCAATTTTTTGCACGTCTGTGAAAACTGATTAAAATGCGTTACGCCGCGACATCTCGCAACAGACACCACCTGTACCTGAAAGGGTGCAGGTGTTTTTACTTTACATTGGAATGATTTGTTCCTAAATTTTGAAGTTTGTGTGACAAAAGGTCAAAACATAAAAAATTTACTTTTTGACTATTGACATTCTTCCGGTCCGGTGCTATTCTTACATTGTGAAAGATGTTAGCACTCTGTATGTGTGAGTGCTAACAAAAACAGAAACACGAAGGAGGCCTGCAGCAAAAGCCTCCTGAACAAAGATGAGGTGGGATTATGTTAAACGACCGTAAACGGAAAATCCTGCAGATCATCATCGAAGACTACATTGAAACTGCGGAACCGGTGGGTTCGCGAACCATTGCCCGCAAACATAATCTGGGATTGAGTCCGGCCACCATCCGTAACGAGATGAGCGATCTGGAACTGTTAGGCTACCTTGAGCAGCCCCATACCTCGGCAGGGCGTGTTCCTTCTGCGCAGGCATACCGCCTGTATGTTGATTCCATGGTGGATTCCATGAAGGAAGAACCCGGCGTGTTGACGGAAAACGACATGGCGCTGATCAATAGCTGGTATAAAGAACGAATCCGCAACATGGATGACATTTTCAAATCCACTGCCAAGATTCTGTCACGCATGACCCAGAATGTTTCGCTGGTACTGGCCAACAAAAAATCCACGGCCCGGTTCAAGTACCTTAAGTTCTTACCCCTGAGCGATACCCGGGCGATTATGTGCATCGTCACGGATGACGGGGCTATGGACAACGGACTGATCGATATCCCGGCGGGGATGAGCAGCGCCGAACTGGATTATCTGTCCGGCAAGATGAGCAACCTGCTGGAAGGCAGACGGCTAACGGAGATTAACGGCGATCTGTTGCAGGAAGTGTACTCCGCCGTATCCGAGGACGAAGTGATGCTGGCTTCCCTGAAGAAAGCCATCAGCAATATCGCCGCGAAGAACAGCGAGCAGAAAGTGTTCCTGGGCGGCGCCAAGCAGCTGCTGAACCAGCCGGAGTTCCAGGATGTGGGCCGGGTGAAGAACCTGCTGGGGATTCTGGAAGAGGAAAAAGTGGTGAAGGATATCCTGAACGCCGGGGATGACTCCGGACTGAAGGTGACCATCGGCAGCGAGAACAAGTTCACCGGCATAAAGGACTGCAGTATGGTGCAGGCCACCTACCGGCTGAACGGCCAGATCGTAGGGACCATGGCGGTGCTGGGACCTACCCGGATGGAATACCGCAAGGTCATCGCGGTGATGAATTATCTGCACAAGTATCTGGAAACCATATTGAAAGATCCGAAGTGATTGATAGATTGACAGACAAGAAACCCAAAAGGAGGAACAGCGTTGTTTAACAGGAAGAGTGAAGAAGAAATCCGGGAAGAGGTTAATTCGAATCTGAACGCAAATGCGCAGACCGAAGAGGAAACCGTAACCGGAAGCGCGCCGGAACAGGCGGAAGCCCCGGGAACCGGAAACGGGGAAGGGACGGCTGGAGATTCTGCAGAGGAAACGAAGCAGGAGGAAGCAGCGGAAGAAACGCTGGAAGAGGTACAGGCAAAACTGACAGCCACGGCGGCCCTGCTGAAAACGAAAGAGGAAGAAGCAACGGAAACCAGAAACCGGTTGCTGCGCCTCCAGGCGGATTTCGATAATTTCCGCCGCCGCAACACAGCGGAGCGGGAAGAGCTGGCCACGTATGTGACAATCAGCGTGGTCAACAAGTTTTTACAGATTCTGGATAACTTTGAACGGGCGGAAGCCGCAGCGGAAAACGCGACAGACGTACAGAGTGTGGTGGACGGCATGGCCGGCATCCAGAAGCAGTTCGTAAAAACTTTGGAAGACTTGGGTGTGAAGGAGATCCCCGCCCAGGGCGAAAAGTTCAACCCCAATTTCCACGAAGCGGTGATGCGGGGGCAGAACCCGGAGATGGAAGACGAGACCATCGACATGGTCTTTGAAAAAGGCTACCAGCTCCACGACAAAGTGGTGCGCCACAGCAAGGTGCGCGTCATCAGCAATGAGTAAATGTTACAAAACCTGATGTCGGTTCTGACAAAGAAGCAGACGCCGGCAACGCAAAAAAGTTTAAGTTATGAACCGCAAGGTTCAAAGATTTATAAAGTGTTTTATTAATTCAGTTTAAAATTTAAGGAGGAATACATTATGTCTAAAGTAATTGGTATTGACTTAGGTACTACGAACTCTGTTGTTGCAGTAATGGAAGGTGGCGAACCCACCGTTATCACGAACCCGGAAGGCAGCCGCCTGACTCCTTCTGTAGTCGGTTTCACGAAAGACGACCAGCGTCTGGTCGGCCAGATGGCAAAACGTCAGGCGATTTCCAATCCGGCCCGTACCGTAAGCTCCATTAAACGGCACATGGGCGAAGCCGGTTACCGCGTGGAGATCGGCGACAAGAAATTCTCCCCGGAAGAAATCTCCGCTATGATCCTGCAGAAGCTGAAAGCGGATGCGGAAAAATATCTGGGAGAAACCGTAACCCAGGCGGTCATCACCGTTCCGGCTTACTTCTCCGATTCCCAGCGTCAGGCTACCAAGGACGCAGGCAAGATTGCCGGTCTGGAAGTACTGCGTATCATCAACGAACCGACGGCAGCTTCCCTGGCTTACGGCATCGACAAGACCGACGACCACACCATCCTGGTGTATGACCTGGGCGGCGGCACCTTTGATGTCAGCATCCTGGAACTGGGCGACGGCGTATTTGAAGTAAAAGCGACTAACGGCGATACCCATCTGGGCGGCGACGACTTCGACGACCGCATCATGAACTGGATGGTTGCGGAATTCAAAAAAGAAAGCGGCATTGACCTGTCTAACGACAAGATGGCCATGCAGCGTCTGCGTGAAGCAGCGGAAAAAGCCAAAATCGAACTGTCCAGCATGGTGACCACCAACATTAACCTGCCGTTCATCACTGCAGGCGCTGACGGCCCGAAACATCTGGACATGAACCTGACCCGCGCCAAATTCGAAGAGATGACGGCGGATCTGGTAGAACGGACCATTGGACCGACCAAACGTGCACTGAGCGATGCAGGCCTGTCCGCCGGCGATATCAACAAAGTTATCCTGGTCGGCGGTTCTTCCCGTATCCCGGCGGTACAGGAAGCCATCAAACGGGTGATGGGCAAAGAGCCTACCCGCAACGTAAACCCGGACGAATGCGTTGCCATCGGCGCTGCCATTCAGGCCGGCGTACTGGCAGGCGAAGTAAAAGACGTACTGCTGCTGGATGTAACTCCGCTGTCTCTGGGTATTGAAACCCTGGGCGGTGTGTTCACCCGCATCATCGACCGCAACACCACCATTCCGACTTCCCGGAAGCAGGTGTTCTCTACGGCAACGGATAATCAGCCTTCTGTTGATATCCATGTACTGCAGGGCGAACGTGACATGGCGGCGGACAACAAGACCCTGGGCCGTTTCGAACTGGGCGGCATTCCGGCAGCTCCCCGCGGAGTTCCGAAGATTGAAGTTGCGTTCGATATCGATGCCAACGGTATCGTAAACGTAAGCGCCAAGGATCTGGGCACCGGCAAGGAACAGAAGATTACCATCACTTCTTCCGGCACCCTGAGCAAGGACGAAGTAGACCGCATGGTGAAAGAAGCGGAAGCCAATGCGGAAGCGGACAAGAAACGCAAGGAAGGCGTTGAGGTTCGCAACCAGGCCGACTCCCTGATCTACCAGGCGGAAAAGACCATCAAAGATATGGAAGGCAAAGGCAAGGACGACCTCATTGCCAAAGTTAAATCCGCAATGGAGACCCTGAAAGCAGATCTGAAGGGCAATGACAACGACAAGATCAAAGCTTCCACCGAAGCGCTGACCAAACCGTTATACGAACTGTCCGCCGAACTCTACAAGCAGGCGGAAGCCAACAAAGGCGACGCAGGCGCTGCCGGCGCAACCGGCGCGCAGGGTGCAGGCGAAGGCAAAAAGCCGGAAGACGATGTGGTTGACGCGGAAGTTGTTGACGATAAGAAATAAAATCAGCGGGATGGGATAAAACAATGGCTGAAAAAAGAGATTTTTATGAGGTGCTTGGCGTCTCCAAAGACGCCAGCACCGATGATATCAAAAAAGCATATCGCAAGCTGGCACGCAAGTACCATCCTGATTTGAACAAGGATAATCCGGAAGCCGCTGAAAAGTTCAAGGAATGCAGCGAAGCGTACAGCGTCCTTTCGGATGAACAGAAGCGTGCCCAGTATGACCAGTTCGGCATGGCGGCTTTTGAAAACGGCGGCGCAGGCGGTGCCGGCGGTTTCGGTGGGTTTGATGGCTTTGGCGGCTTTGGCGCCGGTGGTTTCGGCAACGGCATGGAGGACATTTTCGATATGTTCTTCGGTGGCGCGGGCGGACGCCGTGGCAGCCAGGCAGACAAAGGACCCCAGCGGGGCGGTGATCTGCGCTTTGACCTGAACCTGACCTTTGAGGAAGCAGCCTTTGGCGTAGAGAAAGAGATTTCCCTGTACCGGGACGAAACCTGTGACCATTGCCACGGCGATGGCGCGGAACCCGGTTCCAAAGTGGAAACCTGCCCGGACTGCCATGGTACCGGTCAGATCCGCGTGGTACAGAACACCGTGCTGGGGCAGATGCAGACCGTACGGCCCTGCCCGAAGTGCCATGGGGAAGGCAAGATTGTTTCCGACCCCTGTCATGAATGCCGCGGTACAGGCACAGTGAAAAAGCAGAAGAACCTGAAGGTGAAAGTTCCGGCCGGCGTGGCCGACGGTTCCCGTTTACGTGTAGCCGGTGAAGGCGCCGCCGGTGCCAAGGGCGGACCGAACGGCGATCTGTATGTATATCTGTTCGTGAAACCGCACAAGTTCTTTGAACGGGACGGCAACGATGTGTACTGCGAAGTACCTATCAATATTGTGCAGGCATCGCTGGGCGCCGAAGTGGAAGTGCCTACACTTGACGGCAAGGTTGTCATGAAAGTTCCGGAAGGAACCCAGCCGGGCCGTGTGATGCGCCTGCGGGGCAAAGGCATTCCGAGGCTGCGCGGAACCGGCCGGGGCGACCAGCTGGTGCGCATCAAGGTCGTAGTGCCTACGAAGCTGACGGAACGGCAGAAAGCGGTGCTGCGTAATTTTGCCGATGTGGCCAAGGACAACATCAATCCGGAAGAGAAGAGTTTCCTGAACAAAATCAAGGATTTATTTAAGTAAGAGAGCAAAGATTTGATTAGGCAAGGGAACCTGAACAAGACCGCGGATTTGTGTAAGTGAGGAAACTGCGGAACAGTTAAAAAGAGAGAAGGCTTTTGGTGCGGCTTGCAGAGAATGCAGGCCGTACTTTTTTATGTTCAGTGCAAAGCGCCGTATTTTATGATAAAATATAGTATCAAGACAGGCTATGAGTTTATATTTAACGAATCGTCCTTTTTAATTTATTGTAATGGGGGGACATTATGGCACAGTTTACAACAGATATTTTTGCACGGTTTGCCAAAAAGTGGGCGATGCTCTGTGCCGGGACGAAAGAAAAGCATGAAGCTGTGACTGTCAGTTGGGGCGGCATGCTGCATAATAAAAGAATCTTTTTGCTTCGTTCTGTTATCCTGTGCCTTTTTGTGTCGTTTCTGTTTTCTGCAGCGTGTACTGCCTGTGGTGAAGCCGCAAAACCGTTTGTCAGGATAGACAGGGACAAACTGAACGGCTGGAAGGGCGAACTGGACAATGTAAGACTGTTGTCGGATCACCGGTATAAATTTAAGAAAATGAACTCCAGGTACAGGATAGACCCGGATTTTAAACCTTCCACAGAAGGCCTGGATACACTGTGTATTTCAGGCAGCGCACAGTTTTCAGGGCCGCAGTTCAGGAGACTTGCTCCTGTCTTGCGGGAATGCGCCAAGGGCAAGGACATATATGTTGTTGATTTGCGACAGGAAAGCCATGTTCTTGTTAACGAGGGAATTCCTCTCTCCTGGTACGGGACTCACAACTGGGCAAATAAAGGAATGACGCTTAAGGAGGTTGAGGCTGACGAAGCAAAGCGCTTTGGGGCAATGATCGGGAAAACAATTCATGCGTATGCTAAAAAAGGCGCTCCGCCGGCTGCCCGAATGAAAATCAACATTCAAAGCGTTATGACGGAAAAGGAACTGGTTGAAAGCGAAGGTTTTAAATACCTGAGGATTCCGCTTCCGGACCATTGCTGGCCCCCGGCGAAAGATATCGATGGTTTTGTGTCTTTTGTAAAAAGAATTGATCCGGGCCAGGCCTGGCTGCATTTCCACTGTCAGGCAGGTAAGGGACGCACGGGGATCATGATGATGATTTACGATATGATGAGGAATCCGGGCGTGCCGATGAAGGACATTGTTATCCGTCAGGCGATGACAGGAAGCAGCTATCCCCTTTACACCGGGAAATCCGGCAGCTACAGGGCTCCTCTCTATGAGGAAAAAGCCAGGATGTTGCCATTGATTTATGAATATGTACAGAAAAACCGTAAAACGAACTATAAAGTACCCTGGAGTTTATGGTTGAACAAGAAGAAACAGGTATCTGAAGAGTAAGGAAACACTTAGTAATCAGCGTCTCCTTAAGTCATTTACACTTGATTAAAAGACATACGCAGTCTTAAGCGAGGTTTGTATGCACCGTTTTTTTATTCCCAAGCCTTTTAAACAGGAAATGCAGATTACCGGCAGGGACGCCCACCATATTATGGATGTGCTGCGCATGGTTCCGGGAGATCAATTGCAGGTGGTAGCGGATGACGGCATCAGCTTTGTGGGGGAGATTACGGCAGCCAATACCAATACGGTGACCGTTGCGGCCCGTGAGATTTTGCGGGAAACCCATGAGCCGGATGTGCGGATCTCCCTGTTGCAGGGGCTGGCCAAAGGCGAGAAGATGGAGCTGATTATCCAAAAAGCCGTGGAGATTGGTGTTGCGGAGATTTTCCCGCTGGCCATGGATCATTCGGTGGTGGTGCTGGACCGTTCCAAAGCGGAAAAGAAAACGGAACGCTGGCAGAAAATTGCGGAAGCGGCGGCCAAGCAGAGCAAACGGGATGTGATTCCGGCGGTGCATGCGGTTATAAAGTTGTCTCAGGTCCTGCAGGAAGAAAAATGGGATTTGCTGGTGATTGCTTACGAAAGCGAAAACAAGGTAAGCCTGAAAGAAGTCCTGCAGTCTCACAAAAATGCAAAGAGTATCGGCGTGATCATCGGGCCGGAAGGCGGGCTTTCCAATGAAGAAGTAAATGTTGCGCAGAAAGCGGGCGGCATTGCGGTGAGCCTGGGGCGGCGTATTTTGCGGACGGAAACGGCCGGGATGGTGACGGCTGCGGCGATTTTGTATGAAACGGATAATCTGGGGATATGAACATGGAACAGTGGCTGGAAGTCAGCGTAAAAGTGAAACATGAAGCGGAAGATGTAACGGCGGAAATCTTGCGGGAGGCCGGCGCCCGGAACGGTGTGGTCATAGAGGACCCTGTGCTGTATGAAACGGTACGCAAGTCCTTGCCTTTTGAACTTTGCGACCCGCTGCCGGAGGAGACGGATTTATCTGTGGTGACGGTAACGGCGTATTATCCGGAAGATGAAGAACTGCAGAAAAGGCTGCAGCGCATCGAAACGGAACTGGCCGCGGTGGAAAAACGGATTGGAAGCTTTCGTATCGGGCCGACGCTGTTCCGGAAGGTCAGCGAAACGGACTGGTCAGATGAGTGGAAACAGTATTTCCATGTGACCCGTGTGGGAAAACATATTGTAGTGAAACCCTCATGGGAAAGCTATGAACCGGAAGCGGAGGATGTTGTGCTGGAACTGGATCCGGGCATGGCTTTTGGGACAGGGACGCATCCGACTACCGTTCTTGTACTGGAAGCCTTGGAAAAAATGGTTCATCCTGACACCACTGTGTTTGACGTGGGAACGGGCAGCGGCATTTTGGCCATGACGGCGGCAAAGCTGGGCGCAAAAAATATCAAAGCAGTGGATATAGACGGCGTTGCGGTGCGGACGGCAGAGGAAAATATTGCAAAAGCCGGACTGGCAGACCGCATCGAAGTAAAACAGGGCGACCTGCTTCACGGTACGGAAGGTAAGGCCGATGTGATCGTGGCCAATATCCTGGCTGACATCATCATCCTGCTGTTGCCGGATATTCCCGGCAAGCTGAAGGATGGCGGTCTGTTCTTTGCCAGCGGTATCATTGAAGATTATCAGCAGGACGTAACCGAAGCTGCGGAAAAAGCCGGATTGCGGGTGAAAGAAGTGACACGCATCAAAGACTGGGTGGGACTGCTGATGGAAAAAGATTCCAATTGACCGGCGGTCTCCAAATTGCAATAATAATATAGTTTCGAAATATAAAAATGGATAAAGAATCAGGAAAGACAGTACAATGAAGAAAATTGCGTTTATGACATTAGGCTGCAAAGTAAATCAGGCGGATACGGCCAGTATGCAGGAACTGTTCCGGCAGGGGGGCTATACCGTCTGCGATTTTACGGAAGAGGCCGATGTGTATGTGGTGAATACCTGTGTGGTGACCAACACGGGACAGCAGAAGTCAAGACAGATGATCCGGCGGGCCATCCGCAAAGAGAATGACGCGCTGATCGTGGTGACGGGCTGCTACCCCCAGACTGCCGCGGAGGAAGTAAAAGCTATCGATGGGGTGGACCTGATCATCGGAACCCAGGACCGGGCGAAAATCGTGACGCTGGTGGAAGCGGCGCTGGAAAAGAAGCAAAATCAAACAGATGACGAAGTGCGCCCATGGAAACAGGGTGTGCAGTTTGAGGAAATGTCCGGCGGCAACGAAGCGGACAAGACCCGTGCCTATCTGAAAATACAGGAGGGTTGTAACCAGTACTGTTCCTACTGCATCATTCCCTATGCAAGGGGACCGATCCGTTCCCGGAGCCTGAAAAGTATAAAAGAAGAAGTGCAGCGCCTGACGGAAGCGGGATATAAGGAAATTGTCCTGATTGGTATCCATCTTGGCTGCTATGGGAAAGAGATGAAAGACGGAACGACGTTATATGATGCGGTGCAGGCGGCGCTTTCTGTTCCAGCCCTGCAGCGCCTGCGTCTGGGTTCCCTGGAATCGGTGGAAGTGGAGGAACGGCTGCTGGATTTGATGGAGACAGATAAACGCCTGTGCCCCCATCTTCACTTGCCCCTTCAGAGCGGCTGTGATAAAGTTTTAAAAGAAATGCACCGGCCGTACGATACGAGTAAGTTTAAAACATTGCTGGACCAGATTCGTAAAAAAGTTCCGGGGATTGCGGTCACGACAGACGTCATCGTGGGTTTCCCCGGAGAAACGGAAACGGATTTTGCCGCAACCTGCGATTTTGTAAAACAATGCGGCTTCGCCAAGATGCACATCTTCCCATACTCCAAACGGAAGGGCACACCGGCGGCAGCCAGGCAGGACCAGATTCCGGAACCTGTAAAAAAGCAGCGTGCAGAGAAACTGGCAGAACTGGATCGCCAAATGCAGCAGGCGTATTTTGCGCAGAATATTGGAAAGAGACATACGGTGCTGGTAGAACAGCCAATCGGAACGACCGGCCTAGTAGAAGGCCTGACGGAAAACTACATCCGGGTGGAATTCCAAGGCGAACCGGATTTATGCGGTAAAATGACAGACATAAAAATCACGGAAGCTTTAATTGACAAGTGTAAAGGCACAATCTTATAATTAATTAGCATTTGAAGGTAAGAAAAAGAAATGAGCAAAACATCGGAAAGGATTGCGTCATTCCGTGAGATGAAATGCACCGTCATGGCGAAACTGTTTGAGCGGCGCAGCCGCGAGTTTTTCGCCATAGGCGCATGAATCCACGGAATAGCAAACGTTTACGGTTTTGCGAATTCTTTTCCCTGCAAAACGAATTTTTTTTTAGCGTTATAACTGACAAGGAGGCGTTACCATGAGTGACTGTATCTTTTGCAAAATCGCGGCAGGCGAAATTCCTTCCAACAAAGTGTATGAAGACGACAAGATGGTTGCATTCAAAGATCTGGAACCGGCAGCCCCTGTACACGTGCTTTTAGTTCCCAAAACCCATGCAGACAATGTGATGGCCGCTGAGCCGGCGCTGGTGGGTTACATGCTGGGCAAGGTTGCGGATATTGCCGAAAAGCTGGGCATCAAAGAAGACGGATTCCGTCTGATCATCAATACCGGTAAAGACGGGGGACAGACCGTACAGCACCTGCATATCCATCTGATCGGCGGAAAAGCCATGGGCTGGCCGCCGTTCCCGAAGGAATAAATAAACTGGCTGTATTTTGTCATTCCAATCGCACGGGTTTTCCTGTAAGGCATCAAACTTTCGCATAACTTATTTCTTTTCATTTTTTTCACAAAAAACTGTGAAAAGAACGGGATTTGGCGGTGCGGATTTATTGACAGATTCTGCCATTTGCGATATAATCTACTGGTAAAATTATGTACAGGTGTTTTTTATGACATCTGGATATGATGAAATAAACCGAACACTTCCCTAAGTGTGTGGAGGGAGGGAGATCAGATGGCAGAAGTTAAAGTTGGCAAAGGGGAGTCCCTGGAAAGCGCACTGCGCCGTTTCAAACGTGCGACCCAGAAGGCTGGCATTCTTTCCGAAGTTAGAAAACGCGAACATTACGAAAAACCCAGTGTTGCGCGCAAGAAAAAATCCGAAGCAGCCAGAAAACGTAAATCCAGATAATTGGAGGCGGGTCGGATGACCACAAAAGAAAAACTGATGGCTGATATGAAGCAGGCGATGAAGGACAGGGAAGCCGGCAAGCTTCGTCTGGAAGTAATCCGGATGGTCCGGTCCGACATTCGCAATGCAGAGATCAACGGAAAAAACAAAGAAGAGCTTACTGAAAATGAAGTATTGGCTGTTATCATGAAGGCAGTCAAGATGAGGGAAGATTCCCTGGCTGAATTCATAAAAGGTAAACGCGAAGATTTGATTGACCAGACCAACAAGGAACTGGAAATCCTGAAAGCGTATTTGCCGGCAGCTATGAGCGATGAAGAATTGACTGGAATCATTAAGGAAGCGATTGCTTCCGTCGGCGCGACAGGCCCGAAAGAAATGGGAAAAGTCATGAAAGCGGTTATGCCTCAGGTGCAGGGACGTGCCGATGGCAAACGGATCAACACCATCGTGAAAAGCTTATTACAGTAAACAACAAATAACAGTGTCGGAAGGCACTGTTATTTTTTTGTGATAATTCGTGAATTCTGTGTGGCAACTTATATTTTTTGTGGCGTCTGCGCAGATAAAATAGTATAATAAAAGTTAAAGAATTCTTATTTGTTAAATAGAAATATATAAATATAAGAAAAGAAATGAGCAAAACAGCGGGAACGGTTTTGCGGATTCTTTTCCCGGCAGAGTATTTTGGAGGGCTTTATGTCAAATTTATTAGTAGGCGGCAGCGCCAGTCTGTTTCTGATTATAATCGGTGTGTTTATCTTTTTGCAGTTTGTGCCGGTGGGGCTTTGGATTTCAGCCATATCCGCAGGCGTGAGCATCAGCATCTTCAATCTGGTAGGCATGCGGCTGCGCCGAGTACCGCCGGATAAGATCGTACTGCCGTTAATCAAGGCGAACAAAGCGGGTCTGAATGTAAATTCCGATCAGCTGGAAGCCCATTATCTGGCCGGCGGCAACGTGGACCGGGTTATCGATGCCCTGATTGCGGCACACCGGGCGGCTATTAACCTTACCTTTGAACGGGCCTGTGCTATCGATCTGGCCGGCCGCGATGTATTGGAAGCGGTACAGATGAGCGTTAACCCGAAAGTCATTGAAACACCGGTCGTTGGCGCGGTGGCGAAAAACGGTATCGAATTACGGGTTAAAGCGAGAGTTACTGTACGCGCCAACATTGAACGGCTGGTAGGTGGCGCCGGGGAAGCAACGGTAATCGCCCGTGTCGGGGAAGGCATCGTTTCCACAGTGGGTTCTTCTGAAATGCACACCGATGTGCTGGAGTCGCCGGAGCATATTTCCAAAACGGTATTGGATAAAGGACTGGATGAAGGCACTGCTTTTGAGATTTTGTCCATTGATATTGCGGATGTTGACGTGGGACGTAACATCGGCGCAGCCCTGATGACCGATCAGGCGGAAGCGGATAAACGCATCGCCCAGGCGAAGGCGGAGCAGCGTCGTGCTATGGCGGTTGCCAAAGAACAGGAAATGAAAGCTTACACCCAGGAGATGAAAGCCAAGGTCGTGGAAGCGGAAGCCAAAGTGCCGGAAGCCATGGCGGATGCGTTACGGCAGGGCAATCTGGGCGTGATGGATTATTACCGTATGAACAATATCAATGCGGATACTCAGATGCGCAAGGCCATTTCCGGGACGGATACGCCGGAAGAAACGTAAGAAGATTTGTGCAGCAGGATAAAGGCAATGTTATGTAATACAGGCAATGTTATGTAACGTGAACCGCAAAACAGGAGTTGCCAGGTAGTATTGCAGGAGTGTAATCATGTTTTTTAACCGGAATTATATACCGGCAGTTCCCATCCGGGAGGAACAGCGTCTTTCGGAAGAAGAGGAGCTGGCACGGGCACTGAAACGGGAGGCCCGCATCTTTTTCCCGGACAAAAAGCTGCCCGACCTGGATGAAGAGGAACACGACGCGGTCTGCCGGGAAGAGGACAGCTTACGGAGAGAGGCGGACGGAAGCATTTCCCGTCACGAATTGGAAGCCGCGCGGCAGGAAGCGGAACAGATTGCCAGAAACAGGCAACAGTTGCAAAACAGCGGACTCAGCGGTTCGCTGCTGGCTGACGGCGAAATCGGTTTACAAATTGGGGAAACGGGTCAAAACGTTCAACCCCGCTTAAATAAACAGGACGTAAAACGGGGCATCCGGTTACAGGTCATATTGGACAAGCCCCGGGGCATTACGCCTTGGAAGGGGGACAAATTCTAATGTTAAACAAGGTTGATCTCGGCGCGAAATTGAAAAAATCAGATCTGAAGAAGCTGCTGGATGAGAAACTGGGCTACGAACTGGGTAAGGCGCAGCGTGCAGCCCGGGATGCAGGCATGCCGGTCATCATGGTCTTTGAAGGCTGGCGTCATTCCCGACGTAGCGAAATCGTCGGGAAGATGATGCAGTTTATGGATGCCCGCGGGTTCCATGTGTACACCTCAACGCGGGTTACGGAATTGCAGAGGCAGCAGCCTTTCTTTACTTCGTTCTGGAAACGCCTTCCGCCTCCGGGTCATATTACCGTTTACCGTCACGGCTGGTACTATCTGAAAAACGATATCGAAGTTAAGAATGAAGCGAAATCCACCCGTGTCACCTATGACCAGATCAACGCGTTTGAAAAACAGTTGACAGACGGACATTATTGCCTGCTGAAATTCTTCGTACATGTTTCGGAGAAGCAGCAGGAAAAAAATAAAAAAGCCCTCATCAAGGAAACAGGCAAGGCATGGAAACCTGTTCATGAAATTTATACCGAAGAAGGAAACTATGACAAGTTCTACAAACGGTATGATGAGATGCTGAAAGCTACCGACACGGAGAATGCCCCCTGGCACCTGATCAGCGGGGAAGACGTGGACGTGGCGGAATACGAAATCTTCAACGCGGTGGTGGACGGCATCAACAAGGCGGTGAAAGCGTTTACCACATACAAAGAAGCGCAGCGCTTGTCCACCAACGTCAGTGACAGCAAGCGGAAGTATGATATCCTCAGCAAGGTTGATTTAAGCAAAGATGTTTCCAAAGACGAATACAAGGAGAAACTGGACGAGTATCAGAAACGGCTTCGGGAATTGCAGGTGGAAGCATTCAACAAAGGGGTTTCCACAGTTCTTGCTTTTGAAGGCTGGGATGCCGGCGGCAAAGGCGGCGCCATCAAACGCGTAGCGGAAGCATTGGATCCTCTGGATTTCAGCGTTCATCCGTACTCTGCCCCCAATCAGGTTGAAAGGTTGTTCCATTACCTTTGGCGGTTCTGGATCAATGTTCCCGAACCGGGGCAGATTGCCCTGTTTGACCGCACCTGGTACGGCCGGGTCATGGTAGAACGTATTGAAAAGATTACTCCGGACGTGGACTGGCGCCGGGGTTACGATGAGATAAATGAAATGGAAAAGGAATGGGCGGAAGCCAACATGGTCGTCCTGAAATTCTGGCTTCAGATCGACAAGGATGAACAGGCCCGCCGTTTTAAAGAACGGGAAAACAATCCGGAAAAACTGTGGAAGATTACCGACGAAGACTGGCGCAACCGGGCCAAGTGGGCGGAATATGAAGAGGCGGTCAACGAAATGCTGGGACGTACCAATACGGATTACGCTCCCTGGATCATCGTAGAAGCCAACAGCAAATACTACGCCCGGCTGAAAGTATTGAAGAGCATCATCGACGCGCTGGAAAAGAAGCTGAAAGCAAAATAAGAGTTAAAGACAGTTAAATTACATTTTTAAAAGAGAGGTTACCTGCTTGAGCTGGAATCTGCAAAAAGAGATTAAGGAAATCCTTGCAACAGAAATCGGAACCCAGATATTTGCCCCGGGGCGGAGAACCCCGGTGGCTTTTTTATACCCGAACACCTACCATCTGGGGATGTCCAACCTGGGTCTGCATATTTTGTACCAGATTCTGAACCGGGAAGGCTGGGCCTGTGAACGGGTATTCTTGCCGGAGACAAAGAAGCGGGAGGAGTATGCCAAAACGAAAACAGCTCTGTTTTCCATGGAGACCCAGCGCCCGTTGGCAGATTTTCCGTATATCTGTGCCACAATTTCTTTTGAAATGGATTATCTTAACTTTCTGATCCAGCTGCAGATGGGGCATATTAAACTGCTCGCGGAAGAACGGGGCGAAAAAGATCCCTTTGTTATCATCGGCGGTCCCTGTGCCACTTTTAATCCGGAACCGCTGGCGGAATTTGCTGATCTTGTGGTCATCGGCGAAGGGGAGGAAACCCTGCCGAAACTTCTGAGGCTTTTGGAACAGTTGCGTATGGAAAAGAAAACACGCAGGGAAAAACTGCTGGCAGCGGCACAGTTGCCGGGGGTGTATGTGCCGCATTTCTATGTACCGCAGTACGACAGGACAGGCGCCTTTACCGGTATGGAACACCTGGCAACGGTACCGGAAATAATCAGCCGTCAGTGGGTGAAAGAATTGGACGCGTATCCCCATACTTCGGCTATTATTTCACCCTATACAGAATTTGCCAACATGTTCATTGTGGAAGTGGCCCGGGGCTGTGGACGGCATTGCCGGTTCTGCATGGCGGGTTACTGCTTCCGCAGGCCCCGTAACCGCAAACTGGAGATGCTGCTGCAGGATATCCGGCAACGCCCGGAAAATACGGCCAAAGTGGGGCTGATGGGCGCTGCGGTTTCGGATTATCCTGAAATGAAACAGCTGACAAGTACATTAGCTGAAGAACACATTTCCTTTTCCTGCGCTTCCCTGCGGGCCGATTCACTGGACCGGAAACTGGTGCAGGCTTTGGCAGAAAGCGGGCAGCGTACCATGACGGTAGCGCCGGAAGCAGGCAGTGTCCGGATGCGGGATGCTATTAACAAAGGAATTACGGAAGAACATATTTATCAGGCGATGGAGTATGCGGCTCTGGCAGGGATGCCGAACATCAAGTTGTATTTTATGATCGGGCTTCCGGGAGAAACGGACGAAGACATAGACGAGATGATAGCGATGGTTCACCGTGTCCGTTACCGCATGGATGAACTGGGGCATAAAGGCGATCTTATCCTTTCAGTCAATGCCTTTATCCCCAAACCTTTTACACCATACCAGTGGTCGCCTCTGGAAGATGTAAAAGTATTGAAACACAGATTTAAGATACTGCAAAACGGATTCAGAAAAGACAGGCGGATCCGTCTTTTAACCGAATCGTTGAAAGAGACATTGTTACAGGCTGCCCTGGCACGGGGAGACAGGCGGCTTGGCAAAGTATTGCTTTGGGCAGCGGAAAACCGGACAGGATTGAAAGAGGCGTTTCAGTCTCATCATATCCTGCCGGAAGAACTTGCCTGCCGCAAAATAAAAACCGGAGAACCATTGCCCTGGGATCATCTGGACATGGGCGTGAGCAAAATGTATCTGTTAAAAGAAATGGAAAACTCCCGGATTGGCAAGTTTACGCCGGGTTGTTTTGACGGTTGTAAACGTTGCGGCGTTTGCAAATGATAAATTGAAATTAAAATCTGAAAGAGAGAAACGAATGCAAAAAGATTTCAAAGTGACGTCACAAAACAATGTATGGTTCGGATACTTTACAAGATTTGAGCAGGCGGGTTTTACAACAGCATGTTCCGCCCGGCTGCACGGGGAAAGTGATATTGTTCCGGGCACGTTGAACCTGGCGCTGCATGTGGGAGATAATCCGGAAAAGGTTCTTCGCAACCGGCAGAAATTTGCGGAGGCCATTGGCGTAAAGGCGGAACGGTTTACCACCTGCGCCCAGGTGCACGGAAGTAAGGTACAGGTTGTGTCGGAGTGTTTGATTGGCAGCGGCGCGTTGTCCTTTGCCGGTACGGTTCCGGAAACGGATGCGCTGATCACCAATCTGGCAGATGTTCCATTGTTGTTATTTTATGCTGATTGCGTTCCGGTGCTTTTGGCCGATCCGGAAACGGGAGCCATCGGTCTCGCTCATGCAGGCTGGCGGGGAACGGCTGCGCAGATCGCTAAAAAAACGGTCAGCGCCATGACCGAAGTGTTTAGCGTCAGACCGGAAAACCTTCTGGCAGCTATCGGCCCTTCTATCGGTGGCTGTTGTTACGAAGTGGACGACGTGGTACGGAACGAGATGCCTGATTACGAAAGCTGCTTTATGGCTAAATGTGACGGGAAGTACTGGCTGGACCTGTGGCAGGTCAACCGGCAGCAGCTGATGGAAGCGGGAGTGGCGCCTTCCCGTATTTCCGTTGCGGGGGTATGCACAAACCATAATCCGGAACTGTTCTGTTCTTACCGCTATGAAAACGGGAGAACGGGACGCATGGGCGTATGCCTGTGCAGGAAAGGGTAAAAACACCGTTTTGAAGCAATTCGTTTTTAAGTATAGTTTCCGCAAAGCACAAATCCACTTTTTTCTTGCTGAAAACCTGCTTTTCTGTTATGCTTTAATGTGATATAATTTCTTATTATATTTTAATTTATTTTTCATTCATAAATATTGATTCAAAAGAGGTCTGGTTTTATGTTGGCAGATAATCTGCGTAACGTTAGGGAAACAATTGCGTCTGCGCTGGCGAAACGCAGTGGGAAGAAAGAGACCGGCGATGAGGTCTGCCTGGTTGCCGTGACGAAGAACCATCCGGCGGAGGCGGTCACGGAGATTGAAGCGCTGGGAGTGGAGAATATCGGGGAAAACCGGGTGCAGGAAGCCCGGGAAAAACAGGAGAAGTTAGGTCATCCGGGCAAGTGGCATTTAATCGGCCACCTGCAGACCAATAAGGCGAAGCAGGCAGTGGAATCTTTTGACCTGATCGAATCCGCGGACAGCGAACACCTGCTGCGGGCACTGGAAAAAGAAGCGGCGAAACAGTCCAAACTCATGGATGTTCTTCTGCAGATAAACATTGCAAGGGAACCCCAGAAGACAGGTTTTCTGGCAGAGGATTATGAAGCAATCCTGCCGGTGCTGGATGAAATGCCCCACATCAGGGTACGGGGCATCATGGTAATCGCACCGAATACACCGGATCAGGACGTGCTGCATACTGTGTTCCGGCAGGGCTATGAATATTTTTGTAAACTGAAGCGGCAGCGGAACGATATCGATTATCTTTCCATGGGCATGACAAGCGATTACGCAATTGCCGTGGAAGAAGGAGCCAACATGGTTCGTGTGGGAACCGCATTGTTTGGCGCACGGGATTACAGCAACCGCGGTTATTGATTTGAAAATGAAGATATGCGGCAGCGGCCTGTTGCAGATCATATACGATAAATAAAACAGAGGAGACATATTATGGGCAAGAAAAAGTTTTTAGACCGTATTTCGGACGCGCTGGGATTATATGATCCGGACGATCCGAACCGTGTATTGGAAGAAGACGACGAAGAATTTGAAGAGGAAGAAGCAGCGGAGAAACCGGCCAGAAAAGGGTTCCCGAAAGCGGTCCGCCCCGCCCCGGTCCCTGTAGTGAAAGAAGAACCGGTGCCGGCTCCTGTGGAAAAGGAAGTCAAAGAGAAAAAGCCCGGTCTTTTGTCCCGGGTCCGTAAGAATAAAAAGGAGAACCGTACAATCCAGGTGAAGACTACAACGGAAGTCCGCGTGGTAGTGATTGAGCCTTCCAGTTTTGACGATTCCCAGAAAGTCGCGGACTTTTTGCGGAACGACCAGCCTGTAGTGGTTAATTTTGAAACTACCGAACCGGCTGTGCGGAAACGTATGACGGACTTTATCAGCGGAACCATTTATGCGCTGAACGGCACGATCCGCACCATTGGTCCGAACATTCTGGTCTGCGCGCCGCGTAATGTGGATATTGACGCAGAGGCCGAAGTGTACGGCGGAGAAAGAGGAGGATCCTCATGGCCGAAAAACTGAATTTGAAAAAGCTGGCGTTTATCGGCGGCGGCGCCATGGGTGAGGCAATCATAAAAGGCATTACTGGCGCTGGGCTGATGGATCCGGCGGCGATTTATGTAGGAGCACACCGGCAGGAACGTGCGGATTATCTGCACGATACCTATGGCGTGACCGGACTCGTTGACAATTGTAAAGCAGTGAAAGATGCAGACATGGTCATACTGGCAATCAAACCGCAGATGGTGGACAGCGTGCTGCGCGGCGAGCTGATTTCAGCTGTACCTGCGAAGGCAGTCATCCTTTCCATCATGGGTTCTGTGACGATAGAAAAGATTGCCGGGATATTTAAAGGACATCCTGTGATCCGTACCATGCCCAACACGCCGCTGGCAGTAGGAGCCGGTATGACGGCCATAGCGCCCGGTAACGGGGTGAGTGAAGAAGCGGTGAAAACCGCGGAACAGATTTTTGGCTGTTGCGGGGAAACACTGCGGATTCAGGAAAAGGATATTGAAGCGGTCACCGCTGTCTCCGGCTGCGGACCGGGATATGTTTATGTGATGATTGATGCGTTGGCGGATGCGGGCGTTATGGCAGGTCTGCCCAGGGCGGCGGCCATCAAGCTGGCGGCCCAGACTTTTGCCGGCTCGGGAAAGATGGTGCTGGAGACGGGAAAACATCCTGCCGTGCTGCGTGATATGGTGACGTCTCCCGGCGGCACTACCATTGCCGGCATCAAAGCACTGGAGAACGGCGCGGTGCGCGGCGCGATGTACAACGCGGTGCAGGCTGTGCTGAACCGCAGCGAAGAGTTAAAGGGAAACAAATAGGCATGGCAGACAGAGATAAAATACTGCGCTACTTCAAAGCGAGTGGGGACGAAGAGCTGGCAGCGCGGCTGGTGGATCTGGCGGAGACTGCCCGGAAAACTGGCAGATACAAGGTCAGCGAGTTTCTGGACCCCCATGGCAGGAATGTGGCGGAAATTGTGGCGGCAAACTTTGAAGGCATCCGTCTGGAAACTGACGGCGGGTTTGCCAATGCAGAACGGTGCAAGACTGCTTTCGTGGCAGAGGATTCTTACGGCACACCGGATTTTGGGATAGTATGCTATCTTGTTACCTGGGATAAACGGTATTATACGTTAGGCCATAGAGATATCCTTGGCGCATTTATGGGCATGGGCTGTGAACGTGAGATTCTGGGGGATATCGTACTGGTGCCGGAGGGCGCCCAGTTTGTGGCGGACAAAGCCTTTGCAAACTACATTGAGAGCAACCTGACCCAGATTGGCGCGGCTTATGTGGGCCTGCAGCAAATCGGCAGAGAGGAATTGCAGGCAAAGGAAGAAAAAGTTAAGATAATTTCGGCTACCGTGGCGGCTCTGCGGCTGGATGCGGTGGCGGCAGCCGGATACGGCATCAGCCGTTCCCGGATGGCAGAAGAAATCAAAAGTCAGAATGTGAAACTGAACTGGAAAGAAGCCAGGAGTGCGTCCCAGTCTGTTGCCGAAGGCGATATAATGTCATTTCGCGGCAGAGGCAGGGTGGAACTTTCGGAAATTCGCGGCACGACGAAAAAAGGACGCTTTGCGATTACGCTGAAACGGTATATATAACGAAAAAAGCATGACCCCGGTCATGAGAACAAATATATTATTTAAGTCGACATACAATGATTAAAGAAATATTGTTTTTTTAGTAGGAGGAGACAACATGCTGACACCATTGGACTTAAATGGGAAGACATTTTCCAAAGGTTTTCGCGGTTATGACACAGACGAAGTCAACCAGTTCTTTTCTCAGATCTCCAGAGATTACGAACGTTTATATCAGGATAATGTGGAGTTAAAGGATTCTGTAGAGCGGGTCAGCGCCAAGCTGGAATATTACCAGCGGATGGAGAGCACCATGCAGAGTACGCTGGTGGTTGCGCAGGAAACAGCGGATGAGGTCAAGAAGAGCAGTCTGCAGAAGGCCCAGGTGCTTACCAGGGAAACCGAACTGGCCTGCAATAAACAGAAAGAAGCAGCGGTTTCATTCTGCAATAAACTGCGTGCCGATACGGAAGCGGAAATTACCCGAATGAAATCCGAAGCAGACGCTTACGCGGAGAATGTCCGGAAAATGGCTGACGAATACGCGTCCAAAACCAGGGGTGAAGCAGACGATTACGGTAAGTCCACCCGTACCGACGCGGATTCCTATGCATTGGGCCTGCGCAGCAAAACCGATTCTTCTACCAGCAAACTGAGGGAAGAAGCTCAGTCCTTTGTGGAGAAGATGAAGAGCCTTGCGGAAATCGAAGTGGCCAGAATGAAGGTGGAAGCTGAAGACAGCTGCAAGTCCCAGCTGGCAGACAGCCGGGAGCAGGCCCGTACCCTGACTGCGGAAGCTTCAGCACATGCCAACCAGGTCATGGCTGATGCGAACCAGCAATCCCAGAATATCGTGGCTGAAGCGACCCAGAAAGCTCATGAGATGATTGCCAACGCCCAGAAGCAGTCCCAGGATATGATAGCGGAAGCACGGCAGAAATCCCAGGATATGATGGCGGATGCGAATCAGAAATCCCAGACCATGATCACCGAAGCATCGCAGAAATCCCAGCAGATGGTAGCTGAAGCAACAGAACAAAGCCGATCCATGATTCGTGAGGCTACTGAACGGAGCCAGAAGATGGTATTTGTGGCGGAGACCAAAGCGGCTGCGGCCATGGACACATATAATACCATGGTGAGCAAGGCAAACTCCCAGAGCAAGCAGCTGAAGAGCCTGTTGCAGTCTCAATTGTCCTTATATGATAATTTTGAAGCAGAATATGCCGTAGATCAGCTGGTGCAGCCCAAACTGCAGGCGGTCAGGAAAGCGGAACCGGTCCTGGAAACAAAAGCGGAGCCGGTGCATACGGAAGTCGTGGCGGAAGCCGGAAATAAAGCAGCCGCGGAAGATATGGATATTAACGCTGCAACGGTAGCGGCTGCCGCAGAGCCTGTAGTGGAAGCGCAAGAGGGTAAACCTGTGGAGGAACCAGCGAAGGAGGACCCGGCTAAGGTAAATTTTCCTGAGGCAGCCGAAGCAAATGCGGCGGCTGCTGGAGAAGAAAAATCCGCAATAACGGATAAAGTCGGCGCAGCCGCTGATGAAAACCTGAACCCTGCTGCAGAGGATAAGCCTTCCGTACCCAAAAGCAACGGACTGGGGGGGATTCGTAAACCTCTTTTCTCGAGATTTAACCCCCGTGGGCCCATGGTCTTCAACCGGAACGGTTTTCCCCGGAAGAACGCAGATCTGCGTGTCGCCCTGAATGAACTGCAGAAATCGGCGGATCCAAGGCCTCAGGGCATAGAAGCAAAACCGGAAGCGGCGGACGAAACTGTGAAACCGGAAACCCAAAATGCGGCTCCGGAGCCGGAAGGGAACAGGGAATCCTGACATGATCATTCTTGTACGACACGGAGAGGCGACACACCATACAGAGCATTTTACCGGCGGCTGGACGGATTCAAACCTGACGGACAAAGGCCGCAGGCAGATTGAGGCGGCAGCGGAAAAACTGGCGAAAGATTTTTCCGGTAAGATGCCTCGCTTCCGGATTCTGTGCAGCGATTTGAAACGGGCCCATGAATCGGCGGTTATCTTTGCAGAAAAACTGGGTATAGAAAAAGTGGAGGATTTTGCATTTCTCCGGGAAAAGAATAACGGGAAAGCAGCGGGCCTGAAGGAAAGTGAAGCAAGGAGCATTTACTGTCCGCCTCCCACGTTAAAAGAACTGGATCACCGGAATTATCCCGGCGGGGAGACCCGGCGTGAATTTTTCCGGCGTTCCGTGGACGGACTGCATGAAGCAGCGGACTGGGATAAGGAAAATCTGATCATCATCTCCCATAAGGGAACGATACAGAATATTATCTTTGACTGGTTGGGCATGGACATTGAGGACGTGAACCGTCTGAATTTTTCGGTGGATATCCTGCCATCCAGCCTGTCTGTGCTGGGTATCAATAAATGGAAGGAACATGCCATATTCCGTCTGAACGACCTGTCTCATTTACAGGCGCAGGATGGATATGGTATCCATAAATTTAAGCTGGGCGCTATTGACGCGCTTTGTCAAAAGTAGTAAAATAGCGTCATTACAGGCGTAGTTTTACAGCGCTGAATAAAAGTAAAGTTGCTAATTGCCAGGAAAAAGACAGTAACCTGCAGAAATGGTCAAGCGAACCGGGGAGGGTGGAAGCCCGGACGAATATTTCGGCAGTGTGAAGATCACTTTGGAGCAGCCGGCTGAACAAAATAGTAAGCATGGACGGATTGGCGCACGTTATCGCGCTGAACGAGTGGCAGAAGATTTCTGTCATGAGGGTGGTACCACGGGTTAAGTATAGTCTCGTCCCTTTTTGGACGGGACTTTTTTTATACGGGAAAAATAGTTTTTTCCTTGCACAGAAACGAATCAGGAGGAGAAAAAAGTGGATTACAGCAAAACTCTGAATTTACCGGAAACTGAGTTCCCAATGCGGGGAAACCTGCCGAAACGTGAACCGGAATTTTTAAAATTCTGGGAAGAAAACAAGATTTATGAAAAGAAACAGAAACTGCATGAAGGGCATACCAAGTGGGTTCTCCATGACGGGCCTCCCTATGCCAACGGTCATCTCCACATGGGACATGCTTTAAATAAAGTTCTGAAAGATATCATTATTAAATATAAATACGCTAAAGGCTTTGATACGCCTTATGTTCCCGGCTGGGATACCCACGGCATGCCGATTGAACACGCCTGCCTCAACGCCATGGGCGTGGACCGTCACAGCATGACGGCACTGGATCTGCGGGCAAAATGTGATGCGTATGCCCATGAGTTCGTCGACATCCAGCGGGAAGAGTTCAAACGGCTGGGCGTTTTGGGCGACTGGGATCATCCGTACCTGACCCTGCATCATTCCTTTGAAGCGGAGCAGATCCGGGTGTTCGGCGCCATGGCTAACAAAGGATACATTTATAAAGGACTAAAGCCTGTGTATTGGTGCCCCCATTGCGAAACTGCGCTGGCGGAAGCGGAAATCGAGTACGCGGACCAGAAGACGCCTACCATCTATGTTAAGTTCCCGTTGATCAAAGACAATGGCAAGACCCCGGAAGGCGTAAACGGCCGGCCGGTTTATGTTGTAATCTGGACCACCACACCCTGGACTATCCCCGGCAACATGGCGGTAACACTGCATCCTGATTTCGAATATTCCTTTGTGGAAAACGGTGACGAAGTGCTGTTCATGGCCAGCGAGCTGGTCAGCAACGTGGCGGCGGAAGCGGGCCTGACCCTGGGCAAAGTGCTGGGGACGGTCAAAGGCCGCGAGATGGAATTTGCGGAATGCGAGCATCCGTTCCCCGAATACAACCATCGAAAATCCATGATTTGTCTGGCAGACTATGTTGACCTGGAAACCGGTACCGGCTGCGTGCATACTGCTGGTGGTCACGGTGATGTGGACTATCTGACTTGCCTGAAATACAATGTGCCTATCGTCTGCCCGGTAGACGAACAGGGCAGGATGACGGCAGAAGCCGGTGAGCGCTTTAAAGGTCTGTTCGTGTTCGATGCAAACGTACCGATCCTGAAATATATCGCGGAACTGGGCATGCTGTTAGGCAAGAAGAACATCCATCACCAGTACGCCCATTGCTGGCGCTGCAAGAACCCCATCATCTACCGCGCTACCGAGCAGTGGTTTGCTTCCGTGGACGGGTTCCGGGAAGCGGCGCTGCATGCCATTCATAACGAAGTTAAGTGGATTCCGGCCTGGGGCGAACCCCGCATCCACAATATGATTGCGGACCGTCATGACTGGTGTATCAGCCGCCAGCGTGTCTGGGGCGTGCCCATTCCTATTTTCTACTGCGAGAAATGCAACGAGCCTCTGGTAAACGAGGCGACCATTGACAAAATTGCCAACATTTTTGAGCAGGAAGGTAGTGATGCCTGGTGGAAATATGAAGCAGACCAACTGCTGCCGGAAGGGACGAAGTGCCTGAAATGCGGTCATACCCATTTCCGTAAAGAAAAAGATATCATGGATGTGTGGTTTGATTCCGGTTCCAGCCACATGGGCGTTTTAACCAAACGTCCGGAACTGGAATGGCCCTGCGCCATGTATCTGGAAGGCAGCGACCAGCATCGCGGATGGTTTCAGTCCTCCCTTCTGACCTCCGTGGCGGTGACCGGCCATGCACCTTATAAATATGTTCTGACCCACGGTTATGTGGTAGACGGAGACGGACGGAAAATGTCCAAATCTGTGGGTAATGTCATCGCTCCCCAGGATCTTATCAAACAGTACGGCGCGGATATTATCCGTCTGTGGGCTGCCTCCGCTGATTACAAGCAGGACATCCGTATCTCCAAAGAAATCATGAAGCAACTGTCGGATGCATACCGTAAAATCCGTAACACCATCCGCTACATTTTGGGCAATACCAACGACTTTGATTATGAAAATAACAAAGTTGCCTTTGCCGATATGCAGGAACTGGACCAGTGGGCACTGATGCGCCTGCAGCAACTGAAGAAGGAAGTGGAAGCAGCCTACGAAGCCTATGATTTTCATGTGCTGTTCCATGCTATCCACAACTTCTGTACGGTAGAAATGTCCAGTTTCTATCTGGATATAATCAAGGACCGTTTGTACGTTTCCAAAGCGGACGACCCGGCCCGTCGCAGTGCTCAGACAGCCATGTATGAGATTCTGAACGATTTAATCGTGATGCTGTCTCCCGTATTGAGCTTTACCATGGAAGAGGTGTGGCAGTTCATGAAGAAACCGGCTAATGCTCCGGAATCCGTTCAGATGCTGCCCTGGCCGGAAGTTAAGGCAGAATATATCAACGAAGCGCTGGAAACAAAATTTGATAACTTTATTGCCATCCGCAGTGAAGTGACAAAGGTACTGGAAGGTCATCGCCAGAACAAAACTATCGGCAATTCCCTGGAGGCCAAGGTGGTTCTGTACGCGGAAGGGGAAGCTCTGGAGATTCTGAAGTCTGTGGAAAAAGACCTGCCTACGCTGATCATTGTTTCCCAGGTGGAAGTGCATGAAGGTGCTGCGGAAGGAGAAGAAGCTACCGGGCGCAATGACCTGAAGGTTACTGTTAAACCGGCTGATGGTCACAAATGTGAACGCTGTTGGACCTACAGCGAGAGCGTGGGTAAAAACGAAGCCCACCCGGATCTGTGCGACCGCTGCGCAGCAGTAGTAGGATAATGGATTCACGCTTTTCGACATATTTTTGTTAAATAAAAAAGCCTGTACCCATGTGGATACAGGCTTTTGTTTTGTAAAGGAACTGATTTGCTTATGCTTCAGTCCCAGCGATTGAGAATATCTTCTATAATTTGTTTCTGCGTTTTGCGTTTTTTCTTCTGCTGGGTACGGAAGTTGTTGTCTTCTTTTCCGGTGGAGTAGTCTGCGTAATCAAAATCGTCGTAGTCTTTGTCGTAGCTGCGGTTGTAATCGCCGTGACCATCGTCGCAGGAAAAAGGAAACAACAGGATTGGATCATGAAAAACACTGGTATGAATGCTGCTGTAGGTAATAAACCAATTCATTGCGATGCAGTCTCCTTTGCTAAGCCGGTTATGCTTTTTGTTTTTACAAATATGATTATAGCACAAAATTGACAAAAAGGACGCAAAGTAATAATATTAAAAAGCATGAGAGAATCAGTCCGTTAAATCTGATAGTATTACATAACAGGAGACGAAGCCGATGAAAGAACAGGAAAAAACGCAGAATAAAACCGGGTTTCCGCCTTCAAACCTGCCGCGGGATCCTGAAACAGGATATTTTCTGGATGTTCCCGCACGCATCCGGGAAATCTATAAACATAACTGCTTTATGTCGGATTTTTTTCATATCAGTATTGATGAAATCTACTGCGGAGGCGCGCAGGTAAGTTTGCATATTGAACATGACAAGCATGCCAACCACCGTAATGTAACCCATGGCGGCGTACTGACGGCGCTGGCAGATTCCGTGTTGGGAGTGACCGGGGCATCTGTTGGGGAAGCCGTGGTGACGGCAAGTTTTGCCATGGATTTCATCAGCAACGTAAGCATGGACGGAACGGTGCGTATGATCAGCAACATCAAACATCACGGTCGGAGTACCATGGTCATTGTCGGCGAGATGTATGACAACAAAAACCGCCTGCTGGCCACGATGATGGCGTCCATGGTAAATGTAGATAAGATTGAAGGTATACCTAGCAAGTGGTAAGAATGGAGGCTCACATGAAAACCAATCTGATTTTAATCAATAACGATATTGTGGATGCAGAAGAAATCAATGTGCATCCCTTTAACCGGGGACATCAGTTCGGAGACGGTGTGTATGAAATAGTTCCCGTGTATAACGGAAAAGCCCTTCATGCGGAAGCGCACATGGAAAATTTGTTTAATGCCATGGTACAAATCAGGATTCCGGGCTTCTACATGGTGGACGAAATGGTTGAGTTTACAACCAGAATGATTAAAGTGGCAGAGGTTACGGACGGATTGCTTTATACCCAGGTGACCCGGGGTATCGGACCTTACGAGTTGGACTTTCCGGGACAGTGCGAGCCGGAACTGATTATGCAGGCGGTGCCGCTGAACAGAGCGATACTGGCGGAAACAAGGCAAAAAGGTGTGAATTTGCTTACGGTACCTGATGAGCGTGCCATCAAGTGTGACCTCAACACATTGAACCGTCTGCCGGAAATTCTCGCAAGAAACAAGGCAAGGGTCGGAAAATGTTACGATGCATTGTTTGTAAGGGATGAAAAGATAACAGAAGCTACAGAATCGACCTTTATGGTTGTGAAAGATGAAATGCTGTGGACGTACCCCATGAAGCAGGGCAGCGTCCATGACAATGGGATGCGCCGTCTGATCAAAGAGAAGCTGGCCCCGGCTCTGGAAATGCAGGTGATTGAGAAAGCCTTTACCAAAGACTTTGCCCTGAACGCGGATGAAGCACTCCTGTGCGGCTGTCGCTGTGAAATAATGCCGGTAGCAAAAATCGACCGCCGTGTGATCGGTGATGGTAAACCCGGTAAATTTACCCTGCAGCTGCAGGGCGTTTTTGAAGACTATATCCGGGAACAGACAAAATGAAACCGGCCCGGGATAACCGTGCCCTGACGCGGGCAGCGCTGTGTCTGGCAGTTGCGGCTGTCGCGCAGGCTCTGCGGGTTCTATTACCGCTGCCTCCCATTGCTTCCATGCTGCTGATTGGTACGGTGGTGAATCTCTGCCTTTGTTTTGCTGTGTGGGGGAGCGGTATACTGTATGCAGGCATCATCTGTTTTCTTCTTCCGCTTTTTGCATTCATTCAGGGGCATTTGTCCTTGTTGCCGATGGTGGCAGTTGTATTTTTGGGTAATCTGGTTTTCTGTCTGGTGGTGAAGCAGCAGAAACAGTGGAAACATTATGTGTTTGCGCCGTTGCTGAAAGCGGTGACCCTTTGGTCTTGCACGGGCATCGTCTGTAATCTGTTCCATGTGCCCCGGCAGATAAAGAATCTGTTGCAGATATCCATGGGTATTCCCCAGTGGACGACGGCGCTTCTCGGTGTGATTGCGGCTGTGCTTTTGTGGAAACGACTGCATCAAAACGGGATTGTTTGAACATAAAAAATTCATTGACAAACTGAATACGCAATGATAATATAGTTTTGTTCCGTATCTATGTGCCGCTGTGGCGGAATTGGCAGACGCACTTGACTCAAAATCAAGCGCCTTTGCGGGCGTGCCGGTTCGACTCCGGCCAGCGGCACCAACAATAATTAAACTATCTGAGAAGATCGACCCGTTGCAGGGCTGATCTTCTTTTTTTCAGTCTGACTTTATTGTGTCAATTTGAAAATGCTTGTGTTATAATAATTTCAATTAAAGAATGGCTTGTATGATTGGGAACAAGCATGGTTCGGAGGAGGGGTACGCATGAGAAAAATAATCCTGTTGGTTCTATTGTTCGCGGTTTTATTTTTAAATGGACTGACCGCCGAGGCGTTTCCCACCGGGGAGAATCCTGTCGTGGGGCAAACGTATTACATTACCGGCCGGAACGTGTGGATTCGGGATGAGCCGAATACAAATATTGAAGCAATTGCGAGCTACCGTTTTGGGGAGCCGGTGACCCTGTTGGGCGTGGAGGGAGGCGGAAAATGGGCCCATGTGCGCCTTTGCAACGGATGGGACCGGTACGTGCATATGGATTATGTAGGTCCGATGTCTGTCGTGAAAGAAAAACAGAAAAACACCAGTCTGCTGCTGATCACATTGGACCGGATTTATGACGATATTGAGCGGCTGATGGAGTCCATGTACCCCAACGGCCCGAATGACAAGGCTCCTTCGCCGGTACAACGGATTTCTTCCTGCAAGGCCTTGATGCAGCGGCTGAATGACGTAAGCATCAATTTGGAAAATTCTGCTGCTTCCGTAAATGCCAAAAATGATATCCGTGAGTTTATAGGGAAGATGGGTACTCTCATCAATGCCCTTGCAGAGTGGGACAATGGCGGGGAAGAAAAGTACACTCCCTATTTTCTGGATACATTTATGCCGGTGTACGACCGCGTAGGGGATTTGTACCGGTAAAAAGCCGGGAGATAAGCAAGACTGCGGCGCCTGCCGCAGTCTTTTGGTTTTTCTGCCGCAAATAACAGGGGACAGATATTTTGACAGGTCTGGCGTCATGGCCGTAATGTGCGGCAGAAGTTAAGCTGTTTTTATATCAGAAACCGCATTAATACGGGCTTTTAATTGACAGTACTCCGAAATTTGGGTAAAATATTATAATAGCCAAAAGTGTTTATAAATTTAATAGTTGCTTCACCCTGTCAGTTTAACAGCAAGTCAATAACAGAAAGTAATACCTGGCACAAAAGCCGCAAGAGGGGTGGGCGTACGGAGAGGATAATTACATAATATGAAACGCTACAAGTATTGGGATTTAAAGCACTACGACCGGGAAGAAATAAAAACGCTGGCCGCGAAGATTGGGATATCTCCGGTGACGGCGGGGATTCTTTGGAACCGCGGGTTGCGGGAAGAAAACGGAATCAGGGAGTTTTTGTTTGGTAAAAAGGATACGTACTACGATCCTTTTCTGATGAAAGATATGAGGCTGGCCGCGGAACGGATCCTTCAGGCGGTGGAGGCCCGTGAACGTATTGCTGTGTACGGCGACTATGACGTGGACGGCATCACAGCCAGTTCATTATTGTATTTATATTTAACCGGATTACATGCGAATGTCAGCACCTATATTCCCAAACGGGAAGGGGAAGGCTACGGACTGAACAACGAAGCACTGCAGTCTTTACATGAGGATGGCATCACGCTGGTCGTTACGGTGGACTGTGGAATCAGCGGCGTAAAGGAAGTCGCGGAAGCACCCGGTGGGATGGATATTATTATTACAGACCATCACCGCCCGCCGGAAATATTGCCCATGGCTTTTGCTATTGTCAATCCGAAACAGGCAGACTGCGGATACCCCTTTAAAGGACTTTCCGGCGTAGGGGTGGCATTTAAAGTCTGTCAGGCCCTGGAAAAACTCCGTAATCCGGAAGCGCCCCTTTGGGAACAGTACACGGAACTGGTGGCACTGGGTACGGTGGCGGATATCGTTCCGCTGCAGGATGAAAACCGCGCGCTGGTCAAACGGGGCATGAAGGCCATGGAGACTACATCTCTTACGGGACTGCGTAAATTGCTTCAGGCCTGCCGCTGCTTTCAGGAAACGATTACTACTGAAAAGATCGGTTTTATACTGGCTCCCCGTCTGAACGCGGTGGGACGCCTGGAACATGCCCAGCTGGCCGTAGAATTGCTCATTACGAAGGAAGAAGAATCTGCGGAATGTATGGCCAACAAGCTGAATGACGAAAATTCTGAACGTCAGGAAATAAGCCGTCAGATTTTTACGGAAGCAGAGGCGCTGCTGGAAAAACAGGCTTCCATCGGTCCTGCTATTGTGCTGGCGGGAAAGTGGGACTCAGACACGCAGGAGGGATGGCATCCCGGTGTAATCGGCATTGTTGCATCCAGGCTGGTAGATAAATACTACCGTCCGGTGATTTTGATCAGTATCAGCGGCGATGTGGCCAAAGGGTCCTGCCGCAGCATCCAGCCCCTGGACATGTATGATGCGCTTAACGCCTGTTCCGCTGACCTGATCCAGTTCGGGGGCCACAGTCAGGCTGCCGGTCTGACTCTGGAAAGCAATAAGATTGACTGTTTTAAAAAGAGTTTTACGGAATTTGTCAGAAACCACCTGCAGCCGGAGGATTATCAGCCCCGTCTTGCCGTGGATATAGAGTGGGACCGCAACGAGGAACTTACCCTGTCTTTCCTGCACGAACTGCAGCTGCTGGAACCGTTTGGCTGTGAAAATCCTGCGCCGCTGTTCATGCTCCGGAATGCAGAAGTGCATAATCCACGGCTGTTCGGGCAGGAACTGACGCATCTGCGTTTCTTTACCGATGTCGGGCCCCGCTCCTGTCACTGTATCATGTGGCAGGGAGCGCAGTATCAGTATTGTCTTTGCAATAATGCCCAGACGGATATTGCCTTTAAGCCCCGTATCAACTTCTTTAACAACACGGAAAGCATCAATCTGGATATTGTGGCTTTCCGCATGGATATGGAACTGCATGACTACCGCAGGAATACCGAGTTTAAGGAAACGGTGCTGGCGCGGATTCTGCATTCGGATCAGCAGTTTACTGTTTTTATCAATAAAAACAGCGCAGAAGAGAAAGAACTGTCTGCCTTTTCCAATGTGAAGATCCGGCATTACGGAGAATTGTGCGACGAAACCGAGCGTCAGATCATCTTTTATGAACTGCCGGGAGAAAACATCTTCCGGTGGGGCAGTTTCCCGGTCAGCGGTAAAAACAGGACTGTATTATACATTTTGTATAATCAGGATGACCTGTATATGCAGAAGCACAAACTTCTGGAAGAATATCCGGACAGGAATCATCTGGCCGATGCCTATCGGTTTATAAAAAAGGTGCTGCAGTCCCAGGCAGTTGCCAAATTAGGTCAGCTGAGGTACCAGGCGGAGAAGCATCAGCTGCGTTTAAAGGATTATGATCTGCAGATTTTCCGGGAACTGGAATTTTTCAGGATTCAGGGAGACGAACTGATGATGGGCAGTACGGAACGCAGACAGCTGGAAGCATCCCCGACTTATGCCGGTCTGTGTGCGGAAAGAGATATGCTTCTGGATATTTATCAGAACAGTTTGCGGATTGCCTGCGCCAGAATCCAGAGCCTGCGGAAGCGCTAATCTGCCTCCGTGATTATCAGCATAAGTTGTTTTATTTTTTTAATATATTTAATACAATAACAGTAATCAAAATGTTTTGCAGACGTAAGGTAATACTGGTCCAATGAGTCTGAACAGATGAATTTGTCAGTGTTTCCGCAAATCAGGAAGGAATACAGTATGCCCGCTAAAGATGACCAGAATGTAACCATTGAAGAGTTTTTTGAATATCTGAAAACGTATCTTGACGAGAAGCAGATCGCGCTGGTGAGGAAAGCATATGAATTTGCCGCGAAAAAGCATGCAGATCAGAAACGGCGTTCCGGTGAACCGTATATAATCCACCCCACCCAGGTGGCCAACATCCTGGCCAGGATGAAGATGGACGAAGAAACGCTGGCTGCCGCGTTTCTGCACGATGTGGTGGAGGATACGGATACCACTCTTCAACAACTGAAGGAAATGTTTGGCGCGAAGGTAGCCATGCTGGTAGACGGTGTGACCAAACTGGGCAAGATCGAGTACATTTCCAAAGAAGAACGGCAGATTGAAAACTACCGCAAGATGTTCCTGGCCATGGCCCAGGATATCCGGGTGGTTATCATCAAGCTGGCGGACCGTCTGCACAACATGCGGACCATGAAATACATGCCGGTACACAAGCAGCAGTCCATTTCCAAGGAGACGCTTGAAATTTATGCGCCCCTGGCTAATCGTCTGGGTATTTATACAATCAAATGGGAATTGGAGGACATGGCTTTCCGGTACCGGGATCCGGAACTGTATTACAATCTGGTAGAGCAGGTTAAGACGAAACGGAAAGAACGGGAAGCCATGATCAACGACGCCATGGAGACCCTGCGCCAGGAACTGGACAGGGTTAATATCCGTTGTGAAATCCAGGGCCGTCCCAAAAATTTCTACAGTATTTATAAAAAAATGATGCGGGACCATAAAGAACTGAATGAGATTTATGACCTGCTGGCCATCCGTGTACTGGTGGATACAGTAAAGGACTGTTACGGAACGCTGGGTATTGTGCACGGACTGTGGCGACCCATTCCGGGACGGTTCAAAGATTATGTTGCGGTACCTAAGTCCAACATGTACCAGTCACTGCATACTACCGTGGCCTTTACCAACGGCCAGCCGCTGGAGATCCAGATTCGTACATTCGAGATGCACCGCATCAGCGAATTCGGTATCGCCGCTCACTGGCGGTATAAGGAAAGCGGCGGTTCCAATCCTGCTACCGGTTCGGACAAAACCTATGCGGAGAAACTGTCCTGGCTGCGTCAGCTGCTGGAATGGCACAATGACATGAGCGATTCCAAAGACTTTGTCAATACCGTAAAAATGGATGTCTTTGCAGACGAAGTCTTTGTGTTTACTCCCCGGGGCGATGTGATTGATTTGCCTGTGGGTTCCGTGCCTATCGACTTCGCATACCGTATTCATACTGATGTAGGTAACCGCTGTATCGGCGCCAAGGTAAACGGGCGCATCGTGCCGCTGGACTATAAGCTGTCCAACGGCGATATTGTGGAAGTCATTACCAGCAAGCAGGCTTCCGGTCCCAGCCGTGACTGGATCAACATTGCCGGTTCTTCCGATACCCGCAACAAGATCAAATCCTGGTTCAAAAAGGAACGCAAGGAAGAGAATATCGAGCGCGGCCGCGACATGCTGGAAAAAGAATGTAAGCGGCTGGGCTATAACCATAAAGAATTTGCCAGCCAGGATAAACTGAAAACCGTAGCAGAGAAACTGCGCCTTCCGGATGTGGACGGACTGCTGGCCTCCCTGGGATACGGGGGAACGACACTGACAGCTATCATGTCCCGGCTGGTGGATATATATAAGCTTGAACAACAGAAGCAGCTACAGAGCAAAAAGGATTTATCCCAACTACTGGCGGAACTGAAGCCACGGACTTCCAAAGCCAAGTCCAGCCATGGTATCCTGGTGAAAGGCGAGGACGGTATCATGGTCAAACTGGCCCGGTGCTGCAATCCGGTTCCGGGGGATCCGGTCATCGGCTATATCACCCGGGGCAGCGGTATCTCTGTTCACCGGACGGACTGTCCCAATGTCATGTCCAACAATCCGGAGGAGCAGAGCCGCCTTATCGATGTAACCTGGGATGTTGCCACGGATGATGTATATAAGGCGAACATCGTGATTATCGCGGCAGATAAGCCGGGCATTATGGTGGACATTATGATGGCCATCAGCGAGAATAAGATCAATATCAATAATATCAGCAGCCATTCTGATAAAAACAAAATGGCAACGATACATCTGGGCCTGGATATTACCAATATCGGACAGTTGGAAACCATTATGAGCCGGATCAAACGGATCCAGGGGATTTACAGTGTAGAAAGGTTGACTACCGGAAGCGTTGTCGCGGAAGGCGGGAAAGGAAAGAAACGATGAAAATCAGATTGATGGAAGTGGGTCCTCTCTGTACAAACTGTTATCTTGCAGAAAATGAAGAAACGAAGCAGGCTGTTATGGTGGATCCGGGCGATGACGGGGACCGCATCATGGATGTGGTAAAAAAATACGGTCTGACCGTCGATGCCATCCTGCTGACACACGGTCACGCGGATCACATCAGCGGGTTGAAAGAGGTGCGGGAAGGGACGAAAGCCAAAGTGTACATTGCGGCCGGGGATGCGGACCGGCTTACCCATTCTACTTCGATGTTCTTTCCCGGACCGGCTAAGAATTACGGCGCAGCGGATGTAATCGTAAAAGACGGTGATGAGTTTGAAGCGGCAGGTCTCCGGTTTAAAGTTCTGGAGACTCCCGGTCATACGCCGGGGGGCGTATGTTATGTAGTGGAAGACGCAGTCTTCTGCGGTGATACGATTTTTGCGGAGTCCATCGGGCGGACGGATCTGCCTGGCGGTGATTACGGACAGCTGCTGAAGTCAATTAAAGAAAAGATTCTGCCCATGGCTGATGATGTTATGCTGCTGCCGGGACATGGACCGGCTACCAATGTAGGATGGGAAAGGAAACGTAATCCGTTTTTGCAGTAGGATAAAATGAAAAGCAGTTACATTCATTACATACAACAGCATACGATTATCAAGTTCCTCATTGCTTTTGCCGTTTCGGCGGTTCTTTATGCAATGAGTTCTTTCCTGTTCCCGATTTTACTGGCGATTGGCCTGGCTTTTGCCCTGTATCCCCTGACGAGGATGTTTGCCCGGCTGCAACTGGGTAAGACCGGCATGCATCCGTCCAGGGTGGCGGCGATTATCCTTGCTTTTATTGCTTCCGCGATTTTTGTGGGAATCGTGATTTCCTTTGTGGTTCTTCCGCTGTTCGGGCAGATCAATGAATTGATTATAAAACTGCCGGAGTATTCGGAGCAGATGCAGGGACAACCGTTGCTCCGTATCCTGAAAGAACCCTCTGCCAGTACGCCTGTGCTTCCATCTAATCTGGAAGGACTGTTGAACGATGCAATTAATTCCATCATGGGCTTTTTGGCCAATGTGGCGCGGAACCTGCTAAATTCCACAGTACGGATGGTAGCGAATCTGGTGGGTCTGATTGTCGTGCCGTTCCTGGCCTTTTATTTTCTGAAAGACTGGCGTAAACTCTGCATTATGATCACGGACCTGTTTACGCCGGAAGCCCGTCCCAAGGTCAGCCATGTATTGGCCCGGATCGGCGTTGCCATCAGCGGGTATGTGGAAGGCCTTTGGAAGATGAGCCTGCTGGCTGCGCTGTGTGTAACCATTGTTCTGCTGATACTGGGAATACCATATCCTCTGGTCTTTGGCCTGATCGCCCTACTGGCGGAGACTATTCCTGTCATCGGTCCTATGATTTCCGCGATACCTGCGGTCTTTGTGGCTTACACATCAACCACGCCGCAGACGGCGTTTTGTCTTGCTGCTTTCTATGCTGTTTATTACACGATAGACAGTCAGATGCTCCAACCCATAGTGATGGGAAAGAAAATCAAACTGCATCCGGTTTTAATCCTGTTGGCCCTGATGATCGGCGGCAAGCTGTTCGGTATCCTGGGTATGCTCTTTGCCATGCCGGTGGCCGCGGTATATCGTGTACTGTATGACGAACTGTGGCATTATGACGGGGAAGAACCGGCCAAAACGGAAGAGGAAGAAGATATTATTACAGATGAAATTGCCGCGTCCCTGACTACAGACCCGGTCGATGATCAGCTGGTACAGCAGCGGATAGAGCAGTTGGAAATGGAAAAAAACAGTAAGTTTACCCATTACCCGAACTGATAGTATTTCAGAAAATTATTTTCATACAATAAGGCATACAGATTGTCAGCCCGTGTGAAAAGTGGTAAAATATATATCGTTTATTGATTCGTAATTTTGTGAAACAGGTAATTCTGTTTTTGTAAACGGAAAATTGTAATCCTGCTTTTTATATAACAGGATAACCGATTTTGGATTGATGAAAGGGGAGTCTCGGGTGTTAACTTCAGTGCCGCGCGGCACCAAAGATATCCTTCCGTCAGAGGTAGGCGCTTGGCGCTACGTGGAAGGGGTCCTGCGTGATCTGTGCAGGTGTTTTGGTTTTAAAGAGATCCGTACCCCGGTATTTGAACACACGGAATTATTCCAGCGTGGCATCGGGGATACGACGGATGTTGTAGAAAAAGAAATGTATACGTTCATTGACCGGGGCAAACGGAGCATCACGCTGCGTCCGGAAAATACGGCCTCGGCCGTGCGGGCGTTCATTGAACACAAAATGTATGCGGAACCGGATCCGGCCAAACTGTTCTATATCGGACCCATGTTCCGGTATGACCGGCCTCAGGCAGGCCGGCAGCGACAGTTCCACCAGTTTGGCGTGGAACTGCTGGGAGCCCCGGGACCTAACGCGGATGCGGAAATTATCCTGCTGGCCGTGCAGATTTTACGGAAGCTGGGGCTGAAGGATTTACAGCTGAAAATCAACACGGTGGGCTGTCCGGAATGCCGTCCGGCCTACCGGCAGAAGTTGCAGGACTATTACCGGCCGCATCTGGATGAACTTTGCGAAGACTGCCGTTCCCGCTTCGACCGGAACCCTATGCGTATTCTGGATTGCAAGAATGAAAAATGCCATGCGCTGGCAGCCGGTGCCCCGAAGCTGGCAGAATGTCTGGACGGAGAATGCAAAGAACATTTTGCAAAGGTTCAGGAACTGCTGACAGCCGCCGATGTGGACTTTGTTATCGATCCTACGCTGGTGCGCGGTTTGGATTATTATACGAGAACTGCTTTTGAAATCCAGTACACGCCCCTGGGTGCCCAGAGCGCCGTATTAGGCGGCGGCCGTTACGACGGTCTGGTAGAAGAAGTGGGCGGACCTGCTACGCCGGGCATCGGTTTTGCCATGGGGATGGAGCGGGTGATCCTGGCGCTGGAAAGCCAGAACCTGCTTCCCGCTGCGGATGACACGATCGATGTGTTTGCCATTGCCCCGAAACCGGAAGCTGCGGCTCTTGCCTTCACTACGGTGGAAAGATTAAGAGAAGCAGGCGTCTGCGCAGCTTATGATTACCAGCAGCGCAGCATGAAAGCCCAGATGAAAGCTGCCAACCGGTTAAACGCGAAATATGTGCTGATTTTCGGGGAAGACGAACTGTCACGAAACATGGTGACGCTGCGTGATATGACCACGGAAGATAAAGATAACAACCAGCGGGAAATTCCTCTTGCTGAGATTACAACTATATTAAAAACAGAGGTGCAGAATAATGAGTGAAAAGTTTAAGCGCGATCATCATTGCGGAACCCTGACCAAAGCGGATTCCGGCAAAGAGGTGGCTTTGTGCGGCTGGGTATCCAAACGCCGCGACCATGGCGGACTGATTTTTATTGACCTGCGGGACCGTTCCGGTATCTGCCAGGTTGTCATCGATCCGGATGCGGGGGAGAGCTTTAAAAACGCAGAAGCGATCCGCAGCGAATATGTGATCCAGGTCTTTGGCAAAGTGCGGGAGAGGGACGCGGAGACTGTAAATCCCAACATTGCTACTGGCGAGATTGAAGTGGCGGCCCACACCCTGAACGTGCTGAACGGTGCCAAGACGCCTCCGTTTTATATTCAGGACGGCATCGACACTGATGAAAACCTGCGCCTGAAATACCGTTATCTGGACCTGCGCCGTCCGGAGATGCAGGCCAACCTGATCCTGCGTCACAAAGTAACCAAGCTGATGCGCGATTATATGGATAACAACGGTTTCCTGGAAATCGAGACCCCCATGCTGTGCAAGAGCACGCCGGAAGGGGCCCGGGATTACCTGGTGCCCAGCCGCGTGAACCCCGGCAAGTTCTACGCGCTGCCCCAGTCTCCCCAGATTTTCAAACAGCTGCTGATGGTAGGCGGATACGAACGCTATTTCCAGATCGCCCGCTGCTTCCGTGACGAGGATCTGCGTGCCGACCGCCAGCCGGAATTCACCCAGCTGGATGTGGAAATGTCCTTTGTGGAGATGGACGACGTCATGGACATGATGGAAGGCCTTATCGCTTATGTGTTCAAAGGAGCGCTGGGCGTGGACATTCCGCGGCCCATGCAGCGCATGACCTGGGACGAAGCCATGGACAAATACGGCAGCGACAAACCGGACCTGCGCTTCGACATGCCTCTGATTAACATGGTGGATGCGGTTTCCGGCTCCGATTTCAAAGTATTTAACAATATCATTGCCGACGGCGGCATCGTGAAAGCCATCAACGTAAAAGGCGACGCCAACATTCCCCGCCGGGAACTGGATGGGCTGGTAGATTTTGTGGCGATCTACGGCGCCAAAGGCCTGGCCTGGATGCAGATCCAGCCGGACGGCAGCGTGAAATCTCCCATTGCCAAGTTCTTTGACGAAGCCCATCTGAACAAAATTAAAGAAACCGCCGGCGCGGAACCGGGCGACCTGCTGCTCTTCGTAGCGGACAAACCGGCTACCGTAGCGCAGGCTCTGGGCGCACTGCGTATTGAAATGGCAAAACGCATGAATCTGATTGATAAAGACAAGCTGTGCTTTACCTGGGTTACCCGTTTCCCGATGTTTGAGTGGAACGAGGACGACAAGCGCTGGGTGGCCATGCACCATCCGTTCACATCTCCCTGCGACGAAGACCTGCCGCTGTTAAAGACCAACCCCGGCAAGGTGTATGCCAAAGCGTATGACATGGTGCTCAACGGCGTCGAACTGGGCGGCGGTTCCATCCGTATCCATCGCCGCGACGTACAGAATGCCATCTTTGAAGCTATCGGTCTTACCGATGAAGAAGCCCAGGAAAAATTCGGCTTCATGATGCAGGCCTTTGAATATGGCGCGCCGCCTCACGGAGGACTGGCTTTCGGTCTGGACCGTATGATCATGCTCATGGCAAAACGTCCGTCTATCCGCGACGTAATCGCCTTCCCGAAGACGCAGAATGCCAACGACATGATGAGCGAAGCGCCCAACGTAGTTGACGAAAAACAACTGCGGGAGTTACACATCCGCTTGTCGCTGCTGGCAAAAGAGAAAAAACAGTAAAATTCAGATCCGGAGCATTGAAAAAATGCTCCGGGTCTGTTATATTATAGGTGTAAGGATTTGCAGGCCTGCCGACGATTCCTGTTTGAAGGAACGAAAGCCTGCAAACGGAAAACTGAATACACTTTTAAAAGTTACCCTGCGATGTTCGTTACATCCTTCTACGTGCTGAGCCAACGAATTTACCAAGGGAGCCTGATGTCGCGCCTTTCAAAAACCAGCCTCCTTCGAGTGGACTTTTGCGACTGGCGGTAAGGCACCCACCTGCACATGCAGGTTCAATACCCTGAAGATGAACGGCATTCGTGGGGCAATTTGTTTTTTGTTTAAAAAATCCGGGCGCAAATTGACATTGTCCGTGATTTTGCGTATAATTTTATAGTTAGTATAATTTGTTTATAATAGTAAGATGTTTTATAAACGCAAAAGGAGAGAGAACGTATGAAGTACATGAGCGGTAATGAAATCCGCGAACGGTTTTTGAAATTTTTTGAAGAACGGGGGCATATGCGGCTGCCCAGTGCATCGCTGATCCCCCAGGATGATCCGACCCTGCTTTTGATCGGCGCCGGCATGGCTCCCTTCAAGCCTTTCTTTACCGGTAAGATGAAGCCGCCGTCTCCCCGTGTGACCACCTGCCAGAAGTGTGTGCGCACCGGCGATATTGAAAACGTGGGACGTACGGCCCGCCATCATACCTATTTTGAAATGCTGGGAGATTTCTCCTTTGGCGATTACTTCAAGAAAGAAATCATTCCCTGGAGCTGGGAGTTCCTGACCAAAGAACTGGAACTGCCCGGCGACAAGCTGTACATTACCATCCATACCTCCGACGATGAGGCGTATCAGATCTGGCGCGACGTGGTGGGAATTCCCGACGAGCGCATCATCCGTCTGGAAGACAACTTCTGGGAAATCGGCAGCGGTCCCTGCGGTCCCTGCTCTGAAATCCACATTGATTTAGGACCGGAACGGGGCTGCGGCAAACCGGACTGCGGACCGGACTGCGACTGCGGGCGTTTCCTGGAATTGTGGAACCTGGTGTTCACGCAGTTCAACCAGAATGAAGACGGCTCTTACACGCCGCTGGAACATAAGAACATTGATACAGGCGCCGGGCTGGAACGGATTGCTTCTGTGTTGCAGGGCAAACCCTCCAACTTTGAAACAGACCTGATCTTCCCCATTATCGAATATGCCTGCAAGGTGAGCGGTGTGGCGTACAACGCGTCCCCGAAATCTGACGTGTCCCTGAAAGTCATTGCGGACCATGCCCGCAGCCTGACCTTTATGATTGGCGACGGCATCCTGCCTTCCAACCTGGGCCGGGGTTACATTTTACGCCGGGTGCTGCGCCGGGCTGTCCGTCACGGACGCCTGCTGGGCATCGATCGTGAGTTCCTGGGCGGCGCGGTGGATGTGGTGGTTTCCATGTACGGCGACCATTATCCGGAAATCCGGGAGAAACAGGATTATATTAAGAAAGTCATCCACATGGAAGAGAGCAGCTTCCTGAAAACCCTGAAGAGCGGCTGTGATATGCTGGATGTTGAAATTGCAAAATTGCAGGAAGCGGGCAGGACTGAACTGGACGGGGACGTTGCCTTTAAGCTTTCCGATACCTTCGGCTTCCCCAAGGAACTGACGGCGGAAATTCTGGAAGAACACGGCATGACCCTGGATGAAAAAGGTTTTGCAGAAGCGCTGGAAGTACAGCGTAAGATGGCCCGGGATGCCCGTGACGATAAGACCGGACGTCCTGTGTTGTATAATGACCGCGATCTGAATGCGGCAGAGTTAAAAGTTGATGAAGCTGCCCACGCCGGCAAAGTGATGAAGATTTATCCGGTGGCGGATGCCCAGCCGGTGGATGCGGTTTCCGACGGACAGGACGCTGCAGTGATCCTGGACGTAACCGGTTTCCATGCGGAGGGCGGCGGTCAGTTAGGCGATATCGGTGTGATCAAAGCACCGGCCGGCCTGATGCGGGTGACCAAAACAAAGAAACTGCCGGACGGCGTAACCTATATGGCAGGTACGGTGGAAGAGGGCACCATTGCCGTCGGGGACGCAGTGACCTATGAAGTGGATACTGTCCGGAGATCCGACATTGCCCGTAACCACACAGCCACCCATCTGCTGCAGGCAGCCCTGCGCAGTGTGCTGGGCAGCCATGTCAACCAGGCAGGAAGCTATGTAGGTCCGGACCGTCTGCACTTTGACTTCTCCCATTTCTCCCAGGTAACGCCGGAAGAACTGGCAAAGGTGGAGAAGATGGTTAATGAGCAGATTCTGGCGGCCAAGACCGTAACCTTTGAAGAAGTGCCGATTGAAGAGGCAAAGAAGCGCGGCGCCATGGCGCTGTTCGGTGAAAAATACGGCGCCGTGGTGCGGGTCGTTACCGTTCCGGATTTCTCTATGGAACTGTGCGGCGGCGTACATGTAAGCAACACGGCTCAGATCGGTCTATTCAAGATTGTCAGCGAATCTTCCACCGGTGCGGGCGTTCGCCGTATCGAAGCGGTGACCGGTTTCGGCGCCCTGCAGTATGTGGAAGGTCTGGAAAAGACCATCGGCAATGTGGCGGGCAAACTCCACTGCCGTAATACGGATGTGGAAGAACGTCTGGACGTGTTGCTGTCTGAAACCAAAGACGCCAACCAGAAAGTAAAAGCACTGGAAAACAAGATAGCTGAAGCAGCGGCCTCCAGCGCGGCGGACCTGATGAAAGAAATCAAAGGCGTCAACACACTGGTACAGAAGGTCAGTGTGTCCGATGTAAACGCGCTGCGTACCATGGGCGACCAGCTCCGGGACAAGACTGGCGGCGTGGTGGTGCTGGCTTCCGTTTTTGAAAATGGGAAGATTGGCATTCTGGCCATGGCCCACAAGGATGCGGTGGCCAAAGGCATCCACTGCGGCAAAATCGTGAAGGAAGTGGCGACCATCTGCGGCGGTGGTGGCGGAGGCCGTCCGGATATGGCGCAGGCCGGCGGCAAGGACGCGGAAAAAGTGGATGAAGCGCTGCAGGCTGCCTGGGGCGTTGTGGAAGGACAGATTAAATAATCTGCGAAAGTTGAGATTTTTTAATAAATAGTTTGCAGGAAACATTTGATGCAAAACCATTTGCAAGCAAAGGATAGGAGTTAGTTACCATGAGTGAAGTTCGCGTACGTTTTGCCCCCAGTCCTACGGGCAATTTACATGTGGGCGGCGCCCGCACCTGCCTGTTCAACTGGCTGTTTGCCAGAAGTCAGGGCGGCAAACTGATTTTACGTATTGAAGATACAGATCCGTCCCGTTTCCAGGAAGGTTCGGTAGGACAGATCATCCGCAGCATGAAATGGCTGGGCCTGGACTGGGACGAAGGTCCGGAAGTGGGCGGTCCCAGTGAGCCGTACTACCAGTCCCAGCGTACGGAGATTTATCAGAAATATCTCAAGCAGTTACTGGACGAAGGGAAGGCCTATTACTGCTTCTGCACGCCGGAAGAACTGGAAGCCCAGCGGGAGATTCAGCGGCAGCGGAAGCAGCCGTTCCGTTATCCCCGTACCTGCCGCAACCTGTCCAAAGAGGAAGTGGAGCGCAGGATCGCGGCGGGGGAACCGCATTCCATCCGTTTCAAGATTCCCATGAAAGGAAACATGCGGGTGAAAGACCTGATTCATGGCCGCATGGATTTTGATCTGACCCAGTTTGATGATTTTGTGATTGCAAAGACCAACGGCACGCCGACTTACAACTTTGCTGTTGTCATCGACGATCATCTGATGGGCATGACCCATGTGCTGCGGGCGGAGGAACATATTCCCAACACGCCGAAGCAGATTTTACTGTATGAAGCGCTGGGTTTCCCCGTTCCGGAATTCGGACATATGTCCATGATCCTGGCCCCGGACCGCAGCAAGCTGTCCAAACGCCATGGCGCCCAGTCCGTGGAAGAGTTCCAGGCCATGGGTTATCTGCCGGAAGCGCTGCTGAACTACCTGACTTTACTGGGCTGGTCCCCGGAAGGGAATCAGGAGATTATCACCAAGGAAGAAACGGTCAAGCAGTTTGACATGAACAAGATGTCCCATAAAGGGGCAGTGTATGATATCAAAAAGCTGTACTGGATCAACGGCCAGTATCTGCAGAGCCTGCCGCTGGAACGCATCGTTAACGATGCGAAACCTTTCTTCGTGAAGGACGGTCTGATTACCGAAGAGTGGCTGCAGGACGAAGAAAATCAGAAGTACCTGACCCATCTGGTGGAAGTGGTACGTGTCCGTGTGAAAACACTGCAGGAGATTGCGGACGCTTCCACATATTTCTTTAAGGATTTTGATACGTTTGATGAAAAAGGCGCCCGCAAGTTCTTCAATGCGGAAGGCGTTTCCCTGTTGAAAAAGTGCCGGGACCGTGTGGCGGCGACAACAGAAGCGGAGTTTAACGAAGCAGAACTGGAAAAAATGTACAACGCCATTGCGGAAGAAGAAGGCGTGGCATTGGGTAAGGTAATCCAGCCCAGCCGTCTGGCTTTATCCGGACGTACCGTAACCCCGGGCATGTTTGATGTGATGATTCTGCTGGGTAAGGATAAAACGCTGGAACGTATGGATCAGGCCATTGCCTTTGCGGAAAAAATGTAAGAGACCTTACGGTGTTTTGAACAGGAGGGCTCATGAAAAAGATAGCAGGTGCGTTGCTGGCAGCTTTACTGCTGTTCTGCCAGAGTGCGTTCGCGGATCAGCCTACCACGGTGCTGACGGAAGTGAAAAGCGGCAAACAGGTTACGCTGGAAATACCGGTAATCGACGGAGCCAATGACGAGATGTTCCAACGCTCGGCCAATAGTGTACTTCGCAGCGCGGCAGATGATGTGGCAGACAAAGTAGGAAAAAAAGGCAAGGTAACCTATGAAGTGACGCTGAACCGTCCCAGCCTTGTCAGTGTGTTGCTGAAGGGCAGCAACAACAAACGCAGCTATTTCCGTGCGGTCAATATTGACCTGACTACCGGGCGGGAATTTTCGCTGGATGAGTTCTTTTTCGGTGGGGAAGAGCGGGAGAAACTGTTGGGAAAGAACAGTGAAAATGTACTCTTTACGGAAGACGGAATTGCTTTTGCAGAGAAAAAAGGCGCAGCATATGACCGTGGCTTTTCCTATCAGGAACTGCTGCCCCTGTCCCGTATCGGTGATATAGGCAGACTGATCACAGTATGGAAGCTGACAGAGAACAGTGATGGTAAGATTCTGGCGTTAAAGCAGGGCGATTTGTTTGCCTTTAAGCTGAACGCGAATCCAAGCACCGGTTTCCAGTGGGTACACTCCGTTTCCGGCGGCCCGGCCGGCGGTATCGTGAAAGCAGGCAGTTCGTTTATGATTACTAACTCCCAGAAGGAACAGACGGGCACACCGGGCCTGGAATTCCAGTTCTATGCGGCAAAATTGCCGGGAACTTATCAGTTTCAGCTGAGTTATCAGCGCCCCTGGGAAAAAATTGCCGGCGTCCGGGAGTGCAATGTCACGGTAATAGTTAAATAGTTTTATATTATTTGCGTATGGTCGTTTCTGTTTTGTTTAAAGAGAAACAGAGCGTAACGCAAAGATAGCTGAAAAACATAAAAGCAGCATCGCCCTTGTGCCGGTGCTGCTTTCGTAAATATTAGGATACTGTGAGCCGGGTTTTAAATCAGATGGATAGTTAACGCCGGCAGGATGAAACGTTCCTGCTTTCGCTGCCGGCCAGGTGAAAAGGAGACCGATTATGCAGAAAGAGATTGAATTACTTGCTCCCGCAGGCACGTGGGAGGCGCTGGAAGCGGCAGTGAATGCCGGGGCCGATGCGGTGTATTTAGGCGGAAAAGCGTTTGGTGCCCGGGCCTATGCCAGCAATTTTGACCGGGAGGAAATGGCGAAAGCTGTGTATTTCTGCCATATGCATCACGTTCGTCTGTACGTGACGGTGAATACGCTGGTGGATGATAAGGAGCTGCCGGAACTGGAAGATTATCTGGTCTTTCTGCATAACGCGGGTGTGGACGGAATCATTGTCCAGGACATGGGTATCATCCGGGCGGCGCAGAAACTGGTACCCGGGCTGCCTCTGCATGCTTCCACTCAGATGACGGTGACCAATTCCGCAGGTGTGCGCTTTGCGGCGGAACAGGGGATCGTCCGGGTGGTGCCCGCCCGGGAACTGTCCCTGTCGGATTTAAAAGCGGCGAGCAATACCGGACTGGAAATAGAAGCGTTTATCCACGGCGCACTGTGCGTATGTTATTCCGGTCAGTGTCTCATGAGCAGCCTGATCGGCGGCCGCAGCGGGAACCGGGGACGCTGTGCCCAGCCCTGCCGTCTGCCGTACACGCTGGTGGATAAGAACGGAAAAGACCTGCTGGCGGGAAAAGATGCCGGGCAATATCTGTTAAGCCCGAAGGATCTGAACACATTGCGGATTTTGCCGCAGATGATTGAAGCCGGCGTCATCTCGTATAAGATTGAAGGCCGCATGAAACGGCCGGAATACGTGGCGGTGGTTGTGGACGCGTACCGCCGGGCCATGGACAGTTACAAACGCGGAGCCTACGAAGTGCCGGCAAAGGATCTGGCAAACATCGAGCAGATTTTTAACCGGGATTTCACCACGGCCTATCTGGAAAAACATCAGGGCCGCCTGATGATGAGCGACCGCCGTCCCAATAACCGGGGGGTGCTGATCGGGCGCGTGCAGAAACTGAACAATGACCGTACCAAAGCGGTGGTGAAACTGGATAAGGCAATCCATACGGGAGACGGGCTGGAGTTTTGGGTAAAGGTTGGCGGCCGTGTAGGTACAGTTGTCAATACGCTCCGGGTAAATGGGAAGATAGTGGAAGAGGCAGCAGCGGGATCTCTCGCAGAGATTGATGTGCCAAAAGGCGTGCGGCTGAACGACCGCGTCTTCCGTACCCTGGACAGTGGGCTGATGGCTTATGCCGGGCAGTTCTACGGAGAGAAAAATAGAAAGCGGATACCCGTTACGGCAAAAGTAACTGCGCGTATGGGTAATCCGCTGGAAGTCGAGCTGACAGACGCCGACGGCAACACCGGCGCCGCCCTGACGGATTTCATCGCGGAACCGGCTCGGAAGCACGCGTTGGACGAAGCAGCCGTCCGTAAACAGATTGACCGTCTGGGAACCACGGAATACGAACTGGACAAACTGGAAACGGAAATCGGCGAAGGCCTGATGGTGCCTATGAGCGAGATCAACGAAGCGCGCCGCCGGGCCTGCGAAGCTTTGGATAAAGCAAGGTTGGAAGCCTTTGCGCCTGCCAGAGTGCAGGCAGAGAATAAAAATGTGATGCATCGCTGGCTGCATGAGTTGGAACATTCCGGTTCACACAACAGCGCGGGAACATACCAGCCTCTGCTTACGGTCTGGGTAGATACTGTGGACAAAGTGAAAGCAGCTCTGGAGGGCGGGGCGGACTGGATTATTTTCGGCGGTGACCGGTATACCTCGAGAGATGTGACCTTTACTGACTATGAAACGGCGGCGAAACTGGTGCGCAACGCCGGACGTCACGTTGCTTTTTCCACACCCCGTATCGTGAAAGAAGGACAACTCGGCTTTTTTGCGAAGTTTTTACAGCAGGCGGAAGCCTGCGGTGTCGATTTGCTGTATGTTCATAACACAGGCCTGTGGCAACTGGCAAAGGATTTGGGCTTGAAGACGCCGTTGTGGGCGGATATGAGCCTGAATATTTACAATACCCAGAGCCTGCAGTTCTGGCAGGAAGCGGGGGCCGCGGGCGCGACTCTGTCCGTGGAACTGAATATGTGGCAGCTGGGTCATCTGGCAAGGGTCAGCCCGCTGCCGCTGGAATGTCTGGTACAGGGTCCCATCGAAATGATGGTGTCTGAGTATTGCGCAGGCGGAAGTTTTCTGGGTAATCTGGATAAAGGCGCCTGCACATTCAAATGCAAAGAAGAAATCTATCTGCACGACCGGAAGGACGCAAGGTTCCGTCTGGCAGGCGACCAGTTCTGCCGTATGCATGTGCTGAATTCACAGGACCTGTCTGTATTAGGAGGCCTGGGTGAATTACGGGACATGGGCATTGCCAGGCTGCGTATTGACGGAAGAACGTACGGACCGGACCAGCTGCGGGAGATAGTAAGAAGGTTTAAAGAAACACTGGCGCTGCATGGTGATGCAGTAGAAAACCTGCCGGGCACCACAAGGGGTCATTATTACCGGGGAGTGTTATAACAGATAAGCTTTTACAGCTTAGTTTATATTTTTTCCAGCTTCGCCCTGAAGGAAATCCTTCGGGGCGTTTTTATATTGTCGAACTGCACTACATGGGCGCCCTTATCTCTGTCCACATCGGTGACGGTGCCGTCGCCGAACACAGCGTGGCGTACACGCTGCCCGATGGAAAATGTCACGTCGCTTTCCTTTTCCGGCATGTACTTCTGGCTGTACCCGATGTATTCCCTGGCTTCTTTGATCAGTTCCGCCCGGGGCTCTTTTGTGTAGTGAAACAGATGCGGGTCGATATCCAGAATAAAGCGGGAAGGATACAGGGGTGAGCCATCGAAGTTGCGGCCCGCTCCCCGGGATAAATACAGTCTGTCCCTGGCGCGGGTCATGGCTACAAACGCCAGCCGCCGCTCTTCTTCCATCGCTTCCATGGTCCGTACTTTGCGGGAGGGGAAGATACCTTCGTTCATGCCGCACAGGAACACGGTGGAAAATTCCAGTCCTTTGGCCGCGTGAACCGTCATCAGTTTCACTTTGCCTTTGGCTTCGGCGCCGTCTGCGTTGGTGAACAGGGCCACATGGGCCAGATAGTGGGGCAGGGAAACTTCTTCGCCGCAGGTAGTTTCGTATTCATAAACGGACTGCTTCAGTTCAGCTACATTGTCGAGACGTTCCTGGCTGCCTTCCGTGCGCAGCATTTTCTCATAGCCGCTTTCGTTCAGAATGGCGGCAAGGATCTCAGAAACGGGGCGGTCTTCATATCCGGCGGCGTAGCGCTCTATCAGGGTTACGAACTGGCCGGCTTTGGTTCCTTTAAAGATGGGATCATCCAGGGTTTCCGTCAGGGCCTGGTATAAAGTGACCCCGTGCTGCGCCGAGTATTCTTCCAGAAAAGCCAGCCGCCGTTTACCCATGTTGCGCTTGGGCGCGTTGACGATGCGCCGGAAAGAAAGGTCATCCTTGTAGGCGATCATCCGCAGGTAGCTGAGGGCGTCTTTGATCTCCATCCGGTCGAAGAACTGCACGCCGCTGTAAATGGTGTAGGGTATCTTTTCTTCCAGAAATACCTGCTCGATGGCGCGGGTCACATAGTGAGCCCGGTACAGGAGGGTGATGTCCGCATATCCCACACCTTCTGCCTGCAGGCGGCGGATCTCTTCGCAGATCCACTTTGCTTCTCCTTCCTGGGTGTCCGCAAAGTGACAGACCACCGGTGCGCCGCCGGAACGGCGGGGCAGCAGTTCCTTCCGGATGCGGTACCTGTTCTTTTCAATGAGGGAGTTGGCAGTTGCAAGGATCTCCGGTGTGGAACGGTAATTCTCCATCATCATGACAGTCTGTGTGCCCGGGAATTTTGTGTTAAAATCCATCAGGAAGCGCCCGTCTGCTCCCCGCCAGGTGTAAATGGTCTGATCCGGGTCGCCCACCACGAACAGGTTCCTGTGCCAGGCGCACAGCGCTTCCATCAGCTCATACTGGAGGGCGTCGATGTCCTGGAATTCATCGATCATGATGTATTCCAGCCGTTGCTGCCATTTTTGGCGGATGTCTTCCCGTTCTTTGAAAATATGCAGCGTGAACTTGATCAGGTCGTTGTAATCCAGACCGAAGCATTTCTTTTCCTGGTAGAGGTAACCGAAAAAGATGATATCCTCTGCCCGGACTGCTGCGTCATACTTTTCTTTCAGCGCTTCCAGGGGAAGGGCAATCATGTCCTTGTAATAGTCCGGTCTTTTGAACAGCTTCTGTATCTCGATCATATCCCGGGCCATGGAAAAGGTCATGTCCCGCAGGGTAAGGCCCCTCTCTTCGTATATGATCTGCAGCATGGCGTCGATGTCGGAATTGTCCAGCACCAGAAAGCTTCTGGGATAGCCGGCGGCGTAGCTGTCTTCCTGCAGCACGGATACGCAGAAGCCGTGAAAAGTGTTGATGTAACCCGTATCGTTGTCCCCGGTAAGGTTGTGTATGCGCTGTCGCATTTCATTGGCGGATTTGTTGGTGAAGGTGACGCACAGGATGTTGCCCGGCAAAATGCCCAGTTCATTTACCAGAAAGGCAAAACGGTGGGACAGGGCCCGTGTCTTTCCCGAGCCGGCCCCGGCAATGACACGGACATAACCTTCGGTGGCACGCACCGCTTCCTGCTGGGCAGCGTTGAGTTTCTGCATCAAAGTTGTGTATTCGTTATTCTCAGTCATATGAAAGCCTCCAAAACAGGTGTTCGCAATTATTTTAACATATGAACTGTCAAAAGAAAAGCAAACAGGGCAAAGAAATTTTGCCCCGTTACCGGTCCGGAGAAAAGTCCGGCAGAGTTGGTATCTGCATTTGTGAAATTATCCTGCCGGTGATATACTATCTCTGAGGCAATAGTTTTTCGGGAAGTAATAAAGGAAAGAATGAGATGGACTGGGACCGAATTATTCTGGTGTTTACCGATATTTTGCTGCCTCTGGCGGCGGGGTATTTTTTAAAAGTGCATACGCTTATGCCCCGGAGGTTCTGTGACTGGCTGATCAGGTTTAACGTGATCGTTATGGTTACGGTTCTTACGCTGATGAGTTTCTGGGTTCTGCCGTTGTCGGCGCAGCTTCTGTGGCTGCCCCTGATCGGTGTGCTGATTACCGCCATTCCGGGCATGATTGGCGCGAAACTGTTTACCGGCGACTTTGACAACGATCTGGACAGGGGGGCCTATATGATTTCCGCCATGCTTTCCAATATCGGGACCATTGGCGGACTGTGTGCTTTTATCATGTATGGGGAGACTGGATTTGCCTATGTACAGCTGGTAGCGGCGCCCCAGAACATTATGATGGTTGCGGCGGCGTTCCCCCTGGCGAAATACTATTATGAAAAGCATAAGGCGGCAGAACAGAAAGCGAAGCTGCAGCTGAGTTTCCGGGAGATGTTCATAACCTGGAACCAGATCGGGATTTTGGGCATGGCAGCGGGAATCGCACTGCAGATGTGCGGAATCGAACGCCCTCCAATACTGGGAGTGCTGTTTCATAATCTGGTGCACATCCTCGCCTGGGTATCGCTGCTGCCGGTAGGATACCTTATCAACTTTTCCCGGGCCGGGCTGTATTACCGCAGGGTTACCAGTATGCTGTGGCTGCGCTTTGTAATTGTTCCGGTGATTTTTTATGCGGGCTTCCGGCTTCTTTTTACAGATCAGGTATTGCTGGGTTCGTTGCTGATCGTGGCGGCCACGCCGGCTGCCATAAACTCTGTCATTACGGCGCAGCTTTACAAACTGAATGTGGACCTGACCATTGCGTCTTTTTTGCTGACAACGGTCGTTTTCGTTCTCGTTGTCTTTCCTGTATTTTTCTTTTATATCCATTTCGGTGGAAGGTTGTGAACAAGGAAAGAGGAATCCTATGAACAATCGTGTTACAGGGCGTTTTGCCATAAAAACGCTGGAGTTTGACAAAGTAAAAATGCGCGCCGCGGAAAAGGCGGCCACGGAGCTGGGAAAGGACAAACTGCTGGCTCTGGGCATCTCTTCGGATTTTGAAACTGTGAAGCGGATGCACATGGAAACGGCGGAAGCGTTGCGGATCATAAACGCCGGCCGGCGTTTTCCGTTCGGCGGGCTGTATAATATTGCAGAAGCAGTGAAACGGGCCCGGATCGGCGGCGTGCTGGATGTGGAAGAACTGATGCAGATAAAGACAAGCATGCAGGCGTTCGGGACGCTGAAAGTGTTCCTGCTTACCGAAAGCGATGATCACCCGAACCTGGCGGAGTACGGAAGAAGTCTGGCAGAATTCCCTAAACTGGTGCGCCAGCTGGAGAAAAGCATTTCGGAAAAGGGAGAGATACTGGACACCGCTTCTGTAAAGCTGGCAGGGCTCCGTGTCGGAATCGCTTCCGCGAAAAGCAAGGTGAGGTCGCAGCTGGAGAAAATCCTCCACGATCCCAATAACCAGAAGTTTTTTCAGGACGCGCTGGTCACCATGCGGGGAGACCGGTATGTGATCCCTATCAAACAGGAATACCGGGCCAACTTCCCCGGTATCGTACACGACCAGAGCGGTACAGGAGCAACGCTTTTCATCGAGCCTATGGCTGTGGTGAACCTGAACAATACCATCAAGCGTTATATTGCGGAAGAAAAGGAAGAGACGGAACGGATCCTGCGGCAGCTTTCCGGCGCAGTGGGAGCGGAAGGCGAGACGTTGCTTCGATGTCTTTCCGTTGTTGCGGATGTGGATGCCGTGTATGCCAGGGCGCTCTACGCGCTGGATACGAAGGCCTGTCAGCCCCAGCTGGTTTCCAACGGCGGGCTGCGTATTGAAAAAGGACGGCACCCGCTGCTGCCCATGGAAACAGCGGTACCGCTGGATGTGAACCTGGGCGAGACGTTTAACACGTTACTGGTCACCGGACCCAATACCGGCGGAAAAACGGTTGCGCTGAAAGCGGTGGGCCTGTTTGCGCTGATGAGTCAGACAGGCATGTTCATTCCGGCGCTGAACGCCAAACTTCCGGTGTTCCGCGCGGTATACGCGGATATCGGGGATGAGCAGAGCATCGAACAGAGTCTGTCTACTTTCTCCGGCCATATGATGAATCTGGTGAGCATTCTGCAGGAAGTACGGGAACGGGACCTGGTGCTGGTAGATGAGATCTGCGCCGGGACGGATCCAAATGAAGGCGCGGCCCTGGCCATGTCTATTCTGGACCATCTGACAAAACAGGGTGTCTTCACCATGATGACAACCCATTACAGTGAACTGAAGACGTTTGCCTACGGACGGGAAGGCATGGAAAACGCCAGCGTGGAATTCAATCCGGATACGCTGTTACCCACATACCGTCTGCTTATGGGTGTACCCGGCAGCAGCAATGCTTTCAACATCAGCCGCAGGCTGGGGCTGTCAGAAGAAATCGTGCACAATGCCGGTGAACTTCTGAATGAGGAACACGTGCATATGGAAGATGTGCTTCAGGGCCTGGAAGGGGAGCGCCGCCGTTTTGAAAGCCGCAGCCGGGAAGTGGAAGAGTTGCGGTACGAGAGCGAGAAGCTTCGGAACCAGCTGGCCTGGCAGAAAAAGGACTTTGAAAAGCAGAAGAATGAATTGCTGCGTAAGGCGCGCCTTCAGGCGGACGAGATCTACCGTACCAGCCGCAGGGAGGCGGAAACGGTACTGAAAGAACTGCGTTCGTTAAAAGCGGATATCGATGTGAAGGCGCTGCAGGCAAAAGCAGAGGAAGCCAGGAAACGGCTGGACAAGCATCTGGCTCTGGACGAGCCTCTGCCGGAGGGTACGCCTCTGACGCCGGACAATGCCCGGGCCGGCATGACAGTACTGGTAAAGTCACTGCGCAAGAACGGGACGATCCTGGAAGTGAAAGGGAAGGACGGACTGGTTTCCGTGGGCGTGTTGAAGATGACGGTGCCGCTGTCCCAGTGCCTGCTGGTGAAGGATAAGCCGCAGGAAAGGCCGAAACCTTCCAAATTTAAAAGCAGTGCTTCTCATGCCCTGTTTTCCGCCAAGACAGAAACGGCGGAACAGGAAGCGGACGTGCGGGGCATGACCACGGATGAGGCAATACCTTTTGTGGACCGTGCCATCGACGACGCGCTGCTGGCGGGGATATCCCAGGTGCGTATCATACACGGTAAGGGTACCGGCGCATTGCGGGCCGGTCTCCATGCCTATCTGAAAGGCCATAAGAACGTGGCTGCCATCGCTTTGGCAGATATTGCCCGGGGCGGTGCCGGAGTTACGGTGGTGACGGTGAAGTAAGAGTACGACCACACAAATTATTGCGTTATCACGGCAAAATATCACAAGATATTGCAATAATGGGTTGTGGTTCCGTATATAATAGTGATATAATATCTATATATGTTCTAGGAGGGGCGATGTATGGCTTTTGTTGTTAAAAAGTTCGGCGGCAGCAGTGTGGCGACGCCGGAAAAGATTTTTCATCTTGTAGATCGTGTGCTGGGCGAAAAGAAGCCGGATGACAAAATTGTCATCGTGGTTTCCGCCATGGGCGACACTACGGACGATCTGCTGACACTGGCGGGGCGGATTACCGACCATATGCCGAAGCGGGAAATGGATATGCTGCTGTCTACCGGCGAACAGATTTCCATCGCATTACTGGCCAGCGCGTTTATGGAACGCGGGCAGAAGGCGGTTTCCTTTACCGGTTTCCAGGCGGGCATCCGTACCAATACGAATCACACCAAAGCCGGTATTATGGAAGTGAAGGCAGACCGTGTCATGAAAGCGCTGGATGAAGGCAATGTCGTAATTGTAGCCGGGTTCCAGGGAATCACCGATGAAGGAGATATCACAACTCTGGGCCGCGGCGGCAGCGATACGACGGCTGTTGCGGTGGCAGCAGGCCTGAAAGCGGACATCTGCGAGATCTATACCGATGTGGACGGTGTGTACACAGCCGATCCCAGGGTGGTACCCAACGCGATTAAATTAAAAGAGATTACGTTCGGGGAAATGCTGGAACTGGCCCGTCTGGGAGCCGGTGTTATGCAGCCCCGTGCTGTGGAATACGGTGAGCTGACCGGAACAGACATTCATGTACGCTCCACGTTCAACAGGGTGGAAGGTACGATTATCAGAGGGGAGTATACGATGATGGAAGAGAAGAAGTTTATCATTCGAGGTGTGGCAAGCGATTCTAATGTTGCAAAAATCACTGTCCGGGGCGTTCCCGATGTACCCGGTGTGGCTTACCGCATTTTTAACGGACTGGCCAAAGAGAATATTGCTGTGGATATGATCGTGCAGAGTACCAGCGCTGTCAAGGAAAAGAATGATATTGTTTTCACCGTGACCAAGACCGATATGGCGGATACAGTAGGAACGCTGGAGCAGCTGAAGAATGAAATCGGCTTTGCCCGTGTGGATGTGGAAGCCAATGTAGCCAAGGTTTCCATCGTCGGCGCAGGCATGCTGGGGAATCCGGGCGTGGCAGCCCGTATGTTTGGCGCCCTGGCCAGCGAGAACATCAATTTAGATGTAATCAGTACCTCTGAAATTACAATTTCCTGTCTCATCGCCAAAGAAGATGAGAAGAAAGCCGTGAACGTGGTGCACCGATTTTTCTTCCCAAATGAAGAAAAATAAAAGCTTTGCGGAAGTTACGGTGTTGTTGGAAAATATGAAGGAATAAAGGAGACTCAATATGTATAACAGTTTTGCGGCGCCTCAGGCAAAAGGAAAGGCTGCCAATGATATTATTTTTGCGGCTAACGCGCTGGCGGTAGCTGACGCAGCGGCTATCGGCGCGGAGAACGTAACGAACGGTACGATTGGCGCCATCCTGGATGACGATTCCAAACTGGTCTGCCTTCCCACAGTGGAGGCAGTGTACCGGAACCTGCCTATCAATGAAGTGATTGCTTACGCGCCTATCGCCGGCACTCCTGATTTTTTGGAGAAGGTACAGGTTGCCACTTTCGGAAAATCCCGTCCCAACGGCTTCACCAGCGCGGTTGCGACAACCGGCGGAACCGGTGGTATCCATCATGCAATCTGGAATTATACCGAAGCCGGTGACACAGTGATCACCGCGGACTGGTACTGGGGTGCCTATAAGGTGCTGTGCCTGGACATGGGGCGCAAACTGGATACTTATAAGATGCTGACGGATGACGGAAAATTCAATCTGCCGGCACTGACTGAAAAAGTAAATGCATTGCTGGCAAAACAGAACAGTATTATGGTCATCATTAACACGCCTGCCCATAATCCGACCGGTTACAGCCTTACCACAGAGGATATGGAACAGGTCGTGGCCATGCTGAATAAAGCCGCGGAAGAGACCGGCAAACAGGCAATTCTGTTCCTGGATGCGGCATATATCGATTATGCTGGTGAGAAGGACGCAGTCCGTGAAGTTTTCAAAGCCCTGGATAATCTTCCGGAACGGGTGCTGGCCATTGTGCAGTACAGTATGTCCAAAGGCTTTACCATGTACGGTCAGCGGCTGGGCGCCATGATTTGCGTTACGTCCAGCGAAGCGGCGGCAAAAGAATTCTTTGAAATCAACCAGTATACAAGCCGCGCTACCTGGTCTAACAACAACCGGGCGGCGATGCGCACGCTGGTGCAGATTTACAGTGATGACGCGTTGCTGACGGCTGTGGAGGCTGAACGGGATCATTATTACAAAATGATTAAGGCGCGGGCCGATGTTTTCGTGGAAGAGGCAAAAGCCTGCGGGCTGCCGATGATTCCGTATATTGCAGGTTTCTTCCTGTCTGTTCCCTGCGCAAATTCCCAGGCAGTGTGCGATATCCTGCATAAGGATCACATTTATCTGGTACCGCTGGCGGCCGGTGTGCGTATTGCGCTTTGCTCCATCCCGCTGCAGAAGATTCCCGGCATCGCCACGAAACTGAACGATGCATTGAAGGCAGTGGAAGCTGCAAAAAAATAAATAATTGCTGTTAAGAGTTAAGAAGGACACCGGTCTGATGACGGTTCCTTAAACAGATCAGGCTGAAGGTAAAACTTCAGCCTTTTTTGTAAAACAGAGACAGGACAATGAATGAACGGAGGTCTTTTATGCTGCTGATCACATTTCCGGACGGAATGAAAAAGCATTATGCAGAAGGAACGACGCTGGCGGAGATTGGCAGGGAAGTTGAGGCGGGGTATGATTCACCCCTTGCGGCCGGTGTTTTTAACGGGCAGGAGTACAGTCTGTCGTACCGGGTCACGGAAGATGGGGAAGTGGCATTTATCCCTATGAATTCCGTGGAAGGGATGCGCGCGTTTGTCCGCAGTATCACGTTTGTCTGCGATGTGGCGATGAAAGAACTGTTCCCGGAAACGGAGCTGGAAGTCTGTAATTCTTTAGGCAGCGCCCTGTACTGTACCATGCCGAAAAATCCGCTGGATCCGGGGCAGCTGAAGCAGCTGGAAGATAAAATGCGCAGCATCATTGCAGCAAAATACCCTATAGTAACATTCCCGGTAGACCGGCAGGAGGCGATTGAACGGGCAAAGCAGGACCCCTATCTGGGGCAGGATGTACTGGCGATGATCGACATGGCGCCGGAGTCCGAAACGCTTTTTGCCTATGAACTGTGTGGGATACGGGAACCTTTTTTTGAACCGCTGCTGACAAGCACGGAACATCTGTCGGCCTTTGAACTGATTCCTTTTGACAAAGGATTTGTCATTAACTATCCGGAGGTGGACGATTATACTGCGCTGCCGCCCTGGGACACGGTGCGGCGCATTAACCGTGCCTATGAGGAGGCAGAAGAATGGTCTGCCATGATCGGCTGTAATACGATTTCCAAATTGAACCGGATTATCCGGGAGGGGAGAGCTGACAAGATTATCCGTGTGGCGGAAGGGCTGCAGGAAAAAAAATTTATTGCTATGGCGGATTACATCACGCAGCACCGCGATAAGCTGAAATTCATCCTGATTGCGGGTCCGTCTTCTTCCGGGAAAACCTCTTCGAATCAAAGGCTTTGCGTCCAGCTGGAAGTGAACGGGCTTCACCCGATTCCCATTTCCATGGATAATTATTATGTGAACCGGGAAGACACGCCGAAGAATCCGGATGGAACCTATGATTTTGAGCGGGTGGATGTGATTGACATCCCTCTGTTTAACGAGCATCTGAAGCGGCTGCTCCGGGGCGAGACGGTGATGCTTCCGTATTATAATTTTATGACCGGTCACAGGGAGTACCGCGGTCAGACGATGTGCATGAAAGAAAACAGTGTTTTCGTAATAGAAGGGATCCATGCGCTGAACCGGAAAGTTACGGAATCGGTTCCGGACGAAAACAAGCTAAAGATATTTGTCAGCGCTCTGACTCCCATGTCGCTGGACGCCTTTAACCGTATCCATACGACAGACCTGCGGATGTTGCGGCGCATGGTCCGGGATTCAAAATTCCGTTCTCATGATGCCTTGAATACGATCAAGATGTGGCCCTCTGTACGAAGGGGAGAAGAAAAATATATCTTCCCCTGTCAGGAGGACGCGGATGTTTTCTTCAATACATCTTTGATCTACGAACCGGCTATTTTACGTAAGTTTGCGGTGCCGTTGCTGCAGACTGTGCCCAGGGAGGAAAAGGCTGCGTATTTTACGGCCCGGAGACTGTTGCGCCTGTTGGGACTGATAGAGCCGCTGGATGAAGACATGATTCCCAACAATTCAATTTTGAAAGAGTTTATCGGCGGTTCGGCTTTTGCGAAAGAATTGTAAAAGAGCAACCGATAACGATATCGTATGGTTTTCGGCGACCATGCGAGTAAAGCATCATATAGGATAGCAACATAAAAACAATAACTCCTGCTGTTCAATGCCAGCAGGAGTTGTTTTTGTTTAACCTGAGTTTTGGGGAAACCGGTTCATGTGACGACAAGGGCATCAACGCATGCAACCGGCTTCTCGCCAGGATTCAATTTTACTTTTTATTAGTTTTTTGCTGTGGTTTAATGGGTACGGGTTTTGCCGGCGCGGGTTTTACGGGAGCCGGTTTTTTCACGGAAGAATCGGTCTTTTTTTCCGGTTTGTTGCTTACCACAGGCTTATCTGCAGTTTTGGATTTTGGCTTTACAACCTTTGGCGGTTTGGCCAGAGGATCGTTTTGGAGCTTAGTTTCCTCTTCTTTGTTCTTGTCTTCGTCTTCTTTATTGCCGATATCCTTGCCAACAGGAGTTACGGCTCCTGACGGACGGACAAAATCCGCATAAGGTATTTCCTGCACGGCATTGATCATGAAATCATGCCAGATGCTTAAAGGAGCTCCGGAACCGTACATCGCGCCCATGCTGCGGTTTCTGTCGTCACCGACCCAGACTGCACAGGAAAGGTTGGGTGTATAGCCGCAGAACCAGGCATCTTTGGAGTAATCGGTAGTACCGGTTTTCCCGGCTGCCGGGCGGCCGAGGCCGGAACCGCCTGCCGTACCGCTGATCAGTACGTCTTTCAGCATATCGGTGGTCTGGTAAGCTGCTTTGGCGCTGACGACCTGCTTAGGCGCGGGCTTATGTTCATAAATGATTTTTCCGTTACGGTCTACGATTTTAGTAATGGAAACAGGCTGATTCAGCACGCCGTTGTTGGCGATGGTTCCGTAAGCCGTAGCCATATCCAGCGGACTGACGCCTTTGGTCAGGCCACCCAAAGCCATGGCCGGGTTGTTGTCGGTATAGGGGCCATCTTCTACCAAAGAAGTAATTCCGCAGGCTTTTGCCATCTTCATGACCTTATCGGTGCCGACCCGTAAAGCGACGCGGATTGCAGGGATATTGTAAGAACGGGACAGGGCAGTGCGCAGCGTGACCGTGCCGTGGAAACTTCCGCCGGAGTTCTGGGGCTGCCATCCGCCGATTTTCAGCGGTTTATCGTCAACCATGGTAGCCGCATTAAGGCCATTATCCATGGCAGTCAGGTAAACGAAAGCCTTGAAAGCGGAACCGGGCTGCCGCTGCGCGAGTACAGCGCGGTTGAACTTATCCTGGCCCCTGCCGCCGACCATGGCTTTAATGTATCCGTTAGTGGGATCCAGGGCAACCAGACCTACCTGAGGCTGTGTCAGGTGGTCGGGATCTTCCGTCCATAAATCGGGAAGATAACGGATCGCGTGTTCTGCCTTGGACTGCATGCTGCTGTCCAGTGTAGTATAAATTTTCAGACCGCCTTTAAATAATGCGTCTGCGCCGTATTTGTCAATAATCTGCTGGGAAACGTAATCGAAGAAATAGGAGCGCAGGTCTTTTTGTTTTCCGGTGTTATCTTCTTTGTGGATCTTTACCTCTTCTGCCTTGGCTTTATCCGCATCAGCCTGGGTAATATGTCCGTATTTTACCATCTGGTCAAGTACGATATTCCGGCGCTCTTTGTTTGCCTTTGGGTTCTCCATGGGATCGTAATAGTTGGGGCTTTTGGGAATTGCTGCCAGGGTGGCGGCTTCCGCCAGGTCGATGTCCTGTACATGCTTGCCAAAATATGTCAGGGACGCAGATTCGACACCGTAAGAACCTTCCCCGAAATAAATCTGGTTCAGATACATATTCAGAATTTCGTCCTTGGTATATTTGTTTTCCATCTGTCTGGCCAGGAAGGCTTCCTTGATCTTACGGGAAATCGTGCGTTCCTGCGTCAGGAATGCGTTTTTGGCCAGCTGCTGGGTGATGGTGCTGCCGCCCTGTACTTCCTGCCCCATAATGTTGCTGACAAGGGCGCGGAACGTACCGCGGTAGTCGATGCCGCTGTGCTCGTAGAACCGGTTGTCTTCAATAGATATAAACGCAGCCCGGACGTGCTTGGGGATTTTGTCGAGTTTAACCGGGAGACGGTGTTCGGCCGAAGCGGTGGTATAGATTATCCTGTTTTCATTATCATAAAACTGGGAAACTGCATCAGGGACCAGGCCTTCTTCCATAGCGGAATCAGAAATGGAGTATCCGCAGGAAGTTGTAAGGATAGCCGCAGTGAATAATGCTGCAAGAGTGATAAGAAGCTTCCCTTTAAATAATGAAGAAGTGCTTTTCATGTCTACCTCTCATCTTTCTAAAAGTAAAAATTGAATTATGCGTAAGCATATTACACTACATTATAGCATTATAACTTTAATTTGTCATTAATGGATGGTATTTGTCACAATTAATTTCCAAAATTTCTCATAACACAAAAGATTGTGTGGGAAAGAACGGCGTAACACAAGAATAAAAATATTTATTAAAAACGGCTGCTAACCCTCTTGCTTTTTTAGAGGAAAAGAGATAAAATACACTTACCCGCCATATGACGGGTGGCTGGTTTATGAAAATAAATCAAAAAAGTGGTTGACAACATTGAAAAGATGTTGTAAACTATGCAAGCCGTCAGTTGACGGCGGAACCTTGAGAACTGAATAACGAACCAGATGAATGTGCGGGTCAGTCCCTTCGGGGACGGACCTAAAGAGTCAAAGAAAT
>CADCHY010000005.1:0-93092 GCA_902801365.1 uncultured Succiniclasticum sp.
CCGGCGCGGCAGTCCGTAATGTTTTGAACAGAGGGGTAATATAATCATGAGCCGGAAAAAGAAACTGCAGAAAAAAATAGCGGTAGCTGTATCGGTAGTGAACCTGCTGAACATGGGCGCGCCCCTGATGCTGCCCTATGTAAACGTGGCAGGCCGGGTGCCTGCCGCCGGTGGGCAGATAGTGCAATTTGCCGACACGGCCCAGTCTGTGCTTTACGGCACGGCGCACGCGGCGAATTATACTGTTCCTCCCAATTCCACAGTTGATGTAATGAACGCCGACGACACGATGAACGTCAACAACAGCGGTACGGGCACGGTCACCACCATGAACGGCGGTGTGCAAAACGTCCATAGCGGCGGCACGGGCACGGTCGTCACTATGAGCGGCGGCAGGCAGATCATCAACAACGGTGGGACAGGCACGGTCACCACCATGAACGGCGGCGAGCAGATTGTCAGCAGTGGCGGTACGGGCACGGTATCCTCCCTGCAAAACGGCGGCACACAAATTGTCTATAACGGCGGCATGGCCATAAGCACGACCATAGACAACGGCGGCACACAATCCGTTCTGAGCGGCGGCATGGCCATAAGCACGACCATAGACAACGGCGGCACACAATCCGTTCTGAGCGGCGGCACGGCGACGGACACGACCCTGAAAAATAAAGGCAACGGCACCTTCAGCGGGGTGAATACCAACACTCGTGGCTATCAGGAGGTCTACGAAGGCGGCACCGTTGTCGGCGCAATCTTTTCCGCGTTTGGTAACCAAACTGTCACCGGCGGCATGGCGCGGGATACAACTGTCTGCGGCGGAACGATCGTCAGCGGCGGAACGACCGTCAGCGGCGGAGGAATCCAGGCAATCACGAATAAAGGCGTTTCCCTGAATGCTACAATTATGTCAGGCGGCACGCAGAGTGCCACGGAGGGCGGTATCCTCGCAGGCACACAGACCATTGAGGCGGGCGCCTCGGCTTCGGGCGGTACACTCAAAGAAATTTCTGTGGAAGGCAAAACCTTTAAAGGCGTGCAAAACGTCAATTCCGGCGGCACGGCGAATAATATCACTGTGACAGGCGGCGGCACGCAATTCGTTCTGAATGGCGGCACAGCAAACGGCGTCACTCTTGACGGAGGCACGCTGTCCATGGCAGGCGGGGCCATAGCCTCCGGCACGGTTGGAGGCCACGGCAAGGTTGTCTATGACGGCGGCAGCGGCCAGATCCCCCTTGGCGGAACCAATAACTTTTCTTCGTTTACAGTCTCCGGCGGCACGCTGGAAACGCAAAACGGTTTCCACATCAATAGCAGCGGCGGCATCACGGTGAATTCCGGTGGCACGTTAATCGCCGGGGGCGCCGTGACGGTCCAGACCAGCGGCAGTTCACTTACCGTCAGCGGCGGCGGAACGTTTTCCGCAGCAACGATCAGCACGGAAAACGGCGGGGAGATTTCCATGAGCGGCGGCGTTCTTCAGGCTGCCGGGGATATCGCTATCCGTCATGCGCTGACGAATGCTTACGGCGACGTAAGCGCAGGAGGGACCCTCACGGTGGGCGGCGGCGCAACGCAGCCCGGCAGCAGCGAACAGCTGAACCTTTCTGCCGGCAGGGATATACATATCTCGGGCGCTGCCACTGTTACCAGTCTGTCCGCAGGTGAAAATATCAGCGCAGGCGGGCAGCCAGTAAGTGCCACTAACATTTCCGCCGGCGGCGCGATTGCAGCCGGGAGCATTACCGCAGCCAATGTTTCCGCAGGCGGCAATATCAGTGCAAGCGCCAACATCAGGGCGGACAGTATTTCTGCCGGGGGCACTATCTCTGCCGGCGGAAATCTTGAGACGGGAACGCTGGCTCTGTCGGCGGTTCCTGCCAGCGGGGCGGCCGTGTCCGCAGCTGGCGATGTCAAAATTACCAACCTTAACGTGAGCGACTTCAATCCGGCGCACAAAACGAGCGGCGCCCTGATCAGCGCAGGGGGAACTGTTTCGGAAATGGCCGTGAATGGTAAATCCCTGACAGCGGGCGGCACGATTACCACGAATGCAAAACAGATGCAATTAGCATCCGGTATCGATGCAACCTTTGACAGCCTTTCTGTTTCTCTGGCGGCGGACCAAAAAGCCCTTACCTACGATGCCAATAATACCTATACCAACATCAATTTCACGCAGGTTACCTGGCAGAAGGGCGCTGTGCTGTTTGACGGCAGCAGTGCAGACAACAACTATTCCGAGGTGAAGGCTTTAGGCACGGATAACTTTAACGTTGTCTATGCTTCACCGGAGAATGTTGCAGCGGGTGATTCCATGACGTTGCTTAAAGCCAATTCTACGCTTCAGGATATGGCGGAACAGACAAAAACGCATTCCTACAGATACACGCCGATGGCCGGTGTGACGGTTGATGGGAATATTACCGGCAGGCTCACCAACAGCAGGGGAATTGTGACCTATACGCCATTTTCCAACCAAGCTACGAAACTGATTTTTGGCGACGTGGCGTGGAAGGACAGCGGCGCCCTGATGACTCGTCCGGCCAATATCACCTTTGCAGGCGCGGACGTGGATACGGCGAAGATTAACTTCACGAATGTCACGTCGCTGGAAGCCAACCAGAAGATGACGCTGGTTTCCGGTTTCGGTAACAGTGTAGGAACTATTATCGGAACCAAGTACAAGGTAGGAACCGGACTGGAAGGGGATGGTGAAGCATCCCTGTCAGGCAACGATTTGATTTTTACCACGAAGACAGGCGCCAATAATCTGACAGCGCAGGAGCAGACCCATAAGACCGTGATGGCTATGGAAGCGGGCATGGCCCTGCTTGCGGCCGGCAACGAGCATGTGGGCAACGCAATGGACGGCATATGTCTGGCGGATAATGCTGGTTCTGACGGTATATCCGTCGCAGCTTCATTGGGCGGCGGCGCGTCCCATTACGAAACGGGCAGTCATGTGAACTCCCACACTTGGAACGCGGTGGTGGCAGTAGGCCGGAATAATGAGACGAAGAAAGGCAACCTGAAATATGGCATCTTCGGGGAATATGGAAAAGGCAGTTACACTCTGCACAGCGATGCGGGCCGTGGAGATGGTGACAGCCATTACGCAGGCGGAGGTCTCCTGGTCAGGTGGACAAACAAGCATAACGTTTATACAGAGACGAGCTTACGCCTGGGGCGCATGAACGACACTGCTTCCGATATCCTGCACGACGAGGCGGGAAACGGATACGGTTATGATGTACATGCCAACTATTTCGGCGCCCATGTAGGAGTTGGCCAAGTGACCAATTACAGAAACGGCAGACGCCTGGACGTGTACGGGAAGTATTTCTATACAAGACGGGATGGCGTAAACTTTGACGCAGGCCTTGACCATTATGATCTGAACAGTGTGGCTAGCAGCGTTTTGCGTATCGGCGCCCGCTACGGTACTACGGTTAAAAAGTGGAACTGGTACGGCGGTCTTGCCTACGAATATGAGTTCGACGGCAAGTCGGCAGGCACAGTGACTAACGGCGGCGTCAGCGCGGCAATCCGTTCTGCCAGTGTGAAAGGCAGCAGCGTCCGTTGCGAGCTGGGTCTGCGCATGGATGCCACGAAAGACAACCCGTGGAAAGCCGATATTGCGATCTACGGCTACGGTGGCAAGCATCGTGGCTTCGGCGGCAACGTAAACGTAGCGTATACGTTTTGATAATGAGTTGTTTTAAAGGAAAGGAAGTCATAATCCATGTTATGTTATGTTTGCCCTCACCGCTGCGGTGTTGACCGCCCCGACAGCATCAATGATACTAATGGCATGTTCGGTTGCTGTGGCGTGGGAATCCTGCCAGTTGTTTCCCGGGCCGGTGTCCATATGTGGGAAGAGCCCTGTCTCAGCGGCACCCGGGGAGCCGGTACCGTGTTCTTCACCGGTTGCAATCTGCACTGTTGTTATTGCCAGAATTACGAGATCAGTTGCCTGAATAAGGGAAAAGAAATTTCCTTGGCAAGGTTAAAAGAAATCTATCACGAACTGATTGCCAAAGGCGTGCACAATATCGATCTGGTCACCCCTACACACTTCGCCTATTCCATTCTGCAAAGCCTGGACGAGAAGCTGCCGGTTCCCGTAGTATACAACAGCAGCGGCTTTGAAGCCACGGACACTCTGCTGAAATTTGAAGGAAAGATACAGATCTGGCTGCCGGACCTGAAGTACAGCGACGATATGCTGGCACTGAAATACAGCAACGCATACGATTACTGGAACATCTCCCGGAAAGCCATTCTGGAAATGTTCCGGCAGGTCGGCCCCTACAAACTGGACGCAGACGGTATTATGCAAAGTGGCGTCATCATCCGTCACCTGGTACTGCCCGGGTATCCGGAAAACACGAAACACGTCATTGACTGGGTGGCTCAGACCTTTAAGCCCGGAGACGTGATGTTCAGCCTCATGCACCAGTATGTTCCCTGCGGCCGTGCCAGCGAATACCCGGAACTGAATCGGAAGGTTACGGCGGAAGAGTACAAAGAAGTGGAAGATTATCTCTTTGCCAGCGGCATCGAAGACGGCTTTGTGCAGGAAGAAGAGTCTGCCTGCGGCGAGTTTATCCCCTGTTTTGACGGGACCGGAGTGTAATGCTCCGGTTTTTTATTTCTGACAGTACCTTGTGACTAGTTTTGAAATGTTTGTAAAAACAGTGATTTTTCATTGACTGCATCGCGATTTCTTACTATAATTAGTAGTGGTTTGTATGTTGCCTTTCAACATATAGTTTTGGAATCATAGCAGTGTTTCTGACAGAATCATTGCCTGACCACGTTCCTTAACAGTAAATGGAATCTCTGACCGGGGAGGATAAGCAGGAGGTTCCATAGCGCCAGGCCCTGAACGGGTGACGAGGATTGGCAGTTGTCGAAAGACTCGGCGGATGCTGCCACGGTGTGCAGTGCATCGTGAAAGGGAAAGCAAAAAGCGGAATTAAAACCGTAACAGAGGTTCTCTTGTCACTGAAAAAAGTTACTGATTTAAAAAACTGTAAAAAGACAAAAGGAGAATGAAATAATGAGAGTCGTTATTCAGGATAATTATGAAAAAATGTGCCTTTGGGCCGCTAACTATATCGCAAGCCGTATTAAAGCCCATAACGTAGGTCCCGAAAAGGACCGTCCGTTCGTACTGGGTCTGCCCACCGGTTCTTCCCCCATCGGCGTATACAAGGAACTGGCCCGCATGAACAAGGCCGGGGAACTGAGCTTTGCCAATGTGGTAACCTTCAACATGGACGAATACCTGGGTCTGCCTCACGAACATGACCAGTCCTACTGGTACTTCATGCACGACAATTTCTTTAATCACCTGGTGGACATGAAACCGGAGAACATCAACATCCTCAACGGTATGACCACCGATCCGGTAAAGGAATGTGCGGATTATGAAGCCAAAATCGCTTCCTATGGCGGCATCGACCTGTTCATGGGCGGCATCGGCGTGGACGGCCACATCGCGTTCAACGAACCCTTCACCAGCCTGGCTTCCCGTACCGGACTGCGGAACCTGACCACGGACACCCGTATCGTCAATTCCCGTTTCTTCGGCAACGATCCGGAAAAGGTTCCCTCCCAGGCTCTGTCTGTCGGCGTTGGCACTGTTACGGATTCCAAAGAAGTGCTGATTCTGATCAACGGCCACAACAAAGCCAGAGCGCTGGCCGCTACCGTAGAAGGCGGTATGTCTCACAAGTGGACCTGCAGCGCCCTGCAGATGCACAACGGCGCGATCATCGCCTGCGATGAAGCGGCCTGCGGCGAACTGACGGTAGACACCTACAAATATTTCCTGGATATCGAAAAGAAGGAGAGACTGTAATTCATGTATACCATTACCGATCTGTATGATCTGGATCATACCCTGGCTGCCGATTACCTGAAAGACTTCACATATCCCTGGGAAGCCCTGAAAGGCATTAAGGAACTGATCCTGAAGTTAGGACCCTCCTTGGGCGCTGATTATGAAGAAGTAAAACCCCAGGTCTGGGTGCACAAAACTGCAACCGTCTTCCCTACCGCTTACCTGGGTGCACCTTGTATTATCGGGCCCAATACGGAAGTCCGTCACGGCGCTTTTATCCGCGGGTCTGCACTAGTTGGCGCCGACTGCGTAGTAGGCAACTCCGTGGAACTGAAAAATGTAATTTTATTTGATCACGTACAGACTCCCCATTATAATTATGTCGGCGACAGCATCTTGGGCTATTACAGTCACATGGGTGCTGGTAGCATCACCAGTAATGTAAAGGCAGATAAAAAACTGGTCGTCGTCCACAACGGCACGGAACAGATTGAAACCGGCATCAAGAAGTTTGGCGCCATGCTGGGGGACCACGTGGAAGTCGGCTGCAACGCGGTTATGAACCCGGGCACGGTCATCGGACGGAACAGCAATGTCTATCCCACCTCCTGTGTGAGAGGCGTTGTACCTGCTGATTCCATCTGGAAGAACAGCGGAGAAATCATCCATAAGGGGGAAATGTAACAATGGGTAAATATTTCGGTACAGACGGCTTCCGCGGCGAAGCCAACAAAGACCTGACCTTTGAACATGCAGTAAAAATCGGCCGTTTCCTGGGTTGGTACTATGGTGCCCGGCTGGGCAAAAAAGCAAAAGTCGTCATCGGCAAAGATACCCGGCGCAGTTCTTACATGTTCGAATCTGCCCTTTGCACGGGCCTGGTGGCCTCCGGTGCGGATGCCTACATCATGCATGTGACCACCACGCCTTCCGTAGCTTACATCACCCGGGTGGATGATTTTGACTGCGGCATCATGATTTCTGCTTCTCACAACCCGTTCTATGATAACGGCATCAAACTGCTGAACAGTAACGGCGAAAAGATGGACGAAGAAACCATCCTGAAAGTTGAAGATTATATTGACGGGAAAATCGAAGTTCCTATGGCGGAACGGGCTGCCATCGGCCGTACGGTGGATTATGTGGCGGGCCGCAACCGTTACATCGGTTACCTCATCTCTCTGTCCAAATTCAGCTTCAAAAATGTGAAGGTCGGCTTGGATGTGGCCAACGGCGCCGCCTGGCAGATTGCCAAAGCGGTGTTTGACGCCCTGGGGGCTAAGGTCTATGTGATCAATAACCAGCCGGACGGCTGCAACATCAACACGGACTGCGGCAGCACCCACATCGAGCATCTGCAGAAGTTCGTAGTAGATAACGGTCTGGACATCGGCTTTGCTTACGACGGCGACGCGGACCGCTGCCTGTGCGTAGACGAAAAGGGAAACGTAGTCACTGGCGACCATACCCTGTACATCTATGGCCTGTACATGAAAGAACGAGGCAAGCTGCTGAATAACAAAGTGGTGACAACCATCATGTCCAACTTCGGTCTGTACAAAGCACTGGATAAGGTGGGCATCGAATATGAAAAGACCAAAGTCGGTGATAAATATGTATATGAAAACATGGTAAATACCGGTAACCGCATCGGCGGCGAACAATCCGGCCACACCATCTTCATCAAATACGCCACTACCGGCGACGGCATCCTCACTTCCCTGAAGCTGATGGAAGTTATGCTGGCCAAGGAAAAACCCATGAGCGAACTGGCAGCGCCTGTTGTTTTCTATCCGCAGGTATTGAAGAACGTAAAAGTAAAGAGCAAACCGGATGCCCAGAACGACCCGGACGTACAGGCAGCTGTTGCCAAAGTGGCGGAAGCCTTAGGTGATACCGGCCGCATCCTGGTACGGGAAAGTGGTACCGAGCCCGTTATCCGTGTCATGGTAGAAGCGGAAAGCGATGAAGTCTGCGAGAAATACGTGGACGAAGTGATCGAAGTGATCAAGGCCAAAGGCCATATTGCGTAAAGGAATCTTACAAAAATAGAGAGGCTGGACAAAAGTCCAGCCTCTTTTTAATTATAAATATTGTAAATCTTCTTATTCCTCATTACCTATCTTAAACACCATGCAGTAAACAACAGGCAAAACAATCAATGTAATCAGCGTAGCCACGGTAAGCCCGCTGGAAATGGCTATAGCAAGTCCGCGCCAGAAGGCGCTGGGGAACATGGGAATCAGCCCCAGAACAGTAGTAAGGGCTGTCAGCATAATGGGACGAAACCTCACCACCGCAGATTCTTTTACAGCTTTCAGCGGAGGCATTCCGGCCGCCAGGTGCTGGTCGATCTGATCTACCAGCACAGTAGCGTTTCGGATGACCGTACCGATTAGGGCCAGGGCCCCTACCACCGCCATTATGCCAAGGGGTGTATTAAAGAGGAACAGCCCCAGGAAGACACCGATAATACCCAGGGGCGCAGTACACAGTACCACAAAAACTTTTTTCACGTCCATCAGCATCAGCATCAACAGCACCAACATGATGACGAGCATTATGGGAACCGGCCCCAAAATAGAGCGTAGAGAATTGGCGCTCTTTTCCGACGGACCGTCCAGCTCGATGCTGACGCCCGCAGGCAGGTTTTTCCGCAGTTCTTTGGCCTGTTCCATTATCTGTTCCGCAACATCGTTTCCGGTTACGCCGTCAATGATACCGGCGTTGACCGTAATGGTAGGAAGCAGGTTTCGCCGCCAGATCATGCCGTCTTCTTTTTCATAACTCAGATATGCCACCTGGTTCAGCTGCACTGCGCCTCTGGCAGTGGGTATGCTCATAGCTCCCAGGTCGCTGATATTCTCATGGTTCCTGGGTTCCAAACGGAAGACCATGTCGATGGCCTGATCCCCTTCATAGTACTGACTCACGGTGTAACCGCTGATTTCTGCATACAAAGCGGAAGCCACTGTCTTGCGGGTCAGTCCCATCTGCCGCAGCTTATCATCGTCCAGTTCCACCTTCACGGCAGGAGCTTTTTCCATCCAGTCATACCGCACCATGGTAACATTCTTGTTCTGCAGCATAATCTGTTTCAGCTGCCCCGCATATTCTTTTGCCTGAGCATCTGTTAATGCACGGACGCGAATCATGACCGGGTATGGTGTAGGCGGACCAAGGGGAATAGATCGGGAATAACTCTGCACATTGGGAAGCTGTTCTTCCACCATAGTTTTAATCTTCTTTTCCAGCGCCACCCGGGATTGCAGGTCTTCGGCCACTACCACCAGCTGGGCGTAATTATCACGGGGTTGCACCGGATCCAGTACCAGAACAAAACGTGGACTGCTTTTCCCAACGTACGTTGAAATACTGGCTACGCCTTTTTCTTTCATTACCAGCTGCGTCAGCTTTTTTGCCGCCTCGTCACTGGCCTGCAGGCTGGAGCCTTCGGGCAGGTTCAGCTCCACCAGCAGTTCAGGCCGCACAGATGCCGGGAAAAACTCCCGTTTCAGAAGTTTACTGAGCAGCAGCGACCCACAGAAAATGCAGACCGTAATGATGAGAACAGCAACGCGGTGCCTGAGCGCCCAATCCAGTAATTCCCTGAACACGCCGTAAAACCCGCTTTCGTATTCCAGGCTTTTGTTTTCGTTCCCTTCTGTTACGCTCGTCTTTTCTTTATCTTTTTTGGGGTCTGGCGGCACAAGCCAGGCATGGGCCAGGGCAGGCGCTACCGTAGCCGATACCAGCCAACTGCTCATCAGGGTAACAGTGATTACGGCAAACAGGCTGCCGGCATATTCCCCTACATTAGATTTGGCAAAGGCGATGGGCATAAAGCTGACGCAGGTAATCATAGTCCCGGTCAGCAACGGCCTGGCGCAACTTTCAAAGGCAAAAGAGCAGGCCCTGATCCGATCCCATCCCTCATTGATCTTGGTTTCAATCATTTCCACCACGACCACGGAATCATCCACCAGCATCCCAAGAGAAACAATCAGAGCGCCGAGGGACAGCTTATGTAAATCTATGCCCAGTAGGAACATACCAGCCATGCTGCACATCAGCACCAGCGGTATGCAGGCGGATATCACATATCCGCTCTGCCGGCCCAGGGTCATCAGACTTACCACGAGTACGATTAGGATAGCTTCAATCAGGCTTTCCATAAATTCACTGATGGAATTTTTTACCACCTGGGGCTGATTGAGCACCTGGTTGAGTTCAAAACCAAGGGGCAGGTCTTTACGGATCTCCCTGCATTTTTTATCCAGGTTTTCTCCCAGCGTTAAGTTGTTTCCTCCGTCTACCATGGAGATTGCAATTCCTACCGCGGGCTTTCCGTTAAAATACATCTTCGGTTCTGCCGGATCCGCGTAATCACGCTTTACAGCCGCCACGTCGCCCAACCGCAGGGTGCGCCCGTTGCCACTGATGGGAAGATTTTCTATATTTTTTACCGTATCCGGTATGCCTGTAAGACGCAGGTACACGTTGCTTTGATCATCGTGCTTCATGGCCGCCGGGGCAACGGATGTTTCCGCCTGGATGACCGCGGCGAGCTGATCCACGCTCATGCCCAGCTGGGACAGCTTGGCGTTATCCAGCTGGATATAGATTTTTTCAGGCTGAACCCCCAGCAGTTCCACTTTTTTTACGTCCGGCACCAACACAAACTGATCCTTGATCCGGCTGGCCACCTTCCGCATCTCTTCATAGGAAAAGCTGTCGGAGGTGATTGCGTAGACGTTCCCGAATACGTCATCAAAGTGGTCGTTGAAAAACGGCCCGTACAAATCGGAAGGCAGTGTGCGCCTGCCGTCGTTCACCAGGTTCCGTACTTCCTGCCAGCGCAGCCGTGTGGTTTCCGGGGAAACAGAGTCCTTCAGGTATACGTTGACTACACAGGTCCCGGGGCGCGAGTAACTGGTAATATAGTCCACGTCTGGCACGGTCTGTATGATTTTTTCGATTTTATCGGTAACCTGCATCTCCATCTGCTTCGCAGTAGCTCCAGGCCAGGCAGCGGATACAACCATCTGCTTGACAGTAAAATTCGGATCTTCCTGGCGTCCCAGTATCAGGTAGGAAAAAATGCCCATAATGGCAATAAGTACGGAAAAAAAGTAAACAACCTGCTTATGTTTAATCGACCATTCCGCCCAGTTTGTGTTCATTTCGTATCACTGCCTTCCAGCCGTACTTCCTGCCCTTCCGCCAACTTATTGACGCCGCCGGTTACCACTACGTCGCCATTGGCAAGACCGCCGGCAATAATTACGTTACTGCCCTCATAGCCTGCTGTCTTTACATTCACCAGCGTCGCTTTTTTATCCCGGATGACCCACACCTGCGGCTGCTCCCCGGTCTGGTACACAGCACCGGAAGGAATCGCTATCACGTTTTCTGTACCGTTTTGCAATGTCACCTTGGCCGTCATGCCCAGTTTTACCGCTTCCGGCATAGTATCTACGGCCACTCTTACTTTATAAGTGCGGGTCACAGGATCCGCCATGGGCGCGATTTCGCTGATATGCCCGGAAGCTACACTGTCGTTCAATGCCCAGAATGTTATTTTGGCCGGCTGGTTGGGCCGGATCTGGCCTAACCTGTTTTCCGGAACATAAATCTGGATTTCACGGCTGCCATCTCGCACAATGGTAACCACAGGCGTGCCGGCGCCTACTACCTGGCCTATCTCACCGGAAATGGCTGCCACTGTGCCGTCATGGTCGGAAACCAGTTGTGTATATTCCATCTGATTCCGGCTGGCGTTCCATTTTGCCCGGGCGCTTTTCAGTGTCGCGTCCGCCGCGTCAAGCTGTGTCCTGTACTGATCCCGTGCCATGGCGCTGACAGCGTTCTGCTCATACAGTCTGCTGTAACGCGCGTAGTTTTCTTTCGCAAGGTTATAATTGGAAAGAGCCGCCTGATAGGCCGCCTGGTCAGCATCATAACTCTGCCGTATATCCTTGGGATCAAGCTCCATCAACACCTGTCCGGCATGGACCGTGTCTCCCAGATTAACGGACCGGGACACGATTTTGCCCCCTGCCTGAAAGGCAAGATTGCTTTCATACTTTCCCCGCACTTCACCCGGATATGTAGCCGTACCGTCAGCAGCCGTTTCCCCGACGGTAACAGTGCGCACCACCGGAACGGTTCTTTCCTCCGTTGCAGGCGGCTTCAACACAGAAACAACCCTCCAGCCTGCAAAAGCAACCACAGCAGCAACAAACAAAGCAACATGTGTTTTTGTCAGTTTTATTTCTTTTAAAAAGTTCATGACCTGTTATCTCCAATCTGCCGTTACAACTTTCTTTTCTTTATATTATATTACAACCAATCTGTTCCGATTTAGTTCAAACTTTATATTCCTGGTGATAGCAGCCAATTAAATCATTTTTATTGCAACTGTTCTCTTCCCGTTGAAATGGTATTCAGGTAATCAAGGTACACAGACCTCAGCTTTTCAGAATCATCTGCGCCAGGAAGTCGTTTTGATTCCGATATGGCTTCGTAGCTGTAGGTCACCAGATAAAAAGCAAAAATACTGATAAGCACGAAGGCCGTGCGCCGACTATCCGTTTCTGCCTTTACGTACTGACTGTCCTTTGCCCTGTCGAAAGCCTCCGTCAGTCTGTCGTAAAAAGCAAGCATCTGTTGCCTGACGATATCGTTCCCTACTGCTGTTGGTGTCAGGAACTCCCGATAAATGACATGGATACTCTCCGGTTCCTTCAGGAAAACATTCTTCACCTCATCCAAAAACGCCAGGATACAGGCCAGCGGGGTCTGCCCCGGTTCTTTTAATATTTCCGCAAGGCGAAGCAGCTTTTCTGCCTGCTGTTCCAACACCTTCCGGTACAACTGAGCCTTGCCACCGAAATGATATGAAACCAACGCGCTGTTGGCACCTGCCTCCTCGGTTATTTTCTTAACGGAAACTCCGTGGTAGCCGTATTGAGCAAAAAGCCATTTGGCGGCCTGCAAAATCTTTTCAGAAGTGCCTTTGGCTGATTGCGATGCAACTGTCTTCATGTCCGGTTCCCCAATCTTCCTTTCATAATAGTCAAGAAGAATATATAATTAATTAAACGTTTAATTTATTATAACATAGATTTTACTGCACGCAAGGATCAATAATAAAGCGCTGCAGTAAAATGTATCTTACACATTTTACTGCAGCGCTTCTTGTTTTACGGCTCACTACGTAAAGCTTTGGTACACATTTTTTTATTGCCGCTGCTCAATTTCCCTTCTTTTCCAGCTCTTCCTTCAAATATTCTTCCGCCTTTTTCAGTTGCACATCTATTACCGCCTGTTCCGGTAACTCAATTTCCACATCCGGTGTTACGCCTACCTTATGGATGGAACGGCCGGAGGGGGTATAATACATGGCTGTAGTAAGTTTCAGCCCCGTATCGGCCGTGATATGGAACACCGATTGCACACAGCCTTTTCCATACGTTTTCACACCAAACAGCTTGCCGGCTTTGGTATCCTGAACCGCACCGGAAACGATCTCCGAAGCGCTGGCACTGCCGTGGTCGATCAACACCGCAAGCGGATATTTCACTTTTTCTAATTTAGACTCGTAGACCTGCGTTCTTCCCATTTTATCTGTAATAGAAACCACCGGGCCTTTAGGCACGATGTAGTTTGCTACCTTTACGCATTCCCCTAACAGACCTCCGGGATTATGCCGAAGATCCAACAGGGTTGCCTGCATGCCTTCCTGCTCCAGTTTTTCATAAGCTTTTTTAAATTCCTCGCCGGTGTTTTCGTTGAACATGGAGATACGGATATAGCCGATTTTGGAATCCGGCAGCATTTTACCCGCTACCGACTTATTCTTTATATCGTCCCTTACAATATCGGCCGTAAACTGTTCTCCGTTCTTGTGTTCCAGCAACAATTTGACATTGGTTCCCTTTTTACCACGGATAGTACTGACCACATCCTCCAGGGAACGCCCTTTCGTATCTACATCGTTTACCTTCAGGATCTTGTCCCCGGCTTCAATGCCGGCTTTCGCCCCAGGAGAGCCCTCCATGGGAGACACCACTACGAACTCCTTGTTGCGTTGGCCCAGCACCACGCCAATACCGCCGAACGTTCCGTCCGTCATCTCGTTCAGACGGGCAAAGCCTTCTTCATTCAGATACTCGGAATACGGATCGTCCAGGCTTTCCACCAGTCCGTGCATGGCGCCTTCGAACAGTTTTTTATCTGTATACTCCCCTACATAACCGGAATGGATACGTCCCAGCGTATAAAGGAACTGCAGCGCCCCTTCCGCATTATGGGTCACCTTCTGCAGCCCCCAGGCCATACCGATGACCGTCATTGATATGGAAAGTATGACTACCAGAGGAATCACCCAGATACTTACTTTTCTGTTAAACACCTGATTCCCTCCACTGCAATCTACATAATAAACCGTAATATCAAAAAGGAGGAAGGAGGACAAGCCCCTTCCTCCTTTTAACGTCCCCGTACAGCCAGCTGCAATTAGCAACCGTTACAACGTCTTTCTTAATCAAGGCAGATAATTCAACGGTTCCGTCACTTCACCGTGAAGGCGAACCTCAAAGTGGCAGTGAGGACCGGTGGAATACCCGGTACTGCCTGCCAGGGCCACAACCTGACCCTGTGATACCCGCTGGCCTTCACCTACAGACAGGCTGGAATTATGTCCGTAAATGGTAACCAGCCCGCCGCCATGGTCGATCATGATGGCATAACCGTAACCGCCCATCCAGCCGGAATACACAACCACCCCGGCTGCCGCCGCATGAATAGGTGTGCCATAATCTACCGCAATATCCATGCCGGAATGATATTTCCGTGTACCGAAAATCGGATGTACGCGCCAGCCGTAATAAGAAGTAATAGTACCGGAACAGGGCCATACGAAAGAACCGTTCCCTCCGCCGGAAGGCATCACGGAAGCAGTTTCCATCCCCTGCAACATCGCCTTGATATTATCGGAAATGGCAAGCATACGGTCATATTCTTCCTCTGACTTACGCTTTTCTTCTTCCGCTATGTACAGTTTCTGGGCACGCTGCTGCCGCATCTCTTCCGCACTGCTGCGCTTCTCTTCCAGAGCAGCTTTATCTTTTTTTATCTCGCCCATCTGGCCGTCCAGCTGATCCTGCCTTTTCTTGATTTCCGCAGCCTCTTTTTCCACAATGGCAATCAGGTCCAGATCGCTGCGGATGATTTTCTGCAAAAGGTACATACGGGAAGCAAAATCACCGAAGTCCTTGGCCCCCAGCAATACGTCCAGATAATTGATCTGTCCGTTCTCATATATATCCCGGAGCCGCTGACGGTAAATCAACATCCGTCCTTCCATTTCCTCTTTCTTTTTATTCAGTTCTGCGGTATTTTTATCAATATCCTTTTGCAGCGTGTCTGCTTTTTTCTGCAGCACATCAATATCCTGCTGCAGGCGGCTTAACTTACTCACGATTTCGCCCAGGCTCTCTTTTGCCTCTGCGACTTTATGTTTCGCCTGGTCTTTCTTTTCTTCTGCCACCTGCACGTTATGCTGGGCCTTGTCCAGTTCCTTCTGCTTTTTCTCCATTTCGCTGGCGGCAAAAGCAGGCAGCATATTCAGCAGGAACAGCCATACTGCGAAGAACGCTGCCAATAATCTACGTAATCTCATAGGGCAGCTCCTCCTAAACCCGCAGGAACTTCTTCAGGGAAAGGTAGCTGCCGGGAAAGGTAGCTGCCCAGTGCCCCGATCAGCGTGCCGCAGGCAAGGATGAAAATATCCGCGTACAGCAGGGTTGGCCAGGACGGCAACACCGGGAAGAACGCAAACGTTGTATGCAGCCTGCCGCTGAGACTGACATAAATCAGATCGACTACGGTGCAGGCAATAATGGCACCTCCCAGCCCCAAAGTCATGCCTTCCAGCAGAAAGGGCCAGCGGATGAACCAGTCAGTAGCGCCTACATACTTCATAATAACCACCTCGCGCCGCCGGGCGAACACGGTGAGGCGAATGGTGTTAATAATGATAAACAGGGTTGCAAAACAAAGGAATACAATCAGCACTGCACCCCCGATACGCATCACCTTGGTAAGGGCAAAGAGGTGTTCCACCACTTCCTGTCCAAATTTTGCTGTTTCAACCTTTGGCCAGTGCTCCACCTGGGACACCAGCGCCTTGATCCGCTCAGGAAAGGGATTATCCTTACCCAATGCCTTTAATAAGGTCGCCTGATCGCCCAGACGGTTTTTAAAACGTTCCATGGCCATGGCCTTGGTTACTTCCGTAACCTGGACTACGCCTTCCATCTTTTTCAGTTTTTCCCGCATCTCGGCTACTTCTTCCCCGGTAGCGGTATCCTCCAGATAGACCGTCATCTCCACCTGACCTTCCAGATATTTCGCCAGGTTGTCCGTATTCAGGTACATCAGCAGGAACAGCCCCAGGACCAGAAGAGAAACAGCAACCGTAGAGACAGATGCAAAACTCATTATACCGTTTCGTTTAATGGATTTGCCTGTCTCACGGATAAAATATTCTTTACTGCTCAGACTCATATCCGTATACTCCGTTCAATTCGTCACGAACAATTTCACCGTGTTCGATTGCGATGACCCGCTTGCCCATGCTGTCGACAATTTCCTTGTCATGAGTGGCCATGATGATCGTCGTGCCGGTATTGTTGATTTCCTGGAAAATCTCCATAATCTCCATACTGGTTTCCGGATCCAGATTCCCGGTAGGTTCGTCTGCAATCACCAGACTGGGGCTGTTGACAATAGCCCGGGCAATAGCGATGCGCTGCTGCTCCCCGCCGGACAGTTCGTTGGGCTTGGAATACGCCCGGCGGCGCAGACCTACCAGATCCAGCACATTCATCACGCGCCGTTTGATTTTGCGGTATGGTGCTTCAATAACCTGCATGGCAAAGGCCACATTATCATACACCGTACGGTCCGGCAGCAGTCGGTAATCCTGGAATATGATTCCCAGCTGGCGCCGCAGGTACGGTACTTCTTTCGCCGTCAAATTCAAAATGTCCACATCGTTCAGCCGTATACTGCCGGAAGTAGGAAGCACTTCCCTGAACAGCAGCTTGATAAATGTAGACTTGCCGGCCCCGCTGGGGCCTACGATGAATACAAATTCACCCTGTTCAATTCGAACATTAATATTACGTAGCGCCACATTCCCGCCGGGATATGTTTTGCTGACATCTGTCATTTCCAGCACTGGTTAAACGCCCTCCAAAATAATTCGAAAAAAGAAATTCTTTAATAATACTATACAACTTTTTGCGAATACCGTTTGCAAAATAATTGCAAATTATTACTTATGCAACAGAGCAAAAGCTTTGGACACCGTGCTCTGGGCAAGCTCCCGCATAGCCACAAGATGCTCCTCCTGCAGCTGGGGTTTGCGCCCCCACAGTTCTTCTGCTTCCCTTTCAACGTTTCCGGCATCCAGTGTTTCCACCGTTCCCACCGCCTCTGTCCCGATAGCTTTCAGAAAACTGTCCACTTTGGGATCATAGGATATGGCCATCAGCGGCACTTTCATCACGGCGGCAAAAATCAGCGCATGAAGCCGCATGCCGATCAGCAGCCGGAAGCTGCCGATGATACTCAGAAACTCCTCGGTGGAATAATCCCCCTGGAGCAGGGCAACCCTGTTCCTGATTTTGGGAAGATAACTCTGAAGCAGCTGGCTGTCTTTCAAGTCTTTGGAAAGCTGCAAAGGCAAAATGGCAATCTGGGCATTATATTCTTCACTGAGTTTTCCCAGCGCCTCCGCCAGCTGTTTCAGACAGCGCTGATTTTCCGGCCATTCCCGCACGGAAACGCCGATAATCGGTTTGTAGGGGTCCAGACCGGCTTCCGCCAATATGGTTTTCCCCATTACTTTTGATTCAGGATTTAACATCAGTACCGGGTCCGCCGTAACTTCCACTTTTGCGGCAGAAACACCCATACGCGCCAGTTCCTCCGCCGAATCCCGGTCCCGCACCGTAATCACGTCCGCCTTGTTTACTACCAGACGTGTCAGCAGCCGCATGACCCGGCTGCGGATCGGACCGATACCCTGGGCGAACAGCATGACCTTCTTCCGTTTCCATTTTGCCGCCGCAATCACGGAAAGATAGTAGGCAAGGCTGCGCTTACTGGTCACGTCCTGCAGCAGACTGCCGCCGCCGCTGATGACCAAATCCGCCTCGCGGATAGCCCGCAACAACCGCACCGCCGCAAAACGGTACAGGGATTTTACCTGATGTTTAGCTATTGTATTTCCCGGATTTCCGGAAATCACGGTAATATCCGCCTTCGGTTCTTTTGCGCGCAAAGCTGCCAGAATCGCTGTCAGCAACGCTTCGTCGCCGGCGTTATTGAATCCGTAATAACCGGAAATTACGATTTTACTCATTAACAGAAAATCTCCTTAGCCATGGTTTAACATATGGCATTAAAACTGAAACTGCGATTACAGCAATAATTCCAAGAACAGAGCCCAGCAAATAGCCGTCTGCCGCACGGATGTAACTCATTATGGCAGGTGTGCGCATATGGCAGAAAGTCTGCACCAGGGAGCCCTGTCCGATGACAGCCCCCAGCACCAGTGCCAGTTTGCACCAGTTCGGCGCCATACGGTACGCGGCCAGAACGGCCAGGAAGAAGGCCGGATGACCGATCATGAATTCCTTTTCCCGGGGCCGGGCATACATTACTTCTTCCAGGAAGAGGCGCAGTTTTATCTCGATGGCAGGCACCGGCACGCCGCCGGTATGTCCGCTGCGGCCGACAAAAATGTAAGCTACAAACAACAGAATACCTAATATTACAAAATGTCCCAGGGTCAGGCGCATCTTACAAATCCGTACAAGCTGGGAAAACAGGTCTGCCGCTTTTTTCCCTGTTTCCTGAAAAATGCTGTACTGCCGCAAGAACAACAGTAACGTTAACAGCACCGGCATAATAAACGTAAGCTTTACGCCACGGTAAATGTCCGCTTCCAGCAGAAAACGCAGATCCCCCATGATAGAACCGTTCAGGGTCGCACCAATCAGGGAAAGGGCAATAGCCAGAGCCAGCTGCCATAAAGCGGTAAAAATTACGCCTGCAGTTGATTTAGTATCTGTTTTTATATTTTCCCACAAGGTCAGAATCACACTGATGGAAAGGACAGGATACAGCACCGCCGATAAAAAGGCAAGCCCCTGCCGTATGGACAGACCGCGTCCCATGAACAAGCTATATGCCGTGATCAGCATACCGGCAATGACCAGCAAGTACTGCTTCGTTCCTTTACAGGATGGCAAAATCATTCCCATATATAACGCCAGCGCCGACCAGGCTCCCAAAGCGACTAACAGCAGCGCTTTACGGTCCGGATCATATGACCCGGCAAACCCCGGATTACCATTGGCAGAAGCATCTGTATCGCCCGGTTTCTGGAACACACCGGCCACGCCGATCTTATAGCCACGGCCTTTCACCTGCTGCGTAATCTGCCGCATATAGTCCAGATTCAGGTCAATAATATCCACGCCGTTCTGCGGTTTCAGGAACAGGCGCACATAGTTGACGCGGATATTCCGTTCCTCGTCTGCCAGCGCCCAGCGACGCAATGCGTCCGGCATCATCAGTTTGCTGTTTTCCTGCGCGTCGATGTTCAACACACGCACTGCGTTTTTTTCCACGCTGCGGAGCAATGCATCCAGTCCCGAAAATTTGGCAAACTGCAGCTGTGTCACATGCTCCAGCAGACCCAACCGGATATTCCGTTCCTGCAGTTTCTTCCCCATATACTCGATATCTGCCGGAAAACCGATTACATCCGTGCCACAGGGAATATATGTGGACACCTGCACGCCGGCTTTATCGATCCGGGCAAAGAGGCTGTCTACGCCTTTTTGTGTATATGGCAGATAGTTTTGCGGACGCACTGCAACATAAAAACCTTTTTCCTGCACTTCCCGCAGTTCTTTTACGGACAAGCCCAGAGGCGCCTGCATCATAGGCGTCTTGGCCCGGTAATCCGGTTCCAGCAGCAGACGGGAGTCGCCCTTCACTTCCAGAATTTCCGGAGCCTGGCTGAATAATCTCACCCGTTCTGTACCGTAACGCAGGAACAGATCTTCTTTCACCTCGTTCCAGGCTTCTTCGTCATTACCCCGGGTCACATACACTGCGTCGGGGTCGAGAGCCGGTGAAGCAAGGATTACATCAAAATCGCCCCGGTGTACACCGGCTGCCGACTTTTGCAGCACATCCCCCGGCATGGCGGAGATTCGTTTTTCCCTGTCCAGCCGTTCCAGCGTGGTGTCGTAGACGATTAGCGTGGTCACACCGGCATCCTTAAACTGCCGCAACAGTTTTTCACTGCTGTAACCTTCCCGCTGGGCCATCATCAGGATCGCCTGATAATCCAGGGTCTGCTCCACCGTATCATTACGTTTTTCAATACCCACGCGGATTTGCATCAGATACAGCGCCACACAGAACGCAACGGCGATGCACAGGACCAATATGGGGTTGTAACGTTCTTTCCAATTCTGTAAACTCATTCTTCTTTTTCCGCATAACTCACAGCGGCGCATATCTCCCGGCATACGTCGCTGTTACTGATTATATCTGTTTTGCCGCCAGTCTTTTGGCTTCATATTCCTGACGCAGGTAGGCTTCAACAAAGGGACGCAAGTCCCCGTCCATCACACCATCCACGTTGGAAGTTTCGTAAGATGTACGGTGATCCTTCACCATGGTATAAGGCTGGAAGACATAGGAACGGATCTGGCTTCCCCATTCGATGGCCTGGTAATCCCCGGCCAGGTCGCTGATTTTGGCGTCCCGCTTTGCCTTTTCAAACGCGTACAGCTTACCGCGTAACATCTGCAGCGCTTTTTCACGGTTCTGAATCTGGCTCCGCTCGTTCTGGCACTGCACCACGATACCGGTAGGCAGGTGGGTCATGCGAACGGCTGAAGAAGTCTTGTTGACGTGCTGTCCGCCGGCGCCGCTGGCCCGGTACACGTCCACACGCACTTCATCCATATTAATTTCCACGTTCACCGTGTCGTCCAGCTCCGGCATTACATCCACGGCAGAGAACGATGTATGGCGGCGCGCATTGGCATCAAAAGGCGAAATGCGTACCAGACGGTGCACGCCCTTTTCACTGCGGAAAAAGCCATAGGCATTGTACCCGTTGATCTGCAGCGTTACGCTCTTGACTCCCGCTTCATCCCCCGCCAGATAATCCAGCATTTCCACCTGGTACCCGTTCCGTTCGGCAAAACGGGTGAACATGCGCAACAGCATGGAGGTCCAGTCCTGGGCCTCTGTTCCGCCTGCGCCTGCATGAAGGGTGAGGATGGCATTATTGGCGTCGTACTCTTCCGACAACAGCATCCCCAGTTCCAGATGGTGCAGACTTTCTTTAATTTTGTTTAACGTTTCATCCAGTTCCGCAATCAGGGACTCATCCTGTTCTTCCGCTGCCATCTCCTGCAGCACTTCCAGATCTTCCAGCCCCGTTTCCAGCGTTTTATATTCATCAACTTCCGACTTTAAACCGTCAACATCTTTGGAAATCTTCGTGGCCTTCTCCGGATTATCCCAGAAGGAAGGCTCGCCCATCAGATGTTCAAGCTCGGCAATCTTTTCCTCTTTGCTGGGGATGTCAAAGAGATCCCCTCATTTCGTCCAGTTTTTTCTTGAGAGCTACGATTTCAGGTCTGTATTCTTCAAGCAGCAACTTTCTCACATCCTTTACTGGTTATTTTTAATTATTTCCCTTTGCCGCAGCAGTTTTTATATTTCTTTCCGCTGCCGCACGGGCACGGATCGTTCCGTCCCACTTCCGGTCCTTTGTTAACTACCGGTTGTTTTACGGCTTCCTCCTCCGGGGTATCCACCGTCGGATTATTCATAGTAGCGTTTTCCAGAGGGTCGTCCATGGTCATGGAAGGCTGGGATATCACATTGACGCGGTACATATACTTTACTACGTCATCTTCAATAGCCTCAATCATGGCCTCAAACATATCGAAGGCTTCAAACTTATATTCCACCAGAGGATCTTTCTGCCCATACGCCCGCAGACCCACACCTTCACGCAGCATGTCCATGGCATCCAGATGTTCCATCCAGTGGTTATCCACGACCTTCAGCATTACCAGGTTTTCCAGTTCCCGCATGATTTCGGGACTGATTTCTTCCTCACGGCTGGCGTAAATATCCTCCGCCAGCTTATGCAGGTACTCTCCGATTTCTTCCCGGCCCAGGTCTGCCAGCATTTCTTCTTTAAGCTCGCCAAAAGGAGCAAAGAACTCCTCGCAGTAGCGAACCATGTTCTTCAGATCCCAGTCTTCGGAATAGGATTCCGGCGGACAGTACATGGTCATGGCCCGGTCCACAATCTTGTGCGTGAATTCCATGACGGTAGAACGCAGGTCCTCCTGATCCAGCACCTTGCGGCGTTCTTTGTAGATAACCTCGCGCTGCTGGTTCATGACATCGTCATACTCAAGGACCATCTTACGAATGTTAAAGTTGCGTTCTTCCACTTTCTTCTGGGCGTTTTCAATAGAGCTGGTCACGATTTTGTTTTCAATAGGCTCGTCCTCTTCCATGCCCAGTTTATCCATCATGCCCTTAATCTTATCAGATCCAAACAGACGCATCAAATCGTCTTCCAAAGACAGGTAGAATCGGGACGAACCGGGATCGCCCTGACGGGCGCAACGGCCACGCAGCTGGTTGTCGATACGGCGGCTTTCGTGCCGTTCCGTACCCAGGATATGCAAACCGCCCTTTTCGGCTACACCTTCACCCAATACAATGTCGGTGCCGCGGCCTGCCATATTGGTAGCGATGGTAACCTGGCCCGGCTGGCCTGCATCCGCTACAATCATGGCTTCTTTTTCATGGTACTTGGCATTCAACACATTATGGGGAATCCCCTGCTTCTTCAGCAGCGCGCTCAGGTCTTCAGACTGGGTGATGGAAGTGGTACCTACCAGCACCGGCCGTCCTTCCTTATGCAGTTCCACGATTTCCTTCACGACGGCTCTGTATTTAGCAGCCTTGGTCTTGTAGATCACATCTGGGAAATCGGTACGGATCATAGGCTTATTGGTGGGAATCACAACAACGTCCAGACCGTAAATCTTCTGGAACTCCTGTTCCTCCGTCTTGGCCGTACCGGTCATGCCGGCCAGCTTTTTATACATGCGGAAATAATTTTGGAAGGTGATAGTAGCCAGGGTTTGGCTTTCGCGTTGCACCACTACGCCTTCCTTGGCCTCGATGGCCTGGTGCAGGCCCTCGGAATAACGGCGCCCGTACATCAGACGTCCGGTAAATTCGTCGACGATGATGACCTCTCCGTCTTTCACCACATAATCCCGGTCACGAATCATCAACTCCTTGGCTTTGATCGCGCACATGATATGGTGGGAGAAGTCCACGCCGTGTTCAGTATCATACAGGTTTGTCACGCCCAGCGCCTTTTCCGCTTTGGCAATACCCACTTCCGTAGGTGCTACCTGCTTCTGCTTTTCATCGACAGTGTAATCTTCGCCCGGTTTCATGTTGGCGACGATACGGGCGATGACTTTATACAGGTCGGCAGACTTTTCACCGGGGCCGGAAATAATCAGCGGAGTACGGGCCTCGTCGATCAGAATCGAGTCCACTTCGTCCACAATGCAGTAATTTAGTTCCCGCTGCACCATCTGATCCTTATCAACCACCATGTTGTCGCGGAGATAATCAAAGCCGAATTCATTGTTGGTTCCGTACGTGATATCCGCCTGGTACGCAGCCTTCCGTTCCGCGAAATCAAGATCATGGACAATCAGACCCACTGTCAGACCCAGAAAATTATAAATACGGCCCATATCCACACTGTCACGGCGAGCCAGATAATCGTTGACAGTAACTACATGAACGCCGTGACCGGTCAGCGCGTTCAGATACACCGGCAGGGTTGCCACCAGAGTCTTGCCTTCGCCGGTACGCATCTCGGAAATCTTGCCACGGTGCAGCACTACGCCGCCAATCAGCTGCACATCAAAATGGCGCAGACCGGTGGCGCGCTTGGACGCTTCCCTTACCACCGCAAAAGCTTCCGGCAAAATATCATCCAGCGTCTCGCCTTTTTTCAGGCGCAGTTTAAACTCAGCCGTCTTTGCCTGCAGGTTGGCGGAGCTCATCCGTTCCATCTCAGGTTCCAGCGCGTTGATTTTGTCTACAATCGGCTGGATGTTTTTTAATTCTTTTTCATTGGGATCTCCGAAAATCTTCTTTATTAAAGATTCCAGCAAACTAATCACTCCTTAACTTGGGAATTTTCATTAATGGTTTTAATTTTCTTCATGTTTTTAGCAAACAAATATCCATTATTGTCTATCATAAAATTTTAACAGAAAGAGCCGCAAAAGTCAAAAAAACGCCGCCATTTCTGTGTTAAAGTTTGTGAAGTTTACGTGAAGAATAAAAACAAAAAACGCAGGACTTTCGTCCTGCGTTGAATATGCAACAGATGTTTTACTCCAGCTTGGGCTCCAGCAGCCCGTAATTGCCGTCTTTACGCCGGTACACTACGCTTACTCCTCCAAAATCCGGATCATAGAATACAAAGAAATCATGATTCAGCAGATTCATCTGCAAAATTGCTTCTTCCGGTGTCATGGGATTCATGGTAAAACTCTTGCTGCGGATAATCTTAAAATCTTCTTCCGCTTCCGCCTGAACCGGAACCGCTTCCGCTACAGGCGGGGTTTCTACAGGAACTTCCCGGAAGTTGCTGTATTTCCTTTTCATTAATTTGGTCTTATATTTGTGTACCTGCCGCTCAATCTTTTCCACCACCAGATCGATGGAGGAATACATGTCTTTTGTAGATTCCTGGGCCCGCAGCAGGATACCCTTAGCCGGAACGGTGATTTCAGCGATATGGTTTCCGTTTTCTACCTTAAGTACTGCAGTAATATCTCCCACCGCTTTAAACTGCCTGGTAACTTTATCGATCTTTTTCTCCAGGTACGCTTTGACCGCCGGTGATACAACTGCGTTTCTGCCTTTTACGATAATTGCCATACTGAGTCCTCCTTGAACTTCCAAGGTTACTTGGTTATTACAGGCTCCGGATCAGGAAGCTGCGGCCCGTTCTCTAACTGATCTGTAATGCCTCCTCTTTGTAAATCCTGTCCGCAGGGCTCCTCCCCTTTGTCTGCTATCTATTCATTCGACGTATTACATATTATTCCTGTTTGTAAATACAGATTTCTAACTTTTGTCACTTTTTTACTAAAAACTGCACAATTCGTTACAACTCGTTGCTTCCTTAACCCTTAATGTTGAAATGGACTGCCGCATTCCGGGCAAAAATTGGGCAGGTTATTGGAATCTGCAGAAGCCCATCCACATTTGTTGCACTTAACAACAGGCGCGTTCATATCCGCAGGTCTCCGGATACCGCAGTTGATGCAGAACTGTCCTTCATGGTTCAGGGTTCCGCAGTTACCGCACATCCATTCGCTGGGAACAGGAGGAACCGGATTCTGCTTTTCCGGCTTAGCCGGTTCTTCTTTTGACGGTTGCTCCCCGACCTCCGTCTTGGTCATTTCCACTTTATATTCCAGTACCCGGCTGCCAACCGCCCCGGTCACTGGATTGATCTTAATATCTGCCGTAAACCGCTGTGTTTCCACTTGCGCCTCATAATAGCTGAGGTTCCCTTCGTATTTCTGTTCAATTGAGGTTATCTTCCCGTCCGGATACTCCAGCCTTACTATTTCTTCAATGTCTTCCACTGTTTTATTAACGGTTGTGCTGCCGGGAATATTGCTGCCCCCGATTTTAACGGTTTTCACTTTATTGATTTCTTTAATTACAGTAACCTCATAGGCACGGAGTGTATTATTATCAAAAAACAAAAAAGCAACAGTCGTATCAGTTTCCTGTTCATTTAACAATCCCTGAAAAACTGCTGCAACCGGAACTTCCGCTTTCGCAGCAAGGATTGCCTTTTCATAAGCAGCCGGATACTTACTTTGTTCTGTCTTCACAGCCTTCCCGGTTTTGCCCTTCGCACTTTCTGCAGCAAAACCTGCAGATGCGCTGATTATGAGGACCAACGCCAGAAACAACATTGCCGTCTTTTTCAACATGGTATTTATCCTCCTGTAGAGCGTAACGCAAACACGTTTTCAATCTTTCCACTGCAGCGTTTTCGCAAACGCCCCCTGTATTACAGAATCTTGGACAGGAAACTCTGGGTCCTGGGGTTCTGCGGATGGTCGAATACCTGCTCCGGCGTTCCTTCTTCCACAATATACCCGCCGTCCACAAACAGCACCCGGTCACCCACTTCTTTGGCAAAACCCATTTCGTGTGTAACAACAACCATGGTCATGCCTTCCTTTGCCAGCTGCTTCATAACCTCCAGTACTTCGTTGATCATTTCCGGATCCAGCGCCGAAGTCGGCTCGTCAAACAGCATGGCTTTGGGTTTCATGCACAGAGCCCGGGCGATGGCCACACGCTGCTGCTGCCCGCCGGAAAGCTGGTCCGGATAGTTATTCGCTTTTTCCGCCAGCCCGACTTTTTTCAGGTAGGTCATGGCCAGTTCTTCCGCTTCCTTCCGGCCCGTCTTCCGCACCTTCATGGGAGCCAGCACCAGGTTTTCCATCACCGTCATGTGGGGGAACAGGTTGAAACGCTGGAACACCATACCCACTTCCTTGCGGACCTCATTGATATTCGCTTCCCCATTCAGAGGGATGTTGTCAAACACGATTTCCCCGCCCGTGGGTTCTTCCAGGTAATTGATGCAGCGCAGCAGGGTGGACTTGCCGCTGCCGGAGGGTCCGATGATGACCACCACTTCTTTTTCTTTGATATACAGGTCAATGCCCTTCAATACATGGAGGTCGCCGAAACTCTTTTTCAGACCCGTAATTTTAATAATATCCTGTCGTTCTGTCATTTTGTATCAAACTTCCTTTCCAGGAGGCCGGTAAGCCGGGCTACCGTAAATGTCAGGATTAGGTAGATAATCGCTACCGCCATCCAGATCTCAAAGGACGCATAAGTACGGGCAATGATCAGCTGACCCCGGCGGGTCAGTTCCTCAAATCCGATTACGGAAACCAGGGATGAATCCTTCAGCATGGCAATGAATTCGTTGCCCAGCGGAGGGATGATGCGCTTGAAGGCCTGGGGCAAAATGATATAACGCATGGTCTGCCACCAGGTCATGCCCAGGCTGCGCCCGGCTTCCATCTGACCCACGTCAATAGACTGGATGCCGCCCCGGAACACTTCCGCCACATAGGCGCCGCTGTTGATGGAGCAGGCGGAAATCGCCGCGAAAAATGCGTCCACCCGGTGCCCGATGATGCTGGGCAGCGCAAAGTAGACCAGGAATATCTGAATCAGGAGCGGCGTGCCCCGGATAAAATCCACGTACACATTTCCCAGCCAGCGCAAAATCTTAAAATCAGACAGGCGAACCAGAGCCACGATGATGCCGATCAGCATACCGAAGAAAACGCTGAGAGCCGTAATCTCAATTGTAATGCCGGCGCCCGCAACCAACAGCGGGAACGCGTTTTTCATCAAATCAAAATTAACGTCCATAAGGCAAACCTTCTTATTAATGTATTTTTTTACATTTTGCAATCCTTTGCAAATACACAGACGCTCTGCCGCAACGCACCTGAAAAGGCACGGCAGAAAATCTTTGCAAATATTATACTACATAAATAAAAAATACAAAAGGGAATTTATGCAAAATTCCCTTTTGCATTATTACGAATAGCAAATCACAGAATCGCTGTAAATTCTTAATAACTTATTTCTTTACAGCACCGAACCATTTTGCGTAAAGCTTGTCATATTCGCCGTTTTTCTTCAGGTCCAGCAGAGCTTTGTTGATTTCTTTGGTCAGCGGGCTGTTCTTCTTCAGGGAAATGCCATAAGATTCTGCTTCCATGGTGTCGCCTACAATCTTGGCGTAATCTTTTCCGCCCCCGGTGGCCAGGAAGTATTCTGCAACGGGTTTGTCGATGATGACCGCTTCCACGCCTTTATTCTTCAATTCCAGGAAAACTTCCGCGTTGGTATTGAAGTTTTTAACTTTGGCGCCGGGGACCTTGGCTGCACGTTCCGCGCCGGTGGTGCCGATCTGGACCGCGATTCCCTTATTGTTCAGGTCATTTACGCTCTTTACCGCTGCGTTGTCTTTACCCACTACAACTACCAGGCCGGATACATAGTAAGGATCGCTCATGTCCACGGCCTTCTGACGGTCCGGTGTAATGCTCATACCGGCAATGGCCACATCGATATTCCCGGCGTTGATGGCAGGAATCAGGGCATCAAAGCCCATGTTCAGGATTTCCACTTTCATGTTCAGCTGCTTGCCGATAGCGCGGATCAGGTCCATGTCGAAGCCGTCAAATTCCTTGCTGCCTTCTTTCTGGAACTCAAAGGGAGCAAAGGTGGGTTCCGTTCCAACCTTCAAAACTTTGGGAGCCGGAACGACCGGGGCTTTCTTATCTCCGCCGCCGCAGCCTGCTACCATCATAACAGCCATCAACAGGGTCATCATAAGCACTAATGCTTTTTTCATTTTTTTGTTCTGCCTCCTCGCATTAATTAATTGTTCAGCATAATTCCAATTCTTGTAAAATCAAACGGACTTTACCGTTGCTAAACAAATAGTGTAAATCCTGTTACTTAACAGGAACTAAAAACGCTGTGTCTTATTTTGCGGGTTTGCTGCCAAACCATTTTTCATACAGCTTGTCATAGGTGCCGTTCTTCTTCAGGGCGTCCAGCGCTTTGTCAATTCCCTTGGCCAGTTCCGGATTCTTCTTGGAGATGACAATACCGTAATCTTCCGCAGTCAGAGGTTCACCCGCCAGTTTGGCATATTCGCTGCCGCCGTTCTTCAGGAAATACTGTAATACAGGAAGGTCGCTGATAACCGCATCCGCGCCCTTGTTCTTCAGTTCCATGCAGGCCAGATCGCTGGTATTGAAGGTCTTCACAACGGAGCCCTTGTCTTTCAGTTTTTCCCCGTACAGTGCGCCGGTCGTACCCAGTTGCACCGCAATCGTCTTACCTTTCAAATCTTCAAATTTCTTGACATCGTTTACATCCTTGCGCACTACAAAGGCCAGTCCGGATTTGTAGTAAGGCTGGGAAAAGATGACCTGTTTCTTCCGTTCTTCCGTGATGCTGAAGCCCGCAATCGAAACGTCAATGTTGCCTGCATTGATTGCAGGAATCAGTGCGTCAAAGCCCATATTTTTGATAGTGCATTTTTTGTAACCCATTTCCTTGGCGATAGCGCGGATCAGGTCCATGTCAAAGCCGGTAAATTCCTTGGAATCCTTCTCCGGAAATTCAAAAGGCGCAAAGGACGGCTCCGTACCTACGATCAGTTCTTCTTTGACAGCCGGAGCTGCAGCCGGCTTCTTTTCCTCCTTCTTGTCCCCTCCGCCGCAGCCGGCAGCCAAAATACCCAGCGCCAGGACCAGAACGCTTAACAATACCGTAATTTTTTTCATTTACTTCCCCTCCAAACCTGTTATTCAATACCGATACTCCGGGCAGATACTTTTTATAAGGCCAGGCTTTGCCTGGCGCAGGATACCGGGAAACCGGTTTAAGACCTGCCTGAATAAAAACGCCCCGGCTGACCTGGTTTTCGCCCCCACACCCGCCTGCTGGAAGGTTCGCTCCTAAGCAACTGCTCCCCACTACTGCTCCTCTCGTTATTAACGGCAGGACTTACTTCTAAGCTGCACCGTGCTCACAGTAATTTTACTGCTTACGTGGATCGTTTCGCCTGCAACTGGCATCGACTTTCAACCACAGACCCGGATTGTTTTTATTCACTTAATATAGCACACAAAACCGAATAATTCAAGCATTTCATAACACTGTTTACAGCTTTGCCGTTATGTGTTTAATAATTAACATTTTGAACATAATATGACGAACCTGCTTTTGGCGAATTACAGTTTGTCTTGACGGATTCTTTCAAAGCCACTATACTATACTTACCTGAAAAAAACCGAAACCATAACCGGATCCGCTCCGGTTTTATTTATCTGACAAACAATACAAAGACTTATGGGAATGCCGGTGCAACGCGATTACGCGGACCGGAAAAGAAGCCGGCAAATCCATGCAATACAATTAAGTACGGACGTGATATTATGCTTTCTATTCCTCAGTATCTTGATTTTGCCTATACAGGGAAGACGAAAGAGATCTGCAGCTTTTTTCTTGAACTTTTACAGCGTAAGAACGAAGTGCTGTATCTGCATTCGCAACAGGTAGCTAATTATTCGGCCAGCGTGGCCGCCAAGCTGGGACTTTCCAGAAAGGAGATCGGTATCATCCGGACAGCGGCGCTGATGCACGATATCGGTCTTTTAAGCGTTCCCAACAGCATCATGAATAAATTCCCGTATCTGAGCACCCGTGAAATGGCCCAATACAAGCGGCATTGTATCGCCGGCTGCAGCATGTTGGAAAACATGGAAGAGTTCTCCGGTATCATTGACCTGATCCGCAGCCATCATGAAAAATGGGACGGTACCGGGTATCCTAAGCGTCTGAAAGGCGTGAACATCCCTCTCGGCGCACGGATCATTGCCGTAGCGGATTATTACGACAGCGTGATCAATCCCTGCGCCACCCAGTGGCAGAAAAGCCATCAGGAAGCGTTGCAGGAACTGTTAAGCGCCATGGGGACCGCTTTCGATCCGGAAATCGTAAAAGCCTTTATTGAAGCCATTGTTCCCGGAAATACCATCAAACCGGTTCCGGTTTTCAACAAAAAAGGTCCCAGGGAAAAGACCAAAACGGCTGCCGCGGCATTGTCTTCCGTCGCAACAAAGGTATCTGAAACCAGCAAACTCAAAGATTACGAATAAAATAAACAGCAGGTTACAAGATTTCTATGCAGCCTGCTGTTTTTTATTTCACTTTTCCGTTATTTCTTTCAACAGATCTTCCGTATCTTCTCCCAGACGGGGAGCTCTCCGGTAAAAGGCACAAGGCGTTTTGGAAAACTTGGGAACGAAGCCCATGGTTCTGTAATTGCCCAGTTCCGGATCCTCTATATCCAATACCATTTCGTCAGCTTTCGCCTGCTCTGTCGCTACAGCCTCATCATAATTCAGCACCGGCTCAAAACAGGCATCGGATCCTCTGGCCAGTTCCGCCCACTCTGCCATGGTTTTTCCGGCAATGATAGCGGCAAGTTCTTCTTTCAACATGGGATAATTCTTCTCATCACGGATCGCCGTGACCAGATCCGGCCGGTCCAACACCTTGCACAGCTTTGTCCAGAATTTTTCCTCCAGACAGCCCACGCTCATGTACCTGCCGTCCTTTGTCCGGTACACGTTATAATTGGGGTTGGCGCCGCTGAGCCAGTTGTTGCCCCGTACATTCACGAACCCGTTACCGAAATAGGTAGCGCTGACGCCGGGCACCAGGGCCAGGCAGATATCAAACAGGGAAATGCTGATCTCCTGCCCTTCCCCTGTCCGGTCCGCATGCCGCAGCGCAGCCAGGATCGACATGCCCGCCAGGGCGGAAGCCTGCATGTCCGCTGCCAGCACACCGGGTATAGACGGCTTTCCGTCCTTTTCCCCGCTGAGGGAAATCAGGCCCGCAAGGCTCTGATAACCGATATCGTGATCCGCCTGCTTCACCAGGGGCCCCTGTTTTCCATAACCGGTAATAGAACAATAGACGATTTTCGGATTAACTTTTTTTACCGTGGCAAAATCAACCCCCAGCTTTTCCATTACGCCGGGACGATAACTCTCCACCACTACATGAGCGGTTTTTGCCAGTTCAAGGAAGATTTTCCTGTCCTTTTCCTGTTTCAGGTCCAGAGCCACGCTCTTCTTGTTACGGTTCACTTCCATAAACCAGCAGGCAAAATCGCCCCTCCGGGGCACGAAGTCCCGGGAGTAGTCACCTTTAACCGGTTCTTCAATTTTAATGACATCCGCCCCCATATCCGCGAACAGGCGGGTACAGAAGGGGCCGGGCAAAAGCCGTGACAGGTCAAGCACTCTGATGTCCTGTAAGGGTCCCATGGTTTCACTCCTATCTTGTCCTAACCTAGCATATTTCTATTTGCTATTCTTATTTTAATCTGTTGAACATCGGTTGACAAGTGAAACAGAAAAACGTAAACTTTAAAGAACAACGATTACGAAATTATAAAGTGCAAAGGAGTTACAATCATGTCTGTGGAACGCGCCAGAGAGTTTCTGTCCCGGTTCGGGATGGAAGATAAGATTATTACCTTCAAGGAGTCCAGCGCTACGGTAGAACTGGCTGCCAAGGCCGCCGGTACGGAACCGGCCCGCATCGCCAAAACGCTTTCCTTTGCAGGAAAAGAAAATCCTGTTTTAATTGTAACTGCCGGGGATACAAAAATCGATAATGCTAAGTTTAAACACTTTTTCGGCATGAAAGCCCACATGCTCCCCTTTGCTGAAGTGGAGGAACAGATTGGCCACGCTCCGGGCGGAGTCTGCCCTTTCGGTGTGAACGAAGGCGTCAAAGTGTATCTGGATATTTCCATGAAACGCTTCCCCACCATGTTCCCCGCTGCGGGAGAAGAGAACAACGCCATCGAGCTGACGCCGGAGGAACTGGAAAAGTACACCGTCAACGAAGGCTGGGTGGATCTCTGCAAGGGATGGCAGGAGAACTGAGCGGCAACTGACCCGGCACAGCTGCCATCAATCCGTTTACATGTCTGTCAGCAATTGAATCAGTTTACTATTTCAGCGTTGTTTTTAAGCGACAAAAAACCGTAATGCCTCGGAACGCATTTTCCTTAATAAATATGCTCTCCGACATTACGGCTTATTTATCTTTTCTTTTTCATCACAAAGGGTGCAACCAGGGATATCACAGCGGCTGCCAGGAAAAACAGGCAGATCGGTCTTGTAAAGAAGATCGCGGGATTACCGTCACTCATGATCAGCGATCCAACAAAATTCTGTTCCGCCATACCGCCTAAAATAATGCCGATAATCACTGCGCTCATGGAAAACTTCAGCTTATTCAGAAAATAGCCCAGGATACCGCTGGCTACCATGATGTACACGTCTGTCATGGAATTTCCATAGCTGTAAGTACCTACAAATGTCATCAGCATAATGATGGGGAGCAAAATCGTATTCGGTACGTTGGTCAGCTTCACGAACAGCCGGATCAGGGAATACCCCATGCAGGCCATAATAATGTTGGCCATAAGCAAACCGATAAAAATCGCGTATACATCCGGAGCTTTATCAATAAACAGCAATGGACCCGGCTGCAGGCCCTGTACCATCAGGGCGCCCATCATGATTGCGGTAGCCCCGTCCCCGGGAATGCCTAACGTCAGAACCGGGATAAACGCCCCACCGCTGACCGCGTTATTACCCGCTTCCGGCGCTGCCACCCCTTCTGGCTCACCATGCCCGAAATTTTCACTGTTATTGCTCCACCGTTTAGCCTGGTCGTAGGCCACAAAACTGGCAATATCCCCTCCCGTTCCCGGGATACAGCCAATAAATGTTCCTATTGCGCTGCTGCGCAGCATAGTCACAAAACATCGTTTCAAATCTGTCAGTGACGGAAGCACATTGTCAATGGAAACATGCTGCTGAAGCTGTGTTTTCTGCCAGCAGTCCTCCACACTCTGTAACGTCTGCGAGAGGGCAAACACGCCAATCAGGATGGGGATGAAACTAACCCCGCCCAACAGATACGTCGTGTTCAGTGTAAAACGGATGGCCCCGCTCATGGCATCAATACCGACCGTGGCTAAAAAAAGACCGATAATGCCTCCCATGATCCCTTTGATCACGTTACCGCTGGAAACACTGGTAATTATGGATAACCCGAATACCGCAAGGGCAAAATATTCCGGTTTGGAGAACTGTAGCGAAATCTTGGCCAGAAGCGGCGCGCAGATAATCAGGCAAACGGTACTGAAGACTCCCCCGAAAGCACTGGCCGTAGTGGAAAGCCCCAACGCCCGGCCAGGCTGCCGCAGTTCTACTGCCATGGGATAACCGTCCAGGGTCGTAGCCACACTGGCAGGGGTGCCCGGAGTCTTTAACAGGATAGCGCTGATGCTTCCCCCGTAAATCGCGCCGCAGTAAATTCCCAGCAGCATCAGTATGCCGGCCATACCTTTAAACGCAAAAGCCAGAGGCAACAGCAACGCCAGTCCCATATTCACGGAAAGGCCCGGCATGGCGCCGAACATAATTCCCACGCCCACGCCAAAAATCAGGCACACAAAATTGAAAGGATCTGCTATCATTCCCAACGCTGTAATAATATCCGCCATTTTCGTCCTCCTACTCTAAAAACACAGAGGACGGGAGCGACGTATGGAGAAGCTGCCCGAACACAAGGTAAATAAACAGCGTTACTCCTACCGCGGTAAAAAGCATCAGCTTCTTATCCCGGCACTCCAGCCGGTGCATAATGCAGGGAATCAGAACCACAGCCGCAGCATAAAAACCAATCAGATGGATCAGTCCGCAAAATAGTACCAGCAGAGCCATCATCACATAAACCTGCCGGTTGGCCGCAGTGCCCAGAATCACTTTTTCCACCGTCAGTTCCTGACGGTGGCATAACGTATAAACAGCTAAAACCAGGGCCGCGACGGCCAACGCCAGCCCCAGCAGGAACGGCCAGAAACCGGGCCCCGGCCCCTGCTCCGTAATCTCCATGGGAAAGCCGGCGGACGCGCCCATAATCGCTCCGCCGATAATCATCCCCATCACAAACACCACAAAATTACAAAATTTCATGGAAACCATACTATAACTCCCTGATTTGAAGAAGCCGTAGCGATATCGATGTACCGCTGCGGCTTTTTATTAAGGAAGTACGGGTCAGTTCTGCCGTACTTCCTAAACGGTTCTACTTTTTCAGGAATTTCGCGTACATGGCGTCGTCGTCCGCCATCATCTTATCGCAGGCATCACCGATGATCGCCGTGGGATCAATACCCTGTTTCTTGAAATAATCCTTAAATTCTTTGCTGTTGCACACCTTTTCGGCAGCCTTGCGCAACACATCCATTTTTTCTTTCGGCGTACCCTTCGGAGCTACCAGAGCCGCCCAGGCACGGATCGCCATAGGATGGCCCAGTTCCTTAAAGGTCGGAACATTGGGATAGAATTCACTACGGGTATCCGCCATCACGGCCAGAATTTTCAGCGCGCCTGCATCAATCTGGCTCTTGAACACACTGGGATCCGCCAGGGTCGCTTCAATGTGTTTGCCTGCCAGGGCAGCCGCAATGTCGGCGCTTCCCTTCGGATAGGGAACATGTTTAAACTTTACCCCAAACTCCTTTTCAAAATTCAGCGCAGCAATATGCCAGATGGCGCCGGTACCGGAGTTCCCCATGGAAACCTTGCCGGTATTGTCTTTTGCATATTTTACAAACTCATCCAGGTTATTGTACGGTGCTTCCTTCGTAACGATCAGAGCTGCGGGAGCCGCAATAGGGGCACACACGGAGACATAATCCTTGTTGGTCACGGTTGCTTTGCCCTGATGGGGAAACATAGCCAACTCTACCGTTACCATACCTAAGGTATGTCCGTCCGGTTTCGCCTTGGACAGTTCCACCATACCGGTAATACCGCCACCATCCGGTTTATTTACGGGAACAAACTTGCTTCCCTGTAATTCCTTTTGCAGAAACGAAATCAGCCCACGGGCACTGGTATCCGTACCACCGCCCGGTGCTTTCGGAATGATAACGGTTATGTCACCGTCTGCCGGATACGCCGCTTTCTTTTCCGCACTGCCGCCACAGCCGACCACACCTAAAAGCATCGCTGTCAGCATCAATAAAGTTAATAGCTTTTTCATTGATTCTCCTCCCCTTTTGATTAATTTCAACGCAATTTATTTTATCATATTCTGCGGCTTCCTGCTATATAAAAACGCATCATTTTATCCTGAACTTACGGCATTGGGCGATTTCCTTCCAGGTCAGAAAGACAACGGCAATGTTTTCCCGGTTGTATGTGTAAGACACCCACAACCCGTTAAAGGCGTACGTTAAGGACGGATAACTGAATTCGCCCTTCCCTTTTTCCAGCCGCAGGAACATTTCCCAGCGGCTGCCGTCTTCCCGGCCCATAAACAGGGCCAGCGGCGTACGGGCGCCCCAGTTGCCCCGCACCGGGTTGCAGGCCAGAAACAGCCGGCCGCCCGGCACACGGATCACATCAAATCCGCTGTTGTTATTGTACAGTTCCGTAGGCTGCGGGTCTGTCCAGTGTTTTCCCTCATCATCCGAAACGCTGCTGTAAATATAGCCTTCCGTGCTGCGCATATACATATGCAACCGGCCTTTGTCCTGCCAGAGGACCGGCTGGATCACGCCGCGCCCGTTAAAACTCTGCGCGCTGAGAGGCGGCAGTTCGGAAGCCGTTACCGGTTCTGTCTGCCCGTGTTCCCCAGCGTTCGGCATATTAAGCGCCAGCAGGTTCAGCCCCAGTAACGCGGTACGGTTCCAGGTGATGCCGTAATTATCGCTGTAATCGCAGAAGCACTGCCAGTCGCCCCGCTCAATGCTCCCCCCCGCGCAGATACGTCCGGAAGGAAGGAGGATGGGTTTTGTCCTCACCGGACCGCGCCCTCCGGTGGCGTCGCCCGGTACCAGCGGACGGGGATGTCCCCAATATACCGGGTCAGTCCGGCTCAGCATGACCATGGTCTTCCAGTCCGCAATTTTATTCCCGGTTTTAAAAAACAGCAGCACATGCTCGTGCTGTACCAGCAGCACCGGGTTCCAGCATGCCTCCGGCATGTTCGTGATGCAGACCGGCTCCGTCCAGTCGCAGGATACCGCCAATGTTTCCTGCACGCGCCCGTCATGAATATGCTCCCGGTTGCTGTCCTGCTTTTTCTTATTCACCGCGGAATAACGGGGTCTGCCTACAGAGAAATAAATCTCCGTATCCGCCGCGCCTTCCCTGCTGCCGCCGAACCAGACGCACAGCAGCGATCCGTTAGGCAGCGCCGTCAGACAGCTGCCGTGGCACATGGTGGTCGGCAATGTTTTGCATATCAGTTGTTTAAACAAAAAAGGTCACACCTTTCTTTGTTTTTTGTTATTCTTATTTTACCATTTCATCTAAAAATTCGCAAAAAAATACAGGGCTTCGGCATAAAACCAAAGCCCCGGTTCACAAACCCAGGTATTCAAACAGTTCGTTATTTGTTTTTCTGATAGAATTCCTCCATGAACTGCGCCAGCGCTTCACAGCCTGCCAGCGGCATGGCGTTGTAAATGGAAGCGCGGATACCGCCTACGCTGCGGTGACCTTTCAGTCCGCCCAGCCCGCGCTGTTTGCCTTCCTCCACAAATTTTGCTTCCAGTTCTTTGGAAGGCAGGTTGAAGGTCACGTTCATGATGGAACGGCTGGCCTTTTCCGCCCGGCCTTTGTAAAATTCCGGATACTTGTCCAGCAGCGCATACAACAGGGCCGCTTTTTTCCGGTTCACGGCTTCCATGGCCGCCAGGCCGCCCTGCTTCTTCAGCCACTTTGCCACCTTGCCTACGATGTAGATTGCGAACACCGGCGGCGTGTTGTACAGGGAATCTTTGTTCAGTATGGTTTCATAGTTCATCATGACGGGCAGCTTTTTGTCGCGGCCTGCCACGTAATCCTTCTTCGCAATAATCAGGACCACACCGGCGGGCCCGATATTCTTCTGTGCCCCGCTGTAAATCAGGGAGAACTTCTCTACCGGGAAGGGGCGGGACAGAATTTCCGAAGACATGTCCGCGATCAGGGGCACGTCTCCCGTTTCCGGATACGCAAAATACTCCGTGCCTTCAATGGTATTGTTACCGGTAATGTGCAGGTATGCGCAGTTTTCCGGCAGTTCCACTTCTTCCGGGCGGGGCACCCGGTCGTAACCCCGGTCTTTGGAGCTGAACACCTTCACCGCCTTGCCCACTTTTTCCGCTTCTTCAAAAGCTTTATCAGAGAAGGAACCGGTGTCGGAATAAGCCGCCGTCATCCCTTCTTTCAAAAAGTTGCAGGGCACGCAGCTGAACTGCAGGCTGCCGCCGCCGCCCATAAAGAAGATGCCGTAATCGTCCGGCAGATTCAGCAGGTCCTTAATATCCTGCTTGGTTTCTTCCAGCACTTTTTCAAAGGCAGGGCTGCGATGGCTGATCTCCAGGATGGACATCCCGGTATTGTTAAAATCCAGCAGTTCCGCCTGTACTTCTTCCAGTACTTCCAGAGGCAGGGCCGCAGGGCCCGCGTTAAAATTGAATATCCGGCTCACGTTGATTACTCCTTTTCACAAAATTATATAAATTACTGTAAATCTTCCAGCAGATGCACCACCATGCCGTCCCTTAATTTGGGTTCAAACCAGGTGGATTTGGGCGGCATGATCTGCCCCGCATCCGCAACGGTCATGACTTCCTGCATCAGGGTGGGATACATGGAAAAGGCCACGGCAAATTTGCCGCTGTCCACCTTGCGTTCCAGTTCTTCCAGACCCCGGATACCGCCCACAAAACCAATGCGGTCATCCGTGCGGGGATCGCCGATTTTCAGAACCGGCGCCAGCAGATTGTTTTGCAGAATGGAAACATCCAATGCGGCAATCGTATCCTTCGGGTCAAAGGTTCCCTCTTTGGCTTTCAGTTCGTACCAGCGCCCTGCCAGATACATGCCGAAGGTATGGCGCGCCTCCGGATGATACGCTTTCCGAACCGGTTTAATCAGGAACTTTTCTTCCACGGCCCGCATGAACGTGATTTCACTGCAACCGGCCAGATCGGCCACGACACGGTTGTAGTCCAGTATCTCCATCATGTTGTCGGGAAAGATGACAGCCTGAAAATACTCATATTCTGCATTCGTATCCTTTGCGCCTGTTTCTTTTTCCATCTGGTCTGCCACGCGCATGGCCCCTGCGCAGCGATGATGACCGTCCGCAATATAAAAGGCAGGTACCGCCTCAAAGAGACTAATGATTTCCCGGATCTGTACCGGGTCGTCTACTACATACAGGGTATTGCGCACCCCGTCTTCCGCGATAAAGTTGATGACCGGTTCCCGCTCTGCCATCAGCTTCAGAATGTACGAACTGATTTCCGGACGCTTCCGGTAGGTCAGGAACACCGGACCTGTCTGGGCTTTCGTCACGGTAATGTGACGCACCCGGTCCTGCTCCTTTTCGGTCCTGGTCAGTTCGTGCCGGCGGATGGTGCCGTTACGGTATTCTTCCACTGCCGCCGTTGCCACCAGCCCGATCTGGATATGCTGGTTCATCCGCTGCCGGTAAATGTAAAAGCAGGGCGTCTTGTCCTGCTGCATTTTGCCGCCGGTAACATAGCTGACCAGATTCTCCCTGGCTTTTGCGTAGACTTCATCACTGTAGGCATCTGTGCCCTCGGGCAGCGTGGCTTCCGATTTGGTAACTGTTAAAAAGCTGAATGGATCCGCCGCGATTTTAGCGCGGGCTTCTTCCGTGTCCATTACGTCGTAGGGCAGCGATGCGATTTTCGCCGCCAATTCCGATTCCGGTCTCAATCCTCTGAAGGGTCTTACCGTTGCCATAGAAAACCTCCTGTATAAAAACCATAAACACCGTTCTCAGGAAAAGCATTCGCAAAACCGTGTATACTTATGCCATTCCCGATGTTTTGCTCATTTCTTTTCCCGATTTATAGTTCATTAGTATTATTATAATTAATATCTAATTATAGTAGTAAAAAGAAACGAATGTCAATATATGTTGTGTATCTTTCACAATTATGCTATGCTTTTTTCACAAATCCGGTTTTGTATTTGTAAAAACTGAGACAAAATCAAATTTTATTTCCTGTACAGAATTGCAGAAAACAGGAACTCGCTATATAATTAAGTATTATCACAGTTTTCAAAAGGACGGTTTTTACCTTGCATTTTAACAAGAAAGTGATCCAGCGGGCCATGCCGATCTATATCGGTTACCTGTTCCTGGGGCTGGCCTGCGGTATTTTGGGACAGCAGGCCCATATCGCTCCCATCGAAGCGTTCATTATGAGCATTTTGGCTTACTCGGGAAGCGGGCAGTTCATATGCATCGCCATGCTGCTGGATAACGCCTCGCTGTTTTCCATCCTGGTCACCAATTTTATGGTAAGCCTGCGGTACATGTTTTTCTCTACTGCCATGTACCCCCACATTAAAAATTGTTCCCTTCCTTATTCTGTAATCTTCGCCCAGAACATTACCGACGAAACCTTCGCGGTAAACCTGGACAGCTTTAATAAGGATAAGGACTGGGATCCGCACCAGGGGCTGGCGTTAGGTTTTTCTCCCTGTCTGGTCTGGGCCAGCGCCAACTTCATCGGCTGCACGGCGGCGGCCTGGCTGAACCCGCCCACAGAACTGGTTTCCTATATCCTGGTCGCCATGTTCTTAGGCATTTGGAGCAGCTACCTGCACGATACGGTGTTGCTGATTGCCGGACTGTTGGGCGGCATTCTTTCTGTGCTTCTTTCCTTCGTAGTGCCCTTTAAACTGCACATCGTACTGGCCACGCTGATCGTTTCTGTCATCGCCTGCTGGCTGGAAGTAAAGCATTCGAAAAAAGAAGAAGCTGACTCCTGATAATATACAAAACCGCCTCTTCGCTTACAGAGATTAACACTTGCCGGATAACAGCCGGCAGACTGGAGACTTTAAATGGACAACGAATCCTTATATATCTACGGCGCCACCCTGATGATGGTGATTGGCACCTTTTCCTGCCGTGAACTGCCGCTGTTGTTGCTGCGGGGCCGCAAGCTGCCGGACTGGTTCAACATCTGGCTGAAATACATCCCCACCGCTATTTTCGGTGCGTTGATTTTCCCCGATATTTTCCTGAAAAACAATGCGCTGAACTTTTCCCTGCAGAACTATGGCTTATGGGCTACCATCTGCGCCTTCCCCATCGTTTATAAGACACAGTCACTGCCGGTGGCTCTCGTGGCGGGGACGGTTTTCTTCTGCATCTTTAAATACGTAATTTAGCAAAAAGTGTTTTGTTTCAGAATTATAAACTCCATTTTTGTCTTAAGTTTTATGGAGGCTTCATGATGTTTCCTGCAAGTAAAAAACAAATCAGTACAATTGCCGTTGCACTGATTTTTTCTTTTTATACAACTGTAACAACTGCAGCACCTGCAGCACCGGCGGTTCGCGCCCCAGGCACTTCTGCCGGAACGGTTCCCCGGCAGACTTCCGCGCAATCAACAACAACCACGCCTCAATCTGTTACGGAACCTGTGCAGGCTTCACAACCTGTAACAGAAAAAACGGAAAGCGCACCAATGACACCGGCACCTGTTGAAACAATGCAGCCTGTTGCTGTTTCGCCCGCCACAACGGGTAACGCGCCTGCTGCAATTAAGCCGGTCACAACAACACGTCCAAAAGAAACCGAAACAGTCAAACCTGTCTCAACGAAAAAACAAAACACACCCGTTGTCCCCGGACATCCCTTCCGCATCCAGAACAGAGAGGAGAATTACAACTCCCTGTTATCCAAAACAGCAACCCGGAAACTGGACGCCGCCCTGGCAGATATGATTGGCGGTTACGGAGAAAAAGTCCCGGGTCTGGCAGTCATCGTGTACAGGAACGGCAAGGAAGTGTACCGCAATATGATGGGCAACCGCTTCCTCAGTCCCCGGAACAAAAACTGGAACCTGCCCTTAACCTCCGAAAGCCGTTTCCGTGTTGCATCTATTTCCAAAATCTTTACTGCCGCAGGCTATATGAAGCTGGTGGAAGAAGGCAAAATCAATCTGGACGAGGACGTAAGCCGTTATCTTGGTTTTACCCTGCGGAATCCGAGCTATCCCAACAGGGTCATCACTTCCCGGATGCTGCTGTCCCACACTTCTTCCATCCGGGACTACCCCACACCTTATGTGCCTTTTAAAAGCAACGTCAAATCCTTTTTTACCTCAGCGGACTGCTGGACAAGAGGCAAAGCGCCCGGCTCGTACTTCAGCTATTGCAACCTGAATTTCGTGCTGCTGGCTACCATTATGGAAAAAGTGTCCGGCCAGCGTTTTGACAAATACATGACGAAGAACGTGCTGAAGCCCCTGGACATCAAAGGCAGCTTCAACCTCCGGGATTTTTCCTCTTCTGACCTTCAAAAAATGGGCACCCTGTACCGAAAGACAAAAGGAGAGTCGGGCCGCTACTACGCCCAGATCGACGACCGGCCTATCGATTTACCAAGTGCTTCCCTGCTTTCCAGTTACCGCCCCGGAACCAACGCCGGCATCTTTTCCCCTCAGGGAGGACTGCGGATTTCCCCGGAAGAACTGGCCCACATGCTGCAAATGCTGATGAATCAGGGCAACTATAGAGGAAGAGAAGTCTTAAAACCGGCTACTGTGCAGTTGATGGAAAAACAAGTTTGGAAATACGATCCGTTAACACCTAACGGAGATATTGAAAACAGCTGTATCGAAAGCTATGGCCTGCCCCTGGAGTACTTCAGCGGCAACGGTTCCACCAGACCCGCCCCCAACCGGCCTGACTTTGATATGGTCGGGCATCTGGGAGAAGCCTACGGTTTTATCGGCGGCCTCATGTGGCAACCCGGTACAAAGAACGGATTCATCTTCCTGCAGAACGGCTTCGCCACAGACTACAAACACAACAAAGGACGTTACAGCCGCAACTACCGCTGGGAAGAGAACTTCATGAAGACTATTATCGAAAACGTTTTTCCGGAATAAAACGAATCCGGTCACTTAAGTGACCGGATTTTTTTCGTAACTTCAGTCGTGGTGCGGCTTTTGAGCCTGCTTTCTGTTAATATATATAGACAGCGTTAAATGTCCTGTTGTTCATTAACTTTTCATACAAACATTTTAACTGCTTTATTCGGGAAAGCTGTCACTGCGCCGACCCGCCAGTTTCATCTTTTTCAGTTTCCATGTGTTATGTATCACCAGCACCGCCGCCACAATCGTAACCGTAAGCAGCATCCATGGTTTCAGCATAGGGCCGCCAAACAGGGCTGCAATACCCAGTGCAAAGGGCATCAGCACGAGATTACAGATACAGACCTTTCGCACGTTGTCTTTAATGGTTTCCACGCAGGCACGGCTCAACGTAAAGGTAGCCGCCACGTTGCGCAGATCGTTGTCGGTCAGTACCACCTGGGCCGCTTTCCACACGGTTTTGGTGCCGCTGCCTACGGCAAAGCCGAAGTCTGCGCACTCCAGCGCCGGGGCATCATTGTCCCCGTCGCCAACCACTGCCACCACTTCGCCGCCCTTTCGGAAAGTCTGTACCAGCTGTGCCTTATGGGTGGGCAGCAGTTCCGCCGCCACCCGGTCCGCGCCTGCCAGCCTGCCTAAATACAGTCCGGCCCGTTTATTATCCCCGGTCATCACGGATGTGACAATGTTCATCTCTTTTAACCGGCGCATAGCTTCCGGCGTTTCTTTCCGCAGCTCATCGGAGAATCCGAAAATGGCGTACAGTGTGCGTCCCACCGTCAGGTACCACACGGTTTTGCCCGCGTCCGACATCTGTTCCACATACCCGTTGGTTTCCGCCGGAATCCGGGCATAGCGTTTCACAAATTCCAGGGAACCCAGCCGGATGTTTTCTTTAAAGCAGCGGGCGCTGTGCCAACCTTCCGGAGTGGACTGTACCTCTGTCACCAAAGGCAGTTTGCAGCCTTCCGCCGCCGCCCGCACCGCTGCAGCTTCCGGGAGATTGCTGTCCTGCAGCATGGCTGCTGCCAGACTCAGCAGTCCCGGTTCAGAACCGTTGTTGAAGATATGGATATCCGTCAGTACCGGGTGTCCGATAGTCAGGGTTCCTGTTTTATCAAAAATAATCAGCGACGTTTCACCGGCATCACCTAAAACCGTTCCGTCCCGGAGCAGGATGTTCTGCCCCGCCGCTTTTTGCACCGCCGTAAAGGCAGCCGCGCTGACAGCGGGCAGCAGCAACACCGGGCAGCAGCAGACAAAGATGGACATGGCAATCTGCCAGATGGGGAAGGTTGCCTTTCCGGTAAAGAAAAAGCTGAGGCAGGCCACGATGGCCAGCAGGATAGATCCGCTAACCAGCCACATGGACGGCAGATCCAGAAACTGCGGCAGGGGCGCCTTGCACCAGCGATCCAGATAGGCGCTGCCCAACGTCGCCGTCACGCACATGCCGATATAAGCAGGAAACAGCGGCGGCAGATTCCCATAAGGTTGACCAAGGATAAGATGGACGGCAGTATACAGACCACCCGTAACGACAGCAACGGTACTGATTAGCAGTAGCACCTCCGCGGAAGGGATACGCTCCTGCAGATCCTGCAGCGCCTGCTGATAAAACTGACGGCCTGCGTAGAGGATGGGAGCTAACAAAACCAGCTGAAGTACGCCGCGCAAATTGACCGCTTCATATGCCCCCGGCAGGTCAAACAGGCTGGCCCGGATGCCAGCAGATACCAGTAACGGCGCGATTTCTGTCCAAGCCGCGACCACCAGCAGTGGGACCAGACACAGCAGCGCCAGTTTTAACCGGGAAATCTGTCCGGCTACCGCCCGGCCTTTCCGTTTAGGCCGCTGCCTGGGCTTAGACTGAGGCGTCGCGTCCTGTTCCGCAGCGTTAATAGATGCCGTGTCAACTTCCTGGACTGTGGAGGCAGGTTTCACTGCTTCGTCCGTGCTTTTATTATTCACTTCATAATCTGTTATGTTTTCTGATTTCATGCACACAAAGCTCCGAAAAATAGTATCGTAATCCACTTCATACTAATCTTAACAAGGCAGACTTTTCTTGTCAATTTTGCTGATACGTTTCTTCGCGTTTTGCTGTATAATGTAAGAAAGAAAAATAATTCAAGCGTGATGCATGTAATGTTTTTCCGATGTCTCTCAACTTCACCAAAATCTGCACCAGAAGCAGACAGCTTGTTCAATTTGTAAACAGCAATGCAGAAAGGAGATCTCATCATGGCAATCCTCGGCGCAGTACAGGTCCCCCACCCGCCCCTTATCCTTCCCGAAGTAGGTCACGGGGAAGAAAAACGCATCCAGTCCACTATCGACGCATTTGAAGCGGCCGCAAAATTCATAGCAGATCTGCAGCCGGACACGGTTATCATTTCCAGCCCCCATTCCATTTTGTACTCCGATTACTTCCATATTTCGCCGGGTGCATCCGCAAAAGGAACCATGGCCCAGTTTGGCGCGCCCCAGGTCAAGTTTACGGTAGCATATGACGAAGAACTGGTCCGCGCGGTTGATGCCGCAGCAACACAGGCTGGCATCCCCGCCGGCACTTTGGGCAACCGGCAGCCGGAGCTGGATCACGGAACCATGGTGCCCCTGTATTTTCTCGCTAAATACTGCAAAACCTGCAAAATCGTAAGGCTGGCCCTCTCCGGTTTTTCCCTTAAAGAGCATTACCGGGTTGGTATGCTCATTGCGGAAACGGCGGAAAAACTGGGACGGAAGATTGCCTGGATCGCCAGCGGCGACCTGTCCCACAAGCTTACCAAAAACGGGCCTTACGGTTTTAACGCCGCAGGCCCTGAATACGATAAAAAGATTATGGATGTGATGGGGAGCGGAAACTTTGCCGAACTGTTTTCCTTTGAAGATACGTTTCTGGAAGAAGCCGCCGAATGCGGTCACCGCTCTTTCGTATTGATGGCCGGCGCTCTGGACGGGCTGGCAGTAAAAGCAGAAAAACTGAGTTACGAAGGACCCTTTGGCGTAGGCTACGGTGTCACCCTGTTCACTCCGACCGGCACAGATGAAAGCCGTCACTTCCTGAGCGCCTACGACACCATCCGGGGCAGGATGAAAGCAGAACGGCTGGCCAAAGAAGACGACTATGTGAAGCTGGCAAGGGAAGTCATCGAGCATTACGTGAAAAGCAAGGGCGGCTACCTGCGTTCCCCGCAGCATATTATCCCTGAGATGACGGCGCAGAAGGCCGGCGTGTTCGTTTCGTTAAAGATCCGCGGCGCGTTGCGGGGCTGCATCGGAACTATCGGCCCCATGTATGACAACGTAGCGGAAGAGATACGGCACAATGCCATTTCCGCCTGCAGCCGCGATCCCCGTTTCACCCCGGTTCTGCCCGATGAACTGGAAGAACTGGAATACAGCGTGGACGTGCTGGGACCCATGGAACCCATCAGCTCACCGGCCCAATTAGATGTAAAACGTTACGGCGTGCTGGTGACCAAAGGCAGCCGCAGCGGTCTGCTGCTTCCCAACCTGCCCGGTGTGGACACCATTGAACAGCAGGTCGATATCGCCAAACAGAAAGCCGGCATCCGGCCGGAAGAAAGCGGATGTGAACTGAAGCGGTTTGAAGTGATACGGCATTTCTAAATCTTTATAAAGCAGAGAACCGTCCTGCAGGTACCGCCTTCACATTGTAACTTTCACCAGTTTTACTTGCAAGGAGTAACGATCATGTCATACACCTGTCCCTACTGTCACCATCATTGCACTCTGCAGGAAGGGAAGACCGGTTTCTGCCGCGTCCGCACGCTGCAGGACGGAAAAAATGTCTGCGGCAACTACGGTTTCCTGACTTCGCTGGCGCTGGATCCGATTGAAAAGAAACCGCTGCACCGGTTTTTTCCTGGTACGACGATTTTGTCTTTGGGCAGTTACGGCTGCAATCTTCGCTGTCCGTTCTGTCAGAATTTTTCCATTTCCCAATACGGACGGGATGCCTTCCAGCCTGTGATCGCCAGGCCAGAACAACTTGCTGCCAAAGCGCTGGAACTGAAAAACCGGAACAACATCGGCGTTGCCTTTACCTACAATGAGCCGCTGTTAAGCTGGGAGTTTATCCGTGACACCGGTGAACTTGTACATAACAACGGGCAGAAAAACGTAGTGGTCACCAACGGGAATTTTTCTGTGGAAATCGCCAAAAACCTGGCAGGCATCGTGGACGCGTACAACATTGACCTGAAAGGCTTTACCCCGGAATGGTACAAAAGACTGGGCGGCAACCTGGAAATGGTAAAAGCCTTTATTTCGGAAGCATGCAAAACGGCCCATGTGGAACTGACAACGCTGATCGTACCCAAAGAGAATGACAGCCCGGAAGAAATGGAAACGATTGCCCAGTGGATTGCCGGACTGTCGCCGGACATTCCGTTGCATGTGAGCAAGTTCTTTCCCCGCTGGAACATGGTAGACAGAAACGAAACGCCTGCCGCCCGGGTGTACCGGCTGGCAGACGCAGCGCGGAAATATTTGAAATACGTTTATACAGGGAATTGTTGAAATATTACCTTAAATTAAATAGTGAAGAAAATGAAAAGACCTGAGCAAAACATTGGGAACCGTTTTGCTCAGGTCCTTTCTTTAACACCTTATCTTTTCTCCATAATCTTTCCGTCTCTGTACGCCTTCAGCAGATCCGTCAGATCCGAAATCTGCTGTTTTAAATTCTGGCCGTTATCCGTATCGCCGATCATCACCCGCTTGGGTTCCATTTCCACCTGGGTGGTGACGGAGTCGATGTCCGCGTTGGTAGTGAGCACATGTTCAATATCCTGGAAGGGATAATGGGCTTTGATACGGATGCCGTGGGAATTGAAAATCAGCGTATAACCCGCGATGCCGGTGGATTTCTGGTAGGCCTTGCAGAAGCCGCCGTCAATGCAGATTTCCTTGCCGCCGGCCCGCACCGGCGTATCGCCCTTGGCCACCTTAACAGGTGTGTGGCCGTTAATGATGTGGGACTGGGGAGAGTCCAGACCGAATTCATGGAGCACCTTTTCGCAGATTTCCTTCTTCCGGTGCAGCTTGTAGTAAGGATCCTGTGGCTCCGGCCAGGTGCTTTCGTCGTCGATATAGCTGCGTTCAAAGGTCTTGATGGTACGCCCGGTCACCGGGGAATCAGGATGGATCCACATAAACCAGAAGAAATCCTGGTCTTCCAGCTTACGCCGACGGTAGCAGACGCGGCACAGGTGATCCACCCAGTCCATATAGGCACGGCCTTTCAGAGTTTTGCCCCACAGGGTAACGTCCCGGAAATTGCCTTCCTCGTCCATGGGCAGACCGCCATGGAACATCAGATTACCGTTCATAACCTTGTACAGTGACCCGTGGCTGAAAAAGAAATCCATATGCCGCTGCAGGGCTTCGCTGTTCATGAAATCCCACTGCCAGTCTTCAATAATCTTCTCTTCTTCCGGGGAATACTCATAGGGATGCTCCGGATCATAGGTGGGAAAGTCCGTAGTATTCATTTCATACTGCGTGCCGTCCGGCAGCGTGGCAATGCCTTTCACCGGATCGATCTTGTCGAAGAGCAGCCGGTCTTCCATTTTATATTCCGGATGGCGGAGCATGGCCTGGCCTTCCGCTTTGAACAGCATCACGTTGATCGCTTTCACAAGCGCGTTCTTGCTTTCGTCCTTACGGTAATTATCTGCGGAAAAGACCACAAAATCCCGCATACTGATTCCGTAACCGTTTTCCAGAATCTCCCAGTTATTATACCGGACATTGTTACGGATGACGTTGATAATACAGGGGATGCTGCCGGCCGCTGCCCCCATCCACAGCACATCGTGGTTGCCCCACTGCACGTCCACGGAGTGATGTACCATCAGCCGGTCCATAATTTTATGGGCATAGGGACCGCGGTCATAGATATCGCCTACGATATGCAGATGATCCACCGCCAGCCGTTTAATCAGATAGGTCAGCGCATAAACGAAAGGACGGAAGCTGCCGGTTTCCCAAATCGTATCCAAAATCTTGGCATGGTACACGTACCGGTTCTGATCTTCATCCGGCAGCGCGTGCAGCAATTCGTCCAGCACATAACGGAAGCCTTCCGGCATAGCCTTACGCACCTTGGACCGGGTGTATTTGGAAGACAGCAGGCGGGCCAGCCGCAACAGACGGCGCAGGGTCATTTTCGCCCAGGTTTCCGTTATCGGATTGTCTTTGTCCATCATGTCCAGTTTTTCTTTGGGGTAATAGATCAGGGTACAGAGGTTTTTGCGGTCCCGGTCATTCATGGTTTCGGTGAACAGCATATCCACTTTTTCCCGGATGACACCGGAACTGTTGTTTAAAATGTGATAAAAGGCTTCGTATTCCCCGTGCAGGTCGCTCATGAAATGCTCCGTGCCTTTGGGCAGGTTGATGATGGCCTGCAGGTTAATGATTTCCGTGATTGTCGCCTCCTGGGTGGGAAACTCCCGCGCCAGCAGTTCCAGATATTTTCTGTGTTCCTCTGTCTGGTTCTTCCTTTCCATAATACTTCGCCCCACCTTTCACTAAATGTTCCGCCCCTTCTCCGGCGTCTTCAGGAACATCATATCGTTACGCCGGCAGCACCTACGGAGCAAGATAAATTGAGTACAACGTAATTTTTATTTTATTATATATATTATACATTAAATCTTGTTATTTGTGCTACATATTTTTACGATTTTCAATGAAAAAGAGAGTCTGCTTACAACAGTAACAGGTATTAAAACCCATGGAAAAACAAAAACCGGACGCATTCATCATGCGTCCGGTTTTTATTGTGAACTACTTATTTTCATTACCGAAGGTTTCAACCCGTTTCGCCAGACGGTCCAGCACCGTTCCCTGTCTGATAGGCTGCGGGTTATATTTCAGCTTGTCATACGATTTGACTGTGTTCAGATTTTCGTCCTGCACCGCGCCCTTTTCCATATAAGCAGTATAATCGTCATAATTAATTCCGTATCTGACAAACACATAGTGCATACCCTTGCCCAGCGCGTCATCTACCCAGGTGTACGTGCACACCCAAACCTTCTTCTCATTCTTACCGGGAACTTTTTCTATGGTAGTATAATCAAAAAAAGTACCCTGATAGTCCGTAGAACTGAGCCATAGCCATTTACTCTGATCCAGTTTGCAATAATTAGAAACCGGTTCCGCGCTGCACACGGATGTAAACAACGCAACCAGCAACGCACACAGAACAAATATCTTTTTCATTGTCATCCCTCCAGGAGTTTTTAACTTACTGATATATTATAACACATCAAGCAAAAAAAGAAATTGTTTTATATCCAATATGCTCAGGACTTTGTCCCAATCACCCTGCAGCAAAGACCCGCGCTGGCCAGCAGCATGGCCGCAGCCAGGAAAAACAGCACGGGAATACCGAAACGTTCCGCGATAAAGCCTCCGAAAACAGCGCCGGAGCTCATGCCCACAAACTGGAAAGACTGGTTGATGCCGTACATACGGCCCAGAAATTCCTGGGGCACAAAATCTTTGATCAGATGGTTGACGGAAGGCATCAGCCCCGCCACCGCAATGCCGTGGATAAAACGTAAAGCGCCTAACTGCCAGGGAGCCGTGACAAAAGCCTGGGGTACGGACACTGCACAGGCCGTCAGCAGCGCACAGAACAAAACTTTCTGGGCGCCGATTCGGTCAGAAAGAGAGCCTAAACGGGATCCGAACAGAGCGCTTGCAAACCCGGCGCTGGAAAAGACCGCTCCGGAGATCAGGGCAATATGTTCTGATTCCGGGACAAGGCCGGCAATATACACCGTAAGGATCGGCTGGATGCACATCAGGGAAAACTGGAAGGTAAAGGTAGTGACAAATACGCCAAACAACGCAGAAGGCCGCGGCAGGGAGGCAAAGGCTTCCCGGTTGGAAGTCTTCACTGCAGCCGTACCGGCTGCCTTCCGGGTCTCGTGGATTCCCATAATCGCCAGACTGCTCAGCAGGCAGAGCGACGCCACCACAAAATAGGTGTGGCGGAAGCCCACGGTCTCCGCCAGCCACCCGCCCAGCAGGGGACCGATCAGCGCACCGCTGATCTGCCCGGTGAAAAACACGCCTAAAGCCCAGCCTGCCCGGTGGACCGGCGATTCCGAAGACACGAGAGGTATTGCGGTAGCAAGGAATCCGCTAAGAGCTCCCTGCATTAGGCGCAGCACAACCAGATGATACACATTTTGCGCCATGCCCATGCCGAAATTGATGACGGCCAGCCAGACGACGGCCCGCAGGCACATGATTTTCCGCCCATACCGGTCCGAAAGCCTGCCCCAGATAGGCGAAAAGATGGCCAGTGTAACAAAATTCATGGCGAAGATGATACCGGCCCAACGCGCCACTTCACCCGGATCTTCCACGCCCAGCGACCGGATATACAGCGGCAGCATGGGAGCCAGCTGGCTCATGCCCAGCGATGTGATAAACGCCGCCAGCGTACAGATATAAACGTTACGTTTCCACCGTTCCATACAGCAAGCACTTCCCGAAATCTCATCAATAACAAAAAAGAGTTCCTGTATTTAAATTATATCACTGTGACTTTCCTTTGTGTATGCATGATAGCAATACTTATGAAAAAACACCGGACGTTCCATCGGAGGAACTGTCCGGTGTTTTTTATTGTCAGTTTTTCAAATCATTTTTTTGCAGGCTCGTTTTTCTGCGGTTCAATCGGGGATACCTGGAACGCTACTACCTTTGGCGAACCGTTTTCTTCAACAAACGAAACAAAAATCCTTGCGAATTTATCCCTGGACACGGTTCCAAAGTACACCAGTTCGTCTACTCCGCTGTAACCTTTTTGCAAATCGTATTGTTTATTCAAGAGAACCAGGTTTGCATTTTTGATTGTGCCGATCTGTTTCTTCACCCCGTCCTGGACAGTCTTGAAGTTCTCTGCTGTAAGTTTTTCTTTTAATGCCTTGCTAAAGCTTTTGCTGACCTGCGCATAGGTTGCCTCGCCGCCGGTAAGGGCAGCTACCAAAGCATCCGCAGCTTTTTCCTCAGCGCTAAACCGCCCTGCGGCGCCCGCTGCAAAGCAGCTTGCACTAATGGATAATGATAACAACAGCATCATTAAAATCTTTTTCATCGTAACAAGTCCTCCAATTTTAAAAATTGTTATTTTAACATGTGCTTATTCAACAGTATCAGGAGAAAACTGCTTTCTGCACTGTTAAATAAATTGGTGCGCAGAGTGGGGCTCGAACCCACGACCTCCGCCATGTCAAGACGGCACTCTAACCAGCTGAGCTATCCGCGCAATACTATAGTATTATTATACATCAAACAAAAAATCCCTGCAACCTTTTGATTGCAGGGAAAATTTTTGTAAATCGCAGCAATTAACGCTTGCTGTACTGGGAAGCCTTGCGGGCTTTTTTCAGGCCGTATTTGCGACGTTCCTTTTCGCGGGGGTCGCGGGTCATCAGGCCTGCTTTTTTCAGTGCCGGACGATATTCTTCGTCAACCTTGCACAGAGCACGGCTGATGCCGTGACGGATAGCACCGGCCTGGCCGGAGATACCGCCGCCGATTACGTTAACAAGAATGTCGTATTTATCTTTGGTCTCGGTCAGTTCCAGAGGCTGGTTTACGATCAGCTTCAGGGTTTCCAGACCAAAATAATCGTTCATTTCGCGGCCGTTAATGACCACTTTGCCTTCACCCGGTACCAGGCGGACACGGGCAACGGAAGATTTGCGACGACCAGTCGCGCTGTATACTACTTCTGCCATGATGTTTTCCTCCTCCTGATTACCGTACGTTGATTTCTAATACTTCGGGCTGCTGCGCTGCATGGGGATGTTCCGGACCAGCGTATACGTGCAGTTTCTTGTAAATCTGGTCGCCCAGACGGTTTTTCGGAATCATGCCGCGTACTGCGATTTCAACCATGCGGACCGGATTATTGGCCAGCATGTCTTTTGCCAGTACAAAACGGTCGCCGCCCAGATAACCGGTATGATGGAAGTAGGTCTTCTGGGTCAGTTTTTTTCCGGTCAGCACTACTTTGTCAGCGTTTACGATGATTACATTGTCGCCGGTATCCATATGCGGGGTAAAGGTCGGTTTGTGTTTACCGCGCAGGACTTTGGCAACTTCCGCGGCCAGACGGCCCAGCGTTTTATCAGTGGCGTCCACCACGAACCATTTCCGTTCGATGTTGGACGGGTTTGCCATGAAAGATTTCATTTCAATATCCCTCCCAGGATTATTTCTTGAAGTATTTACATAATAATGAAAAAACGTGAATGTGATGATGAGTCATTGCATTCCCTGCATCGGGGCTAATCGAATTCGGGACGCAAAATCACGTAAATATATTTTAATCACTTTTGATGTGTTTGTCAACAGGATAGAGAGTATTTTTATAAAAATTTTAAAGGAAAAAACATCGCAAAAACGTTCACGATTGCTATTTCATGAATTCATGTGTCTGTGGCTTCGAAACTCGGGCTTCGCCCTCAGACAATCTCGCCACGACGGCACATTTCATTTCATGAAATGACGCAATCGTTCTCTATGTTTTGCTCATGTCTTTTCCTTTTCAATTTTAATTATTCATACTCAACCTTGGCTAGGTATAGCCCCTGCGCCGGCGCCGGCGAGTTCTCAAAATCTCCCCGCTTTTGCATCAGCTCTTCTGCCATCGTCTGCGGCGGCTTTTTCCCCAGCCCGATCTGCACCATGGACCAGACTAAGTTGCGCACCATGTGATATACAAAGCCGTTGCCTGCAATATGATAGACCAGCGTACCGTCTGCTTCCGCTTCCCAACAGGATCTGAAAATCGTTTTAACAGGAGATACCTGCGTGCTTCCGGTACTTTGGAAACCGCTGAAATCATGCCGGCCGAGAAGCATTGCAGCCGCTTCATTCATTCTATTCATGTCCGGTTTCTCTTTCATCTGCCACACATAGTTGCGTGTAAACGGATCCGGCTCCGGCGTGAAGCGGATACGGTATTCGTATTCTTTCCGGCAGGCGTCTTTACGTGCATTAAAACCGGGCTGCGCTTCTTCTGACCGCAGCACCCGGATATCCTCCGGCAGGATGCTGTTCAGCGCCCGCGGCATATTTACTGTGGGAATCGTTCCCTCTGTAGTAAAGGAAACCACCTGGCAGAGGGCATGTACTCCCGCATCTGTCCGACCGCTGCCGGTAACGGTTACGGGTTCGCCGCAAACACGCGCCAGTTTTTCTTCCAGCACCTGTTGTATGGTTGTTTCTTTCGTCTGCCGCTGGAAACCGGAATAATTGCTTCCATCATAGCAGACAGTAAGTTTAATCGTTCGTTTCATTCTGGCATCCTGATCATCCGCAAAGAGTGTTGCAAAACATTCGGGAACTATCGTTCTTATAATCGCAGGTCAACACACAACAACACAACACTTTTAAACCAGTTTTGGTCCCCAGCGCAGAAACGCCAGCAGCCCGATCATGGCAAAAGCAAACACAAACGCCATCACGTCACCGGAACGGTAGGCCAGCTGATGCATCCGCGTCCGTCCTTCCCCGCCGCGGTAGCAGCGGGCTTCCATGGCAACGGCCAGGTCATCCGCCCGGCGGAAAGCGCTGATGAACAGCGGTACTAAAATCGGCAGCATGTTTTTTGCCCGGACCAGCAGGTTGCCTCCGGAAAAATCCGCGCCCCGCGCCGTCTGCGCTTTGATGATGCGGTCCGTTTCTTCCATTAAAGTAGGTATGAAACGCAGCGCGATGGTCATCATCATGGCCAGTTCGTGAGCCGGTACGCCGATAACACGGAACGGACTCAGCAACGCTTCAATGCCGTCCGTCAGTACGATGGGAGAAGTGGTAAAGGTCAATATGGAAGAAATCATCAACAGAAGGATCAGGCGCATAGCCATTTGCACGCCCAGCCGTAATCCTTCTTCCGTAACTCTGATAAATTTCCACTGATATAATACGTGTTCGCCCTGCCCCATGACCACATGCAGTACCAGTGTCAGCACAATGATGAACAGCAGCGGTTTTACGGATTTCAGCACCAGCATGAAAGGCAGACCCGAAATCAGTATGATAAACAGCACCATGGCGCAGAGCGCAGCGTAACCGACAGCCGTGTTGGCCAGAAACACAGCTATGATCAGAAGCAGCGTCGAGAGAATTTTAGTCCGGGGATCAAGGCGGTGAATAAAGCTATTGCCCGGGTAATATTGGCCCAGCGTAATATCCAACATCTATTTCAGCCCCTTCCTGCGTTTCACTTCCGCCAACAGCAGTTTCGCGTCGGTGATCTCATGCGGCAGGCGCAGGCCTTTTGCCCGCAACGCATCTGCCAGCTTATAGACCTCGGGAACGTCCATCCCCACCTCCAGCAACCGGTTCTTTTCTTTCAGAAAAATTTCTCCCGGTCTGCCGTCAAGGATAATCTGTCCCTTATTGATCACCAGCAGCCGTTTGGCATATTTCGCCGCGTCTTCCATGCTGTGGGTCACCATGATGATGGCGATGCCCCGTTTTTTGTACAGTGTCATGATTTCCGCAAAAACTGCCCTGCGGGAACCCGGGTCCAGTCCGGCCGAGGGCTCGTCCAGAATCAGATAGTCTGGGTTCATGGCCACTACCCCCGCGATAGCGACACGCCGCATCTGTCCGCCGGACAGGGAAAATGGCGAGCGCTGGGCGTAGGTTTCAAAATCCAGACCGACAAATTTCATGGCTTCTTTGACGCGGGCATCTGTTTCGTCATTGTTCAGTCCCAGATTCCGGGGACCAAAAGCAATGTCTTCGTACACGGTTTCCGCAAACAGCTGATGCTCCGGATATTGGAACACCATGCCGATGCGCCCCCGCGCCTGCTTTGCTTCCTTCGTTTTGCCGGACAGGTCAGTGCCGTCCAACGATGCCGTCCCTTTTGAGGGACGAAGCAGGCCATTCAAATTTTGTACCAATGTGGATTTGCCGCTGCCGGTGTGCCCGATGACTGCCACAAATTCACCTTTATTAATTTCCAGGGAAACATCCTTCAGCGCTTCCTTTTCATAAGGCGTCCCCGGCATATATACATAAGAAACATGTTCCAGTTTAATTGACACGTTAATCGTTCCTTACTGCCAACCTGTATTGTACATTCAACTTCGGCCACTTGCCTTCATTATATAAACAAATCGTTATCCAATAATGCGTTAATCACTTAATTTCACGCAAGAGCCGCCGCCAGCTCTTCGTTGGTGATGATACCGGGGGGCAGCTTCGCCCCGCTTTTGCGAAGTTCAAAAGCAACTTTTGCGGCCAGGGGAGCTTCCAGCCCCAGTTTTTCCAATTCATCCACCCGTGAGAACACTTCTTTTGGTGTTCCCTGGAATTCAATCTTTCCTTTACTCATCACGATGACACGGTCGGCCAGCAAAGCCTCTGTCATAAAATGCGTAATATAAACTACAGTGATATGCTGTTCCCTGTTCAGTTTCTTCATCGTATTAAGTATTTCTTTCCGGCCTTTCGGGTCAAGCATAGCCGTAGGTTCGTCCAAAACAATGCATTTAGAACCCAGCGCCAGCGTTCCGGCGATGGCTACCCGCTGCTTCTGTCCGCCCGACAAAAGGTGCGGAGCGTGTTCACGGTAATCCAGCATATCCACCGCCCGCAAAGCGTCTTCCACTCTTTTCTTCAGTTCCTCCGTGGGCACACCGATATTTTCCGGTCCGAAAGCCACATCTTCTTCCACAATAGCCGCCACAATCTGGTTGTCCGGATTCTGGAACACCATCCCCGTGTCCTGACGGATCCGCCACAAATTATTTTCATCCAGCGTATCCAGCCCATGGACTTTTACACTGCCCTCCGTAGGAAGAAGCAATGCGTTGAAATGACGGGCCAGCGTGCTTTTTCCGCTTCCGTTGGCGCCGATGACCGCCACAAACTCTCCCGGCTGGATCTGCATCCCAATCCCGTCCAGCGCCGTGACCTGGTTGTTGTCAGCGTCTATATAAACATGTTTAAGCCCCTGGGTTTCAATTACCGGCTCCATAGTTCCCCCCTGAAGGTCAAATTGCAAACCGTTCATTCAAAATGAACATTTATATTATATCTTTACTCCCTATAACCGTCAACCCATTTGTAAAAAGAGTTAACAATTTCCTTTATAAAAAAACTGCTTACCTTGTTTAAGATAAGCAGTTTTCTATTGAATTATATCTTCCGAATCTTACAGAAGTTCAATAATCGCCATTTCGGCTGCGTCGCCGCGACGAGGACCAACCCGGTAGATACGGGTGAAGCCGCCCTGTCTTTCCTTGTATTTCGGAGCCAGTTCGTCAAACAGTTTTCTGGTAGCGGTTTCGTCTACCAAAGTGGCCAGCACCTGACGGCGTGCATGTAAGTCACCAACTTTAGCCAGGGTAATCAGCTTTGCCACATTCTTGCTGGTCTCTTTTGCTTTTGTGATGGTGGTCTCAATTCTGCCATTCATGATTAAGGCGCTGGACAGACTGCGGAACAGAGCTTTACGGTTACCGGACGCGCGGTTTAATTTTCTGTATGCCATTTTCCGTCCCCCTTATTATTCTTGATCGTCCTTACGCAAGGACAGTTGTAAATCAACTAACTTTTTAATAATTTCTTCTAAAGACTTGGTACCCAGATTACGGACCTTTTTCAAATCGTCTTCCGACTTGTTGATCAGGTCGCCTACCGTATTGATACCGGCACGGCGCAGGCAGTTGTTACTGCGGACTGACAAATCCATTTCTTCAATCGACATGGACAGTTTCGGATCCGGTTGTGCAACCTCTGCCTCATTGACTGCCGGTTCTGCAACAGGAACAGCTTTCTGTTCAACAACAGTACCGTTCTGGAAGAGATTGAGATAATCAATCAAAATCCCTGACGCGCGGCTGATGGCATCTTCCGGATTAATGCTGCCATCGGTCCATACTTCCAGAGTCAGTTTGTCATAATCTGTCACGTTGCCTACACGGGTATCGGTTACGCCGAATTTGACGCGGGTGATCGGGGAATAGATGCTGTCAACGGGAATCCAGCCGATTCCCATATCATCTCTCTTATTCTTATCACCGGGAACATAGCCTCTGCCAAAATCGACATAAATATCAATTTTCAGGCTGGCATCTTTATCCAGCGTCGCAATATGCAGTTCGGGATTCAGGATTTCAACATCGCTGTCGGGTTCAATATCTGCAGCCGTAACTTCCTGCTCGCCTGCAACATTGATGTGAAGAACTTTCATCTCATTCTCAGGAGAATGCAGCTTCATGCACAGCCCTTTAATATTCAGGATGATATCCGCAACGTCTTCCCGGATACCGGGAATGGTTGTAAACTCGTGCAGAACCTTGGTCCCTTCACCATATTCGATCATAACACCGATTACTGCCGCCCCTTTCAGGGAAGACAACAGAACCCGGCGCAAGCTGTTTCCTAACGTAATGCCGTAGCCACGTTCCAACGGTTCCCAGACAAACTTGCCATAGCGTCTGTCCTCAGAAACCTCAGATGTAACCAATTTCGGGTCAATAATATCAATCATGCGGAAAGCCTCCTTCTCTTGCGTATTACCACAATACGCCAACTGGTTGGTGGCAAAAGATGCTCATCATTACTTGGAGTACAGTTCGACGATGGACTGTTCCACTACCGGAACATCAATTTCCTCACGAGTCGGGAAACGGTCAACTTTTGCGCATAATGCTTCAGCATTCACAACAAGCCATGCCGGAGCGGTAACAGCGGCCAGCTTTTCGTTCATGCCTTTAAAATAAGCCTTGCTGCGGCTGTTCTCGATTACAGAGATTTCATTGCCTGCTTTAATCAGCGCAGAAGGAATATCAACCCGTTTTCCATTTACGGCAATATGGCCGTGGGTAACAAGCTGACGGGCCTGACGGCGGGTAGTAGCCAGTCCCATGCGGTATACTACGTTGTCCAGCCTTCTTTCCAGCAGTAACAACAGGTTTTCACCGGTGATGCCGGGCATTTTTTTCGCTTTTTCGTAATACAGGCGGAACTGTTTTTCCAGTACGCCGTAAATGAATTTAGCTTTCTGTTTTTCTTTTAACTGGGCGCCATATTCGCTCACTTTACGGTTCGCATGATGCGGCTGACGGAAAGAACTTTTGGCCAGGCCGACAACAGCGGGTTCCAGACCCAGCGAACGGCAGCGTTTCAGAGCAGGTACTCTATCAATTGCCATCTGTGTTTTACACCTCCTGCAGTAATTATACTCTACGACGTTTCGGCGGGCGGCAGCCGTTATGCGGAATCGGAGTTACGTCTTTAATGGAGTTAACTTCGAGACCGGTAGCCTGTAAAGCGCGGATTGCAGCTTCACGGCCGGCGCCGGGGCCTTTAACATATACTTCAACGGTCTTCATGCCATGTTCCATTGCGGCTTTGGTAGCGGTTTCAGCTGCCATCTGTGCCGCAAAGGGCGTGCTCTTGCGACTGCCGCGGAAGCCCATCTCGCCGGCAGAAGCCCAGCTGATTACGTTGCCGTTCAGATCAGTAATCGTAACCAGCGTGTTGTTAAAAGTGGATTTAATATGCGCAGCGCCGGCAACGACGTTTTTGCTTACTTTCTTTTTGTTGCGAACTACTTTTTTTCCTGCCACTTCTTATTTACCCTCCTCTACTGATTACTTTTTACCCTGACCCTTTTTGGGACCCTTGCGGGTACGGGCGTTGTTTTTGGTGTTCTGGCCGCGAACAGGCAGACCAGCGCGATGTCTTCTGCCACGGTAGCTGCCAATTTCTACCAGACGTTTGATGTTGAGGGATTCCTCACGACGGAGGTCGCCTTCAACCTTGTAATCTCTGTCCACAACTTCACGAATTTTAGCAACTTCGCTTTCGGTCAGATCGCGGACACGGGTATCGGGGTTGATACCGGTCTTTGCCAGGATCTCACGGGATAAGGTAAGACCGATACCGAAAATATAGGGCAATGCGTATTCTACACGCTTATCATTCGGTAAATCGACACCAGCAATACGTGCCATTCAAGTGTACCTCCTTCTTAACCTTGTCTTTGTTTATGTTTCGGATTTTCGCAAATAACCATAACGCGGCCTTTGCGTTTGATAATTTTGCATTTTTCGCAAATACGTTTTACAGACGGTCTGACTTTCATTTTTAACCTCCTCAGTGTCTGTGCCGGTTTATTTATACCGGTAGGTAATTCTTCCACGGTTCAAATCATAAGGTGTCAGTTCCACTGTCACTCTGTCGCCGGGCAAAATCTTAATGAAGTTCATGCGGATCTTGCCTGAAATATGCGCCAGTATCTCATGATTATTCTGTAATTTTACCTTGAACATAGCGTTGGGAAGCGATTCCAAAATCGTGCCTTCCACTTCGATTACATCCTGCTTTGACACAGATCCTTACCTCCCTGCCCGCTTTTCAAGGCTTGCCTTTACATCGGCATAAACTTTGTCGATAGCCTGCGTTCCGTCAATTTCCAGATAAACGCCCTGCTTCTTATAGTATTCTATCAGTGGCTCTGTCTGGGAATGATATGCCTTCAGGCGGTTTTTAACAGTCTCTTCTTTATCATCGTCACGCTGATAAAGGCTGCCGCTGCACTTATCGCAGACACCATCCACTTTCGTGGGATTGAAGGAAACATGGTAGGTTGCGCCGCAGGCCTTGCAGATGCGCCGCCCCGTTACACGGGCTACCAGTTCGCCATCCGGTACGACAATATTTACTACGCCGGTCAGTTTGATACCCAGATCGCTCAGGATCCCATCCAGTGCAACAGCCTGTTCTTCCGTACGGGGAAACCCGTCTAAAATGAAACCTTTTGCACATTCCGGTTTAGACAAACCTTCCCGTACAATTCCGATTGTTACAACATCGGGTACCAGTCCGCCGGCATCCATGTATCTTTTTGCTTCTTTACCCAGTTCCGTGCCCTGTTTTACAGCAGCCCGGAACATATCCCCGGTAGAAATATGGGGAATTTTATACGAATCGACAAGCTTTTCAGCCTGAGTACCTTTTCCGGCACCAGGAGGTCCCATTAAAAGAATGTACATCTGTTCATCCTCCTTTTACTTCATAAAGCCCTGGTAATGACGTACCAAAGCCAGCGACTCAATCTGTTTCATTGTATCCAATGCGACACCGACGACGATCAAAAGGGATGTGCCGCCGATGTAAATACCCTCGATACCGGTCAGGTACACGATGATATGCGGCATCATGGCTATCAGGGCCAGGAATATGGCGCCGGACAGGGTGATGCGAGTCATAACATTGTCCAGATAATCGGTAGTCGGTTTACCGGGCCGCAGCCCGGGGATAAACCCGCCCATCTTCTTGATATTTTCGCTCATATTCTTGATATCCAGCGTTACCGCGGTATAGAAGAACGTGAAGAATATGATCAGGATGATATACAATGCAGTTTGCAGCGGCGTGCCCCAAGCAAAATACCCTGCAATTTTCTGTACACAGGGTACTTTCACAAACTGGCCGATCGTAGCCGGAAGCATCAGGAGAGACGACGCGAAGATAATGGGGATTACGCCTGCCTGGTTTACCTTTAAAGGAATATAACTGCTGTGACCGCCATACATCTTACGGCCCACGATACGTTTCGAATACTGCACAGGGATCTTACGGACGCCCTGGGAGATCGCAACAACGAAAACGACCATGGCCAGCGCAATGAGCAGGAACAGGATAACATTCAGGATGTTGATCGTGCCCACGTTCAGATATTTCGCCAGTGTGGAAATTCCATCCGGAAGACGGGATACGATACCCGCAAAGATGATCAGCGAGATGCCGTTGCCAATCCCTTTTTGTGTAATCTCTTCACCGATCCACATCAGCAGGCAGGTGCCCGCCGTTAAGGAAACGACAATCATTAGTACAGAGAATACGTTGGGATTGTTGATGGCAGACCGCAGGCCGAAAGCCATGCCGAAACCCTGGACAGCAGCAAGGACCACTGTAAGGTAACGGGTTACCTTATTGATCTTCTTGTAACCTTCCTGCCCTTCCTTGGACCATTCTTCCAGTGTGGGAATGACCACTTTCAACAGCTGCAAAATAATGGACGCGTTGATGTACGGGGTAATACTCATTGCAAAAATGGAGAACTTGCTGAGCGCGCCGCCGGAGAATAAATCCAGCAGGCCAAACAGGTTTCCATTGTTAAATAACTGCTCAATCATCGCGGCATTGACTCCGGGGACCGGGATATGGGTTCCCAGACGGAACACCGCGAACATCACCAGGGTGAAGAGAACTCTCCGCCTCAGTTCAGGGACCCGAAGAACATTAGCCAAAGCAGCTAACATTATCAGATCACCTCTACTTTTCCGCCGGCAGCTGTAATCTTCTCTTCAGCAGTCTTGCTGAAGCCGTTTGCCTGTACCGTCAGTTTTTTAGTCAGCTCGCCGCCGCCTAAAATACGCAGCCCGTCGCGAATATTCTTGATCAGACCACATTCGATCAGCATTACAGGTTCTACTACAGTACCGTCTTCAAAGCAGTTTAAAGTACCTACGTTAACTTCTACATATTGTTTGCCGAACTTGTTATAGAAGCCGCGTTTCGGAAGACGCAGATATAACGGTCTCTGGCCGCCTTCAAATCCCGGGCGTTTTACACCGCCGGAACGGGACTTCTGACCTTTCTGGCCTTTACCGGAGGTCTTACCCAGACCGGAACCCAGACCACGGCCTACACGGACACGGGCTTTATGGGAGCCCGGCGCGGGATGTAATTCATGTAATTCCATTGTGCTGCACCTCCTTGTATTAAGCTTCTACTTCTTCAACCTTCACCAGATGTTCCACTTTGTGGACCATGCCGCGAATAGTCGGATTATCTTCCTGCACTACAGAAGTGCCGATTTTTCCTAAACCCAGAGCTCTTACGGTTGCGCGCTGATCTTTCTTATATCCGATCAAGCTGCGGGTCAGCGTGATTTTTAACTTTTTCATCAGGCTTCCTCCTTAGCTTAACCTAAAATTTCCTGCGGGGTCTTGCCGCGCAGCGCTGCAACAGAATTCAGGTTTTTCAGGGATTTCAAACCTTCCAGTGTTGCGCGTACCATGTTATTGGGGTTATGGGAACCCTGGCATTTCGTCAGGATGTCATGGATACCAGCCAGTTCCAATACGGCACGTACCGGGCCGCCGGCAATAACGCCGGTACCTTCGGAAGCCGGACGCAGGAACACACGGCCTGCACCGTACACACCGATAACTTCATGAGGAATGGTATTGCCTTTCATGGTTACTGTAATCAGGTTTTTCTTAGCGTCGTCAACGCCTTTCCGGATTGCTTCCGGAACTTCAGCAGCTTTGCCCAGGCCCATGCCTACATGGCCTTTTCCATCGCCAACCACAACCAGTGCGGCAAAGGTGAAGCGACGGCCGCCTTTAACAACTTTCGCAACGCGATTGATGAATACAACTTTCTCGGTAAAGCCGTCATCCGGTTTTTCGCGTCTGTCACGCTTATCAAAATTAGCCAAGATACTTCCTCCTTCCGTTAGAATTGCAGTCCAGCTTCACGAGCTGCTTCTGCTAATGCGGCGATACGGCCGTGATACAGGTAGCCGCCGCGGTCAAATACAACTTCTTTTACGCCCTTCGCCATTGCTTTTTCAGCAATCGCTTTGCCAACGGCTTTGGCAGCTTCCACGTTGCCGCCGTAGTTTTCAAAGGTCTTTTCTACAGTGCTGGCTGCCACGATGGTCTCGCCGGTTTCATCGTTGATGACCTGGGCATAGATGTTGCTCAGGGAACGGTATACGTTCAGGCGGGGTCTTTCAGCAGTGCCAACAACATATCTGCGGGAACGAACATGACGTTTCTGACGTTTTTCGTTCTTGTTCGGTTTGTTAAACAAGAGGTTTCACTCCTTCCTAAATTACTTCTTAGCCTTAGCGCCTGCTTTACCGACTTTGCGGCGTACATGTTCACCTTCATAGCGGATGCCTTTGCCTTTGTAGGGTTCAGGCGGACGCAGGTTACGGATATCTGCTGCCACGGCACCGACCATTTCCTTATCCGCGCCGCTTACAATGATCTTGTTCGGGGACGGCACTTCAAAGGTGATGCCGGCAGGCGGCTCTTTTACAACCGGATGGGAGAAACCCAGTGTGAAATTAATGTTATTTCCCTGTTTCGCTGCACGGTAGCCAACGCCCTGGATTTCCAGGGTCTTGCTGAAGCCTTTGGTCACACCTTCAACCATGTTGTTGATCAGGGTGCGGGACAGGCCGTGCATGGCGCGGTTTTCTTTTTCATCATCAGGACGTTCCACGGTAAGTACGCCGTTGTCCATGGTAATCTTCATTGACTGGCTGATCTGGCGCTGCAGTTCGCCTTTGGGGCCTTTTACAGTTACCAGATTGTTTTCAACCGTAACCGTTACGCCAGCGGGAACGGTGATCGGCATTTTACCAATTCTAGACACTTAAACGGTACCTCCTTTATAGTATTACCAAACGTATGCCAGAACTTCGCCGCCCAGACCAGCTTTGCGGGCCGCTTTGTCAGTCATCAGTCCCTGAGAGGTGGAGATGATGGCAATACCCAGGCCGCCGAGAACCTTCGGCAGCTGATCTTTCTGGGAATATACGCGCAGGCCAGGCTTGGAGATACGTTTGAGGCCGGAAATTACTTTTTCGCGGTTTGCGCCGTATTTCAGGCTTACTTTGATAACATTCTGTTTGTTATCTTCGATTACTTCAAAATCTTTAATAAACCCTTCGTCCTTTAAAATCGTGGCAATCGCCTCTTTGATTTTGGAACCGGGGATTTCAACTTTATCATGATGAACCGAATTTGCGTTACGGATACGGGTAAGCATATCGGCGATCGGATCAGTCATTACCATTATTCAATGGCCTCCTTTCTTAGATGGTTGTTACCAGCTTGCTTTTGTTACGCCGGGAATTTCGCCCTTGTAGGCATATTCACGGAAGCAGATACGGCACATACCGAACTTACGCAGGTAAGCATGGGGGCGGCCGCAGATTTTGCAGCGGTTGTAATGACGAACTTTAAATTTCGGTTCTTTACTCCATTTTTCAATCAGTGCTGTCTTAGCCAAAATTCTTTCCTCCTTACTTAAGCTGCGAACGGCATACCCATAAGCCGCAGCAATTCGCGGGCTTCTTCGTCGGTCTTGGCAGTAGTCACGATGATGATGTCCATGCCATGAACTTTGTCAACTTTATCATACTCGATTTCCGGGAAAATCAGCTGTTCTTTCAGGCCCAGGGCATAGTTGCCGCGTCCGTCAAAGGAAGTCGCGCTGACACCGCGGAAGTCACGTACGCGGGGCAGTGCCACATTCATCAGTTTGTCAAGGAAATAATACATACGGTCGCCGCGCAGGGTAACTTTTGCGCCGATCGGCATGCCGGCACGCAGTTTGAAAGCCGCGATGGATTTCTTTGCTTTGGTGATAACCGGTTTCTGGCCTGCGATGATTACCAGTTCAGAAACTGCAGTTTCCAGTGCTTTGGCATTGGCAACCGCTTCGCCGACGCCCATGTTGATGATAACTTTTTCAACTTTGGGGATTTCGTTTACATTTTTATATTGGAATTTATCTACAAGTCCTTTTACGACTTCAGATAAATACTTCTCTTGCAGTCTGGTCTTTGCCATTTACAATGTTTCCTCCTTTCCCGGATATTATTTATCGATTACTTCGCCGCAGTGCTTGCAGACTCTCTTGGACTTTCCGTCTTCAATCTTGTGAGCAATACGGGTCGGTTTTTTGCAGCTGGGGCAAACCAGCATTACCTTGCAGGAAGCAATGGCTGCTTCTTTCGTTACGATACCACCCTGGGGGTTGGTCTGGGACGGTTTGGTATGACGTTTTACTTTATTAACGCCTTCCACGATAACTTTGCCTTTTTTCGGCAGGGCGGTCAGGATTTTTCCTTCTTTGCCTTTATCTTTACCGGACAGAACCTGAACGGTATCGCCTTTTTTAACATGCAGCTTTACAGCGGTACTCATGTTTTAAGAACACCTCCTAATGTGCTTTATCTGATTTCTTACAGCACTTCCGGTGCCAGAGAAATAATCTTCATAAAGTCTTTTTCACGCAGCTCGCGGGCTACAGGCCCAAAAATACGGGTTCCGCGGGGGCTCTTGTCGTCTTTGATCACTACTGCGGCGTTTTCATCGAAACGGATGTAGGAACCGTCTTTACGATGAAGTCCTTTGGTAGAACGAACAACAACCGCCTTTACAACGTCACCTTTCTTAACAACGCCTCCGGGTGCTGCATCTTTAACAGAACAAACAATGATGTCGCCGATATTGGCATATCTGCGGAAAGAGCCACCCATAACGCGGATGCACATAACTTTCTTAGCGCCGGTGTTGTCGCCGACATTAAGAATCGTCTGTTGTTGAATCATGTTTAACCTCCCTTGTCAGATCCGATATAATCTGGCAACTACATTATTTAGCACGTTCTAAGATTTCAACCAGGCGCCAGCATTTATCTTTGGACAGCGGACGGGTCTGGGTAATTTTTACCAGATCGCCGATATGCGCTTCGTTGTTTTCATCATGTGCTTTGAATTTAATCGTGTTCTTTACGCCTTTTTTGTAGAGCGGGTGCTGAACGAAACGTTCGATAGCAACAACGATGGTCTTCTGCATCTTATCGCTTACAACTCTGCCTACACGACTGACACGTGCGTTTCTTTCTACGGTCACGACTGTTTCCTCCTTAATTAAGCTTCAAAACCTTACGCGTTGATTTCGTTCTGACGCTGAATGGTTTTGATTCTGGCAATGGATTTCTTAACTTCGCGGATCTTCATGGGATTCTCGCACTGTCCGGTTGCCATCTGAAAACGTAAGTTGAACAGTTCTTCTTTCAATTCTGCTAACTTTTTGTCTAAATCTTCAGCAGACATTTCTCTGATTTCATTGATTTTCATTCAGCTTCACCACCCTTTGCTTCTACGGCAGTTTCGGCTTCTAACTGAGCCTTTGTCATAAATTTTGTCTTGATGGGGAGCTTATGACCGGCCAGACGCATAGCTTCTTTTGCTTCGGTTTCGCCAACGCCGCCCATTTCAAACAGGACACGGCCGGGTTTTACTACTGCTACCCAGTACTCCGGAGAACCTTTACCGGAACCCATACGGGTTTCAGCCGGTTTTGCAGTGATGGGTTTGTCCGGGAAAATCTGAATCCATACCTGACCGCCACGTTTGATGTAACGGGTCATGGCAATACGGGCTGCTTCAATCTGACGGTTGGTGATCCAGGCAGGTTCCAGCGCAACCAGGCCAAAATCGCCATGGCAGATGGTGTTGCCCCGCATAGCACGGCCTTTCATACGGCCTCTGTGTTGTTTACGGTGTTTAACTCTGTTCGGTAATAACATGTTACTTTGCCTCCTTTGCGGATGCAGGCTTTGCTGCCGCTTTGGTTCCCGGCAGAACTTCGCCCTTGTAAATCCAGACCTTTACGCCGATACGGCCATAGGTCGTATGGGCTTCCGCAGTGCCGTAATCAATGTCAGCACGCAGCGTATGCAGCGGGATAGAACCTTCGCGATAGCTTTCGCTGCGGGCGATTTCAGCGCCGCCCAGACGGCCGCCGACCTTAACTTTGATGCCCTTGGCGCCCACACGCATGGTACGGCCCACGCACTGTTTCATAGCGCGGCGGAACGCGATACGGCGTTCCAGCTGGCTGGCGATGTTTTCAGCAACCAGCGTCGCATCCATATCCGGCTGTTTGATTTCCTGGATGTTGATGTCTACGTTTGCATCGGTCATCTTTTTCAGGTCTTTTTTCAGCAGTTCGATGTTGCTGCCCTGACGGCCGATAACCATGCCCGGTTTTGCGGTGTAGATCGTAATGCGGGCCTTGTTGGAGGCGCGTTCGATATCTACCTTGGAAATTCCGGACAGGAATAATTTTTCTTTAATGAACTCACGGATTTTAATATCTTCCAGTAAGAATTTTTCATAGTCTTTGTCGGCATACCAGTTGGATTCCCAACCTTTGATCACGCCAACACGGAGACCATGCGGATTAACTTTCTGACCCACTATCATTACCCTCCTTATCCGGGATTATTATTTCTCAGAAACACATACGGTCACGTGGCTGGAATGCTTCAAAATTTTGAAGGCCTGTCCACGGGAACGCGGATGAATACGTTTCAGGGTGGGACCCTGGTCTACAAAGCAGGTAGACACATACAGGTTGTCCACATTCATGTCGTTATTATGTTCAGCATTGGCAACCGCGCTGCGCAATACCTTTTCCACAACTTCAGAGCCAACTTTCGGAGTAAATTTCAAAATTGCGAAAGCTTCAGACACTTTTTTACCGCGGATCAGGTTCATAACAATGCGCAGTTTGCGAGGAGCAATGCGGATATATTTTGCAGTAGCGTTAACTTCCATTACTTATTCCTCACTTTCCTGTAGTATCTGCTTTCTTATCCTGATGACCCTTAAAAGTACGGGTCGGAGCGAATTCTCCTAATTTATGGCCTACCATATCCTCGGTAACGAATACCGGAACATGTTTGCGTCCGTCATGTACCGCAATGGTGTGTCCTACAAATGAAGGTAAAATCATAGAAGCGCGGGACCAGGTCTTTACAACCTTCTTATCATTCGCGGCATTCAGTGCATCAACTTTTTTCAGCAGGCTGGGATGCACATATGGTCCTTTTTTAACTGATCTAGACACTGATAAGCCTCCTTTCTTTTAACGATTATTTCGTTCTACGGCTTAAAATTAACTTAGTTGAAGATTTCTTGTTCTTGCGGGTGCGAACACCAAACGCAGCCTTGCCCCAAGGGGTTACCGGACGCTTGCGTCCTACAGGGCTGTGACCTTCACCGCCTCCGTGCGGATGGTCATTCGGGTTCATAACTACGCCGCGGTTGGCAGGACGGATGCCCAGCCAGCGGGAACGGCCCGCTTTACCGATGGTGAGGTTTTCAAATTCCAGATTGCCAACCTGGCCGATCGTGGCACGGCAGTTGATATGTACTTTGCGGACTTCACCGGAAGGCAGACGCAGCAGCGCGTAATCCCCTTCTTTAGCCATCAGCTGTACTACTGCACCGGCAGAGCGTGCCATCTGGCCGCCTTTGCCGATCTTCATTTCCACATTGTGTACCAGGGTACCAACAGGGATATTCTTTAAGGGCAGGCAGTTGCCGATCTTGATATCGGCATCCGGACCGCTTTCCACTTTGTCGCCAACCTTCAGGTCCAGGGGAGCCAGGATGTAGCGTTTTTCGCCGTCTACATAATGCAGCAGCGCGATGCGGGCATTACGGTTCGGATCGTATTCGATGGTAGCAACTTTTGCGGGAATCCCGTCTTTGTTGCGTTTGAAATCAATGATGCGGTACTGTCTTTTCGTGCCGCCGCCCTGATGGCGTACGGTCATTTTACCGGTGTTGTTGCGGCCGGCGTGTTTGTTCAGCTTCTCAAGAAGCGGACGATAGGGTTTATCAGTCGTAATCTCTTCGAAGGAAGACGTTGTCATAAAACGTCTCGAAGGAGAATACGGATTGTAGCTTTTAATCGCCATTTAGCTTACCTCCTTACATTCCTTCAAATATCGGCAGCGTCTGGCCTTCTGCCAGTCTTACGATTGCCTTTTTATAGTCAGATGTCCGGCCAACGTTTCTTCCCATCCGTTTTAATTTACCGTGTACGCGGATTGTCGTAACGGATAAAACCTTTACATTCCAGATGGATTCCACAGCCTGGCGGATTTCAGTCTTGTTAGCGGTTACAGGAACCTTAAAAGTATATTTGTTTTCCTGCATCATCAGGGAAGTTTTTTCCGTGATGAGCGGGCGGAGCAAAACGTCGCGAGGATTAGCAGCCATTATGCAAGTACCTCCTCAATCTTTTCTACGGCGTTCTTGTCCAGGAACACCTTGTTATTGTGCAACAGGTCAAAGCAGTTCAGGCCGCCGTTGTTGATGACGGTAACTTTGCGCAGGTTGCGTGCGGACAGTTCAACATTTTCATTCTCACCGTTGGTGATGATGAGGGTTTTGTTTTCAGCAGCGCCAAAAGCTTCCAGCATTTCAACGGTGCGTTTGGTCTTGAAATCATCGAAAGCAATGTTGTCGATGATGACCATCTGGCCTGCCGCAACTTTAGCGGACAGTGCGCAGCGGATAGCCAGGCGGCGGGCCTTACGGGGCATATCCTTAACATAGCTGCGGGGCTGCGGGCCAAAAGTAACGCCGCCGCCTACCCACAGAGGAGAGCGGGTGGAACCAACACGGGCGTGACCGGTTCCTTTCTGTCTCCAGGGTTTCCGACCGCCGCCGCGAACCATGCCGCGGGTCTTGGTAGCGGAAGTGCCCTGGCGTTCGTTAGACTGCTGTCTTACGATAGCCTGATGAACAACAGGTTCATTAAACTCTACGCCAAATACTTCTTCGTTCAGTTCGATTTCTTCGCCGGTAGTTTTGCCGGCCATGTTATATACAGATAACTTCGGCATATGAAGCATCCTCCTTTCTCTCGGTTAAATTACTTACCTTTAACGGCTTCCCTGATAACTACGCAAGTGCCGTTAGCACCCGGGATGGAACCGTGTACAAGGATAAGGTTGCGTTCAGTATCTACCTTAGCGATGGTCAGAGACTGAACGGTAGCATTCATGCCACCCATACGGCCAGGCAGTTTTTTGCCTTTGATTACTCTGCCGCCGGGGCCGGAATGCATCGGTCCCATGGAACCAGGTTCACGATGGGATTTGGAACCGTGTTTCATTGGGCCACGACCGAAATTGTGGCGCTTCACCGTGCCTGCAAAGCCTTTGCCGCGGCTGATGCCGCTTACGTCAACCAGATCTCCGGCTGCGAATACGTCGGCTTTGATTACGTCACCCGGTTTTAAGTCGGACGGAGCGTCCAGACGTAATTCCTTAACAAATTCAGCAGGAGCAACACCTGCTTTTGCGAAATGACCTTTTTCAGGTTTGGTCACTTTCTTCTCGCTTACTTCGCCGAAACCAACCTGGATTGCATTGTATCCGTCGGTTTCTTCCGTTTTATTCTGAATTACAGTGCAAGGACCTGCTAACACAACCGTAACAGGAATGAACTTGCCATCAGCTTCAAAAATTTGGGTCATGCCCAGTTTTTTGCCAATAATTCCTTTAGCCATTGTCAGCACCTCCTCACAGTTTGATTTCGATGTCTACGCCGGCCGGCAGGTCTAAGCGCATCAGCGCGTCAACCGTTTTCGGAGTCGGCTCCAGAATGTCTACCAGACGTTTGTGAGTACGCATTTCAAACTGCTCACGGGAATCTTTGTTGACATGGGGGGAACGCAGAATCGTATAAATGTTCTTTTCGGTAGGCAGCGGAATCGGGCCGGAAACCTGTGCGCCGGTACGTTTCGCCGTCTCAACGATCTTTGCAGCGCTCTGGTCCAGAGCGGTGTGGTCATACGCTTTCAGGCGTATTCTGATTTTTTGTGTCTTAGCCATTAATTTTTTCCTCCAATCGCCCAGTTTCTAAGAACGGACATACTCCGTGAAAATCTCCCTGTCTGCAAGGCAGGACAGGCAAGCAACCTTTCACATCATCGCAGGTACCAATAAACATAAGAATATGAGGGGCTTATCTTAAGCCCCTCATACCGGGATCTAAGATCAATTTAATACAAAATTAGTCGATGATATCGCCAACAACGCCGGCGCCTACGGTGTGGCCGCCTTCGCGGATAGCGAAACGCAGGCCCTGTTCCATGGCGATCGGGGTGATCAGGGTGATCTCCATGTCAACGTTATCGCCAGGCATTACCATTTCGGTGCCTTCCGGCAGTTTTACGGAACCGGTAACGTCGGTGGTACGGAAGTAGAACTGCGGGCGATAGCCGTTGAAGAACGGGGTATGACGGCCGCCTTCTTCTTTCTTCAGTACGTAAACCTGGCCGGTGAAGTGGGTGTGCGGATGTACGCTGCCCGGTTTCGCCAGAACCTGACCGCGTTCGATTTCTTTGCGGTCAACGCCACGCAGCAGAGCGCCTACGTTGTCGCCTGCCAGCGCTTCGTCCAGGGTCTTGCGGAACATTTCCAGACCGGTGATAACGGTAGCTTTCTTCTCGTCTTTCATGCCGACGATTTCAACGGGGTCACCAACATGGGCAGCGCCGCGTTCGATACGGCCGGTAGCAACGGTGCCGCGGCCGGTGATGGTGAATACGTCTTCTACAGGCATCAGGAACGGTTTGTCAGTCGGGCGTTCCGGAGTCGGGATGTAGTTGTCTACTTCTTCCATCAGTTTCAGGATGCTGCCTTCGCCGATTTCGCTCTTGTCGCCTTCCAGGGCTTTCAGGGCGGAACCTACAACGATAGGAATGTCGTCGCCGGGGAATTCGTAGCTGCTCAGCAGGTCACGAACTTCCATCTCTACCAGTTCGATCAGTTCCGGATCGTCAACCATGTCAGCCTTGTTCAGGTATACTACCATAGCAGGTACGCCTACCTGACGGGACAGCAGGATGTGTTCGCGAGTCTGCGGCATCGGGCCGTCAGCTGCGCTTACAACCAGGATAGCGCCGTCCATCTGGGCTGCGCCGGTAATCATGTTCTTTACATAGTCAGCGTGGCCAGGGCAGTCAACATGCGCATAGTGACGGTTGGCCGTCTCGTATTCTACGTGAGCCGTGTTGATGGTGATACCACGTTCTCTTTCTTCCGGCGCCTTATCGATCATGCTGTAATCCATGAACTGTGCGCCGCCTCTTTCAGCCAGAACTTTGGTGATTGCAGCGGTCAGGGTAGTTTTGCCATGGTCAACGTGACCGATGGTGCCGATGTTAACATGCGGTTTTGTTCTTTCAAACTTTGCCTTTGCCATTTTTTCCTTCCTCCTTAGAAGTTAAAATATATTTAAAAATTTATTAGGATCAGCGTAACTGATTATTCAGCTTTTGTGCCTTTGTTTTTGGCTACGATGTCGTCCGCGATACTCTTGGGAACTTCTTCGTAGTGGTCAACCTGCATGGTGTAGGTGCCACGGCCCTGGGTCTTGCTGCGCAGGTCCGTTGCATAACCGAACATGGAAGCCAGCGGTACGAAAGAGTGGATAACCTGTGCGCCGTTGCGCGCTTCCATACCTTCGATGCGTCCTCGGCGGGAGTTCACGTCGCCGATAACGTCGCCCATGTATTCTTCCGGCACGGTGATGTCAACCTTCATATAAGGCTCCAGCAGAACCGGGGAAGCTTTTTCAGCACCGGCTTTGAAGCCCATGGAACCGGCAATCTTGAAGGCCATTTCCGAAGAGTCAACTTCGTGGTAAGAACCGTCGTACACGGTAACTCCGATGTCTACCATCGGGTAACCTGCTACCACGCCATTCTCCATTGCTTCTTTGACACCAGCTTCGATCGGAGCGATATATTCTTTCGGAATCGCGCCGCCCACGACTTTGTTGTCGAAGGTAAAGCCCGCGCCCATTTCCAACGGGGTGATTTCCAGCCAGCAGTGGCCGTACTGGCCTTTACCGCCGGACTGACGGATGAACTTGCCTTCCGCCTTAACCGATTTGCGGATCGTTTCACGATACGCAACCTGCGGATTACCTACGTTGCAGCCTACTCTGAATTCACGGAGCAGACGGTCAACGATGATATCCAGATGCAGCTCGCCCATACCAGAGATGATGGTCTGCGCGGTTTCCGGATCCGTATGTACCTTGAAGGTCGGATCTTCTTCGGCCAGTTTCTGGAGCGCGATGCCCATCTTTTCCTGATCGGCTTTCGTCTTCGGTTCCACCGCTACGGAAATAACCGGTTCAGGGAACACCATGGACTCCAGAATGATCGGGGCCTTTTCATCGCAGAGCGTGTCGCCGGTCGTTGTAAACTTCAGGCCTACAGCAGCTGCAATATCACCGGAATACGCTTCCGGAATCTCTTCACGGTGGTTGGCATGCATCAGCAGGATGCGACCCATACGTTCGCGCTTATCTTTGGAAGAGTTGTAAACGTAGGAACCTGCGGTGATCATACCGGAATACACCCGGAAGAAGCCCAGCTTGCCGACAAAGGGGTCGGTAGCAATCTTGAACGCCAGCGCTGCGAACGGCTCGCTGTCGGAAGTCGGCCGGGAATCTTCCTCGCCGGTTTCCGGATTGATGCCTTTAATGCTCTCGATATCCGTCGGAGCCGGCATATAATCCACAACCGCGTCCAACAGGGGCTGAATGCCTTTGTTCTTATAGGAAGAACCGCAGAACACAGGATTCAGTTTGCATTCGATGGTTTCTTTACGAATCGCTGCTTTCAGTTCTTCGTTGGTGATCTCTTCACCTTCCAGATATTTCATCATCAGGTCGTCGTCGCCTTCGGCAACGGTTTCCACCAGAATGCCGCGGTATTCTTCAGCCTGTTCCAGTACCTCGGCAGGAATATCGACGAACTTTTCGTCTTTTCCCATGTCGTCGCCATACACGATGGCTTTCATACGGATCAGGTCAACCATTCCCTGGAACTGGTCTTCACAGCCGATGGGAACCTGAAGGGCAACCGGGTTGGCGTTCAGCCGGTCGCGCATCATGTCCATGACATGGAAGAAGTCAGCGCCGACGATGTCCATCTTATTGACATATGCCATACGCGGTACTTTGTACTCGTCAGCCTGGCGCCATACGGTTTCAGACTGGGGTTCAACGCCGCCCTTGGCAGAAAATACTGCAATCGTTCCGTCCAGCACGCGCAGGGAACGTTCTACTTCAACCGTGAAGTCAACGTGGCCCGGTGTATCAATAATATTGATGCGGTGCGTGTCGTACTGTTTTTCGGAACCCTCCCACATGCAGGTGGTTGCAGCGGAGGTAATCGTGATACCACGTTCCTGTTCCTGTACCATCCAGTCCATGGTGGCCGCGCCGTCATGAACCTCACCGATCTTATGCGTCTTGCCGGTATAGAACAGGATGCGTTCCGTGGTGGTCGTCTTACCGGCGTCGATGTGAGCCATGATGCCGATATTTCTTGTTCTTTCAAGCGGAATTAGTCTGCCCACTCTTTTATCCTCCTCACTCGTTCAACAGGACAGGCCGTTACCAACGGTAATGTGCAAACGCTTTGTTTGCTTCGGCCATCTTGTGGGTATCTTCACGCTTCTTAACGGCAGCGCCGGTACCATTGGCGGCATCCATGATTTCGCCGGCAACGCGTTCGCACATGGTTCTTTCACCACGGAGGCGTGCATAATTTACCAGCCAGCGGATACCCAGGGTGGTTTTGCGGTCTGCGCGAACTTCTACAGGAACCTGGTAGTTTGCACCACCTACGCGACGTGCCCGTACTTCCAACAGGGGCATTACGTTTTTCATAGCGGTATCAAAAACTTCCAGCGGATCCTTACCCGTTTTGGAACGGATTACGTCAAATGCATCATATACAATGCGTTCAGCAACGCCTTTCTTACCGTCCAGCATTACCTTGTTAATAAATCTGGTTAACAATTTAGAACCGTACACCGGATCCGGCAGTACGTCTCTTTTTGGAACTGCGCCTTTTCTCGGCATGCTTTTTCACTCCTTTTATATCAATTCGTAATTTCTCAAAAGTTCTGGTTTTTTGCGCATCAATTATTTCTTAGCTTTAGCGCGTTTTGCACCGTACTTGGAACGGCCCTGATTGCGGTTGGCAACGCCGGCAGTATCCAGAGAACCACGAATGATATGGTAACGCACGCCGGGCAGGTCCTTTACACGGCCGCCCCTGATCAGAACAACGGAATGTTCCTGCAGATTGTGACCGATACCCGGAATATAAGCTGTTACTTCGATGCCGTTGGTTAAACGTACACGAGCAACTTTACGCAATGCAGAGTTAGGTTTCTTCGGGGTGGTGGTGTATACACGGGTGCACACACCACGTTTCTGCGGGCATTCTTTTAATGCCGGCGCAGTAGATTTGGTCTTCAGCACCTCTCTGCCTTTACGGATCAGCTGATTGATTGTTGGCATATCGGCACCTCCTTTCTGTCAATTAGATTTAGTATTTATAAAAATTCCGTTTCCGGAATCCCTATCAGTGTTTCAGTATCGCCGCCGCGGAAGCTCCCGCATGGATGCCGCAGGCCTTGCCTAACACCTGCATGCTTTCCACAACCAGGCAGTCTATGTTTTGATTTTCACACTCCGCTTTAATGGGAGCTGTAATCCGTTCCTCCGCATCTGCCGCGATATACACGGCTGAGGCCGTCTGTTTCTGCAGCGCTTTCGCTGTCTGCTTAACTCCTACAACCTTGGCCACGGCTGTCTTCAAGTCATCCAGACTCATTGAATTCACTCCTTAAAAATGAGCGCACTTATCCCGTGAGACTTGTGTATTGTAACATCTTTTACACAACGTGTCAACACTTTTTTAAGATTTTTTATTACGCCAAGCAGTGTTTTCATGGGATTCTCTTTTTACACGTACCCTAGTGTTTCAAAATGACGAATAAAAAATCTTCCAAAGTTCGCAAAACGATGATTTCCCTCTCTTAAAATCCCTGGCAGGACAATTGCAGGAACAGCAAAATAACCGTGGTACTTTGTTTAGTACCACGGTTATTCATACTTAAAACTTTTTTCAAATCCGGGCGCTTATTTGTCCCTGTTCACAGGAACCTCATCTGCGCTCACATCAGCCAGGTATTTCACCCTGACATCACGATACCGGCTCATTCCGGTGCCTGCCGGAATCAGCTTGCCGATAATAACGTTTTCCTTCAGGCCCAGCAGCGGATCAACCTTTCCTTTAATAGCAGCATCGGTCAGGACACGGGTCGTCTCCTGGAAGGAAGCAGCTGACAGGAACGAATCGGTTGCCAGGGAAGCCTTGGTGATGCCCAGCAGGATTGGCCGTCCTTTGGCCGGTTCCTTGCCTTCGGCCACAGCAATGGCATTCTGCTCATTGTAGTCGCCGACGTCGATGTATTCTCCAGGCAGCATAGAGGTGTCTCCCGCATCTTCAATGCGGATCTTGCGCATCATCTGACGCACCATTACCTCGATATGTTTATCATTGATGCCTACGCCCTGAGATTTATAAACGCTGAGTACCTGCTGCACAATGTAACGCTGTGTCGCCTGGGGTCCCAGAATCCGCAGAATGTCGTGGGGATTCAGCGAGCCTTCCGTCAGACGGCTGCCGACTTCCACTTCGTCGCCTTCCTCCACCGACAGCTTGGCGCCGTACGGAATGATGTAGGTCTGTTCCGGCACTTCATCCTCAGGGCTTCCCGTAATGATGACCTTGCGCTGTTTCTGACCAGCTTCTTCCACAATGTGGACTGTTCCCGCATTTTCTGCCAGAATGCCAGGATGTTTGGGCTTGCGGGCTTCAAACAGTTCCTCAACACGAGGCAGACCCTGGGTAATATCATCCGCACCGGCAACACCGCCTGTATGGAAGGTACGCATAGTCAGCTGGGTACCCGGTTCACCGATTGCCTGCGCGGCAATGGTACCCACTGCTTCACCGACGTCAACGTTGTGGTCTGTCGCCAGGTTGCGTCCGTAGCATTTGCGGCAGACACCGAATTTGGATTTACAGGTCAGTACCGTGCGGATCTTGACTTTGTCACGCATCACCGCAATCTTATCTGCCATGTCTTCCGTAATATATTCATTGATGTGGAACAGCACGTTGCCTTCCGCGTCTTTGATATCTTCCGCCAGGGTCCTGCCGATGATACGGTCGTGCAGGGATTCGATTTCCGTCCCGTTTTCCGTGATGGCTTCTATTTCAATTCCGTCAATCTCATTATTCCGGACAGAAACCTCTGTTACCGTACCGTCCTGCAGAATCCGGTCGATATCTGCTTCCGTCAGTGCAGCGCCGGCGCCAACCAGCACTTCACCGCTGCCATTGACAATATCTTCGGAGACTTCTTTATTTGCGTAGTGATGCATCAGCATCTCTTTGAGCTTGCTGTTGGCAAAATCTTCAGGGATGTTGATGGTAACCTCTTCACGGGCTTCCTCAGCGTCACCTTCGCCATCAGGAACATAGATGCTGATCGAAGTTACCTTCGCGTCCATCAGACGGTTGTACACATCATTGGTAATGATGGTATCGGATTCCACAATCGGCGCGCCGGTTTCTTCATTAATAATCGTTGCTGCCAGCATACGGTTGATTACTTTTGAACGGATCTTCTTTGCGCTGGCTCCCAGTTCTGCTTTGCACAGGCGGTTCCGTTCCTTCACCAGGTTGCAGGTATGGATATCGCAGTCGTCTTCACGGACGATGACATCCTGCGCCACATCTACCAGACGGCGGGTCAGGTAACCGGAGTCTGCCGTACGCAATGCGGTATCTGCCAGACCTTTACGCGCGCCATGGCTGGAAATAAAGTATTCCAGAATCGTCAGGCCTTCACGGAAGTTGGACTTAACAGGCCGGTCAATGATACGGCCGGAAGGATCAGCCATCAGGCCACGCATACCGGCCAGCTGTTTGATCTGGTCAATACTGCCGCGGGCGCCGGAATCGGCCATCATGGCAATAGGATTAAATTTATCCGCTGTGTTGGCTTCTTTCAACAGGTCGGCAACGTCATCCGTCGCCTTGTTCCAGATTTCAACAACTTTCTTATAACGTTCGTCGTCCGTCATCAAACCGCGGCGGTACATAGCTTCCGTCCGGTCAACCTGTTTTTCTGAAGTCTGGATGATCTCCTGTTTGCCCTGGGGTACATGGATATCGGATACCGCAATGGATATACCGGAGTTGCAGGCATTATCGTAGCCCATTTTCTTCACAATATCCAGTACATTGGCAGTACCCAGATTGCCGTAAAGCTTATGCGCTTTGGCAACCAGCTTGCCCAGTTCCTTTTTGGTGATCAGCTGACCCAGATGCCAGTATTCTTCACCGGTTTCTTCGTTTTTCCGTTTGCTGAAGAAACGCAGTTCCTTCGGCAGTTCTTCATTATAAATTGCATTGCCGATGGTGGTTTCAACCAGGCTCATGCCTTCGTTTTCCGGTTCCTCAACAATATCTTCGTTGGGGATCAGGATCCAGATCTTTGCCTGCAGATCAAGATATTTGTGATAGTAGGCCATCAGTGCCTCATGCAGGCTGCTGTAACGGTTGCCTTCGCCTTTTGCGCCGGGCCGTTCGATCGTCATGTAATACGCGCCCAGAACCATATCCTGCGTAGGTACGGCTACCGGTTTGCCGTCTTTCGGAGCCAGGATGTTATTCACGGACATCATCATCAGACGGGCTTCCGCCTGCGCTTCTACAGACAGGGGCAGATGGACAGCCATCTGGTCACCGTCAAAGTCAGCGTTGTAAGCAGTACATACCAGCGGATGCAGCGTGATGGCACGGCCTTCGGTCAGAACAGGCTCAAATGCCTGGATGCCCAGACGGTGCAGCGTCGGTGCGCGGTTCAGCAGTACCGGATGCTCTTTGATAACTTCTTCCAGGACATCCCAGACTTCAGGGGTCGCACGTTCCACCATGCGTTTGGCGGCACGGATATTGAGAGCAGGATCGTTATCCTGCAGGCGCTTCATAACGAAAGGCTTGAACAGTTCCAGCGCCATTTCTTTCGGCAGACCGCACTGGTGCATCTTCATCTCGGGGCCTACCACGATTACAGAACGGCCGGAATAGTCGACACGTTTGCCCAGCAGGTTCTGACGGAAACGCCCCTGCTTGCCTTTCAGCATATCAGACAGGGATTTCAGAGGACGGTTGCCGGGTCCCACAATGGGACGGCCGCGGCGGCCGTTGTCGATCAGCGCGTCAACCGCTTCCTGCAGCATGCGTTTTTCATTGCGGACGATAATGTCAGGCGCATGCAGCTCCAGCAACCGTTTCAACCGGTTGTTGCGGTTGATTACACGGCGGTACAGATCGTTCAGGTCGCTGGTAGCGAAACGCCCGCCGTCAAGCTGTACCATAGGACGCAAATCCGGAGGAATAACCGGAACCACGTCCAGAATCATCCAGGACGGCTTATTGCCGGATTTCAGGAACGCTTCCGCAACTTCCAGGCGGCGTACAACGCGAACCTTCTTCTGACCGGTAGCATCCTTCATCTCTTCCCGCAGTTCATCAACCAGCGCAGGAATATCAATTTCCTCCAGCAGCTCTTTAACAGCGGAAGCACCCATCTCAGCACGGAACTGATCGCCGTACTTGTCCCGGGCGCTCATATATTCCGCTTCTGTCAGCAGCTGTTTTTTCTCTAACGGGGTATCGCCAGGATCCAGAACAATATAGTTTACAAAATACAAAACTCTTTCCAGGCTCCGGGGAGAAACATCCAGAATCAGGCCCATACGGCTGGGAATTCCTTTAAAATACCAGATATGGGAAACCGGCGCCGCCAGCTCAATATGACCCATCCTGTCACGGCGGACCTTGGAACGGGTTACCTCAACGCCGCATTTGTCGCAGACGATCCCTTTGTAACGGATGCGTTTATATTTTCCGCAATGACACTCCCAGTCCTTAATGGGGCCAAAGATTCTTTCACAGAACAGACCGTCTGTTTCGGGTTTCAATGTTCTGTAGTTAATGGTTTCAGGCTTTTTTACTTCCCCATAAGACCACGAACGGATCAGTTCCGGAGAAGCAAGCCCAATGCGCATGGAATTAAAATTGTTAACGTCTAACAAGAATCCCTCGCTCCCTTCTTAATTAATATCATCAGCAGGACCGGACAGTTCTTCGAGTGTCGTTTCGCTCAGATTGCCTAAGTCGGCAATGCTGTCTTCTTCTTCCTGTTCGGTACCATTATATTCTTCATCTTCATTATAGGCGGTAGATTCCCTTGGAGCATCCGGAATGACGGCCTGACCTTCGCCCTGCAGTTCGGCAATGGTTTCCGGGGAAGCTTCCACAACATCTTCCTCTTCTTCCTGCAGGGAAATATCTTCACCGTCTTCATCCAGTACACGGATATCCAGACCGATACTCTGCAATTCTTTTACCAGTACCTTAAAGGATTCGGGAACGCCGGGTTCCGGAATGTTTTCGCCTTTAACGATGGATTCATATGTTTTTACACGCCCTACCACGTCGTCGGATTTTACTGTCAGGATTTCCTGCAGTGTGTACGCCGCGCCATACGCTTCCAGCGCCCAGACTTCCATTTCACCGAAACGCTGTCCGCCAAACTGGGCTTTGCCGCCCAGGGGCTGCTGGGTAACCAGGGAGTACGGGCCGGTGGAACGGGCATGGATCTTGTCATCTACCAGATGATGCAGTTTCAGCATGTAAACGCAGCCGACGGTTACGGGGTTGGCAAAAGGCTCGCCGGTACGGCCGTCATAAAGGACCGTTTTGCCCATCGGGCTCACGCCGGACAGCTTCACCATGTTCTGCAGGTCTTCTTCGTTGGCGCTGTCAAATACAGGAACAGCCATCTTTACAGCGCTCAGTTTTTCATTTCCCGCATACCCGATATCTGTCAGCTTCGGCATACCGTACTGGGCACGGTCATAACCGGTGCTTTCCAGCTGCTCGCCAATGCCTGCTTCTTTCCGCTGGATTTTCATACCTAAAGCCAGGGCAGCCCATCCCAGATGGGTTTCCAGAATCTGGCCGATATTCATACGGGAAGGAACGCCTAACGGATTCAGAACGATCTGGACCGGTTCGCCATTAGGCAGGAACGGCATATCTTCCCGCGGTAAAATGCGGGACACTACGCCCTTGTTACCATGGCGGCCGGACATCTTGTCACCGGCGCGGATCTTGCGCTTCTGCGCAATCTGGATGCGGACCTGTTTGTTTACTCCGGGCGGCAGTTCTCCGCCGTTTTCACGGGTAAACACCTTCGTGTCTACTACGATACCGGATTCCCCATGGGGAACACGCAGGGAACTATCCCGTTCTTCACGGGCCTTTTCATTAAATACCGCTCTTACCAGACGTTCTTCCGCGGATAATTCCGTCTCCCCTTTAGGCGTAATTTTACCAACCAGAATATCGCCGGGGCGGACCTCGGTACCAATTCTGATAACACCTATATAATCTTTGTCGTTTTCGTCATTGCACAGATTTGCGACGGCTTTATCGGAAACGTTCGGGATCTCACAGGTTATCTCCTCAGGACCCAGTTTCGTATCCCGGGCGTCGCAGGTGTACTCTTCAATATGGATAGAAGTGTACGTGTCATCCCGTACCAGGTCTTCGGAAAGCAGGATCGCGTCCTCGTAGTTGTAACCTTCCCAGGGCATGTACGCTACGATCACGTTATGACCCAGCGCCAGTTCCCCGCGGTCGGTAGCGGGACCGTCCGCCAGCACCTGTCCGGCCTTGACATAATCGCCTTTGAAAACGATCGGTTTCTGGTTGACACAGGTGCTCTGGTTGGAACGTTTAAATTTCAGCACTTCATAATGATCAATATCGCCGTTTTCCGTGCGGATCTGGATCTCGTCGCCGGTCACGCGGATAACTTCACCGGCATGTTTAGCCAGTATGCAGTTGCCGGAGTCGGTTGCCACCTTGTATTCCATACCGGTGCCGACTACCGGTGCCTGCGGGGTCAGCAGAGGCACCGCCTGACGCTGCATGTTGGCGCCCATCAGCGCGCGGTTCGCGTCATCGTGTTCCAGGAACGGAATCAGGGCTGTCGCGATCGATACTACCTGTTTCGGCGATACGTCCATATAATCCGCCCGTTCCGGACGGATGCTCAGAACGTCGTTCTTGCGGCGGGCCGTAACACGTTCGCCGAGGAAGTACCCGTCATCGTCCAGGGGTTCGTTGGCCTGCGCCACGATATATTTATCTTCTTCGTCCGCAGTCAGATATTCAATTTCATTGGTAACGCGTTTATTTGCTTTGTCTACTTTGCGGTAAGGCGTTTCAATAAAACCGAACTTGTTGATAACCGCAAACGTAGAAAGGGAACCGATCAAACCGATGTTGGGACCTTCAGGGGTCTCAATCGGGCACATGCGTCCATAATGGGAGTTGTGAACGTCACGGACTTCATAGCCGGCCCTTTCACGGGACAGACCGCCGGGTCCCAGTGCAGAAAGACGGCGTTTGTGGGTCAGCTCTGCCAGCGGATTGTTCTGGTCCATAAACTGGGAAAGCTGGCTGCTGCCGAAAAATTCTTTAATGGCAGCCACTACCGGACGGATGTTGATCAGCGCCTGGGGGGTAATCACATCCACGTCCTGGATGGTCATGCGTTCTTTTACCACACGTTCCATACGGGCCAGGCCGATACGGAACTGGTTCTGTAAAAGTTCGCCCACACAGCGGACGCGGCGGTTGCCCAGATGGTCGATATCGTCTTTTTCACCGTGTCCGTCCATTACGTTCAGAAGATAGCCGAATGCGGCAAAAATATCTTCCCTGGTGATCGTGCGGAGCCCTTCGGGAATGCCGGACGTAAAGACGATGCGCAGTACTTTTCCGCTTAACTCCCTGATCTTCAGCTGGTAGAGCCCGTATTCTTTGTAGACCTGGCTCTCTTCCACCTTGTCCAATACTTCGCCGGTCATCAGCGTCCCTTCCGGAACGATGATCTCACCGGTTTCCTTATCAACCAGCGGCTCGGCCAGCACGCAGTTTTCCAGCCGGTTTCTCCAGCCCAATTTCTTGTTCAGCTTATAACGGCCTACGTAGGCCAGGTCATACCGTTTGCTGTCAAAGAACGTCTGCTCGATAAGCTGCTTGGCATTTTCAAAGGCAGGCGGTTCACCGGGGCGCAGCTTTTTATACAGTTCGATCATTGCTTCTTCGCAATTCGTTGTACTGTCTTTTTCCAGCGTTGCCTTTACCGCTTCAATAATCTCGGTTCCGTCTTCCGTATGATTTTCAATCTGGGTGTCGCCGAAGAAATTTAATATTTCTTCATTGGATTCCATCCCCATGGCCCGCAGGAGCACGGTAGCAGGAACCTTACGGGTCCTGTCCACACGCGCATAAATCACATGGTTTAAATCCGTTTCAAATTCAATCCATGCGCCGCGGTTCGGGATTACAGTGGTCCCATACAAAAAGACTGCGCTGGGATCCATTAACTTATCGTAATAAACCCCGGGGGAACGAACCAGCTGACTTACAATGACACGCTCCGCCCCGTTAATGACAAAGGTTCCCGTAGGGGTCATCAACGGGAAATCACCCATAAATACACGGGACTCCTTAATTTCGCCCGTATCTTTATACAGCAGATGAACATTGACATTCAACGGTGCAGAATAAGAAGCGTCCCGTTCCTTACATTCTTCAATGGTATATTTTGGTTCACCGATCTCAAAGCTCTGGAAAGAGAGTTCCAGATTCCCGTTAAAATCTTTTATAGGGGAAATATCGTGGAAAATCTCATTCAGCCCATCGCTCATGAACCACTCATAGGATTTCCTCTGCAGGTCAATCAAATGAGGCATTGGCAAAACTTCTTTAATTTTGCCAAAGCTATACCGGGTCCTGTCACCTGTCTGAACCGGTTTAAACATGTAGGTCTTCACTCCTTGTTATATAAGTCAGGCAATACAAAACTATGCACGTTGTCCAAAGCCAAAAAAAACAAGGTTCTTACCGCAAGATCACCCTGTTATTCAGATCAGACGAACGTACTTCATCCCTACGATATGGCAGCCGATGTGAACCACTACACTATCTGGCCGTTGTAGTCAAGCCTGCATTTTGGTCACAAACACAAAAAGCATAATTGTGGTAAATAATGATACCACAAGCATTAGGAATTTGTCAATAAGTTTTTTTAATAAAAAAAGACCGGTCCCCTTGGGGACCGGCCCTGATGACGTACAGTCAAATTATTTAATTTCAACAGTTGCGCCAGCAGCTTCCAGTTTTGCTTTGGCATCGTCAGCATCAGCTTTGGAAACTTTCTCTTTAACAGCTTTCGGAGCGCCGTCAACCAGAGCTTTAGCTTCTTTCAGGCCCAGGCCGGTGATTTCGCGAACAGCTTTGATAACGTTGATCTTGCCCTGACCAGCTTCTTTCAGGATAACGTCGAATTCGGTCTGTTCTTCTTCAGCAGCAGCAGCAGCCGGAGCAGCGCCAGCAGCAGCAACAGCTACCGGAGCGGCAGCGGATACGCCAAATTTTTCTTCCAGAGCTTTAACCAGTTCAGCCAGCTCTAATACGGTCATTTTCTCAATTGCTTCAATAATCTGATCTTTATTCATTATAATTTCCTCCATTTATCAATTATTTTTAAAATTTTATAGTTTTTAACTATCAATAAAAATCTTTTCAATCATGCATTACGCAGATTGTTTTTCTTTTTGTTCGCGTACAGCATCCAATGCGTAAACGATTTTTGCAACGGTACCGTTGAGTGTGCGAACCAGACCGGAAATCGGAGCGTTCAGGCTGCCCAGCATTTTGGCAACCAGCACTTCTTTCGGCGGCAACGCAGCAACTGCCTTAACTTCGTCAACAGAAATCACTTTGCCTTCTACAACACCAGCCTTCAGCTGCATCTTCTTGTGATCTTTTACAAAATCACAGATTACTTTGCAGGCTGCTACCGCATCTTTAGCGGAAGAGCAGATTGCAGTGTTTTTCTCCAGTACGGGAGTCAGGGCATCCAGGCCGTATTCTTTTGCGGCCAGAGCAATTAATGTGTTCTTGTAAACGGTGTATGTAGCACCGGCTTCGCGAACCTTACGGCGCAGTTCCGTATCTTCCGCAACGGTAAGACCGCTGAAATCAACCAACACTGCTCCTTTAGCTTCAGCAAGAACACTTTTAATCTCAGCTAACTGAGCCTGTTTCTCTGCTTTTGTTTTCAATGAGTTGCACCTCCTTCTTTCAGATTTTGACTTACTTTTATAAATCAAAAAGACCTCTCGGCCGATGCAGCCGGAGGTCGTGAAAGAACTGATCTATCTTTAACGTCTCCAGCCTCGGCAGGCGTACACTGCTGCACTTGCGCTTACGCACCTGCTGTCTGTGGCCCGATTATCTTCTGATTTAAAAATTAGTGTTCCGGATTATTTTGCGCTGTCTGCTTTGAGCACATCAATCTTGATGCCAGGTCCCATCGTAGTGGATAAGGTAACAGATTTAATGTACTGGCCTTTGGCTCCGGACGGTTTTACTTTAATCAAAGTAGTAACTAACGCAATGTAGTTATCCAGAAGGGCTTCTTCCGAGAAGGAAGATTTTCCGATCATTGCCTGTACGTTACCGGCTTTGTCAGCACGGTACTCAACCTTACCGGCTTTGATCTCGTTGAGTGCCTTGGTCACATCCATGGTAACGGTGCCAACCTTCGGGTTAGGCATTAAACCCTTCGGGCCCAACAGCTTACCAAGACGGCCAACCTTTCCCATCATGTTCGGGGTCGCCACGCAGACTTCAAAGTCGAACCAGCCGCCCTGAATTTTAGCTACCAGGTCATCCCCGCCAACATAATCCGCGCCGGCAGCTTTTGCTTCTTCAGCCTTTGCGCCTTCCGCAAATACCAGAACCTTTTTGGATTTGCCGGTTCCGTGAGGCAGCACCATCGCGCCGCGTACCTGCTGGTCAGCGTATTTCGGATTAATGCCCAGACGGAAAGAGGCTTCTACAGAACTGTCAAACTTGGTAACTACGGTTTTCTTTACCAGTTCAATCGCTTCTTTCGGGGAATAGAGTTTAGTCTCATCAATCAGTTTTAACGCATCAACGTACTTTTTGCCGTGTTTCTTTGCCATTATAAATTCCTCCTTGTGGTCCGAACGGCTTCCGCCTCCCACTCATTAAACTGACGGTCAGTCAGTAATTACAATGCCCATGCTGCGGGCTGTGCCTTCGATCATACGGGTTGCTGCTTCCACATCGGCCGCATTCAGGTCCGCCATCTTGCTTTCCGCAATTTCACGGGCTTTGGCGCGGGGCAACGTAGCTACTTTCTTTTTGTTGGGTTCGCCGGAAGCTTTTTCCAGGCCAGCCGCTTTTTTCAGCAACACCGCTGCAGGCGGGGTTTTGGTAATAAATGTAAAGGAACGGTCTTCATACACCGTGATTTCAACAGGGATGATCAAGCCAGCCTGCTGTGCTGTACGGGCATTGAAGTCCTTTACAAAGGCCATAATGTTAACGCCAGCCTGGCCCAGTGCAGGACCAACCGGAGGTGCCGGAGTAGCTTTACCGCCAGGAACCTGTAACTTTACAACCTTAGCAACTTTCTTTGCCATGTTTCTTACACCTCCTTATCATTCAATTTCTTCCACTTGGGTATAATCAATATCAACAGGAGTTTCGCGGCCAAACATGTCAACCAGGACCTTCAGTTTCCCGCGTTCTCTGTCAATTGCCGAAACAACGCCTTCAAAATTGGAGAAGGGACCTGTTTTTAAGCGGACTCTCTGTTGTAATTGCAAATTAATCTGGGGTTTCGCCTTCGGCCGGTCGGCAGGTTCATCTTCCTGCAACCCCTGGCCGTTTATGCTGCCAGCCATGATCCGTTTGACTTCTTCGTCTGACAGCGGAACCGGCTGTTTGTTATCAGGACCCACAAAACCCGTTACGCCGGGGGTGTTCCTGACCACATACCAGGTGCGGTCGTCGATGATCATCTCAACCAGCACATAACCCGGGAAAACCTTACGGGTCACGATCCGTTTGGCACCGTTTTCATCGGCTACTACTTCATTCTCCATCGGGATCATAATATGAAAGATCCTGTCGCTCATGCCCAGGGAATGAACCTTACGTTCCAGATTTGCGCTGACCTTATTCTCGTATCCGGAATAAGTATGGATGACATACCAATGCCGTTTTCCTTTTTCCAGCGTTTCAGCATTTTTATTTTCGTCCATTTTTTCAGCGGGAGTTTTCTCCCTTCCTCCTTGTACTCCTTACCGTAAGATGGTTCTGATCAGAACAGAGAAGAAAGTATCGGCTACCCAGATACAAACCGCTATCAGCACTACCGCAATCAATACTACAATAGTATTCATAAACAGTTCCTGCCGTGTCGGCCAGGTAACCTTTTGCAATTCTGCCTTTGATTCTTTGATGAACCCCGTAACCTTCTCCACCGTGCCTACTTCGTTCGTCGTAGTAGTTTCCGGAACGGTCATTATTTCACATCCTTGCTATCAAGACACTTCCAAATAAAAATTATTTGGTTTCTTTATGGGTAGTATGCTTTTTGCAGAATTTGCAATACTTTTTAATCTCGATGCGATCGGGATCATTCTTTTTGTTTTTGTTTGTCTGATAATTTCTCTGTTTGCACTCAGTGCAGGCCAAAGTAATCAACACACGCATTCTTGCCACCTCTTTCGAACTCTAAAATACAGCAAATCAAATTGTCACTGAATGATAATACCACAGTTACCTTTTTCTGTCAATAAAATTACAAATATTTAAGAAAACACTGATCAAAGGAGTTCATACAATTAAAGATGAACCGATCAGGGCTTCTCAAAATGATGTATAAAAAAGCTCACGCAAAAATTTGCATGAGCCTTTATTTCAAATGGTGGCGGCACACGGATTTGAACCGCGGACACAGCGGGTATGAACCGCTTGCTCTGGCCAACTGAGCTATGCCGCCTTATATAATGGAGCTGATGACCAGGATTGAACTGGTGACCTCATCCTTACCAAGGATGCGCTCTACCATCTGAGCTACATCAGCATCATCATTATGGTTGCGGGGGCCGGATTTGAACCAGCGACCTTCGGGTTATGAGCCCGACGAGCTACCAACTGCTCCACCCCGCGATAAAATGGTGGAGGGGGTTGGATTCGAACCAACGAAGCGAAACGCGGCAGATTTACAGTCTGCTCCCTTTAGCCACTCGGGAACCCCTCCATTAAAACCTTCTGGAGCTGACAATAGGAATCGAACCTACAACCTACGGTTTACAAAACCGTTGCTCTGCCTGTTGAGCTATGTCAGCGTGATTTCAGTGACAGTAAGTATAATACATGAAACCGAAGAGTTTGTCAACTGTTTTTTCTAACTTTCTTGACAATAGCCAAAAAAATAAAGACGCACCCGCATAAACAGGTGCGTCCCGGTAACACCTATTCTTCATCGCCAAAGCAAATTCCGATGCTTCTTGCAGCCTGGACAATTTCATTGTCCGGGGTGACGGACCTGGGTTTTCCTCCCGCTTCCTGCAGGGGAACCGTACCGATCGAATCATTGTGGAGAGAAACCATAACATCAAAATTCCCTGCAATGCACGCTTCTATGGCAGCCACGCCGTACCGGGTACATAAAACCCGGTCAAAGGCAGTCGGCGAACCGCCTCTCTGTAAATAACCTAAAATCGTGCTGCGCGCTTCAATCCCGGTCAGCTCTTCCAATTGCTGGGCCAGCTTATTGCCAACCCCTCCCAGGCGGATCGGCTCAAAACTGTCTTTGACAATACGGGCCACCGTCATTTCGCCGCCTTCCGGTTTAGCTCCTTCCGCCACAACGATGATGCTGAACATCTTTCCTTCCTGCTGGCGTTTGAGGATTTTCTTCGCCACGGCATCCAGATGATAGGGTATTTCCGGAATCAAAATTACATCCGCCCCGCCTGCGACACCGGAATGAAGGGCGATCCAGCCGGCATACCGGCCCATGACTTCCAGGATCATGATCCTGTGGTGGGATTCCGCCGTAGTATGCAGACGGTCGACAGCCTCAGTGGCTACCGCCATAGCGGTGTCAAAACCGAAAGTCCGTTCCGTGCATGGCAAGTCATTATCTATCGTTTTGGGAACGCCAATCACTTTTACGCCGCATTCCCGGGAAAGCTGGGCGCCGATAGCCAGGCTGCCGTCCCCGCCAATCACGATCAGCGTTTCGATTCCGCGTTTTGCCAGATTTCTTACAATGGTTTCACTTTCATCCGTATAAGAAACCGAACCGTCTTTTTCAATATGCGCAAACTTAAACGGGTTATCCCGGTTGGTAGTTCCCAAAACCGTGCCGCCCCGCGGCAGGATACCGGATACATCTTCATACGTCAGGAGTTTCATCCGGTTCTTGATCAGCCCGTTAAAGCCGTTTTCAACACCATAAATCTGATATCCGTGTCCTAACGCAGCCTTGACCACCGCGTTCAGGACCGCATTTAATCCCGGACAGTCGCCGCCCCCGGTCAGAACGGCCAATGTCCCTTTTACATTTATCATTTGTCCCCTCAAGTGTTAATCAACGTTCCAAATCGTAAAACCGTCCTCCGGAATCCGGATGGATTCGGTGCCGTCAAATTTGTCATAGCACAGCATGCCGTCTTTCACATATCCGGGCCAGGCGGCAACCAGCACAAACTTCTGCCCCAGTTCTTTAAGCAGGGCAGCAACGTCCAGATTAAATACCGGCACAAATAAAGTCTGTAAACGATCTAACAAGATAACATCAGAATTATAACTGGCAAGCGCTTCGCCCATCATCTCCGGCGCTTTGGCATTCCGTTCTTCCTTCGGAACCGCCAAAAATTCTTCACTGATCAGTAAACGGCAATCTACATAATCCCATTTCTTGTCTTCGGCGGCTTCGCGCAAAACCTTGCTTTTGCCGCTGCCGGGCTTACCAGTTACAAAAATAACTCCTTTTGCTTCTTTTGCTGCCTCTACAACCTTTACGAATTCTTCTGTCTGACTCATTTTAATTACCTCCTAAACCTGTTAACAGATCAATATCTGGAAATGCCGGAACATTTAATTCTTTATAACAATAACCATTCGCTGTTTCCGGATAAAATCCTTTAAAGTCACTTATATTTTATACTATTCTTCATTTCAATACAACAGTATGTTTCAGATTTATCAATTTCATCCGCTTAACTGTCTTTTCGCTTGTCCCGTTTACGGGGTTCGATGGAAAGGATACAGGAACATACCGCATATATATCAGCATCTCCGCTATGGGCCTCTTTGTATTTTTCCACTTTCCTTTTGACACGCTGCAGCGCATTGTCAATGGATTTAATATGCCGGTGCAGCTCTCTGGCCGTTTCCTGGTACGATTTCCCGTCCAGGTAATTCATGAAAACTTCCCATTCCAGATTGCTGAGGATCATGTTCATCTTATTTTTAATTTCGATAAACTCTTCCCTCCGGATGATCATCTCTTCCGGATTCACCACTTTGGCGCCGCTGGAAATCACATCCAGCAGAGTCCGGTCCGAATCCTGTTCATAAATGGGTTTATTCAATGATACATAGGAATTCAGCGGAATATGCTTTTGCCGGGTCGCGGTTTTAATGGCCGTTATAATCTGACGGGTCACGCACAACTCCGCAAACGAGCGGAATGACGCCTGTTTATCCCGGCGGAAATCGCGGATTGCCTTATACAGGCCTATCATTCCTTCCTGAATGATGTCTTCCCGTTCCGCTCCAATCAGGAAATAGCTCTTTGCTTTTCCGCGCACAAAATTGCGATACTTATGCAGCAGATATTCCTGGGCCAATACATTATTCTCCGTATTTGCCAGTTCAACAATGTCCTCATCCGGCATATCAGAAAATCTGGCGTAGGGATCGCCGGTCACCCCGTTCATCTATTCTCCACCTTCCAATAATAGCAAAACATTTCTCTCCCAGCCGGGCGGCTGTTTCTTAAGGATATTAAAATTTAAAGATATTAAAATTATACACGACAGGCTGCCACAACGTCAAACAAAGCACAACGGCGCAACTGTAACATCCGTTATTAAACCGCGGCCTCTGTTGTCAGCAGCAACATCCGTTATTCCTAACGGTAAGCCGGTTTATCCCCGTCTTAATCTTTCCAGGTGCGATGCCACGTCTCCGTCAATACGGCCGCCCAGTTCCCGCCGGCCTGAACGGCCCGGCAGTTTGTCTATTTTTTCTTTAATCTCTTTTTTGGTTTTATAATACATTTCCCGGAATTCACGGGCGGGAATGCGGAGCGCTCCGGAACCGAGCACGCTGTCCTGTTCGGCTTTGTCGCTGGTAACAACAGAGACCTTGATGCCCTTCCTGGCTATCTGATACGTCTCCCGCTCGATCCAGCTGTCAGCCGTTTCCTGTTCGGCCGTATAAACCACCGTACACCCGCGGATGTGTTCCGTTGCTTCCGGTCCTTTTGCATCCATTGCGTCAAACACAACCACGGCTTCATAGCCATGAAAGGATGAAAACTCCGCGACCCTGTCTATCAGCATTTCGCGGGCATGTTCCAGGTCACTTTCCCGGATCCCCGCAAAATCCTGCCAGTTATTGATGACGTTGTACCCGTCAACCAGATAATACTCTTTCATTTCGCGGCCTTCTGCATCCGCTGCCGCACCACTTCAAACAGCAGGACAGCTCCCGCAGCGGAAGCATTCAGGGAGTTTACGCCGCCCTGCATGGGTATCCGGACAAGCATATCACAGTTTTCCTTTACCAGATGTCCCATGCCTTTTCCTTCTGCGCCCACTACCAGGACAAGAGGCCGGTCAAGGTCTGTTTCAAAATAAAGGCTGTCCCCTTCCATGTCCGCCCCGGCGACCCAGAACCCCTGTTCTTTTAAGCTCCGCAACGTCTGGACGATATTACCGATCTGTACTACCGGCACATAATTAACAGCTCCGGCCGAAATCTTTGCCACAACCATGTTCAGGGGGCAGCTTCGCCGCCTGGGCAATAAAACACCGTGTACCCCGGCAGCGTCCGCGCTGCGGATCAGGGCACCGACGTTCTGCGGATCCTGCAATTCGTCCAGCAGAAGCAAAAACGGTGTTTCGTTCCGGGACGCAGCCCGTTCCAAAACCGTTTCCAAAGAACTGAACGCAATGGGGGATGCCAATGCCACAATCCCCTGGTGACGTATTCCCGGAGCCAGCCTGTCCAGTTTTTCGGACTGTACATATTCTACCGGTACGGCCGCACTCTGCGCCGCCGCGATAATTTTTCCCAGGCTGCCGCCCTGCAGCCCCGCTTTAATGAAAATCTTATTGACCGGACGTTTGCTGGACAACGCCTCAAACACCGCATTACGCCCGGCAACAATTTCTTCTGTCATAAACGCTCCTTTAAGGGAACTCTGATTAACCCATCAGACACACCTGTCCGATCAGGTTCTCCTTAAATAAACCGGCAGCAGAAATACCGCCGGATATAAAAGCCTGAACCTGCGTTTTACTTAATCGTTTTTGCTAGGCAAAAACAGTTCCGCAACATCTTTGCCTTCAGCCTGATACTGTTTTACTTTCGGCAAAATACCGCAGCTCATCTTTCCTTCTTTACAGGTACCTTTGGCCACACAGTCCGGGCCCGCTTTTTCAAACAAAACAGGGGCCACTTTACGGCATTCCATCAGCATCTTCCAGGCCAGCTCGCGGATTTCCCACTGGGCCCGGTTGCAGCAGCGTAAATTGAAGAAATTGTAGAGTGAACGGGCATTAAAGGTGCAGACGATTTTCGTTTC
>CADCHY010000005.1:93123-111244 GCA_902801365.1 uncultured Succiniclasticum sp.
ATCCTGCAGATTCTGCATGCATGCCTCAAATTTAGCTTTTGCTTCGGGAATTGCCGCAATAGCAGGAGGCATGATCGATTCAAAATTGTGTTCTTTTACATACCGCTGGGACTGCTGCGAATAGGAGGCGATCCTGTGACGGACAAGCTGATGCGTCAGCACACGGGAAACGCCTTCGATGGCAAACGTAAAGGTTACATGTTCGATCGGTGAGAAATGGCCCATGCGCACCAGCATGCGTACCAGGCGCGCCGCTTCCTCATCGCTCATCTTTTCCTGAAGTTCCGTAACTCCTACCGGAGAATAACACAGCCGTGCGCTTAATGCCACTGATTTGTCCGGATCCGGAGTATGTCTTACTAATACAACCTTCATGATAGTCCCTCCCCTTTTCAAATCTTCTCTTCATTTATTACTATCCGTTATGGTTACGACAGTTCCTGCATTTCCCGGGAAATCACCTGAAACGACTGTTCCAGCAAAAATTCCAGCCGGTCCTCCTGATCTGTCAGAAGCAGCCAGCCACACAGGGCTTCCAATGCGGTGGCCGCCCGGTACTCACTGACACTGGCGCTTTTGGGCACCATGGACTTTGCGTTGCGGCCCCTGTGCACCACAGCCGCTTCCTTTTCCGACAAGTCTGCTTCCAGAACATGCATCGCTCTGGCCTGCATCACGGCAGATACCATTTTCGCCGCAATCGTATGTATTACCTGGACATGACTGGAAGACGGCAGCAGGCGCATGCGCACATAAAATGTAAACACGCTGTCGCCGATCAGGGCCAGCACGATCGGGTTCATCTGGTCAGGATCAGGCAACGGCCTGCCTTCTCCCTGACAGACTGCCAGTGCCTGCTGTTTTAACTGTTGAAAGCGGATAAATTTCACTGCTTTTTCCACCGTGCGCCCTGAGGCGTATCTTCAATCACGATGCCGAGTTCTCCCAGCTTGTTGCGGATCGCATCCGCCTGGGCATAATTTTTTGCCTTGCGGGCATCCTGGCGCAAATCCAGCAACAGCTGCATCAGCTGGTCCGCCAGCCCGTCATCACCGGTGTTCCCCGCCGCTTCCGCTTCGCCTTCCAGCACGCCGATGATGGAGCAGAATTCCGCAAACACTTTGGTCATTATGTCCACCAGCTTCCCGTCCGGGGCAACATCGCCGGAATCAGCCTGCGTTTTATAAACATTGATCTCTTTGGCCAGCGCGAACATGTGGCTGATGGCCAGCGCCGTATTGAAATCGTCACGCATGGCTTCCATGAAATCATTGCGCAGCTGCTCGACTTTGCCGCGTAACGCCATGCTTTCCTCCGTCGGACCGCCGCTGATGACCTTACGCAATGCCGCCAGATTTTCTTTTGCGGTACGCAGGCGCTGCAGGCTCGCGTCGGCCTCTTTCAGCCGGGCATCGCTGAAGTCCAGCGGGCTGCGGTAATGGGTGGAAACGATGAAGAAGCGTAATGTTTCCGGAGCAAAATGTTCCAGAATATCTTTTACCGTAAAGAAATTGCCAAGGGATTTTGACATTTTTTCTTCATTTACTGTAATGAACCCGTTGTGGAGCCAGTACCGCACGAAGGGGTGAACGCCGGTGGCGCCTTCCGACTGGGCAATTTCATTTTCATGGTGCGGGAAGATCAGGTCGCTGCCGCCGCCATGGAAGTCAAAAGAAGATCCCAGATATTTCATGCTCATGGTAGAGCATTCAATATGCCAGCCGGGCCGTCCTTTGCCCCAGGGAGAATCCCAGGCCGGTTCACCGGGTTTGGCCGCTTTCCACAGAGCAAAGTCCATGGGATTCTGTTTCCGGTCGTCCACATCTACCCGGGCGCCTGCCAGCATATCGTTCAGGTCCCGGCCGGAAAGGCAGCCGTAACGCGGGAATTTTTCCACGCTGTAATACACATCGCCGTCCACCACATAGGCGAATCCGTTGTCAATCAGTGCCTGGACCGTGTTGATAATGTCCGGAATATGGCGGGATACCCGGGGATAAATCTGAACGCGGCGGACATTCAGCTTGTCCATCACCTCAAAGTACGATTCGATGTAACGGCCGCAGATATCACTCCACTGTACACCCTCCGCATTCGCTGTATTGATGATCTTATCATCCACGTCAGTAAAATTCTGCACATGCAGCACATCGTACCCTTCATGTTCCAGGAAACGGTGGATCACATCCCAGGTCACAAAGGGGCGGGCGTTGCCGATATGGGGATGATTGTACGGGGTCACGCCGCAGACATAAATACTTGCCTTCCCGGGAGTCATTGGCACAAACTCTTCTTTCCTGCGGGTCATCGTATTGTAAACTTTAATTGCCATTCTGTGTTACTCCTTGTCAGTTATAAAGAAACTCCTGCTTTTTCCAGGCTCTTCAAGATTCTCTTCTCCGTGCGTTCCAGACCGAACAGCGGGATCATTTCCGCCAGTTCCGGACCATGCTGGTTCCCTGTCAGTGTTACACGGATCGGCATGTACACCTGCTGCCCTTTCAGCTTGTTTGCTTTCTGGACTTTCTTGAAGGCGGCTTTTACCGCATCCCGGTTTAATTCCGGAAGTGCTTTAAGTTCTTCCAATAAAGCTTTCATAACCATGGGCGCCGTTTCTTCCTTCAGCACCGCAGCGGCTTCTTCGTTTTCAAAATCAAAGTCATCGCTGAAATACATGGAAACCTTTTCCGGTATCTGGGCGCCGTAATCAATCTGGGTCTGGGCGGTTGCCACGACCTTCTTCAGCCATTCCAGCTTTGCACCGTCCTCATCACCGGTCATATAGCCGGCTTCTTTCATAAACGGCACAGCCAGTTCCCAGAACGCTTCGGCAGACATTTTGCGGATATGCTGTCCGTTGATCCAGTCCAGTTTCTTAAAATCAAATACGGCAGGATTTTTGGCCACACGGTCCAGGGAAAACTCTTGAATCGCTTCTTCCATGGTAAAGATTTCCTTTTCTCCGGGAGGTGCCCAGCCCAACAACGCGAGGAAATTGTTCAGGCCTGCCGGAATATATCCTTTCTGGCGGTACGCATCCAGAGAAGTTGCGCCATGCCGTTTGCTCATCTTCGTATGGTCTGTTCCCAGGATCAGGGAAACATGGCCGAACACCGGTTTCTCAAAGCCCAACGCATCATAGACCAGCAGCTGCCTGGGCGTATTGGATAAATGCTCCTCCGCCCGGATGACGTGAGTCACATGCATGAGGCTATCGTCAATTACAACCGCATAGTTATAAGTAGGAATTCCGTCAGACTTGACAATTACAAAATCCCCGATGCCGTTGGAGTCAAATTCCACATCACCCCGGATCAGATCGTGGACAACGATTTTCTCATTGGGCGGCACACGCAGACGGACCGAAGGTTTGCGGCCTTCCGCTTCATATTTCGCAATCTGTTCCGGCGTCAGTTCCCTGCATTTTCCCATATAGCGGGGCATTTTTCCCTCTTTCAGAAGGCCCTGCCGTTCTTCCTCCAGTTCTTCCGGCGTACAGTAACAGTAGTAAGCTTTCCCTTCTGCCAGGAGCTGGTCTGTATATTTCTTATAGATGTCCAGACGTTCCATCTGGCGGTACGGGCCGTACGGGCCTCCCACATCAACGCCTTCATCCCAGTCCATGCCCAGCCACCGTAAGGAATTTTTAATATTCTCCTCCGATTCCGGCGTAGAGCGTTTCCGGTCCGTATCTTCAATACGGAGCACCATCTTGCCGCCTAATTTCCTGGCCAGCAGCCAGTTAAACAACGCGCTGCGGGCGCCACCGATATGAAACGGCCCGGTAGGGCTTGGCGCAAAGCGTACACGAATTTCCTGTGACATTGAAAATCCCTCCAAAAATGATATTCAAACTCTTACTATAATTAATAATTATTAATAAACTTTATACAGACAGCCTGACAGAAAAACTACCCGGCCGTCATATTATACATCGTAAAAACAACTTGGTTCAGACTCTTATGATACTGGCCACCGCTTCCGCAGCGATGCCTTCGCCCCGTCCGGTAAAACCGAGTTTTTCCGTGGTCGTCGCTTTAATATTCACTGCGTCTTCCGCAATGCCCAGATCACCTGCGACCCGTTCCCGCATGATTTCGATAAACGGAGCTAACTTCGGCCGTTGCGCGATAATAGTCACATCCACATTATTGACCCGCCATCCGTCTTCCTGCAGCAATTCCACAACAACGCGCAGAAGACGCCGGCTGTCCGCGCCTTCATATTTATCATCCGTATCAGGAAAATGTTTCCCGATATCCCCTTTGCCCGCTGCCCCCAGCAGGGCATCCATCAGGGCATGCAGCGCCACATCCGCGTCGCTGTGCCCCAGCAGCCCTCTTTCATAAGGTACCCGGACCCCTGCCAGGATCAGGTCCCTGTTTTCCACAAGGGCATGTACATCAAACCCGGTTCCTACTCTGAACTGCATCTTTTAAATCTCCATTCAACCGTTTAACGGTAGCAAAATGTAAGCAAAATGTAATAGTAAAAGTGCTGTTTCACACAATCCGCTTTTAACAGAATTCTCTTCAATAATTATTCAGAACGGCTCTGTTTTTCCAGAATCTTTTCAGCCAGCAGCAAATCTTCCGGCGTCGTCACCTTAATATTTTCATAAGAACCTTCCGCGACAGCCACCGGATGACCTGACGCCTCCACCAGGGACGCGTCGTCTGTTACCGCAACAGGATGTTCTTTTAAAAAATCATAACCTTTGCGCAGAACATTGATCTCAAAAATCTGCGGGGTCTGGACAGCGCATAAAGAAGACCTTTCCGGTGTGGATACGACAATGCCGCGGGCATCCACGACTTTCACCGTGTCTTTCAAAGGCACTGCTGCAATGGCAGCTCCAAATTCTTTTGCCCTGGCGAACGTGCGGGCAAAGACTTCCGTTCCCGCAAACGGCCGGGCGCCATCGTGCACCGCCACGTAACCGCTTTCATCCGTGACCAGTGCCAGACCGTTGGCAACAGAATCCTGCCGTTCCCTTCCCCCGGCAGTCACCAGCCAGTTTATATCAGGAAAAAAGTCAGGCTGGTATTCTTTCAGCATCCTCTCTGTTTCCGTTATCTCCCAGGCCCTTGTCACAACGATCACACGCCGGACCATCCCGGTCTCCGCCAGCATCTTCATGCATAAGACCAGCAGCGGAACGTCCCGGATCGTGATAAAAGCCTTGTTCTTCCCAAAGCCCATGCGCCTGCCTGCGCCGGCAGCCGGGACAATCACGGTCAGCAACTCTTTCATGTTCCCTCCGCCCCGGCCAGTACGTCATGGACCTCATGATTCTTAGGCACTTTGGCAAAAATCATACGGCCGGCCGATGTCTGCAATACAGAGGTAACGGCGATACGGATCTTATTGCCGATATATTTGCGTCCTCCCTCTACAACGATCATCGTGCCATCCTGCAGATAGGCAATCGCCTGTCCGCTTTCTTTTCCTTCCCGGAGCAAATAAACCGTCATTTCTTCCCCGGGGATCACAACCGGCTTCACCGCGTTGGCCAGATCGTTAATATTCAACACCCGGATCCCCTGGATAGAAGCAACTTTATTCAGATTAAAATCATTGGTTACAATCATGGAGCCGGTATCTTTCGCAAGGGCGATCAGCTTACTGTCAACGTCCTGGATCATTTCATATTCCATATCGTTTACAATGACAACATGGGGAAAGATTTCCTGCAGTTCGTGAATAAAATCCAGTCCCCGCCGCCCTTTGGCGCGCTTCAGATTATCCGAGGAGTCGGAAAGGCGCTGTAATTCATCCAGCACAAAATGAGGGATCACAAGGTTCCCTTCCAGAAAACCGGTCTTCAGGATATCCGAAATCCTTCCGTCAATAATTACGCTGGTATCCAACAGCTTATTGGACGCTGCCAGTTCGACAGGCAGAGAATCCGCGTCAACCACCGCGTCTTCCTGCTGGTCCTGCGCCATTTCCTCTGTCACGACAACCGGGTCTTTCACTTGCGCCCGGGAACGGTAAAACAGCCCCAGGATGTCTTTGCTCTTGTGGGAGGCAACTTTAGCTCCCGTCAGGGCCAGAACGATGCTCAGAACAATCGGAATATAAGGGCCTACAATAGGCAGACGCGAAAACGGGGCGCCGATCAGATTCGCCAGAATCAGGCCCACCAGCACGCCGATCAGGGAAACAATAATATCGGCAGAAGGCGCTTTGGCAAGAACAGAGGCCACAATTTCCGAATATTTCAGCAGGAATTTAATCAGAAAGGGCGTAATGACCCAGCCGATCCAGCCGAAAAACAATACGCTTACTATGGCAAAGAGCCAGTGGATATAAGAATAACCCAACAATCCTGTGGAATGGATATTATAGCCGAGAAAATATGAAATCTGAGGAAGCAGCTGTTCCATAAGTATAAGTCCGGTTACAGTTAAAAGCACGGCTATCGCTGCAGTGAGTATTCTTCGTAACATGATAATCCTCCTTTCCTCAAAATTCATAAGCATTCAAAAGATAACACTTATCCATCATACTTATTTTTATATTTTACTACATATTTCGGTTTTATAACAGTATTAAAAGTGTTTTTTCACAAAAAAATAAATGTCAGAACCTGAATTCTGACATTACTATTGAAAATTTGTATTTGAAACCCGGCGCATACGGTATGTCACGCAATATGCAGCGCTTTGTCAATCCATTTTTCCGCAGATTCAATATTGCTGTTTTTAACAATCATAATCTCACTGGCCAGAATCTGCCTGGCGTTCCCCAGCAGACGGCGCTCCCCGGTAGAAAGACGTTTCTGTTTATCCTGCCGCGCCAGAATGCTGATTACTTCTGCCAGATCCAAAACATCCCCGCTTTTCATTTTATCAATATAAATCGTAAAACGGCGGTTCCAGGTAATGCTTTTCAGATTATTGGCCACTTCGGTTTCCAAAACTTTCTGTATTTCTTTCATCTTGCTTTTGGGAATGATTGGGCGCAGCCCGACCTTTTCCAGATTGCATACAGGTATGCGTACTTTCATGTTTCCCAAAAACATGGAAAGCACTAAATATTTTGTTGGCTGTGCTTCATACACCCGTTCTTCAACTGCTTCTATCTGACCTGCGCCATGCATCGGATATACTACTTTGTCACCAACCGAAAACATCGGAAACCTCCATACAGAATACCAGGGGAAAACTAAAAACGCTTTAGTTAAACAAAGCATATTGAATACATTTATATTATAGCATGATTTTTTGCAGGCGTCAAAATTTTTTATTATATATCAGCATATGCATGCTGTCAACCCATAATTAGCCGATTATATGAATTTATTTAAATAATGCCTGAATCGCCTCTTCCACCGTCCGCACTCTGATAATTTCACCCTTGCATTCTGCCGGCAGGCGCAGCTTTGCATCCGGTACCACAAACCTGTCAAAACCCAGTTTCGCCGCGTCCGCAATCCGGCGTTCCATAGCCTGTACGCGCCGCACTTCGCCCGTAAGGCCTACTTCCCCGAAAATAACGGTTCCGCCGGGAACCGGACGGTTCCGGTAACTGGAAAACAGCGCTGCCAAAACAGGCAGGTCGGCCGCGGTCTCACTGATCCTGATGCCCCCTACCACATTGACATAGACATCATGGGTTCCGAAATCCAGTCCCATCCGCCGTTCCAACACGGCAATCAGCATATTGACCCGGTTATAATCAAAGCCCACCGCAGTCCTCCGGGGCATGCCATACGGGGTACGGGCCGCCAGCGCCTGGAACTCTACCATGACAGGACGGTTCCCTTCCATGCAGCCTCCGATAACCGTTCCCGGCACCCCGTTCACTCTTTCCTCCAGGAACAGCCCGGCCGGATTGGGAACCTCCGCCAGTCCTCCCTGCTCCATGGAAAAAATCCCGCACTCCTCCGTGGAACCGAAACGGTTTTTCAGGGCGCGCAATACACGGAACGCGTAACTGCGTTCCCCTTCAAACTGCAGGACCACGTCCACCATATGTTCCAGCAGGCGCGGACCGGCAATATTCCCGTCCTTTGTCATATGTCCGATGATCAGCACCGCCGTGCCGGAAGTCTTGGCAAACCGCAGCAGCCTCGCCGTGCACTCCCGCACCTGCCCCACGCTGCCCGCCGATGTTTCCAGATCGCCTGTGTACATGGTCTGGATGGAATCGATGACCAGGAGCCCCGGTTTTTCATGCTCCGCCTGCATCAGGATGCTGCCGATTTCCGAAGCGGTCATAATCAGAAGCGAATCCGTGCAGGTTCCCAGACGTCCGGCCCGCATGGCAGTCTGTTCTTCCGACTCTTCGCCGGAAACATACAAAACCTTGATCTGTTTCTGGCTGAAACGCATGGCCACGTCCAGCAGGATCGTGGATTTGCCGATACCGGGGTCGCCGCTTAACAGCACAAGGCTCCCGGGAACGATCCCCCCGCCCAGCACCCTGTCAAATTCGTGGATGCCGGTTTCCATACGGCGGACGACGGTCCTCGGCCTGGTGTTCTCGGCAAAATGGACGTACCCCTGCTCTTTCGTTTTGGTTTCCAGCTGTTCGCTGAACGAGTTCCACGTTCCACATTCCGGGCATTTCCCCAGCCAGGAAGCCGTCACATAGCCGCAATTCTGGCAGACATAGCTAACCTTTGCCTTTGTTTTAGCCATAATTCTGTTCCTCTTGTACCGGCACCATGTTTTCCGTATCAGCCTCTTTCATACGGGAAAAACTGAAATCTCCCGCCATCACATCAATCAGTATTTCATCTCCGGCAGCAAACGTCCTTTCCAGATACAGATCTGCCAGTTTATCTTCAATTTCTTTCTGTAAAGCGCGCCGCAGCGGACGGGCGCCGTACCGGACATCCATCCCCGACTGCAGCAGCTTGTCTCTGGCGGCCGCTGTCATACGCAGGCGCATCCCCGTATCCCGGAGCCGCTTCTGCAGGTCCTCCAGCATCTTGTCCACGATCTGGGCCAGTTCCTTTTTGCCTAACGGGTCGAATACCACAATCTCATCCAGCCGGTTTAAAAACTCCGGACGGAAAATATCTTTGATCCCCTGCAGGACGTTCTGTTTCTGATTTGCCACAGCGGTATCCGCATCGGCCGCGAAACCCAGGCTGCGCCTGTCGCTCATCATCTCCGCGCAGGCATTGCTTGTCATCAGGATTACGCAGTTGCGGAAATCCACTGTCACGCCCTGTCCGTCGGTCAGCCTGCCGTCTTCCATAATCTGAAGGAGCAGGTTGAATATATCGGGATGGGCTTTTTCAATCTCATCCAGCAACACGATGGAATAGGGACGGCGTTTCACAGCGGAAGTAAGACGACCGCCTTCTTCATAACCCACATAACCGGGAGGAGCGCCGATAAGGCGGGAAGCCGTATGCTTCTCCATGTATTCGCTCATATCAAAACGCAGCAACGCTCTCTCATCCCCGAACAGATTCTCTGCCAGCGCCTTTGCCAGTTCTGTCTTCCCGACGCCCGTAGGCCCAAGGAACAGGAAAGAACCCATCGGCCGGTTGGGATCTTTCAGACCCGCCCGGGCGCGCCGCACGGCCTGGGCCACGGCTTTCACCGCCTTGCCCTGGCCCACGATACGTTCATGCAGGGCCTCCTCCAGCTGCAGCAGACTGCTGGATTCCGCCGCGTTCAGCCGGGTCAGCGGAATGTTCGTCCACTGGGAAATAATCTGGCGTACCGTATCCGAATCCACAACCGGATCGCCCATCTGTCCCGAGTAATCCTTGCTGCTGTGGAGCCGTACGGAAGCACAGGCTTCATCCAATATGTCGATTGCCTTGTCAGGCAGGTTCCTGTCCGTTATATACCGGTCCGATAATTTTACGGCCGCTTCCAGTGCATCTTCCGTAACCTGAACATGGTGATACTTTTCATAGCGTCCGCACAGCCGCTTAAGTATTTTCAGGGCCGACGCCGCATCCGGCGCATCCACGCGGACAGGCTGGAAACGCCGCTCCAGCGCCGCGTCTTTCTCCACGCTTTTGCGGTAATCTTCCAGCGTGGTCGCCCCGATCACGTGAAGTTCCCCCCTGGCCAGGGCAGGTTTGATGATATTGGCGATATTCATGGTACCGTCACCGCCGTTCATCAGCATCTGCAGCTCATCCATAAAGAGGACGATCCGGGGACAGTGTTTGACCGCTTCAATGATATTCCGCAAACGTTCTTCCAGTTCCCCCCTGTACTTGGCCCCCGCAACCACATAGCCCAGTTCCAGGGAAAAAATAATCTTATCCGAGAGAAACTCAGGAGCCTCCCCGTTTACAATCCGCTGGGCCAGGCCTTCCGCAACCGCTGTTTTCCCCACGCCGGATTCCCCGATCAGGACCGGGTTGTTCTTAGTACGCCGGCACAAGATCCGCATTACGTGCTCCAGTTCCTTTTCCCTGCCCAGCACCGGATCCAGCTTATCCTGTGCGGCCAGTTCGTTCAGATTGCGCCCGAAGCCTTTCAGAAGTTTTAACGCCTTTTGCATTTCCGCTTCTGCTTTTTCCTTCTTCGCCTGTGATTTGAACTTATTCTTTTCCGGCAGGGAATGGGTCTTGATAAACTCTTCGTGCATCATGACCTGCACCCGGTTCATATCGATAGCAAAACGTTGCAGAACCCGTTCCGCCACACAGCCGTCTTCCGCCAGCAGACCCAGCAGGATATGGCCGGAGCTGATCAGGTAGAGCCCGTCCGCATCCGCAAAGGATTTGGCGTATTCCATAGCCCTGGAAGCCTCTTTAGTATAGGTGACGGGATTGGCGCCTTCTGCGCTTTTCCCCATCCACGTCTCCAGTTCTCCCAGCAGCGTATACTTATCCACGCCGCACCGCAGCAGGAGATGCGCTGCCTGGCTTTCCGGCTCCTGCAGCATGGCCCATAAAATATGTTCCGTGCCGATTTCTTCCTGCTGACGCTGGTTCGCTGTACGGCGTGCAGTTGCCAGAATCCTTTCCGCCAACTCGGTATAGAAATGATTCTTCTGGCCAACAGCTTCTTCATAATAATTCTGTTCCGCCAGTTTGCGCAGCGGCTTAAAAATTTCTTCCAGAATATTGCGGGCCCCTTCCCCGTTCTGACCGGACAGGACCCCTTCTGTCGCAAACTCTTTGGCGCAGGTCTCACAAAGCCATTTGCTGACCCGCGTATTGTTAACGACGCAAACTACATTTACCGTGACATTGTCCCGGCACATGATCCTTCACTCTGTTTTCTTCTGTCAGCCTGCATCCACCATGCGCTGCACCGCCTGGCGGAGAACGCGGCGTTTTTCCCTTTCCGGGATGTCCATGATACCCATCAGATAATGCAGCAGTTCAAATTCCCTGTCGGTCAGCATGCGGTTTTCATGCCAGTAATGCAGGATTTCATCCACAGTCGGCTCCTCCTGCTGTTCTTCTACCGGCAATATCCTGACGATACGGATAAAGCCTCCGCTGCCCCGGCGGGATTCTACCAGATAACCTTTTTCCGGTGTAAAGCGCGTGCTCAGCACGTAACTGATCTGTGATGGCGCGCAGGATAACCTGTCCGCCAGTTCATTGCGTTGCACCATTACCGTATTCTTGCTTGCCGCCAGCAGTTGACCTACAATAAAGCTTTCTATCGCGTCTGCCATATTTTTCATTTTTCTACCTGCTTTCTGTTTTACTGCCTGTTTTCATTCTTGCACAGGATTACAAATAAATATCTTTCCTACGCAAAAATAAAATATATAGCCAAATTTCCTATAAAGTGTTTTATAGGAGATATTATATTTGACTTTTTGACTTTACGCAAGTGCCGTTATTATTTTTTCACAAACTCTTTCCAAAACTATATAAAATGTTACAAAAACAGAAGATTAAAAAAGACAAATTAAAAACCAGAAGCGGGGAAGAACTGAGCAAAACATCGGGAGCGTTTGCGTAATTTCATACGATGAAATTCGCCGTCGTGGCGAGACTGTCTGAGGGGCGAAGCCCCGAGTTTCGAAGCCACAGGCGAATGAGTCTATGAAATAGCAAACGGGCACGGTTTTGCAAAGTCTTTCCCGCTGCTGATTTTTTTCAACTTATCTTTTCTTTTTCAATAAAACTTGTGTATCAAATCCTTTATTCTATATTAATTTAATCTATGGTTTTTAATATTACTATTCTAATTTATCCTTTTGCCAGTTCCGCTTTCATGATGCGCTTGTAAGCTTCCACGCCGGGCTGGTCGTAGGCGTCCACATCTGCCAGCTCTCCTTCGTAGGCAATGCTGTACATCAGGAACATGAGCAGCTGCCCGATGTAACGCGGCGTCAGTTCCGGCAGCACATACCTGGCATTCAGTCTGCCGTCTTCCGTCAGTGCTGTCTCATTCGCTTTCAACGCGGCCTGCAACAGCACGTTCATTTCCTTGCCTGCATATAACGCAAAAGCTTTTTCTTTCGGGAACGGATTGTCTACTACAATCGTTTCCGCAGGTTTTTCGACTTCCAGGAACTGGATCACCTTGTTGCGTTGCCCGTCCTGATGCTGCTGGGTCATGGAATGCATATCCGTTGTACCTACGGCCACTACAGGCGTCCTGCCGTAAAACGCAGTCTTACCGTTCCGGTCCATCCGTTTGCCCAGGGACTCCGCCAGCAGCTGCACATACCAGGCGCCGAGGCACTGCAGGGTATCGCCGTAACCCATCAGCACTTCAATATCCGCTCCCAGCTTTTCAGCAGCCAGATATTTCAGTGCGGCGTTCAGCAGCGCCGGGTTTTCCGCCCCTTCTGTGGCCAGGCAAAGTTCCGACATCTCCCGGGCGCCCTCCAGCAAGGCACGGATATCATATCCTAATGCGGCGCACATCAGAAGGCCGGGGTTGCTCAGGATGCAGAAACGACCGCCAATCCCTTCCGGGATACTGTACGCCGGCCAGTTGTTTTCCTGCGCCAGCCGGAACAACAGGGATTCTTTCGGATCAAGACCGGTCACTGCCGTCACATCAATGGTAAACCATTCCGGATGCGCTTTCATATAATTCAGCAAAGCGGCAAAGCTGGTCAGCGGTTCCATGGTAGTACCCGATTTGGAAATCGGCACCAGCTGGATGTGCAGCGGATGTTTTACGTGCTGCGCCTGCAGTGTCAGCTGGCGCATCAGGCCCTGCAAGGCCACACCATCCACATTATTGCCTGCGAAATAAATCTGCGGATACCCGTTGCGTTCTTTTTTCGGCAGCTGGTTCCAATAGGGTTTTGCCGCCAGATCAAAAATTACCTTGTCCCCCAGATACGAACCGCCGATGCCGATAAACACCGCTGCGTCTACAGAATCTTTCCATGCCGCTCCCAATTCTTCCAGACGCTTCACCGAGGCTTCGTCGTTCGGGTTCCCTTCCGCAAGATAGGCCTGACGCGGAAAATAAACATGTTCCGGTGTCCCGTCCTTGGAAAGATGTGCTTTGGAAAAACCTTCGCTGCGTATCGCCCGTACCGCTTTTACGGCCTGCTCCATGGCAGGCTGCAATGCCTGCAGCGCTTCTTCCGTAACCCGGCCTTCCCCAACCAGGTTCTGATACTGAAACCGGAATCCTTCCCTGATTCCTACACAGCCAGTCAACTTCATCCTCTCTCCCTCCAATTCTTTTTATATATTTTTTGCATTCAACGTATATTTTCAACCGAACCGCAAAAAGCAATCCCTTTTACCGTTTCCGCGCCTGCTTCTTTCAGCGCAGCCGCAGCAGCGGAAAACGTGGTGCCTGTCGTAAAAATATCGTCCGTCAGCACGATTGATTTACCACGGACATCGCAGGTTACCGCAAAACAGTCCTGCAGATTCCGTCTTCTTTCTTCCGGAGACAGTCCGTACATAGGCAACGTCTTCCGGGTCCGGCAGAGGGTCTGCATCCAGATTCCCCCAAATTTCTGTGCCCGGGAGGAAAACAGCGCTGCAGGCAGGTCAAATCCGCGTTCACGCAGGCGTCCTCTGTCTGTCGGTATTCCGCTCCACAGCCATAAACCGCTTTTTTCACGGCAAATGTCTTTTTGACAGATTGCCCGGCTGACTTTTTTTTGACAGAAGGCCTGGACCGTTTTTTCTCTATTATACTCTCTTTCTGCATTGCACGAAATTTTTCCTGCATCCGCCAAAAAATTCGTAACACTCCTCTGTCCGGACAAGTCCGTCAAAAGCAGTTCCGTTTCTTCAGACAGCCGGTCCAGCAACTCTTTATCCCGCCCAAATTTGATTTTATGAATTGCTTCTTTAATATGGTTTTCATACGCAAAAAAGAACAGGACCCCGTCCAAGCCGTCCACGGGCGGAAATGCTTTCATCTGCAAAAGTCCTTTCCTGCACTCACGGCACAGGAAACCTGCTTCGATTTCCACACTGCAGCCGGCACAGCAACGCGGAAATACCAGCTCCTTTATTAACCGGAAAAACAGTATACTCTCCCTCCTTCACGTATTGGCCCCGTCTATTTGCCGGGAAGCGCACTACCCTGCGAAACTGTTACACCGGCTGTCATAAGTCCCCGCTTTCCTGCAGCCGTTCCTTCAGCAGCGAATAGCGGCGCCGGGTCCGGTCGTTGGCCACGGCAGTCTGCACCGCCGTTTTTGTCCCCACCAGTTCCACCTTTTCCCTGGCCCGTGTCACTGCCGTATACAGCAGGTTCCGCTGCAGCATGATATAATGCCCGGGCACCAACGCGAGCACAACGCGGGAATATTCGCTTCCCTGGGATTTATGGACGCTCAAGGCATAAGCCAGCTGCAGCTCATCGGTTTCACCTTCCCCGTAGGTCACATATTCCCCGTCCGGCCGTTCTGGATACCAGACCTTAACCGTTTTCCCCGTAATATATTCAATCTGCCCTATATCCCCGTTATAAACATCCTTTTCGTAATTGTTGCGGATCTGCATCACCTTATCCCCCAGGCGGAGTGCCACACCTCCGGGTTGCCGGATTTCTTCTTTCCGGGAAGAGGGAGGATTGACGCGGTCCTGCAGCAGCCTGTTCAGGTTCTGCACGCCGCAGGGACCTTTATGCATCGGGGACAGGATCTGCAGGGACTGCCAGCCACCGCTTTTTGTTGCTTCCGCATATAAATCCGTAATATATGCGGCAGCCAGTTCCTCGTCCGTAAACTCCGTCAGGGAAAAATCGCTGTCCGCCGCGCACTCCGGAAGCAAGCCCCGGTTGATGCGGTGTGCATTGCGCACGATCGGGCTGACCTCTGCCTGCCGGAAAACTTCATGCAGACGGACTACCGGCATTTTACCGCAATGGATGATATCTTTCAGCACCGATCCCGGCCCCACGGAAGGCAGTTGATCCACATCCCCCACCAGTATCAGGCGGCAGCCTAATGGAAGTGCTTCGAGAAGGTGGTAAAAAAGGTAAATGTCAAGCATGGACGCTTCGTCCACAATAACAGCCTGCGCTTCCAGCAAATCGCCGGCATTCTTGCCAAACTCTCCGGTAACAGTATACTCCAGCAGACGGTGTACCGTCTGTGCCTTATCCCCCGCAGCCATCTCCAGCCGCCGGGCCGCCCTGCCGGTAGGCGCTGCCAGCAAAACGGTGCAGCCCGCGCGTTTCAGTACGGAAAGGATACCCCTGATTATCGTTGTCTTGCCGGTGCCGGGGCCCCCGGTCAAAGCAAACACGCCATACTTTAACGAAGAACGGATGGCGTCCTTCTGGGCCTCTGCCAGTTCGATACCGGCTTCCGCTTCCCAGTCGCCGATAATTTTTTCCACATGGACTTTTCCCAGGCTGTCAGGATGGTCCCGCAACGCACGGAGCATGCGCGCGGTTCCGGTTTCAGCCCGGTACAGATATTCCGGATAAATAAACCGCTGACCGCCCCAGTCTTCCGTCCGGAGCTGGTCATTGGCAATCATTTTGCGAAAAACGGTTTCCACATCTGCAAAGTCTGTCTGTAAAACCTGTCCCGCAAACCGCAGCAATTCTTCTTCCGGGACACAGGTATGCCCGCCGGAAGCAGCCAGCGTTAACGCGTAGCCGATCCCCGCCCGGACACGCTCTTCCGATGCCGGCTCAAAGCCCAGTGACAAGGCGATCCTGTCTGCTGTTTTAAAGCCGATTCCGTCAATATCCGTAATCAGGCTGTAGGGATTCGCTTTGATCCGGGTAATCGCCGTATCGCCATAGGCAAGCTGTAATTTTGCCGCGTAATTGCCGCTTACCCCGTTCTCTTCCAGAAACAGCATCAGTTCCCGTAAATCAGAAATGGTATTGTAGGCTTCACCGATGCTTTTTGCTTTTTTGGCGCCGATTCCCGATACTTCCGCCAGACGTTCCGGTGCTTTTCCCAATATGTCCAGCGTGTCCTTGCCGAAATGCGCAACAATACGGGAAGCCATAGCTTTACCGATGCCTTTTACAGCCCCGCTTGCCAGAAAACGTTCCATCCCTTCTGCAGAACCCGGTTTGAGCGACTGGTACCCGGTAACACTGAACTGCCGGCCAAAACGCGCATGCTGCGTCCACTCACCGCGGGCCCGTATCGTTTCCCCCATAAACGGAGCCGGGCCCTTATATACCGTTGTGACCAGGCCAAGCGAAACGCACTTTGTCCTGAATACGCAAAACTGCCTGTCATCGCTTTGAAATATTATATTTTCGACGGTGCCTTCAATCGTTTCCATGCAAGCCCTCTGCATTCTTATTAATTACTGATACTATTATATCACATATGCATATTCGTTTTTATTATACTTTCTTATTTTGACAAGCTTATACACCTCTGTTATAATTATAAGGCACTAAGAACGGGCAGGGTAATCCCCGCCGACAGTTTTAAAAAGGAGACTTTATTTTGAAATCAGGATTATTAGTCGCTGCCGACCTGTACGGCTGCGCGGAAGATGCGCTGGTGCAGGAGGCTTTAAAAAAAGTTCTGGAAGATTATGCGGAAAAAAACTCCATGCATATGCAAAGCATACGCGTAGAACAGGAGAATGAAACCAGTTATGGCATTTACAGCATTTGCAAAGCCGGTCACATCATCCTGCACGTGAACATGGAAAAAGGGTTTGTAGCCATAGACGGATTTTCCTGCAGTGAAGATGCCGATCCGGAAAAAATGGTACGGGAACTCTGCAGTTTTCTCTCCCCCGATAAAATGAAACTGACCTATGTTGACCGGGGCGATTTCGGCAAAAAGGCTGACATGAAACCGCGGCACCGCAACAAGTCCCGTAAAATTGCCCAGATGCGCAACATGACCAAACGTTTCGGGAAACTTCTGATAAAGCCAAAATCTTTATAAGTGATATACCCCTCAAATCAACAACTCTTTATAAATGCAACAGAGCCGGACAGCAATGCCCGGCTCTTTATTTTTGTTTTTATGATGGAATTAAAAGAAAAATCTCAGAGAAACGCTATGTTCTGTTGCGTCAGTTCCCGCGGTAACTCATAAAAGCCTGGTCCCCGTATTTTACGATAACGTTCCACAAAACGGTACCCTTGCGGATATCCAGCTTATCAATATTGTTGACCATGGCGCCGCCCTGAATCGGCAATATAGTTCTGTTATAAATCACATGATGGACATAATAGAGCTCGGAAGCTTTAACATCAAACTGGATCATGCCCTTTTCATCGGCAACTGCTTCCTGACCTTTTTCCTTTGTCGTGTTATACAGCATGATAACTCCCGGCAGCGGCGCGTTGTCCCGGGTCATGAACTGGAAAACAATTTTCGCCGTACCCTGTTTGCGAAGCGCCTGGGCTTCTTTCACATAATGGTTTTTATAAGGATTCTCGTCGCTGGGCGCCGCAAACGCAACCACGGATAATGAAGTGATAAACACCGTCAGCAAACTGACTAACAGCAAAGAAACTTTTTTCATGAGAAGACCTCCACAATAATTATTATTCTAAAATGATTGAAAACAGAATAAAAACAGTTCACTGTTCCAATTAACAGGCTCTGTGAAAATTATTATAACACACCGGAACGCAATGAATATGAAAAAAATGAAAACAAATCTTTTCAGTCAGCGATTTCTCCCAAAATCACTTCATCCGTTTTGCCTTCTTCCTGCAGCGCCACTTCAATGGTCTCCTTGCGGGACGTAGGAACGTTCTTTCCTGCATAGTCGGCACGGATCGGCAGTTCCCTGTGC
>CADCHY010000006.1 GCA_902801365.1 uncultured Succiniclasticum sp.
TCCCTTAACAGCGCGGAGTTCAAACTGCGGGAAGCAGATTTCGGAACCTATCCCAAAGGGCTGATCTACGGTCTGTCCGTACTGGATTCCTGGATCTACGACATCGATCCGGTCAGCAGTCTGCAATATGAACCGCTGCTGCAGGAACTGCGCGACGCCGTGCATACCAACTATTATGAAACCCTGATCGAAACCAACCTGCTGGACAACACCCACCGGGTCATCCTGACCCTGACCCCGGAAGAGGGCAAAGAGGAAAAGGAACAGGCCGAACTGGCGGAAACGCTGGCCACTGTGAAAGAGAAGATGGAACGCGGCGAGCTGGAACGGTACGCCGCGGAATGCGCGGAACTCCACGAACGGCAGGCCGCGCCGGATCCGGAAGAGGCCCTGGCATCCATTCCTCTGCTGGAACGGAAAGACATCCGGCGGGAGACGGAAAAGCTGACCGTAGAGAAAGAAACGGTGGAAGGGGGAACCCTGCTGTACCAGGCCCTGCCGACCAACAAAGTTACCTACCTTAACTGGCATTTCGATATGACCGGCATTGACCCGGAACTGCTGCCGTACTGCAATCTCCTCAGCGATGTGCTGGGTAAGCTGAACACGGACGAGTATTCCTACGCGGACCTGGCAAAATATACGGACATGTATACCGGCGGCATCTCCTTCCAGATGGAAGCGTTAAGCCGGAACAGCGACTGCAACGACTATACGGTGAAGTTTTCCCTGGCAGCGAAATGCCTGACGGCCAAACTGCCGGAACTGTTCAAAATCCTGAAGGCCATGACGCTGCACACCCGGTTTACCGACAAAGCACGGCTGAAAGAACTGATTGACCAGGTGAAAACCGACTGGGACAACACATTCTTTGCCAAAGGCCAGACCGTGGCGGCGGTGCGGCTCGCTTCGTATTTTTCCGCCAAAGCCCGGGTGACGGAGCAGGATTATTACAGTTACTACCAGTTTGTGAAACGGCTGGCGGAAGATTTTGATAAAGAGGCAGATACTGTCATCGCCAATCTGCAGAAACTGCTGCCGGTATTCTTTAATAAAGGCCAGTACCTGTTAAGCTACAGCTGTGATGAAACGGACCGGAATGAAGTGCGCCGGATGGCGCTGGATTTTGCATCGGCGCTGCCAGCGGACAGTGAGGCCGGCGGGAAAGATGTAAAAATTCTCCCGCAGCCGGAAAAGAACGAAGCCATCATCACACCGGGTAAGGTGCAATATGTGCTGGCCGGCGGCGATTACCACAAACACGATTACCAATATAATGGAAGTATGCTGGTGCTGGCCACCATGTTGCGGTATGAATACCTGTGGACGAAAATCCGGGTGCAGGGCGGGGCCTATGGGGCGAACGCTGTGTTCGACCGGAACGGCGTCATGTATTTTTCTACCTACCGCGACCCGCAGCTGAAAAACAGCCTGGAAGCTTTCCGCGCCTTGCCGGACTGGCTTGAGAAACTGGACCTGACCGACCGGGAGATGACCAAATACGTCATCGGTACCATGAGCGGGGTAGACGTGCCCCTGACCAACTCCCTGAAAGTTTCCCGGGCAGCCCTGCAGGAACTGCTGGCTGTTTCCGATGCCGACCGGCAGAAGACACGGAATGAAATCCTTGACGTTACGCTGGCAGATATCAAAGCCCTGGCGAAGATGATCCGGGACGTGCTGGCGGACAATTACATCTGCGTCGTCGGGGGACAGCAGGCCATTGAAGAAAACAAAGAAGAGTTCAACAGAACACTGAAACAATAAAACCGGTCTGACTAAGGCGGTTAAATTATTTAATAAACAAAAAGAAAACCTCCTGTGATAAACAGATGTGGTCTGATAACCACACAGAATCACAGGAGGTTTTTTATTGTGTTTTTATTACATTACCTTGTCTGAGAAAAGAAAACATTACAGGTCATTCTCTTCAATCTCATGTTTAAGCAGGTCGATAAAGTCTTTAACTTCCGGGCGGCAGTCTTTCCGGTAAATAATGCCCCGTAACGTGCGTGAAGTTCGGAATATCAAAACAATACTGCCGGACACAAACCAATATGGCATTATCCACCTCGGTTTTTACTAAAAGCTCATGGCTGGAATAGGGATGGTCGATAATCGTAATTGACGGTTCGTGCGCTTCCAGGTAATCACGCAACCGGTCGTCAGCTTTGGAAAGGCCGCGGGCGTGCATCATCAACCTGCTGCCCCGCAGATGTTTAATGGTCGCTTTTTTCATGCCGGCTAACGGGTGGCTTTTTGGAACGCAAATATTTAACTGACTGGGTTTTAAGGAAACGATTTCTGTGGCAGAGGTATCAACAAAACCCTGCGCAAAGTTAAACATATAGTCAGAGGTGATATCAAAATTGCCGGTCAGGAACGCCGAAAAATAATACGGGCATGATTCTTGCTTTAATACAATGTCAACATCAGGATATTTTTTCTTGTATTTTCTGCAAATAGTGAACAGCAGGGGGGAATAAATTTCCGGGAGCGTCCCGATGACGACAGACTTCGGCATTTGATCCGTCATACCCCGGCATTTCCGGTAAAGCTGCTCGTAATTATTGATAATCGGTTCTCCTTCTTCCAGAAACACTTTTCCTACAGGGGTCAGAGTAACACCTTTTGAACTTCTTTCAAAAACGGCAAATCCCAGCTTCGCTTCTGCGGCTTTGACCTGCTGAACCAAAGCGGGTCTTGAGATAAAAAGGATATCAGCCGTTTTTGTCAGGCTGCCACATTGGGCAATTTGCAGCAATCTCCTGAACATCTGGGAACTAATCATAATATGACCACCATTTCATTATTGATGTACTGTTTCGATAAAACAGAAAAATAAGATAAATATAATAATATTATATAAACTGTTCTATTCTATCATATTTTTTAATTTAAATAAATGTTTGTCTTCGATTACTATATGTTAAGCTTTTATTTACATGTAATACTCTCTTACAGCAATGTTAATGGTTTTCGTCATTCTCTCAATATGTAATTATAGATTAAACTAATTATATACATTATGGATAAGTGTAGTTTTTTTCATAATTATATCCGGAGAGATGAACTTTTTTCCGTGGCTATTTAGCTACAGACTGTATATACTTTGCTTTCCAAAAATAATTAAGAGCAAATGAATGGCAGCTGAGATTTACGGGGAGTAAATCTTAATTATATTATTTATGTAAGGAGGCTCCTTATGAACAGAATCTACAAATTGATTTGGTCCAAAGTTAAAAACTGTTATGTTGTTACGTCTGAACTGGCGAAGAATCATGGGAAAAATTGTGCCCGCAGTAAAAAGAGCAATGTTCTAAAAAGTTCAGCAGTTCTTTCGTTAAGCATTGCTTTGGCACTTGGAGTTACCGGGCAAGCATTTGCAGAAGACCTAAATGTTGATGGGAACCTGGCAGTTACCGGTGGGGCCACTGTTGGTGAAACCCTGGCAGTTACCGGTGGGGCCACTGTTGGTGAAACCCTGGCAGTTGGTGAGAGCCTGACAGTTACCGGTGACGCAACTGTTGGTGGGAACCTGGCAGTTACAGGAAACACGACAATTGCAAATCTGCAAGTGAGCAATGGTATTATAAATATGGGAACATCACAGGGCGGATATCCTCACCAAATCGTAATCGATACGAACTCTAATATCGCATTAGGAGAGAGTTATAGTAGTAGTTATTTTTTCCAGGGTAATACCTCTAATGCCGTAGCAATAGGTAGCTTTGCTGTTATAAATAATACTACTGGTGGTGTCGCTATAGGAGATAGAGCTTCTGTATATAATGGAGGAAAAGTCGCTATTGGCAGAGGCGCTACTGCGAGGGGCAACAATTCGATTAATATTGGTGGAAATATTGGTGGCTGGGGTAGTGCGTACGGAGATTTTAAAGCAGACGGAGAAGATGATACTGTTATAGGAGGATCTGCCAGCGGGTATAATAACACCGCAATAGGCAGCGGAAGTAATGCAGGATATTGGTCAAATCAATATGGAAGACCAAGCCAGGACAATACTGCCATAGGGTACAATGCAATTGCAGAAGGTGAAAGAGAAACGGCAGTTGGGTCACAAAGTCATGCCGGTGGCTGGAACAGCACGGCTGTCGGCTATAAGGCAGAGACCGTAAGATCTGATTCTGTAGCAGTAGGCGCAAACAGCAAAACTAATGGAGATGCAAATATTGCGATCGGTCCTTATGCATCAACGTATAGCTACTCCAGTATTGCTGTTGGGCATGGAGCACAGGCAAATACGGATGATTCCATTTCGATGGGCCGCTCAGCAAAGGTTGAATATATTGAATCGGCGCAAACAGACGATACTCGAAGATTTGCCCAAAATGCAATAGCTATTGGTCAGTCCAGCATTGCAAGGGGATTAGATGCTACCGCGGTGGGAAGAAATTCCGTGGCAAACAGAAGAAATTCTACAGCATATGGAAATAACAGCCACGCGAATGGCTGGAACTCAATCGCGATTGGTAATAAAAGTATAGCGGGGCTGGAAAGCAATATAGAAAAAATTACTTATAACGAAGAAGGTAAGGCTATTGTCACAATAAAAGATGCTGAGTCCGGTCAGTCTGCCGTAGCAGTCGGAAACCGGGCCCGCGCAATCGAGGAATATTCTACTGCTGTCGGCGCAAGTACAAATGCAGAAGGCTGGCACAGCGTGGCCGTAGGCGATTCCAACAGTGCTGTCGGCCGGTTCAGCACGGCCATGGGCGCAGGCTGGTCAAGATATACAGTAGATGAAGACGACAACGATAACACGGAAGCGCCAAGAAAATATGAATCTATTGGTGCTAACCAGGCGACCGGTGATTACAGCACGGCAGTCGGATATGGGAACGCCACTACAGGCGATAACAGCACAGCATTGGGCATGCAGAACGCGGTGTCCGGCAATAATTCCATCGGTATCGGCACTAAAAATATCATCGGTTCCGTAACCAAACCCGGCGATACCAAAGAATTAACGGCAGATACCGACAAGGGAAACGTTACTGGTTTTGCCTTTGGTAATGAGAATGAAATAACCGGCAATAATTCCATCGCAATCGGTGTCGGGAACAAAGTATCCGGTGAGAACTCCGGTGCCTTTGGTGATCCGAACATTGTAAACGGAAACAATTCTTACGTTGTCGGTAATAACAGCAGGGTTGAAAAAGATGCCAACGAAGGCTTTATCATGGGTAACAAGAGCAAGGTTTCCGGACAGGGCGGTATTATTGCCGGCAGCAACTCCGAGGTAACCGCTAAAGATTCCGTTGCCATTGGTAACCGTGCAAAAGCTACCATAGCAAACTCTGTAGCACTGGGCAGCGGATCCGAAACTACGCATATGGGTGGTTTGAACGGCAAGAAGGAAATTGAGATTCCCGGTACCAATACGAAATATACAAACGTGACCGGTGAAAGCCCGGTAGGCACTGTCAGCGTTGGTAAGCCGGGCGAAGAACGCACGATCACCAACGTGGCAGCCGGCCGCGTTGGCCCTGGCAGCACCGACGCTATCAACGGTTCTGAATTGTATGCCGTGGAACAGCAGGTCGTTGCCAACTCGGCAGATATCGTTAACTTGAGCAACCGCATCGATAAGGTAGGTGCCGGCGCTGCGGCTCTGGCAGGCTTGCACCCGCTGGACTTTGACCCGGATGAAAAGTGGGATTTCGCTGCTTCCGTCGGCAGCTACAAGAGCGAGCAGGCTGTCGCCATCGGCGCGTTCTACCGTCCTAACGAAGACACCATGTTCAGTATTGCCGGTACAATCGGTGACGGGCGTAACATGGTCAACGTGGGTGTAAGCTGGAAGTTCGGTCAGAAGAACCGTATTTCCGCCAACCGCATTTCTTCCGCAAAAGAAATCATCGAGCTGCGCAAGAATCAGGAAAATGTACACTCCTTCCTGGCTGATGCCGTAGCAGGCAACCAGCTTGACTTGTCCAAGATTCAGCTGTTCCCGGATGTGGAGGAAAACCACTGGGCCTATGACTATGTAGCCACCATGGCCGGCAACGGCGTACTGGAAGGCTATCCGGACGGTTACTTCAAGGGCAACCGCAACATGACCCGTTACGAAATGGCAGCGGTGCTGTATCGTCTGATGCAGAACGGCGCGCGCCTGAGCGACAAGGCTCTGACCGAGTTCGCACCGGAACTGGATCGCATCCGCGTCGATACGATTACCCACCATAAGGATGGCACACCGCATATCCAGCGTGTTCGTACGATTAAGGAACGGGTAGAGGAAAAACCGGACCCGGCCTATAAAGAAGAAAAATTAGCACAAGAAAAGGCTGCTAAAGAAAAAATCGCAAAAGAAAAAGCGGAAGCCAAGGCTGCCAAAGAACAGCTGGCAAAAGAAAAAGCGGCAGCTAAGGCAGCTAAAGCAAAGGCAGCAGAAAAACCGGCCGAATAATAAGGGCATGCATGAGGACGGTTACATACAGGCATAGCACATTTTGCGATATGGATGATACTTGATAACAGGAGGGAGATCCATTATGTTGGTTAAAAAGTTATTGGCTGTGGCAGCGCTGGGTTGTGCGTTACTTGCGTCGCAGGCGTTTGCATACGAAACAGGCGAATATTCCAAAGAAGCGTTGCGCCGGGGCGATGACAAACCGGTGGTGGTGAAGGACTACCCGGTAGTAGCGATAGAAGACGTTGTGGCGTCTCCGCAGTTATATACGGAAAAGCTCATTGCGGTACAGGGCCCGATCCGGTACTTTGTGACAGGCAATATATATGAGATGCAGGCTGAGAACGGAACACGGTTGCGCGCCAATTTCGGCAGGTACAGCCGCCGGCTGCTGTTCCGGACACCGTTTACCGCTATCGGAGTAATGCGGAAGGATGCGCAGGGGGATTATTTAAAAGTTGAAAAAGTGATCTGGCGTGATGTGAACCCCTACAAGGAATACTTTGACGCACAGAACAGGACCGGCCACACCTTGCCTGGGGAAGGGAACAAAAAAGTGGTAAACGACCGTGACCCGGCTTTCTTCCACGATCCCATCGTCAGTGATAACAAACGTTTCCTGCAGAACAATCCGAAAGGATTGAGCTATGCAGACCTTGCATCCTACCAGGCGATAGAAGGGAAAGCGTTTGCCGGTGGGAATCTGGAAGTGGGGACGAAGGTAGCCCTTATGGGCCGCAACATCGCCACGATCAAGGGGGACTGGATGAAGTTCTGGGATAAGAACATGACACCGGTCACGCTGAAGATGAACAACACGTACTGCCCATTGGGTCAGCGTGGAACATTCTTCGGAACGGTGCAGGAAGAAAACGGCGTGAAGTATGTCTCCGTGGACTGCTTCGAGAGTATTGAAAACTGGCCGCAGCCGCCGATTGCCGGAGCAAACTGAACCTATAAAGACTAGTATTATTTTAGCCATGACAGGTTTAACAAATCATGTCATGGCTATATTTTGTTATATTTAAAGAATATTGACAAAACCGCATCGCGGAGTTAATATCATACTTGTTGTAAGGACACGGCTTTTCGGGCCGTGTCTTTACAATGTTGAATTACACATTTTAAACCCGGGAGGGCCTTTATGTCTAAGAAGAATTTGTCAAAAGCAGTTGTGTTAAGTTTGTTGTTAGGAAGTGCATGCGGAGTTGCACAGGCGGAGAACATAGTCACTGCCCCCTCTGCATATCAGGGAGCCGGACCAGACGGTAAATGGGATGGCGTAAACGTAACGTTAAGTGAAAAGAATTACTATTCTTCTGCAACAGCGGCGGGAGTCAGAAGCAACCGTCAGTTTATCGTCGATAATAAAGACGGTAATGTTTTTGTTCTGGTTGATAATACTGATACCACAGTTACAAATAATGCGCTTTTCGTCCAAAATGATAAAGATACCGATAAATCAACTGCAGATATAACTGCAAAGACGGTATTTTTCGGCTCGATTTACGCTACAAAGGCTGATGCGATTTCAGCTAAAAACGGAGGAACAGCAATTATCAATCCGACCCCGGAGTCTGGTGGTTATACCAGAGTAATTGGTGATATCGACTTTGTTGAAAATGATCTGCATCATGACTGGGTATATTATAATAACAAGAAGAACAAGCCTGAACTGACTGCAGACGGGAACATTGAACTAACGTTAAACAATGACAAATCCTTTTGGTACGGTGACGAAGAAAATACATATCCGGAATTCAAAGATGAAGATAAAACATTTGCAAGTTGGGATGAATTTGCTGAACAGTATCCCCAATATGCTGACTACCTAATTGAAAAAACAGTTTACGGTGGAAAAACTACTGAAGAAAGAATGAAAAAACTGGAAGATATAAAAATTTCCGGTCACGGGGATTTAAAGCTGACGGTGTCAAACGGAGCGGAATGGATTTATAAAATGAATCCGACCATCAGCAAAATTACGCTGGAAAAGGGCGGCATTATTAATATCCAGGATGAGGACATCAAGAGTAAGCTGGAAAATCTGACTATTGTAAACGAGTTTGATAAAAAGACAATAAAAATCGGTGAAGCAGAAACGAATAAATTTTTCGGGCGTCATGATTGTGTAGATGTCAGGGAATTATCCGGTGATGGCGGTATTTTCAAAGTAGATTTAAAATTTAATGATGAAAGCAAAAAGCCCATTTACAAGATTGCGGATGCCAATGAAAAACGGGACAGCGACTACATCTTCATCGGCAAAGGATCAGGCACCCATGACGTCCAGTTTAATTCCAAAGCTGCGAATTTGGAAAAGATGCAGCCCAATGCGGATCCCTCAAAAGAGGACAGGCTGTATTTTGCCAATGTTGCCGATGCAAACAGCAGTATCGTTCTTGACAGTACTACGGTAAAAGCTTTGTCTCAGGAAAAGATAGAAGACGGAGATAAGATTTTTGTTCATAGGTATGAAGTAAAGAGCGAAAAAGCGGAGACCGCTCCGGCTGACAGTACGGCTGCGAAAAAGTCGATGAAAAAAGCGCCTTCGACAACAACTGCTGGCGGCAGCGGCACGAACTGGTATATTCATAAGACTGAAGATGTAGAGGAAAAAGAAAAAGAAAAGGAAAAAAACGAATCAACGCCTCAAGTTGCGCCTGCTCCCAAGCCGGAACCGAAAACCTCCGAAGCCTTTAAGGTCATTGAAGATTTCCAATACGCAAACTACGCGTTGGGAACGGAGCTGGACCGTCTGAATAAACGTATGGGCGAAGCGCGTTATACGGACGGGATGGACCATGGCGTGTGGGCGCGTATTAAGCGGACGCGTCAGGGCATCGATAACGCGTTTGAGAACAATTACACCATGTACCAGGTCGGAAACACTGCCAGGATCCACGATAAAAATGACAAAGGCAAACATTATCGCGGGGTAGCTTTGGATTATATCAATGGCTCAAGCAACCTGACACGGGTAAACGGAACCGGCAACCACGAACGGGTGGCGGGCTCTGCCTTTGATACCTGGCTGGGAGATAAAGGGCACTACCGTGATATTGTAGTCAAGGTTGGCCGCATCAGAAGCAGCTATGATATAAACAATTCCCAGAATAAAGGGATGTCGGCAGATTACCATAATGTCTTTGGCAGCATCAGTTTTGAGTACGGCCGTAAGAAAGACATGAAGAAGGGCTGGTATATCGAACCGCAGAGCCAGCTGCAGATTGCGCATATCGGCAGTACCAGCTATCATACCAAAGAGGGCATTTACAACCGGCAGAATGGGATCACCAGCGTGATCGGCCGTGTCGGCTTCCGTCTGGGTTATGAAAATGCTGCCAAAACAAGAAACTATTACTTTAAAGCCGATTTAATGCATGAATTTGACGGCGATCGCGCCATTACAGCCATGGATAACTATGGGTATTCCCTGCGCAAAGAATACGACGGACAGCGCACCTGGGGAGATGTTGGCATTGGCGCCGATATCAGGACCGGCAAAGATACCTATTTCTGGCTTGACCTGGAGCGCTCCTTTGGCCATGACATCAGCCGTACCTGGCAGATTAACGGCGGCTTCAGCTGGCAGTGGAAGTAAGATGGCGATTTTTACTGAGTGTTATGCTGTACTTACATTCAAATGAATCTGTGACCATTCGTAGAAGAAGACACTTATTTTTCAGGAGGGGCAAAAGATGAACAAAGTGTATCAAGTTGTATGGAGCAAGGCAAGAAACTGTTACGTAGTTGTATCTGAACTGGCAAAACGAAGCGGGAAGTGCAGTTCGGGCGGAAGTAAGAAGGTACTTGCGGCTGTTTTGGCTGCAGGGACAGTGCTGTCTGTGAGTGGAAACACATGGGCGGAAGAAGTGGATATGAGCAGTACATTTATTTCGGGTACGATTAATAATGCTGCTGCCGATTTAATATGTCATTGGACCAATATAGAGCAAGTAGGAAAAAAAACTCCAAATCCCGGAACCGCGCCTATAATGTATACTGCAAAACAGAAGAACACAAATATTTCAGTAAATAGCATTTCAGTTAAAAATCCTTTAAGGAATGCTAACAATGGAAAAGCAACATATGTAGAAAATAATGTGTCTATCAGGCTTCATGCTGGGACAATAACTATGGATTCATATGATGATGGATTATATACTTCTGCAGGAAAATCACAAACAATTACTGTAGATGAAGTTAAAACGTTAACCATTGAATCGGAACATGGACATGCTATTACCAATAACGAAAACAGAGGTAAAACGGATGGCGCTGGAGATGCTGGGGAAGGTATTATAGTTACAGGCGTTAACGGGAGTAAGTTTAGTCTTATTAACAAAGATGGATACCGACCTGCTATTGCTGGTAACAGTGTGACCAGTCCTATCAAAGTTTCTGCAGACAAAATCATAATAAAAGCGCCGGTAACAACGGATGATGATGAAAGTTCGAAAGATAAAGAAGCGAATGTTCTTCACAGTACGGTCATGACAGGAAGAAAAGGTTATGGCGGCACGGTGATTCTGGAAGGGAAGAATATCGAAATTACCAACGATAAATTGGGAGATGGTATTGGCGGCGCTGTGGCTGCTGCCTCTGATAAAGGTGTCTTCGGTAAAAGTCTGATTGAGATCAATAAAGGCGGGACCGGTGTTGTTAATATCAAAGGCCATGTCGCTTCCTATTACGGTGGTACGGTAAACATTGATTTTGCCGGAGATAAATCTTCGCTGGAAGGGGACATTATTGCTACCAACGCATTCGTTAATACCAATTTTACCGGAAGCGGTTCAACATTTAAAGGCAAAGTCGTTACTACCTATGACAAAGGAACAGAGTTTGTTGAAGACAAGGCGTCGTCCAATTTAAAACTTGATCCCGGTACTACATGGACCATGACAGGTACTTCCAATGTAACCAATCTTGCGTTCAAAGATTCTGTCATCAAAATGGTCAGAAACAGTGAAACGCCCGAAAAAGGAATGAGCCTTACCATTGATAAGAGCTTCACTGGGAATAACGGTAAGTTCGTAATGAACCTGAAATACGGTGACGGATCTAAAAAGCCGTTATATTCAGCCAGTGAGGTTACGGACAGCGATTACATCTTTGCCCTGAATTCCAGTGAAGGCACCTATGATATTGGTTATACCGACATAACAAAAGCCAACCTGGATGCCATGAACAAAGGGGATAAACTGTATTTCTCCTATGTGGAGGGAAATAGTGCCCAATATACAAGTTCGGAAAGCGAGTCCTATGAGCGCGATAATCCCAGCGAAGTATATGTTTACAAGTATGTTGTTGAAAACGAAAAGTCAGATAACGGGAAAACCGGTAAAAACTGGTATATTACACTGACCGAAGAAGAGAAGCCTGAACCGGAACCCGAGCCGGAGCCTAAACCTGAACCACAACCTGAGCCTAAACCACAACCAAAACCACAGCCTAAGCCCAGTTCCGCGGTGGAAATCATCAGCGATATGGGGTATTCCAATTACGCGTTAGGGGCAGATCTGGACCGGTTGAACAAACGGATGGGTGAAGCCCGCTATATTGACGAGACCCATGGCGCATGGGTGCGCTTGAAACGCGGCCGTCAGGGCATTGACAATGCGTTCAAGAACAATTACACCATGGTCCAGATCGGTATGGACGGCAAGGTGAAACCCCATCGGGATAAAGGAAAACATTACCGGGGCGTTGCGCTGGACTATACGGATGCCAACACGAGCCTGACCCGGTTCAGCGGGCATGGGGATGTACAACGGTATGCCGTGGAAGGGTACGACACCTGGCTGGGGCATAAAGGACATTACCGGGATATCGTGGCCCGGTTCGGCCGCATTGAAAGTGATTACACTGCACTGGGCCGGACAGGTAAGGAAGTTTCTGCCGAGTACGGTAATAACTTTGGCAGCCTGAGTATTGAGTATGGCCGGAAGAAAGACATGGGGAACGAATGGTATTTTGAACCCCAGGCCCAGCTGCAGGTAGCCCGTGTGGGCAGTGCCAGTTATACAACGAAGCAGGGACTGTGGAACCGGCAGGATGCCATAACCAGTATTATTGCCAGAGGAGGTTTCCGGATTGGCCGGGATGTTCTGACAGATAAGGATAAACTGCGTCGCAGCTACTATTTTAAGGCTGATATCATGCACGAATTTGACGGAGACCGTTCTATGATCGCCCGTAGTGCGGATGGATTGGATACACTGCGTACAGACTATGATGGGAAACGGACTTGGGCCGATATCGGTATAGGCGCTGATATCGAAGTAAACAAACATTCTTACTTCTTCCTGGATCTGGAACGCGACTTCGGTCACGACATTAGCCGGACCTGGCAGATCAACGGTGGCTTCCGTTGGGAATGGAAATAAACAAAAATCAAATAAGCAGATAGGTATTGGAAAAAATAGACCGGTGTATAAAACACTGGTCTATTTTTGTTTGCAATTCGCGTTATTTTGTTTTCATAGCACAGTACAGCCAGGAAGGACTCACGTTCAGTTTTGCCACCGCTTCCCGGTAAGACAGTTTTCTTTCGCGGATCAGTTTCGCTATCTCCTCAAAATGTTCCGGAAGTGTTTTTCGCGGTCGTCCCAGCTTAACGCCCCGGGCTCGTGCCGCGGCAATCCCTTCTGCCTGCCGCTTGCGGATGTTGTGCCGTTCCGTTTCCGCCACGTAGCTTAAAATCTGCAGTATGATATCGGCGATAAACCATCCCGTCAGATTATCCCGTGATGTGCGTGTGTCCAGCAGCGGCATGTCGAGGACGATAATATCCGCCTTTTTGGTATGGGTAATCAGATTCCACTGTTCCAGTATTTCTTCATAATTTCGTCCCAGCCTGTCTAAAGAAGTGATGACAATGCAATCCTCCGGCTTCAGGGTCCGCAGCAGCTTTTTGTATTGCGGACGGTTAAAATCTTTGCCGCTCTGCCAGTCAGTAAAAATACAATGCGACAGTATGCCGTATTCAAGCAGCGCAGTACGTTGCCTGTCGGTATGCTGGTCTTTACTTGATACCCGTATATAGCCGTATACAGTGCCCGACATGGTTGCCCCCGTTTTGATGCGTCACTGTGACAGCGTAGTAAGTCAATTACAACAGATAAGTCTAAAGATGATTTTTAACAACTAATATCACACAATTATGTTTCACAATATTAATTCTATAATAAAACACAGGAAAAAAAGCATACAAATATAAAAAAATTCTATTAAAAGTATACTTTTAAATACATTGGCTACTTGACGAATCGTTTGATAATAGTTAATATATAATAAAGAAATATTATCTGAATAATTTATCAATCCTTTGTTAATCATGCGTTAAATATTGCTTAAACACGGATGATATATGGGATTTTATTCCGTTTATAAAAGTGTACCTTTGTCTGCAAAGACTGCGGTTACGGTAAAGCAGACAAGAACCGGCGCGGAGGATCCATCTCGGTGGATTACAATGCGGCACGGAATTTAGCTGTTTATAAATCGGAGGATACGAAACTCTGATTTTATATAGATAATATTAATATGTTCATCTTTAACCAATTATTTTAATAAAGAAAGGGAGAAACCATGAACAAAATTTTTAAGGTTGTCTGGAGCAAAACGAAAAACAGTTATGTCGTTGTGTCTGAGATTGCCAAACGCAATGGCAAGTGCAGTTCGAGTTTAAATAAAAAACTGATCGCCGCGTTTCTGATTGCAGGGACTGTGTTGTCTGCAGGCGGCAGTGCGTGGGCGGCTTCCTATTCGGCAGGAGGGGCGACTGCAAACGGCAGAGAGTCTGTAGCAGTTGGAGCAGGTTCAGAAATCAACGGGAGTCTCTTACAAGGGGCGACAGCTTCTATTTATGGTCCATACAATATAATAGATTCAAAAACCGGTGTTATGTACGATGGGGTTGCAAACAGCGTTGTTGGCGTGGGAAATTTAACAAATAACGCAAATGGCGCTTTAATCTGGGGTGCAGGAAACACTATAGAGAATGCATATGGAGATGTTAGTAAGTCTACTGAATTACAAGCTGCAGTTAGAGCGTATATGCAAAGCCAAACAGAGGACAACTTAAAAAAAGCTATTGATGCCCTGTCGAGCGCTGTTGCTGGCAGTGGTGGCAATGTTATGGCGGTTGGTGGAGCGAATACTGCGGGATCCGAAGGAAATGTTTCTTACTCGCAGCTTATGGGTGTATCTAATAAATTGCAATCGGGCAACTTCAATTTCTTGGATGGCTATAATAATACTGTGAAGGGCGATAATAATATTGCAATTGGTTCCGATATTATTATAACAGCAAACGAAGCTGTAGTAATTGGCAAAGAAGGTAAAGTCGAGAGCAATAATGGAGACGGTAGTTTTGTGCTTGGTAATAACGCTTCGGCAACGTCTGCAAAATCAGTAGCATTGGGCAGCGACTCTGTAGCGGATCGAGAGGCAGGAGGGGAAGTTGGTTACGATGTAATGGAAGAATCAGCTTATTCTGGCACTGATAAAACTTCTCCAACATGGACTTCCACGCTGGGAGCGGTATCGGTCGGCGTAGCAAAGGATGCTGCCGGAAAGCAGCAAACCCGTCAGATTATTAACGTTGCAGCAGGTTCTAAACCTACCGATGCTGTCAACGTAGCGCAATTGCAATTGGTTGCATCGGCTGTTGAAGACGCAAAAGTGCATTATTTCAGTGTAAATGACGGAGGAAGTCCTAAAAACAACTATGACAACGATGGTGCAAGCGAAACCTATGCTATTGCAATTGGTCCCGATGCCAGCGCAAGCGGTTCTTCCAGCATTGCTATTGGTTACGGCGCGCAGGCTACGGGCGATGGCGCGATTGCGATTGGCGAGGGCTCAACCGGACAGCTGATTGCCAGTGGAAGCAATTCCTATGTTCACGGTTTTTCCGCTCAGGCGGCGGGACCGGACGCGACAGCATGGGGCATTCTGACAGTGGCGGGGCAGGACGAGGCCGACCGGAATGCTACCTGGGAGATGCTGAACCAAATGGATCACGCAGGGGAACCCGGTGAAAAAGATGAGTTCGGCATAGGAGCCACGGCGTGGGGACAATATAATAAGGCATATGGTACAGATGCCACTGCCTTTGGCGAGGGAAATATTGCGTATGGCATTCATTCGACTGCCTTTGGTACTGAAAATACAACGTATGGACGTGCTTCGACTGCTTGGGGTGAATTCAATGAAGCAAGCGGATACGATTCAACAGTCTTTGGCCAAAGTAACGTAGCCTCTAATGCCCAGGCGACGGCATTTGGGGTCGGCACGACAGCCAGCGGTGAAGCATCGACTGCGTTTGGTGTTTCAACAACTGCCAGTGGATTTATGGCGGCAACTGCATTTGGTTACGGGACAACAGCCGAAGGTTCGGCATCAACTGCGTTTGGAATGATCTCAACCGCAAGCGGGATGGCATCTACGGCGTTTGGCGCGTATACAAATGCGACCAAAGATTATGCGACGGCATGGGGCTATGGTACAAATGCTACCAACAACTATGCAACAGCATGGGGTGCATCCAACACAGCCAGCGGCCAGGCGGCTACTGCTTTCGGTAATGGAACTAAAGCGTCAGGAAATATGGCGACTGCCTTTGGATCTGGCTCACAAGCAACCGCTTTGAACGCAACGGCGTTTGGCGTAAAAAATACAGCCAACGCCCAGGCTGCAACAGCTTTCGGTAATTTGACAACCGCATCCGGGCTGATGTCCACTTCCTTCGGTCAGTATACGGAAGCTAGTGGCAAAGGAGCGACCGCTTTTGGTCTCGGTACTGCCGACGAAAAAGTAACAGCTTCCGGTGAAGGCGCTACTGCTTTCGGTAGCAAGACCGTAGCTGCCGGTAACTACGCTACTGCCTTCGGTGTGAATTCCAAAGCCTATGGAGAAAACTCGCTGGCAGCTTTAGGCGGTACTGTTGGCAAAACGGCGAATGGGGAAGGTAAAGGATCTGTGGCCATTGGCGATGGCGCAGAGGTCCTTGTAGACTATGCGTATGCTATTGGTCAGAACGCGAAAGCTTTGGAAGAGAATACGATTGCCATTGGCAACAATACAGAAGCAACTGGTGCCGGTGCCGTCGTATTTGGTAATGAATCCAAAGTGTCCGGTGAGAACAGCATTGCCATCGGTAAAGGCCATACGGTAAGCGGGAATAATTCCGGTGCCTTCGGTGATCCGGACACTGTTGACGGAGATTATTCTTACGTTGTAGGTAATAACAGCACTGTTGACAGCGATGCAAACGAAAGCTTTATCATGGGTAACCAGAGTACAACTTCTGCTAAGAGAGGCCTAATTTTTGGTAATGAAAGCAAGGTCTCCGGCGAGGGCGGTATTGTTGCCGGCAGTAAATCTGAGGTGTCAGCCAAAGATTCTGTTGCCATCGGCAACAATGCCAAGGCTACCATGGAAAATTCGGTAGCGCTGGGTAGCGGTTCTGAAACCACACATATGGGCGGCCTTGACGGAAAGAAGGAAATAGAGATTCCGGGCACCAACACAAAATATACGAACATTAAAGGTGAGAGCCCCGTGGGAACTGTCAGTGTGGGTAAGCCTGGCGAAGAACGTACAATTACCAACGTGGCAGCCGGCCGCATCGGTCCTGACAGTACAGATGCTGTCAATGGTTCCGAACTGTACGCGGTTGAACAGAAAGTAGCTGCAAATTCGGCAGATATTATCAATTTAAGCAACCGTGTTGATAAAGTCGGTGCAGGCGCAGCAGCGTTGGCAGCCTTGCACCCCATGGACTTTAACCCGGACGACAAGCTGCAGTTCTCGGCCGGCGTAGGTAACTACCGCGGTGAAACGGCGGCAGCCGTCGGTGCGTTCTATCGGCCAGACGAAAGTGTCATGTTTAGTATCAGTGGAACATTCGGCAACAGCGATAACATGGTAAACGCAGGCATCACCTTCGGTCTGGACGGCACCCGGAACCGGATAACCCGGAGCCGCACGGCCATGGCCCGCGAGATCCAGGATCTGCGCAGCCTGGTGACCCAGATGGCGGCCCGGATGGACCGTCTGGAAGGTGCTAATACGGAGACGGCCATGTTCCCGGATGTACCGGAAAATCACTGGGCTTACGAGTATGTGGAAGACCTGCAGAAACGCGGCGCGCTGAAGGGATATCCGGATGGTCTGTTCAAGGGTGACCGTTCTATGACACGTTATGAATTTGCGGCGATGTTGGACCGCCTGGTCCGCAGCGGCGTAACGCTGGATTCCAAGATTGCCAAAGAGTTCGAGCCGGAACTGGGTCGTATTTATGTAGAACGGATCTCCGGTCAAGACAATGACCGCAAGAAAGTGGAACGGGTACGTGTCAACAATTCGGATTCGAAGTATCCGGAAGGGAAGACCCGTGACGTCTACGGCAGCAAGATTGTGACGGAGATTCCGAAGGCAGCGGAAGTGAAGTAAGAACAAAATAGAAAAACACTAAAGAGACAAAAAGCAAAAAATACTTTTAGCGACACCCGGGCATAATGCCCGGGTTTTCTTTTGTATGGAATCATTAGTGTCTAATTATACGGGTAGAAAGATAAATCATACTACTCAAAAATTCAGAAAAATGATAAAATTCATGCGGTGAAAATTCATTGCAATGCAGTTAAAATATGAATCTCAACCTTTTGGGAAGGGGGTACGAGAATGAATAAAATTTATTGCGTGATCTGGAGCAAAGTCAGAAACTGCTATGTAGTTGTCTCGGAAATTGCCAAAGCACACAGTAAAGGCAGTTCAGCTGTCCGCCGTGTTCCCTGTATGGGTGCAGTCCTTACTACAATGTTGTTGGCTTCTGTTTTGAGTTTTGGGATAAGTGCGCCTGTTTGGGCAGATGGAACGGCGACGATAACCGGCGCATCAGGCAGTAATACATTAGCTACTATTAAAGCTGGAAAAGGGATTTCTGTTACTGAGGAAGACGGTGTGGTTGTTACTGTTTCTGCAGACGGTTCATTGGCTCTTCTGAACGATTACATGGTGTTTAGTTCGGTGTATGCAGATGATAAGCCCGTTGTAACAAATACAAAAAGTTCTTTTGCTTTAGGTCGTAGAAGTGTTATCAAAGGGTCCGATGCATCGTCTTTGAGTGAGAATAACATCGCAATTGGCTCAATGGCGCAAGTTTATGCGTCGTCAACAAAGGGTTGGAATACTGCATTAGGATATAATGCAAGAACTGGTGCTGATAAGAATATTTTTACTAATTATTCAACTGCAATTGGCAGTGAGGCCAGAGTTTTTGGGGATTGGGGTATTTCTATCGGAAATACTTCTCAGGTAGGTTCAACGCAGTCTTATAAGAATGATCAGAACAAAACTGTCTATGCAACTGCTAATAAGGCGGTTGCCATGCGGTTGCCATTGGGAATAATTCAGCTGCATATTCTGATAACAGTACAGCAATTGGTAATGGTGCTAAAGCAGGTAAAATTACTACAAAAACAGTAAAAGTTTCAAAAGCCACCGCAATTGGTGATTCGTCTCAAGCTACTAACAATGATACTACTGCGATAGGTTCAGGCTCAAAAGCTTTTGGTTCGAGCAGTTCGGCAATCGGTGCATATACTGTTGCTACCGGAATTCAAAATGTTGCGGTAGGCACGGGATCAGAAGCCCGGAAATATGAGACTATGGCTCTGGGTTTCCATTCGGTCGCTGCTCATTCGGAAAGTATTGCTGTAGGGCATGATTCAGTGACTTTTGGTGATAGTTCGCTGGCGATAGGTCATTTAGCTTTAACTGGCATGCCAGTCATAGAAGGGTATAGTGATAAAGCTGGTATCAAATACGTTGAGGTCCCAAACGGAAGCAAAATCAGTTCTCAGCCAAAAAGTACATCAAAGCTATATATTCAGACATCTGATGGAACCGTACTATTATACGAATGTACGATTGACGCTGAAGAGAAAGGTAAATATTATAAGGTAAAAGCTAAAGAAACTTATGATGCACAAGGAAAAGTTAATGGATGGAAATTTGTAAAAGTTGATAAATTTGGGGACGATGCTGAAAGTGATGACGATGCTGTCCAGTATAGAGCGGTAGAGAATACAAATAAAGATATCAGACCGTCAGGCGATGCGGTAAGTCATATTGACTATTTTGTACAGATTGAAAAAGACAATAATGGTACGTTTAAAGATGTCGCAGGTACAAAAACAAATACACTTGACGGTGGTATTGCTATCGGTTCCTATACGATTGCTCAGGGAGAACATTCCATGGCATTGGGTCTTACCTCTGCCGCGTATGGGAAGAACAGCGTTGCCCAGGGTCTGTACGCTAATGCATATGGCGAAGGAGCCATTTCTTTCGGACATGAAGCGTTATCAGGCGCGCATGTTAAGATTGAACCTGGCAGAAAAAAGATAGAGGATGTCTATACAATCAATTTTTCAGTATCAAAAGGGGGAGAATCAGAACGGACTCTGTTAGACGGCAGCATAGCTAAAGTTAACAAGAACAGTATCTATCTCATTGAAGACGGAAACATAGAAGTAAACGCTAACGGAAAAATTCTCAAAGTTGGTGACGCAGATTTTGGTTACGATGCGGACAAAATAAAATTAAAAAAATCCGGTGATTCAGTAAAAAGAGATGCTGATACAGGATATTATTATTATCAAAAGAATGGAAAAAATGTAATGGTCAGCCCGGATGAGATACTGACTTTTACTGGCACTGATGGTCAGACGGTTGATATTGCGGCTGGTAAGATGACCTTGTCATCCGGTGGCATCTCCTTCGGTTCCTATTCTCATGCTGAAGGAGACAAGGCGATGGCAATCGGCCGTGTGGCAGGCGCCTACGGAAGAAACAGCACGGCCGTTGGCCAGTTCGCTAATTCCTTAGGCGAAGATTCCATGGCAATAGGTCATAATGCTTCGGCAGGTGCGAAAGTGGATATGAGCACATTGGACGAAGAGCATCATTCTGCCACCATAAAATTGACAGACGGGATGCCTGAAACCAGCGGCGGTAAAGCCGGCATTGCGATAGGTTCTTATTCCCATGCGGCCGGCGACAAAGCTGTAGCTATTGGCAGGGGAAACATCGTAACCGGGGATAACAGTATCGCGATTGGTACCGGTCATAAGGTGAGAGGTAATAATTCCGGTGCATTTGGTGATCCGAACGTTGTAAATGCGCACAATTCTTATATTGTTGGTAATGAGAGTACGATTGACGGGTCAAATACGGCTGAAGAGATTACTGTCACGGACGCTTTTGTTATGGGTAACAGCAGTAGTGTTGATAAAACCGGAGGGATTGTTTTTGGTTCCGGTTCTTCTGTGACAGCAGAGAATGGCCTTGCGCTGGGAAATAATGCTGCTGTATCCGTTGCAGGCGGTGTGGCGCTGGGAAATGAAAGTGTGGCAACCAGGGAGCTGAGCGAAGGTGGATATAACCCGGCAACGAGAGAAGAAAAGTATACAGATGGGACGGGAGTATGGGAATCTTCAGCGGCAGCGGTATCCGTTGGCGGAACGGTTACAACGGTAGACGATGAAGGGAATGCAACAACGAAAACAGTTACCCGTCAGATTACCAACGTAGCTGCAGGATCAGAACTTTCTGACGCGGTGAACGTTGCCCAGCTGAAAGCAGCGAGCGTGGAACTGGAGAAAGGCGCGAATATAACACTGGGAACGAAACACGACCCGGATGACGGTCATATGATTTATACGATCAATGCAGCGGGTAGCGGGGATGCAATTCATTTCTACTCTGTCAATTCTTCAGACGAGACAGCAGGAAACTATGACAATAAAGGGGCAAAGGGTAGCAATGCTCTGGCAGCAGGCGTAAATGCGAAGGCTAGTGGTGATAATTCTGTTGCTGTCGGCAACGATGCAAACGCAAAAGCAGATAATTCTATTGCCATTGGCAATGGGGCAAAAGCGAAAGAAGATGACGCAATAGCCATCGGTAGCGGTGCGACGGCAAAGGGTGTCGGATCTATTGCCCTGGGACGTCACGGTGCTAAAGCTATCGGTTGGGACGCCATGGCCTGGGGTGTAGACACAAAAGCCAAAGGCGACGAATCAACTGCCTGGGGTTCATTAACGAAGGCCAAAGGAGACGGAAGCACCGCCTTCGGTTTTGAAACCGTAGCAAAGGGAGATTATTCCACCGCCTGGGGTGAACAGACAAAAGCAACAGGAGAAGTTGCCACTGCCTGGGGCAGCAATGCGACGGCGAAAGGGGATTCTTCTACCGCGTGGGGTGATGAAACAATAGCTGCTGGGACAAATGCCACCGCCTGGGGCGTACAGACAAAGGCAAAAGGCTTCTCATCCACGGCGTTCGGTTATTATACAAAAGCCAAAGGAGAAATGGCGACGGCCTGGGGGAGTTATACGAATGCGGCAGGAAACTCTTCGACGGCGTTCGGCGAAAGAAGCACGGCTTATGGTGGTAATTCTCTGGCGGCGCTCGGAGGCACAACCGGGTCGGATGCTGAAGACGGAAATGCGGTAAGCTCCGTTGCTTTGGGCAAAAACGCAGTTGCGTTTAAAGACCATACCTATGCCATCGGTCAGGATGCAGAAGCAAGGGGAGATAATACGATTGCGCTGGGAAACAGCGTAGTTGCTGAAGGGAAGAATGCGGTTGCCATCGGTTCGGGGAAAATCACCCGGCAGATCGGAACTCTGATAGAAACCGATTCTCACGGAGAGACAACGTATTCCTTTACGGATGGCTCCGGTAATTCAAGGACAATTGAAGAAGATGAAGACGGACGTCATTATTATGTAAATGACAGTGGAACAAAGATTTATCTGGAAAGAAATGATGTCCTGAGTATGACTGATAACAGGGATGATGACGAGGCGGAAGATCTGATTACCACGACTAAATACCTCATAACGGAAGCTGAAAATCCTGCGCAGGCAAGCGGCGATAATTCTATTGCGGTGGGAATGTCCGCAAATGCGTCCGGGAATGACGGTATTGCTATCGGAACCGGATCTGGTGCCGGGGAAGATGGCGCAATCGCCTTTGGCAACAACGCCTCTGCAACTAAGGCAAACAGCGTGGCGTTGGGCTCCGGTTCCTCTATGACAGAAATTGGCGGTATGAAGGAGCTGGCAATCAACGGGAAAACATATAAATTTGCAGGGACACCCAGTGAAGATAACGGGACAGTGAGCATTGGTTCTGCAGGCAAAGAACGTACGATTCTCAATGTGGCTCCGGGCCGGATTTCTGACGCCAGCACTGACGCCATCAACGGCAGCCAGTTGTATGCAGCTATTGATGCAATGCAGTTCGATATTGTGGCCGGAGACAACGTTGAGGTGATTAAAGAAACTAGCAACGGACATACCAAGTATACGATTCATTCGCTAAATGCGATTGTTCAGGCTGTTCCGGACAATACTGTTACGGTTGATGATGAGGTCGGAACAGGAGCGACAAATGGTAAAACGACTGACTTGACTCCAGATAGTACCGGCTCGGCTGCAGGCAACGGAACGGGTGCAGGAACAACCGGCGGCAGTACAACTGCAACAACGCCGGAACCGACACCTTCCCAGGAATCGATTGGGCCGTTGGCTCCGAATGAAACGAAACCCAATAACCATACGACAACGTACACTGTGGATGCAGCTGATTCCAAGGTGTCCGGTGTCGAGGTAAAATCAGGCGAATCAAAAACAACAGCCAATAAAACGGAAACCGAGTATACCGTCACTGTAACGTCCAATGAACAGAGTGTTGAGGATAACGTAATCAAAACAACAGTAGTTCCCAAAACTGCAAAATTCACTGTTACGGATACCCGCAACAGGGTTGTCGCCGGAGACAATATTACAGTCACAGCAAGCGGTGACGATGAAAAGGGTCCTGTTACTTATACCATCAGCGCCAAAGCTGCCACTAATGTTAAAGTAATTGACGGGGATAACACCACGGTGACCGAAGGCAAAGACGGTGACTTCACAACGTATGCGGTTAATGTAGTAACCGACGGCAAAGTAGCTTCCGGCGACAGCGGCATTGTAACCGGCGGCACCGTTTACAAGGAAACCCGTGTGGAGAAAGACGGCAACTACATTAAGAAAGACAACACGGCCGCGGAAAACATTACAGCGCTGGATGAAAAGGTTAAAGATAATGCGACGAGTATCGAAAATCTGAATAACGAGTTCAACAACACGTTCAATCAGATGAACCGTCTGGACGACCGTATGCGGAAAGGCCTGGCAGGCGCGGCCGCGTTGGCAGCCCTGCACCCCATGGACTTTGATCCGGATGATAAGCTGCAGTTCTCGGCCGGCGTGGGTAATTACCGCAGTGAAACGGCAGCGGCTATCGGTGCCTTCTACCGTCCGAATGAAAAAGTGATGTTCAGTATCGGCGGAACTTTTGGCAACAGTGATAACCTGATTAATGCCGGTATTACCTTCGGGCTGGACGGCAACCGGAACCGGATTCCCCGGAGCCGCAACGCTATGGCTCATGAAATTGTGGAGCTGAAACAACAGGTTGCAAAACAAGACGAACAGATTGCTAAACAAAATGAACAAATCGCCAAACAGGATGAACAGATTGCCAAACTGACTGAACTGGTGAACAAACTGGCCGGGACAGAACAAAAGGCTGAAACCCGGTGATGTTCCCATGCAGCTGGCAGTAAAGGCAGAAACACAACAATATAAAACTCAAGAGACAGAATACATTTTTACCAACCCCCGGGTGCAATATCTGGGGGTTTTTTAGATACCGTAACATACAATCCGGGGAAAAAACACCCGGATTTTTTTCGAGAAGCCGCATGGTTAGCGGGGTTACGCCCTACGCACTCTTTAATATATGATAGACAGGCGCTATGCATCAGTAACGCATAACCGCCAGACAGATAATTCAAACTGCATGAAAGTGGGGTCATGGGGGCTTGCGCAAAAAACAGTTAGTTCCCACGTTGTATTGCAATCTGTGAAGAAACAGGAAAATCTCTTCATTTTTATATTGACCAAAAGTGTAACAAACTTTATAATATATATGTTTATGCTTGTTTTCAGTAACCCATTTTTATAGTTGCGGTTAATCTAACTGCAAAGGTAAGAGAAAGTGTAAGAGTATAGGAGGAAAAATGATGAAGAGTTACACAATGGACCTGGGCGGCAGACCTCTGACGCTGGAATTCGGCGAAGTCTGCAAACAGGCCAACGGCGGTCTGCTGGTGCGTTACGGCGATACGGTTGTAGTGGTTGCCGCTACCGGTACCAAGACCCCCCGTGAAGGCGTGGATTTCTTCCCGCTGACTGTTGATTTCGAAGAAAAAATGTACGCGGTAGGCAAGATCCCGGGAGGCTTTATCAAACGGGAAGGTCGTCCCAGCACCCATGCGGTACTGACCAGCCGTCTGATCGACCGTCCCATCCGTCCCATGTTCCCGGACGGGTACCGGAATGATGTGCAGATTGTTGCTACTGCGGTTTCCGTAGATCCGGACAATGCGCCGGATATCCCGGGCATGATCGGCGCTTCTGCTGCGCTGTGCGTATCCGATATTCCCTTTGAAGGACCCATCGCCGGTGTGCGCGTAGGTCTGATCGACGGACAGTATATCGTCAACCCGACTGTGGAACAGTTCAAGGTGAGCCGCCTGAACCTGGCGGTAGCCGGAACCACGGACGCCATCCTGATGGTAGAAGCCGGCTGCAAGGAAATCTCCGAACAGGAAATGCTGGACGCGATTTTCTTTGCCCATGAGAACATCAAAAAGATCTGCGAATTTATCAGCGGCATCCAGGCAGAAATCGGCAAACCGAAAATGGAAGTGCCCAAGTACAATCCGCCGGAAGAACTGGTAAAAGAAATCGAAGAGTTCGGCGCTGAAAAACTGAAAGCGGCCCTCATGGACGCCAACAAACTGCAGCGCGAAGAAAACGTGGACCGCGTGAAGAAAGAAATTGCGGAAGCGTTTATCGAAAAATATCCGGACAACGGTACCGACGTTGCCTATATTACCCAGAAGCTGGTTAAGAAAATCGTACGCCGCACCATCGCGGTGGACAAGATCCGTCCGGACGGACGGGCGCTGGATGAAGTGCGTCCGGTTACCTGCCGCGTGGGCCTGCTGCCCCGGGTACATGGTTCCTCGCTCTTCACCCGCGGCCAGACCCAGATCATGAACGCCTGCACCCTGGCCCCGCTGCGTGAAGCACAGGTCATTGAAGGCCTGGGACCGGAAGAGATGCAGCGTTACATTCACCATTACAATTTCCCGCCGTACTCCGTTGGCGAGACCAAACCCCTGCGCAGCCCGGGCCGTCGCGAGATTGGTCACGGTGCGCTGGCGGAACGCGCATTGCTGCCGGTTATTCCTTCCGAGGAAGATTTCCCGTACACCCTGCGTCTGGTTTCCGAAGTGCTGGAATCCAACGGTTCTTCTTCCATGGGTTCCGTATGCGCCAGCACCCTGTCCCTGATGGATGCGGGCGTGCCTATTAAAGCTCCGGTGGCCGGTGTGGCCATGGGCCTGGTAAAAGACGGCGATTTCTTCACCATCCTGACGGATATCCAGGGCCTGGAAGACGCGCTGGGCGATATGGACTTCAAGGTTGCCGGCACAGAACACGGCATCACCGCCATGCAGATGGATATGAAGATCGACGGCATCAACCGCGAGATCTTCGAGCAGGCGCTGGCCCAGGCCAAACGCGGCCGCGAATTCATCATGGGCAAGATGATGGAATGCATCAGCGAGCCCCGCAAGTCCCTGTCCAGATGGGCTCCCAAGATTACTTCCATCACCGTGGATCCGGAAAAGATCGCCAAGATCATCGGGCCCGGCGGCAAGACCATTAAGAAGATCGTGGAAGACACCGGCGCCAAGATCGATATCGAAGACACCGGCAAGGTTTATATCGCTTCCCCGGACTCCGATGCCATTGAAAAGGCCATCAAGGCCATTGACGGCATTACGGCGGAAGCGGAAGTGGGCAAGGTCTATACCGGCAAAGTAACCCGCATCATGAACTTCGGCGCCTTTGTGGAAATCCTGCCGGGCAAGGAAGGCATGGTTCACATTTCCCAGCTCTCCACCGAACGGGTAGAGAAAGTGGAAGACCATCGGCGATGAAATCATGGTGAAGTGCGTGGAGATCGACAGCAAGGGCCGCATCAACCTGTCCCGCAAGGCGATCCTCCAGGGAAGCAAAAAATAATTCAACAGTATTTCATTAATGTGTAATTAATTAAATACAAAATTTAAAACGCAGCTTGTCAGAATAAAATGACGGGCTGCGTTTTTTAGCAGAAGTTTATGTGAGTTGCAAATAAGCTCCAGGGGAAAGTTTTCCTTTGCAACTTTACTGTTAACAAAGCGTTTTTAATTGGACGTAGCCATGAGTTAATGGTATAATATTAATAACGAGTATAGCCTGATTAAATCATCGCGACGGTTATCCGGGATCCAAACAGGAAACGATAGAGAATCAGCAAAAAAGGATGGAGGTAAAAACATGAATCAAAAGCAGTTGGAAAAAATGAAAAACGGCAAAGGATTTATTGCTGCGCTGGACCAGAGCGGCGGAAGCACACCGAAAGCTTTGCGGCTTTACGGCGTGGAGGAAAGTGCCTATTCCAATGATGAAGAAATGTTCACCCTGGTTCACGAGATGAGAACCCGAATCATCAAGAGCCCTTCTTTCACAAGCGACCGTGTTCTGGCTGCCATTTTGTTTGAAAATACCATGGACCGCAAGATCGACGACAAGTTTACGGCAGATTATCTGTGGGATGTAAAAGGCATCATCCCGATTCTGAAAGTCGACAAGGGCCTTATGGATCTGGAAGGCGGCGTGCAGCTGATGAAACCCATTCCCGGTCTGGACAAGCTGCTGGCCCGTGCCCGTGACGAGCGGCATATCTTCGGCACCAAGATGCGTAGCGTAATTAAAGAAGCGGCGGAAGAGGGCATTAAGAAAATCGTAGACCAGCAGTTTGAAATCGGCCTGCAGATTGCGGCGGCCGGTCTGGTTCCCATCCTCGAACCGGAAGTGGATATCCACTGCCCGGACAAGGCAAAAGCCGAAGAAATTTTGAAGAAGAACATTATGGAACATTTGGCGAAACTGCCGGAAGACACCAAGCTGATGTTCAAGGTGACCATTCCCACGATTCCCGATACCTATGCGGAACTGATCGCCGATCCGCGGGTAGTACGTGTGGTAGCGCTGTCCGGCGGCTATACCCGGGAAGATTCCAACAAGAAACTGGCAGAAAACCACGGTCTGATCGCCAGCTTCTCCCGCGCGTTGTCCGAAGGGCTGAACGCGAAGCAGACGGCTGCGGAATTTGACGCAATGCTGAAAGCATCGGTTGATTCCATTTACGAGGCTTCTATTACCTGATTCCATACGATAAAAAAACCTGGTGCGCATTCACGCATCAGGTTTTTTCTTTGGGGCTTTATGTTGGAAACGTTATTACACTTCAAAACTGATTTTCCCGACAGCGTCCACGGCTTCCTGTAACTGGTCGCTGGTCTTTTTTTCTGCCGCTTTCTGGAATTTGGAAACCATGACCCGTGTCAGCCCCTGCTGCGCCAGAGAGCCGGGACCGTTTACACAGCCGTTGCAGCAGGCCATTCCTTCAAAGTAGTCGGCGGAAAGCTTTCCGTTTTTAATCAGTGTCAGTTTGTCGTTGCAGTTTTCCAGACCGTCGGCGTATTCGGCTGTAAGCTCTGCCTGCCGCTCGATGGGCAGCACTTCTCTCATGGAGGCCTGCACGCCACGGGTCAGGGGGAAGCCGATGCCGCCGGCGGTTGCCTGCGTTACGTATTCTTCTTCCACGGGTTCTGTCAGATCAATGCCGATGCCTTCAAAGATGCACTGTAGTTCTTCATAGGTAAGTACGAAATCGATTGTATCCGCATGTTCCACTGCTTCCCGTTTCTTTGCGATACAGGGACCGATGAAGCAGGTCATGGCTTCCGGGGATTTGTCTTTTACGTACAGGCCGCAGGATACCATGGGGGACGTAGTTTTGGAAATATTTTCTTCATATTCGGGGAAACGGCTTTTTACTAATTTTACGAAAGCAGGGCAGCAGGAACTGGTCATGAAGGAAAGTTTCTTCGGCACTTTTTCCATAAATTCTTCTGCCTCATGCAACGTGGTTATATCAGCGCCTATGGCCACTTCGACCACGTCGGAGAAACCGATTTTCTTCAACGCTGCGATAATCTGCGCCGGCGTTATTTTCATACCGAACTGTCCCACAAACGAGGGAGCCAGCATGGCGACCACCGGTTTGCGCTGTTTTAAGGCCAGAAGCAGGGGAACGATCATGCTGCGTTCGTCCAGGGCGCCGAAGGGGCAGGCTGCCCGGCAGTTGCCGCAGTTCGTGCATTTTTCATAATCGATTTTCGTTCTCCTGTCCTCCCCGGCGGAGAGGGCATCCAGCGCGCAGGCGCGGATACAGGGGCGGCTGATTTCGATAATGGCGCCGTAGGGGCAGGATTTGGCGCAGCGCCCGCATTCGATACAGACGTCGCGGTTGATGAATGCCCTGTTATTTACAATGGAAATGGCTTTCTTCGGGCAGTTGTTCATGCAGTTATGCTGGATACAGTGCCGGCAGATATCCGTTACATAGTATTTATCAATAGGGCACGCGTCGCAGGCATCCGGAAGCACGTCAATAATAGGGAGGCTTTTGTCGAATTCGCCGTTCAGCGCGGCTTTTGCGGCGTTGATGATATTACGTCCCAGCGGCTGCCAGAGCGCCATCTGGACGCGGTTCTTCAAAACGGCCCGTTCTTTATGCACACAGCACCGGACCCGCGGGGTATCGTCCCTGACCGTTTTATAGAGAATATCGTAAATATGTTCCGGAAGACAGTCGTTCCATGTATATTCCGCAATCCTCCGTAATACTTCCCGCCTGAAATTGACTACCTGTGTGATTTCCATGCGCAGCCTCCTTTTTCTGATGATGTCCTTTAAAACCATGAGAAGAACTCTAATTATATCTTTATCAGTATTATATATGAATTATTGCGTTTTTGAAAGTTTAATTGCGGAACGATGATTATTTTTCGATAAAGTGCGAAGAATATGGTATAATTATTTATAATAATAGGTATTTTATTTCCGGCGTTCCTGACCGGGTAAACAGAAATGGGGGATGTTAAATGAGAATCCGCGGATTTGAAAAAATCAGTAAGTATAAAGACGTTGATTTCCCTATGCCGACACGCAAGACAAAAACGTCTGCCGGATATGATATCTGCGTACCGGAAGACGTGGCCCTGCGTCCCGGCCGTCTTGTTATGGTGCCCACCGGTGTGAAGGCTTATATGCAGGAGGATGAGTTCCTGGGTGTGCATATCCGTTCCGGCATGGCAGTTAAGAAAAGCATCCGCCTGGTCAATAACGTGGGTATCATTGACGCGGATTATTACAATAATCCGGATAACGAAGGACATATTATACTGGCACTGGTGAACACCGGTCTGCAGCCGCTGGTTTTAAAGAAGGGCGAACGGATTGCCCAGGGTATTTTTTATAAATATCTGACAACAGACGACGACAGTGCTGCGGAAAAGGAAGAACGCAGCGGCGGTTTTGGCAGTACCGGAACAATAAAATAGTTGCAATTGTTACAATTGCCGTAATTCTAACACGATTTCTTATAAAAATGGAAAAAATGGTTGTCATTACCGGGGAATTATGATATAGTGCATACTATATTTATCTTTTGCAGGGTTAAATGTACACTAATTAAGAAAGAAGGAATGCTTTATGTCTTTGTTTGCTTTGTTGATCGGTGTTCCTCTGATCGCTGCGTTCCTGGTCTTCTGTCTGCGCGGCAACGGGGCGCGTAATGCAATCGTTCCGCTGGCGTCAGCGGTTACCATGGGATTATCTGTGGCAGCGGCCGTGAAGTTTTTCGGGCATCCGGAGTTTTTTAAACTTGCCGCGCCGGAACTTCCGATGGTTATCATGGCGTTGGATATCATCGCGGCCGTTGTGATTCTGTACTACACGCTGGTCCGGTTTAAAAGGCCCTGGATCGCGCTTCTGGAACTGGTACAGCTGGCGGCCGTTTTCTGGTTTGAAAAGACCGTGGGGCACAGCATCGACATAGCGGCCAATATTGCAATTGACAATTTTGCCATGATCATGGTACTGATCGTAGGTATTATTGGCAGCCTTATTGCTGTTTTCTCCCTTGGCTATATGGAAGAGTTCCAGAAAGAGCATCGCGACGTGGAAGACCGCCGTCCGTTCTTTTTCTTTGTCATCTTCCTGTTCCTTTCGGCCATGTTCGGCCTTGTCATTTCCAACAACCTGCTGCTTATGTACACCTGCTGGGAGATTACCAGCTTATGTTCGTTCCTGCTGATTGGCTATACCCAGACGGAGGAAGCCATCAACAATTCGTTTAAAGCGTTATGGATGAACCTGCTGGGCGGTCTGGCGTTTGCCATTGCCATTGTCTGGCTGGGACTGGAATACAGCACGGTGGAACTTTCCATGCTGGTGAACCTGGGCCGCAGCTCGGAGCCTGTGGATCTGGCGGTTGCGCTGCTGGTGTTCTGCGGTTTTACCAAAGCTGCCATGATGCCGTTTTCCGGCTGGCTGCTGGGCGCTATGGTGGCCCCCACGCCCACATCCGCGCTGCTTCATTCTTCCACAATGGTTAAAGCAGGCGTGTTCCTGATTATTAAACTTTGTCCCATTCTGGGAGCCAATCATGCCGGCCTGATGACCATGTTCGTCGGGGGGGCAACCTTCCTGTTCGCTTCCTGTGCGGCGATTTCACAGTCCGACGGCAAAAAGGTCCTGGCCTATTCTACGATTTCCAACCTGGGCCTGATTGTCTGCTGCGCAGGCATCGGTTCCTATGAAGCTGCGTGGACGGCGATCATGATCATTGTGTTCCATGCGGTAGCCAAAAGCCTCATGTTCCTGTCGGTCGGTACGGCCGAGCAGCAGCTGGAAAGCCGTAATATTGAGAAATTTGACGGGATGTTCTGTTCCATGCCCAGGTTATCCCTGTGCATGATCATCGGTATCTGCGGCATGTTCCTGGCGCCTTTTGGCATGCTGATTTCCAAGTGGGCTGCAATGAAGGCATTTGTGGACGCAGGTCATCCGTTACTGCTGCTGGTCCTGGTGTTCGGTTCTTCCACGACGCTGTTCTACTGGACCAAATGGCTGGGTAAGATTACAGCGTTTATTCCGGCAAAGGAAAACCTGGAAGAAGGGATCCACGGCGTGCAATGGATCGCGTTGCGGGTTTTAAGCGCGCTGACGATCATTACCTGTATCCTGTTCCCTGTGATTTCCCAGTACGGAGTAATCCCGTATCTGGAAGTTACCTACCAGACAAATATGGATGTCATCGCGCGCAGCAACCTGCTGATCATGTCCATGATGGTCATCCTGCTTGTGGTGCTGCCGCTGCGTTTCGGCAAGGGCCGCAAACAGAAGCAGGTCGTTACCAACCTGGCTGGGGAAAATTCCGGAGACAACCTGTCTTACCGGGGCGCGGCCGGACAGACGATCCCGGTTACGCTGCGTAACTGGTATATGGAAAAATGGTTCGGAGAGGCCAAAATGAAACTGTGCGGGTTTATTCTTTGCGGCTCCTGTCTCCTGATTGAATTTGCGATTATTCTGGGAGGTGCTTTCCATGTCTGAGATGGTTTTAAACATTATTTCGGGGATAGCATACCTGATTCTGGCGCCGGTCATCGGCGGGCTGCTGGCCGGGCTCGACCGGAAAATTTCCGCTCGGATGCAGCGCCGTGTCGGTCCTCCTGTTCTGCAGCCGTTCTACGATTTCTTTAAACTGTGGGACAAACAGCCCATCGCGGTCAATGAAGCCCAGCGCTTTTACGTGTTCGGTTTTCTGCTGTTCGTGATCATCAGCGGCCTGTTCTTCTTTACCCACGGGGATATCCTGCTGGTTGTGTTCACCCTGACGATGGCCAGCGTATGTTTCATCGTGGCTGCTTATTCTTCGAACTCTCCTTACAGCCAGGTCGGGGCGGAAAGGGAACTGGTCCAGACGATGGCGTACGAGCCCATGCTGTTATTAATGGCCTTAGGTTTTTACCTGAAGTGCGGCAGCTTCAGTATCGATACCATTCTGAAGGCGCCTTCCATGAACTTTATTTATATGCCGGGCATCTTCGTCGGCCTGAGCTTTATCCTGCTGATAAAATTCAGGAAGTCTCCCTTCGATTTATCCATGTCCCATGAAGTGCATCAGGAACTGATCCGTGGCGTGATTACGGAAATTTCCGGACGCACGCTGGCCATGATCGAACTGGCCCACTGGTATGAGAACGTATTCCTGCTGGGCTTCGTGTATCTGTTCTTTGCCTGGTCTGCGCCCTGGAGCCCCGCGCTGGCCGTACTGATGTGTCTGTTCACCTATTTCAGTGATGTGCTGGTCGATAACTGCTGTTCCCGTGTAAAGTGGGAACAGATGCTGTCTTCCACCTGGCTGGTAACGTTAGTGGCCGGATTTGTGAATATCATGTTTTTAATGTATATGCGTTGATGAAAGGATGCGGCTTATATGAGTTATATAAAGAAGTCACCCTGGCTTGTCCATTATGACGGCTCCAGCTGCAACGGCTGTGACATTGAAGTGCTGGCCTGCCTGACACCGCTGTACGATGTGGAACGGTTCGGCATTGTAAATACCGGCAACCCCAAACACGCGGATATTTTTCTGGTGACGGGCGGCGTGAATACCCAGAACCTGCCTGTCGTGAAACAGATTTACGAACAGATGGCGGAACCGAAGGTAGTCATCGCGGTAGGCACCTGCGCCTGCAGCGGCGGCGTGTTCCATGACTGCTACAATATGCTGGGCGGCATGGACAAGGCCATCCCGGTAGATGTATATGTGCCGGGCTGCGCCGCAAGACCGGAAGCTATCATCGACGGCGTGGTGAAAGGCCTGGCAGTATTGGAAGAAAAACAGAAGGCGCTGGCAGTTCCTGTGAGAGAAAAACAGGCCCTGCGGGAAAAAGAATTGGAACCGGAAATGGCTATCAGTAAAAGTCAGGAGGCCGGGAAATGAAACAGATTTTTATTCAGACAGAAGCTGCTGATTTGCTGGGCAAAGCAGCGCAGTATAAAAAAGACGGGTACCGTATGGTGCAGATTCTGTGTACCCGGGTTCCGGAAGGCTATGAACTGACGTACAGTTTTGATAAGGATTATGTGATGGAGAACCTGCGGGTCATCGTGCCGCTGGAAGGTTCCGTCATGAGCGTCACCAGCCAGTACTGGTACGCTTTTGTATGGGAAAACGAGATCCACGACCTGTTCGGCCTGAATGTGGAATTCATTGCGCCGGAAGTGGATTACGGCGGAAAGTTCTTCCAGCTTGCCAAGCCCATGCCCTGGCATGAACTGTCCAAGGCGCAGCAGCCGGCAGCAGCCGTTAAAGTGAACCTGCGGCCCGGGCTGGGGGTAGACGCCTCAGTGAAACCGGCAGCAAATCCAGCTGCGCAGAAACCTGCCGCACCGGCGGCGAAACCTGCTGCAACGGCGGTAAAACCAGCGGAAGGAGGAAACTGATATGGGCAAAAGTACAGTTGTACCGTTTGGTCCCCAGCATCCGGTATTGCCGGAGCCGATCCATCTGGACCTGGAACTGAAAGATGAAAAAGTTGTAAAAGCCATTCCTTCCATCGGATATATCCACCGCGGTCTGGAAAAGCTGGTGGAAAAACGCGGCTTCCAGGAATATGTGTATATTGCGGAACGGGTCTGCGGAATCTGTTCCTTCGGCCACGGCTGGGGCTACAGTAAGGCTATCGAAGGACTGATGGAAATTGAGATCCCGAAGCGGGCGGAGTACCTGCGCACCATCTGGCACGAGATTTCCCGTCTCCACAGCCATCTGCTGTGGGCCGGGCTGGGCGCCGACGCCCTGGGGTTTGAGAGCCTGTTCATGCAGTGCTGGCGTATCCGTGAAACGATTTTGGATATCATTGAGCAGACTACCGGTGGGCGGGTCATTTTCTCCGTCTGCAAGGTGGGCGGTGTGCGCCGTGATATTTCCGATAACGAGTTAAAAGAGATTGTAAAGCGCCTGGATGTGCTGAAAAAGGAGATAGACGGAATCGCGGCGATCTTCCTGAATGATGAAACAATCCACGCCCGGCTGAAGGGCGTCGGCACGGTGACTTATGACGAAGCGGTAGCCCTTGGCTGCGTCGGACCGACGGCCCGGGCCAGCGGCGTGCCGCAGGATTACCGGATTGGCGATGAAGGGGGAGCCTATAAAGAATTGGGTTTTACCCCGGTCCTTGCCACGGAAGGCGACTGCTTCGCCCGCGTCAAAGTCCGTCTGCTGGAACTGTACCAGTCCCTGGATATCATTAAGGGCTGCGTGGAAAACATGCCTGCCGGTGACATTGCGGTACCGGTGAAAGGATTCCCGCCTGCGGCGGAATATTTTACCCGTGTGGAACAGCCCCGGGGCGAAGCGGTGTATTACGTAAAAGGCAATAAGACAAAGAATCTGGAACGGTTCCGTCTGCGCACGCCGACCAACGCGAACATCCCGGTGCTGGTAAAAATGCTGCAGGGCTGCGACCTGGCGGATGTGCCGAACATCATTCTGACCATCGATCCGTGTATCAGCTGCTGTGAAAGATAAGGAGGTCTGGCGATGAGTTTTATGTCCTTTGCCAGCGAGATGCTGGGCAATCTGTTTAAACCGCCGGCAACCAGTCAGTATCCTTTTAAACCGAGAAAAGTTTACGAAGCCGACCGGGGCAAGGTAATCAACAATATCGACAACTGTATCTTCTGCGGCATGTGCATGCGGAACTGTCCGTCCGATGCCATTACGGTGGACCGGAATGCCCGCACCTGGAAGATCAACCGCTTTGCCTGTGTCCAGTGCAAGGAGTGCGTGACCAACTGCCCGAAGAAGTGCCTGTCCATGGATACGGAATATACGGCGCCTGCCACCGAGAAAACGGAAGAAGTGCTGCAGGGACCGCCGCCCCCGCCCAAGCCTCAGGTGGTTTTGACGGAAGCACAGAAAGCGGCCATTGCCGCAGCCCAGGCGAAAAAAGCGGCGGCGCAGAAGGCGGCTGCCGAAGCGGGGCAGGCCAAAGCCTGATAATGGAAGCAAAACGCGCAGGCTGCAGCAGGTAAAAGCCTGAGCGCCGGATGATTGTATTCGGGCTGCAGCAGGCCAAAGCATAAGGAGCAACGCATGCATGAGTATCCCGTTACCGTACAAATCGTGGATATCGCTTCCGAAACTGCCAGAAAGAACAACGGCCGTGTGCGCCGCATCGATTTGGTGGTAGGGGAAGATTCCGGTTTTATCGGCGAGTCCATCCAGATGTATTTTGATGTGATTGCGGAAGGCACCCTCTGTGAAGGCGCGCAGCTTTTCATCGAGGGCGTGAAACCGCAGCTGCGCTGTGAAAAATGCGGGAAACATTTTGAGCGGAAACGGTTTTCCTTTCAATGTCCTTATTGCGGCGGGGATGGGGAACCTACGCCCATCGGCAAAGAGTTCTACGTGAAAAGCGTGGAACTGGAAGTGGAGGATCAGTAACAATGCATATGATGAAAGCGGATGTGATGGTGGACATCCACGCACGGAACAACCATATTGCGGAGCATGTTCACGAACATCTGGCGGAACATAAAATTTTCGCTGTGAATATCATGGGCGCGCCGGGAGCGGGGAAAACCACCACCCTGGAAAACCTGCTGAAGCATCTGGATGTGCCCGGGTATGTCATCGAAGGCGATATTGAATCAAATATCGATACAGAACGCTTGCGGAAACAAAACATCGCAGCCACCCAGATTAACACCTTTGGCGCCTGCCATCTGGACGCGCCGCTGGTGCACAATGCCATCCATGCGCTGCCGTTTGACAAGCCCGGCATCCTGTTTATCGAAAACGTGGGCAACCTGGTCTGCCCGGCGGAATTTTCCATCGGGGAAGATATCAAGCTGCTGCAGGTCAGCGTGACGGACGGCAGCGACAAACCTTACAAGTATCCGCTGGCTTTTGAAAAAGCGGATATTATTGTGCTGAACAAGATCGACCTGCTGCCCTATGTTGATTTTGATGAAGAGTTCTTCATGAAGGGCATCCGGCATCTCAATAAAACGGCGCCGGTGTTCAAGGTCAGCGGCAAGACCGGGGAAGGATATGCGGAAGCGGCTGCCTGGCTGAAACAGCGGGCAGGGTTCTGAATAAGAATTTGTTATACAAAAAATGAAACAAAACGTAACTGTTGTAATAACTGTATACGGAAAAGTGCAGGGGGTCGGTTTCCGTCCCCTTGTTTGTCGTTTGGCAAAAGGTAATAAACTGACGGGCTATGTTCGCAATGCGGGAACCCATGTGGAAATTATGGCGACAGGTGTTGTGGAACATATTGAAAAGCTGTGCGATAGCTTGCGCAATGCTGTGTTACCTGTTAAGGTGGAACGTATTGTGTGCAGGCAAGTTCCGCTTCAGGAGTTTGCAACTTTTACCTCCGTGCTAAGTACGGAATCGAAAGAAGTTAAACTTGTTTCTGCGGACATCGGTATCTGTGAAAACTGTTTGCGCGAATTAAAAGAAAACGGTAACCGCCGGGAGGGATACTCTTATATTTCCTGCGCCCAATGCGGACCGCGCTACACAATTATCCGCAAGCTGCCCTATGACCGTGTCAACACGACCATGGACCGGTTTATGTTATGTGATGAATGCGCTAACGAATATGCTGACATGCAGAACCGCCGCGGGCATGGGGAAACGATTTCCTGTTATCACTGCGGACCGCAGTTGCAGTGTATTGTAAAAGAAGAATACAAAAACGGTTTAACATCTGACTGTATGGAAAGTGCTTTATCTGCAAATTCTTTTTCCGGTTCTCCGGACAGACAGGCGCAAGATAAAAACATAATTGCCTTAGCCCGCAAATTGTTGACACAGGGCCGGATCATCATGGTCAAGGCAGTGGGGGGATTTAATCTTCTCTGCCGTGCAGACAAGGCGGAAGTTGTAACGCGCCTGCGGGATTTGAAAAAGAGAATGTCAAAACCGTTTGCCGTGATGGTTACGGATATAGCGCTGGCAGAAAAGTTTTGTTATGTCTCTGCAGAAGAAAAAGCACTGCTGCAGTCGGCAGCCCGTCCCATTGTATTGTGTCAGAAAAAACAAGACGCGGCAGCCTGGCTTGCGGAAAATGTGACGGATGTTTCCGATCAGGTCGGCGTGTTCCTGCCGTCCATGGGATTTTACAGCGAACTCGATACAGAGTTTTCTTTTGTCGTTACCAGCTGCAACTATACGGGGCAGACGATTATTTATAAAGACGAAGAAGCGCAGCGTTTTTTTGATGAGCACAAAAATATTGCCGCGCTGTTTACTTATGAACGGGAAATCCTGCGCCCGGCTGACGATTCGGTGACCCGGGTTGTGAATGGCAAAGTGCAGATTTTGCGCCGCACGAAGGGTTATATGCCGGAACCGGCGGCTAAGGCGGATCCGGAGATAAACGGTGATGCCGCGCATAACAATAACCATATTTTAGCCCTGGGCGCCCAGATGGAGCCGGGCTTTTGTCTGACGGCAGAGGGAAGCTTTTTCCCGGCTGAAATCCCGGGGGATGTATCACTGGAAAAGACGGAGCGGTTCTTTGCCGATTCCGTGCAGGATTGGACAGAGCTTCTTTTCATTAAACCGCAGGTGGTTGCAGGAGATTTGCATCCCGGTTATGCAACGGCGCAATGGGGAAAAATGTTTGCGGAGAAAAACGGATTGCCGTTTTATCAGGTGCAGCACCATCACGCCCATGCGTTAGCGGTGATGGCGGAGCATCACCTGAAAGGAAACGTGCTGGCGGTGTGTTTTGACGGGACCGGGCTGGGTGCGGACGGTACCGTCTGGGGCGGGGAGTTCCTGCTTTGCGAAGGCAGTCGTTTTACACGGGTTGGGCATCTGAAAACAATCTCCATGCTAGGCGGAGATGTTTCCATGCAGCAGGCGTGGAAAACCGCGTTATGTCATCTGGCTGCGGCCGGTTTGCATAGTTGCGATCCACGCTTTGCAATTGTAAAGAAAGCGTTGCAGCAAAACGTGAACGCAATTCAGACTTCCAGCATGGGGCGTCTGTTTGACGCGGCGGCAAGTCTGCTGGGACTGGCGGATTTTAACTCCCACCAGGGGCGCTGCGCCATGGCGCTGGAATCGGCGGCGCGGATTGCGTTACGGGAAAAGATACAACCGTTGCCGCTTGCGTTTGCGATAGAAGAAGAGCGGGATGAAAACAGTAATACCAGGCGAAATGACGCTGTTAATGCAGGCGGTAATGGCAAAAACAATTTGGGAAAAGTAATTTTCAATCCTGCGCCGTTATGGAATCCTTTGTGTAAGGCCCGTGGCAACGAAGCATCGGTGCGCGCCGCTGCGCTGGGTTTTCATTATGCTGTTGTCAGCATGGTAACCGATATGGCGGAGCGCATGGGAGTAAAGCAAGTTGTTCTGGCGGGGGGCTGTTTCGCAAACAGAATTCTGTTGGAAACCTGTACAAAGGAACTGCAGGAAAGAGGTTTTCTGGTTTATTATAATGAAGCTGTGTCCCCCGGTGACGGAGGCATCAGCCTGGGGCAGGCGTATTATGGGTATCTAATTTAGCTTATACGCAGGCTGAGTTGTTAAGCTTGAATTTGACTGGGGAATCTTGACTTCAGGGAAGTTTGACAACTGTTTTATTAGCAAGACTATAATATAATACACAAATTTTAAATCTCGGTAAAAATGAAAAATTTACCGAGATTTACATTGACAAATAAAAATAATTGCTATAACATTAATGTAACAGAAGGTGAAAAAAGATTACCGAGGTTTGCAAAATGTTATTGTCATTTAATGAAGCTGTAAAAGAATATGGAAATCAGTATCAGCTTTCTCAGGCCCTGGCACAGCAAAAGGTTTATAAAATAGAAGAGGGTATTTATTCCACAGACAAGTATGTATCAGAAGTTGTCACTGTCATGAAAAAATATCCCAAAGCGGTGCTGACAGGGGAATACGCATTTTATTTTCATGGACTGACCGATATAGTCCCGGAAAAATATGATATTGCAACACCTTCCAAATCTGCCAGGCTGAAAGATGACAGAATCAGGCAAATTTATGTGAGAGATGACATCTTTTCTCTGGGTATAGAAGAAAAGGAAGTTACTGGTGGTATAATCCGAATTTATGATAAAGAACGTATGCTGATAGAGTTATTACGCAATAAGAATTCCATGCCATATGATTTGTATAAAGAGATTCTTTTACATTACCGGAAAATCATTACGGAATTACAGTTGTGGCGTATACAGGAATACGCAGCAGTGTTTCCTAAAAGCAAAATGATTTCCAAAGCGTTGGATGAGGAGGTAATGTAGTTTGAATCTTCGGGACATGATGGAGTCATACCGCAAAGAAGGTTTGACGCAGGAACTGGCGTCGGCGAGAGTTTGTCAGGATATTGTGCTGAAAGCTATCGCGCAAGGATCTTTGCGGCGTAATGTAACCATTAAGGGCGGTGTTGTGATGAACAGTATCACACATAATAATCGGCGTGCTACGAGAGACATTGATTTGGATTTTATCCAATATTCTTTAGGTGATGATGCGATTCGAAGCTTTATTGAAAAGCTGAATTGTATTCCGGATATTACGTTACGTATTGATGGCGGGATAGAAGAACTGAAACATCAGGATTATCATGGAAAACGGATTGATGTTGCGATAAGTGATCAATATGGAACCGTGATAAAGAGTAAAATAGATATTGGCGTTCATAAACATTTAGAGATTGAACAGGAAGAATACTGTTTTGATGTTTGTATGGATGAAGAGGGCGCATGCCTGTTGAAAAACACTGCAGAGCAATCATTTGTCGAGAAACTTCGGTCTTTACTTATTTTTGGGGTTAACAGTCGAAGATATAAAGACATCTATGATATGTTCTATCTCAAAGAAATGGTTCTTGATGAAAAATTACGGAAAGTTGTAGATGTTTTAGTATTTAAAGACAGTGGTATGCGTGAAAATTCCATGGACGATATTTGCAGAAGAATTTCTGCTGTTTTTAAGGATAAACAGTATCTTAGCAGGGTATCATCGTCCAGACAAAGATGGTTAGATGGTGATATTCATGATATTACTGATGGAATTCTAAATTATTTGGAGCGATTAAAGAAGAATTAAACTATGTTAAGGAGTTCTTATGTGTGTAGCATATCCGGGAAAAGTTTTATCAATTGAAAACAATCATGCCCGCGTGGATTTTACCGGCTCGGTTGTGCCGGTGAACATTTCCATGGTAGATGTGGTGCCCGGCGACTATGTGCTGGTGCACGCCGGTATGGCGATCCAGAAGGTGGAAACGGAAGAAGCGAAAGAGTGGATCGCGCTGTTCCGGGATTTGGAAGAAACAACAGCGGATGCAGCGGATGAAATTAAGGATGCCGCGCAGGAAGAGTCCGAAACGGCTGCATCATCTGTATCAGAAACAGAGGATACCCATCATGCGTGAAAAAGAACTGGCTGCTTTTTTACAACAGTATAAGGGTCGTCCCCTGAAGCTGATGGAAGTGTGCGGCACCCATACGTCGGCGCTGTACCGTACCGGATTGCGGCAGCTGTTGTCGGAAACCATAACACTGGTGTCCGGACCAGGCTGTCCCGTCTGTGTGACGCCCTCGTCCTACATCGACAAGCTGGTGGAGTACGCGTTCACTCCAGGGTGTCAGGTGATGACCTTCGGGGACATGCTGGCGGTACCGGGCAGCAAAATGTCATTGGCGGAAGCCCGGGACCAGGGCGGCGCTGCGGATTTTTTCTATTCACCGGAAGAGATGCTGGAAAAAGCCAAAGCGCAACCGGAAACAACGTTTATTTTAGCTGCTGTTGGCTTTGAGACCACCGCGCCGGTGTGGGCTACGGTAATCAAAATGGCAGCAGACAATAATATAAAAAACTTAAAATTTCTGACGGCCTTAAAGACTATGCCCCAGGCCTTATCGTTTTTATGCAGCAAAGGAAGGATAGACGGCTTTTTGTGTCCGGGACACGTGGCGGTTATTACCGGCAGCGAGCCGTTTGAGGAATTGGCCGAAGCCTATGGGGAGACCATGGTCATCGGCGGTTTTTCGCAGCCACAGCTGTTGCGGGCGATGGTCCGTCTGGTATTGGAAAGCAGCAAAGGGCACGCCGGACTGTGGAATGAATATCCCTCCGTTGTGAAACGGGAAGGAAATGCGGCGGCGCAAAAGATGGTTGATGAAATCTTCGAAGCCGGCGATGCGGTCTGGCGGGGAGTCGGATTGCTGCCGGGTTCTGGTTTGTACCTAAAAGAAAAATACAAAGAATTTGACGCAGGAAGCCGCGGTTTAAACGAAGACCGGATTCCACCGGGATGCCTGTGCAGCCGGATTGTATTGGGGGATGCGCTGCCAACACAATGTCCTCACTTTGGCAAACGCTGCACACCGGAGCATCCGGTGGGGGCGTGCATGGTCAGCAGCGAAGGAACCTGCTGCATAACATACAGAGAAGGCGGAACAACATGAAAATCGCATTACGGCACGGAGCGGGCGGCGAAGAAACGTCACAACTGATTCACGACATTTTCGCTTCCCATTTTCAAAACGAAATTTTAAATAAAATGGAAGACGCGGCTGTGCTGCCAAAAATAGATGGCGCTCCCGTCTTTACTTCCGACAGCTTTGTGGTAGAGCCTCTGTTCTTTCCCGGCGGGGATATCGGAAAATTGTCTGTCTGCGGCACGGTCAACGACCTGGCCTGCATGGGAGCCAAACCGTTATATCTGACGGCCTCCTTTATTTTGGAAACAGGGCTGGAAACCGAAACGCTGGAAAAGATTGTTGCCTCCATGGCTGCCACGGCAAAGGAAGCCGGCGTCAAAATCGTGGCCGGCGATACAAAAGTGGTGGAAGGGAACGGCGGGGTTTATATCAACACGGCCGGCATCGGCATGCGTCCGCCAGCCTGCAACATCTCTGCCGCGAACCTGAAAGCCGGTGACACTGTCATCCTGACAGGTACCCTGGGAGATCATCATGCTACGATTTTAACCCAGCGTCTGCAGATGGAAACCTCCCTGCAGAGCGACTGTGCACCGCTGAATCACATAGTGCAGACTGTTCTGGACGCGGGGATTGACGTACACGCCATCCGCGATATTACCCGGGGTGGTCTGGCAACGGTTGCCACCGAACTGGCGGAAGCGTCCGGCTGCCGCATCAATCTGGAAGAGGAGAAACTTCCTGTCAGCGAAGCAGTGAAAGGGCTCAGCGGCATTTTGGGACTGGACCCGCTGACCATGGGTAACGAAGGCAAGATGCTGGTAGCAGTTCCTTGCAACGAAGCGGAAAAAGCATTGGCGGTACTGCAAAGTACAAAATACGGCAAAGACGCCGTAGTTGCCGGCGAGGTTACTGAAGGGGCCGGCGTGTTCCTGCTGACCGCGCTGGGCAGTTACCGCAAAGTGCTGCCGTTGCGGGGAGAAGGCCTGCCGAGGATTTGCTGAAAAGGGGAACAGGCATAATAATTAACCTGGCTTCTGAAAACGAAGCCAGGTTTTTATTATGGTATGGAGTTCCCTGACAGGGATAATATGAAAGTTTTACCCCCATTTTTCCCGCTCGGCTCAGTGGCAGCTTTCCCGGACAAAGCAATAAAATGAACGAAAGATATGTCATCTGGAGACAGATAAATAAGACTGTCTATATATATTAACAGAAAGCAGGCTGGAAAACCGCGCCACGACTGGAGTTGCGAAAAAAATCCGGTCACTGAAGTGACCGGAAACGCAATTTGGTGTCTTATAAAAACCGTTTGGCTTTCAGTTTTTCGAATGCGTAGCGCAGATCCGCTTTGTCCAGATTCTTCCGTGCAAGCCTGCACTTCAGGTCAGGAGATACCGGGCGGATTTTCCAGGTTCCATGTAGCGTGGACCGGTTTTTCCTTGTCCAAATCGCCTGCTTTTGGAAGTCCTGCAGCAGGGTTCGCATCCGCCGGTCCGGTACCCACACGTAAACAGGCCGGCGGGATTTCCTTACCCGTACGTTGGAACGCCAGACAAACTGTACCAGTTCAGACAGCGCGTAATTATCATTGTTGAATTGCAGTTCCGGATTGTTTTCTGTTTTGGCCCGCTGCTCCAGGAATTTTGTGCAGGTCACATCAAAGAAACGGTTGCACAGATAGGCTACGCCTGTGCAGTCTTTGTAGGAGTTGGTGGCTTTGGTATTGCAGGGCAGGAAACGGCGCAGGGAAGGGTAATGCCTTCCGTTGCTGCGCAGCAGGTCTTTATAGGCGTTAAAAACGGTGAACATAAAGGAATCACTGCGCACGCCCCGGGCCTTCATGAATTCATACGCATTGCGGAATTTCTGCTTCAGTTCTTTCAGCCCGGCCCGGGAGGCATCCCTGCTGGCGCGGCTGTACCAGGTTTTGGACATGCTGGCGTCCATGTTAAACTGTTTGCCGTCCAGAATGACCAGGTTTTCAATTCCTTCCGGGTAGGTCTCTATATATTTGCCGCCCGGGTTCCGCAGTATGTGACAGTCATAGATATGGTAATATTCCATACCGATCCGGTTCATCGCGCAATATTTGTGCAACATGCTGTCATACGTCATATATGAAAAGAACCAGCACTCCCGGAAGCAGGTGAAGAGTTCCCGCCTGGCAAAGGCGATGATGGAAGTGAACATGCCGTCCTTTTCGCCGAAGGGATACAGCGTACAGCTGTAGCTCAGGTTTTTTACCGCGTTGAACACTTTAAATTCTTTATCGGACTTTACGTATTCGCATTCGGGATTGAAACGGATCGTGCCGGCATTGACGCTGACCATGCCGGTCTGCTGCATCAGTTTTACATCGGCCGGGCCGAAACGTATGCTGCCCGCCGGTTCGTCCGGTTTGTAGCCTATGCCCACCACGTCCCGGAACAGCGGCGGCACTTCGTCAAAGAGCGCTATATACTTGTATTTGCTTTCTTTAAACGCGCGCAGCGTTTCATCGTTGAAAATACTCCAGAGGGCGTGGGTCGTGACAATATTTTCGCCGTTGCGGATCAGTTCCAGGATGCTTTTGTTGTAGGGCGGTGTTGCCGGACTTTTTAAATCCAGTTTCGGCCCGTAGCGTCCGTCCCGTTCCCGGATGGTGGGAACGAAGACAATGAAGCGCCGGGGCTCCGGATCGAAGCCTCTGTTATGAAAGCGGACCAGGTCTATCAGGGTGGCGCTTTTCCCTATCCCCATAGGTGAATCGATGATGCGGAAGGTGAGCGGTTGCTGTTTATGAAATGTTTTGCTGTCGGTCACAACGGGATCTCCTTTTCATTTTTCCGTACAAAAATGTATTATACGCTTGTGTTACGGTAAATACAAGTATGCCGGATAAAATGCTGGCCGCGTTTTCCAAATAAAAATACCGAATCGTGTTTTCAGACCTGAAGCGTTTAACGTGCGTCAGTTTTTTTCGTAGCGTTCGCTTTTCTTTTTGGAATAATTGTGTTACAATACAAAACGAACAAAAGTTTTATATAGATTAAAATTAAAATTCGTTTTGCAATAAAAATAAAAAGATTATCTGACGTTTCTCACATGAACAAATTTTTGAAATTGTGATTGATGTTATTGCTGTCGTCATAATTGTTATTATTGTTGTGCTCCCCTGAAAGTGTGCTGCCATGCGATCCATCCTGCATGTAGATATGAACAATTTCTACGCGTCCGTAGAGTGTCTGTACCATCCGGAAATACGGAATTTTCCTGTGGCGGTGACGGGGGATCCCCTGAACCGGCACGGTATCATACTGGCCAAAAACATGCTCGCGAAGAGGCTGGGCGTCACCACGGGGGAAGCCATCTGGGAAGCGAAGCTGAAAGCGCCGGGTCTGGTGCTGGTGCCGCCGGACTACAAAAAGTACATCCGTTTTTCCCGCATGGCCCGGGAGATTTATTATGAATACTCCGATCAGGTGGAGGCCTTCGGGCTGGACGAGAACTGGATCGACCTGACCGGTTCCCTGTCCTGCCTGCACAGTGATCCGGTGAGTATCGCAAATACCATACGCCGGCGGGTAAAAAAGGAACTGGGGGTGACGGTGAGCGTGGGCGTGTCCTTCAACAAAATTTTTGCCAAACTGGGCAGCGATTTGAAAAAACCGGACGCCACCACGGTGATTCCTTTCGAACATTTTAAGGAGATCGTGTGGCCGCTGCCGGTGGGGGATCTGCTGTACGTCGGGAGATCCACGGCGCGGCAGCTGGAACTGATCGCGGTCAACACCATCGGCGATCTGGCGCGGACGGACGTTTCCGTTTTGAAACGCAGGCTGGGGAAGTGGGGGGAAGTCCTGTGGTGTTTCGCCAACGGGATGGACACGTCCCCGGTGCGGAAGATTACCGAAAGCGAGCAGATCAAAAGCATCGGCAACGGCACCACCTGCCCCCGGGACCTGCAGACGGAACAGGATGTCAGGCTGGTGTTCACGGTGCTGGCGGAATCGGTGGCGGCGCGGCTGCGGGACTGTTGCGTGAAATGCCGGGGCGTACAGATTTTTTTACGGGATAATTCGCTGTTCACCATTTCGCGGCAGAAACAAATGGAAGTTCCCTGCTGCACATCCGCGCCGATTCTGGAAACGGCCATGGAGCTGTTCCGGCAGCATTACCGGTGGCCTAAACCGTTACGAAGCGTAAGCCTTTCCGCCATTTACCTTGTGACTGCCAGCCGGCATACGCAGCTTTCGTTATTCGACGATACGGCGGAACGGCTGCTGGTACAGGAGCAACTCGAGAAGACCATTGACAAACTGCGGGACCGTTTCGGGCATGACGCGATCACCCGGGCCTCGGCCTTGCTGGACCCGAAGCTGACCGGTTTCAACCCGAAAGAGGACCACACCATACATCCATACAGTTATTTCAGGTGAATACAATGAAGATTCCTTTGAAAGTGAATGCAGATTTTGATTTGAGCGGAAAAATTATGCCGCGGTCCATTGAATGGGAAGACGGGCGCGTGTTTGCCGTGGACCGGGTGATTGATGTGCGCCGCGCCGCTTCACTGAAAGCCGGGGGCACGGGGCTGCGTTACATCTGCCGCATCTGCGGCAGGACGGTGGCGCTGTTTAACGATGAAAACAAATGGTTTATGGAAAAGTGAAAGATTATCAATATCTGTAACAAACGTTCCAAAAACAGCAAAAACAGAATCAATTCTTGCAAATAAGGAAAAAATCAGTCTTTTTGTTTGACAAGAAAAACAAGCTAACATATAATATTTCCAATAACAATGATAGAGGCGCGGCAAGTAAGAGTACCTTACGGAGAGGCATCGTGGAAGTAAGGGAAAGGGATTGCTGCCGAAGGGCCGGTTCCGGCGGGAAACGGCTGCTGGGCCTGGGGTGAATAATTTCAGGACTGTCGTTGCGGTGCGGCGTATGCCGGTGCAGCGGAGAGCTATCTCAACTAAAGTGTTTTATTATGCAAAATAATTCATGCTGGCCGTTGGGATAATTCTCAACGGCTTTTCTTATTTGCACAACATATAGAAATATTTTGTGGGAAAATATCAATTTGTTGGGCTGAAAGGCTGACAACGTTGCAAAAACAGTATATAATATAATAATAAGACGACGATGCAAAACCTTTTTAAATTTATGGAGAAACGGGAGGGTTTATTATGATCAAAGTATTAGTGAACGGAGCCTTCGGGCGCATGGGCAGCGAGGTGGTCCGCATGGTTACTGCCAACCCCGAACTGGAACTGGCCGGCGGTGTTGACATCAATGCGGCAGGGAAAACGTTGCCGGACGGTAAACCGGTATTTACCAATATCGGCGAGGCGCTGGAAGCGGTCAAACCGGACGTAGTGGTTGACTTCACCCGTCCCGACGTGGTCATGGATTCCCTGCGTATCATCCTGAAGAAAGGCATCCGCGCGGTAGTCGGTACCACCGGCTTCACCCCGGAGCGCCTGGCGGAAGTCAAAGAGCTGGCGGAAGCAAACAATACCGCGGCCCTGATCGTTCCCAATTTCGCATTGGGCGCAGTGGTCATGATCAAACTGGCCACGGAAGCGGCAAAGTATTTTAAAGATGTGGAAATCATCGAGAAGCACCATGATCAGAAACTGGACGCTCCCAGCGGCACGGCAATCCTGACTGCCCAGAAGATCGGGGAAGTGCGGGAAGCCCATAAGCAGGGCCATCCCAATGAAAGAGAGACCCTGGCCGGTTCCCGGGGCGGCGATATCGACGGCATCCGCATCCACAGCATGCGCCTGCAGGGGTATGTAGCTTCCCAGGAAGTTGTGTTCGGCAGCCAGGGCGAGACCCTGAAGATCATCAACGATACCATCAACCGCGAATGCTATATGCCGGGCGTGGCTATGGCCTGCAAGAAGATCGGTTCCCGCCAGGGACTGGTGTACGGTCTGGATCAGATTCTGGATTAAAATTATTAAATTTAATAAAAAAGGAGCAGTTTTTATGAAAAAGTACAACGTAGCCATTTTAGGCGCTACCGGCGCGGTAGGAACGGAGTTTTTAAAACTGATTGAGGAACGGGATTTCCCCTTTGCGGAATTACGGTTACTGGCCTCGGCCCGCAGCGCGGGAACCCAGCTTACGGTAAAAGGCAAAACCTACACGGTGCAGGAAGCGAAAGAAGATTCCTTTAACGGCATCGACATCGCCCTGTTTGCCGGCGGCAGTATCTCCAAAGAGTTTGCCCCCATCGCTGTGAAGGCAGGCGCGGTTGTCATTGACAACTCCAGCACCTTCCGTATGGACCCGGAAGTGCCCCTGATCATTCCGGAAATCAATCCCGAGGCGATCCTGAAACATAAAGGCATTATCGCCAACCCCAATTGTTCCACTATCATCATGTGCATGGCGCTGAAACCGCTGTACGATCTGGCCCGCATCAAACGCATCGTTGTTTCCACCTATCAGGCAGTCAGCGGCGCCGGCAAGGAAGGCATCGATGAACTGACGGATGAAACGAAAGCTTACGCGGAAGGCCGGGAAATGATTCCCCACATTCTGCCGTCCGCCAGCCTGAAAAAACATTATCCCATCGCTTTCAACCTGATCCCGCAGATTGACGTGTTCCTGGACAATCTGTATTCCAAGGAAGAAATGAAGATGGTCAACGAGACCCAGAAGATTTTTGACGATTATGATATGCGGATCACGGCGACGACCGTGCGCGTACCCGTTTACCGCAGCCATTCCGAATCCGTCAATGTAGAGTTTGAACATGACCTGGACCTGGCGGATATGCGCAAGGCGCTGGAAAACTTCCCGGGCGTACAGGTGCAGGACAATCTGGAAGAACAGATCTACCCGATGCCGCTGTATACATCCGATAAGGATGACTGCTATGTAGGCCGTCTGCGCCGCGACTTCTCCAACCCCAACACCTTCAACTTCTGGGTAGTGGGCGACCAGATCCGCAAGGGCGCTGCCCTGAACACCCTGCAGATCGCGGAATGCATGATCAAAAACGGCTGGGTATAAAGGATGATCCGGAAAACAGCACAGGTTTTTCCCGTTACATTCCGGCAAAACAAAACCCGTATAGATTAATTTATGAGCGCGATGTTGTTCAGTCTGATGAGTTTATGAGAAAAGGAGAGGAACATTATGAAGAATCCGTATTTTGGCAGAATATTGACCGCTATGATAACCCCCTTTGCTGCGGATGGCAGCTTAAATCTGGAAGCTACGAAACAATTGGTGGAGTGGTGGATCGCCCACGGCACCGACGCCCTGGTGGTAACCGGCTCTACCGGCGAAGCGGCTACCATGACCATGGAAGAAAAGAAAGCAATCTGGGCAACCGTTGTAAAACAGGTTAACGGACGTATCCCCGTTATTGCGGGTACCGGTTCCAATAACACCGCCAACAGCGTAGAGACCACAAAGATTGCCGACGAAATCGGCGTAGACGGCTTCCTGATCGTTGGCCCGTACTACAACAAACCGACCCAGGAAGGTTATTACCAGCATTTCAAGGCTATTTCCGAATGCACCGCAAAACCGATTATTTTATACAATGTTCCCGGACGTACTGCGGCAAACATCCCGCCGACGACGGTAGCCCGTATCGCCAAAGATTTCAAAAATGTTGTGGCGATTAAGGAAGCGGCCGGCAACGTAGCCCAGGTTGCGGAACTGTTCCGTCTGCTGCCTGCCGATTTCACTATTTACAGCGGCGACGACGGACTGCTGCTGCCTTTCGCATCGGTAGGCGCTACCGGCGTTGTTTCCGTGCTGTCCAATATCGGCGGCGAGATCCTGCAGGATCTGATGACCGCTTATGAGAGCGGCGACGTTAAAAAAGCAGCGGAAATCAATAAGAGAATGGTTCCACTGGCAAATTCCCTGTTCATCGAAACCAACCCGATCCCGGTCAAAGCGGCCGTTACCTTGGTTACCGGCATTGACGCAGGGGCTCCGCGTCTGCCGCTGACCCCCATGACGGAAGGCGCGCTGGCCAAGATGAAAGCGATCCTGGCAGAGAACGGGCTGATCTGACACGCGCTTCGAAATGCTGCGGGATAAGACTCCGGCTTAATGCTTTTGGACGATTATTGCAGTATTCTGTTTAAAAAATTACTGTTTTATCAGTAATTGGTTTCATGTACGCGTCAAATTTTGAAAAAAGTTTGCATTTCAAACCGTTTTAGTTTATAATCTTATCACAAACTGATACAGACATCTGCCTGACCTGTTTTGGGAGAACTCGGGAAAGGCAGGTGCCGGGATCAGATTAAATTAAGCGTATTCTTTAACCGCAAGGTTATTGAATACGTTTTTTTTATGGGTTATAATTAGGTAAATAAGATAGCGGGCTTACGTACGACAGAGAGTTTAGGCAAATAAGGCAGAGCGTTGTATGTTGAACAGGGCGTGTTTTCCGGAGAAGGAAATGGGGAAAGATTTTTTAAACAGATTCAACATAATGAAATCAGTGTTAAACATAATCAGGGCATCAGTGTTGGCATGCATGACCGCATTCCTTTTCTCTTCGCAGGCTCTGGCGGGCATCGTGGAGTCCGGGGAACTGACAGAGGCGTCTTACTGGATTTTAAATAACAATGCAGGGGACCAGGTGATTCTGGACGAAGAACAGATCGAAGCGTTCAATCAGAAAATCCGCACGACGGATCTGGATGTGACCGATATGAAACGGTTACCGTCTTCCGTTCCCGTGAAGGAGTTCCTTCCCTGGATCACAAACACGTGGGCCATGCGGGGAACCGTGTACCGGAACGGCAGGGAAGTAACGGAAGCGGAAAAGGAAGCGATACAAAACAATCTGAACCTGGCGGCGCTGCCTTCCGGAAACGAAGCAGCGGATGTGCGTTACGGGGTTACGGTACGCCACGCGCTGATCCGGAACCTGCCTCTGGCAGACGGCCTGTTTGAGTCGCCGGACGATGTGTATTACGATAATGTGCAGGATTCCGTTCTGGAAGCGGGAGAACCGGTAGCGATCCTGCATGAGTCCCTGGACAAAAAGTATTACTATGTGAGGCTGTACAATCTGTTCGGGTGGATCGCGCAGGAGGATGTGGCGCCCTGTACCCGGGAGCAGTGGATGAAATACGCTGACCCGCAGGACTTTCTTGTGGTTACCGGACGGGATTTTTACACCCGCGTCAATGGGGAAGACGTGTTCCATCTGATGGGCGCGAGGCTGCAGCTTCTGCAGGAAAAGAAAAAACGCTGGCAGGTACTGCTGCCGTATAAGGACAGCAAGACGGGCCGGCTGGACGAAAAGCAGACATGGATCGGCAAGGATGAGAACCTGCATCGCGGCTATCTTCCGTACACGTCCGACCAGGTGATCCGGCAGGCGTTTAAGTTTTACGGTTCCGTATACGGCTGGGGCGGCGCCATGCGTAGCGTGGACTGTTCCTCCCTGGTGGGGTCGGTTTACCGTACCATGGGACTGGATCTGCCCCGTAATACGTCACAGCTTGTCAAAATGCCGGGCAGCGTGACAGACCTTACCGGCCGGAACCGGGAAGAAAGGCTGCAGGCGCTGGAAACGGTGAGGCCGGGTTCGCCGCTTTCCATGAAAGGGCATATTATGATCTTCCTTGGCATGGAAAAAGGTACGCCTTATGTGATACATTCTTCCAGCAGTTACTTTAAAGACGGACGGAAGATCTATGTGCGCCGGGTACTGGTCAGCGATCTGGCCATGGACCGGAGCAACGGGAAAAGCTTTTTGGAAAACCTGGTGAATGCAGTAACGTATCAGTGACTGTTGCAGCCGGCGCTGTACGGATGTGGTAACGCAGACGCGCCGCCGGTGTTGTGAAAAGGATATGGGGAAGGGTTTATGGCACAGTTAATTACCGTAAAGAGCGCGAAAAAAAATATTGAATGTTACGAAAAGGCGGAAGCGGTGGTTCTGTTCCTGTGCAGGGAATGCGCGGATCACATTCACATGCTTTCCCTGCCGGAAGAATTATATGATGCCGTTGCCTGGCAGATTAAAACGCAGGGTTACGGTTTCACCGATACAGGAAATATCACATCAGTGCTGCTGAAAACAAAAGCCGGTTTTACCCGCATCCTCTTCGCGGGGATCGGCGCCGGTAAAGCCTGTACCCCGAACCATCTGCGCGTTGCGGCGGGCAACGCAGTCCGGGAACTGAAGAAAAATAAGATCCGGGAGGCAGTTGCCGCGGCCCCGTTGCTGACAAATCCCAAACGGGGACATTACCTGAAGGCGCTGGCGGAAGGGTTGCTGCTGGGCAGCTATGCGTTTGATAAGTACAAGAGCAAAAAGGAAAACGGTGAGGCAGCCGGTCCGGAAAGAAATAAAGCTGTAAATGACGGGATCCCCGGTGAAACTCCTTACAGCAATGAAAATACTTCTGTAACCGTTTTCAGCGCGATTGAAAACGCCGGCGCGGTCATCAGCGAAGCGGAAATTGTCTGTAACGCGATCTGCCGCGCCCGGGACCTTGCCAATGAACCGGGCAATATGATTTACCCGGAGACATTGGCGGCGGAAGCGATGCAGGTTGCGAAAGAATATGGTCTGGAAGCGGACGTGTTACGCGTTAAGGAAATGCAGGCGCTGGGTATGGGCGCGATTCTTGCGGTAGGAGCAGGCAGTGTCCGGGAGCCCCGGATGATTACGCTGCAATATGCCAACGGCGGTGACAAACCGTTTATTGCCTTTGTGGGCAAGGGCATTACCTTTGACAGCGGAGGGATCTCCATCAAACCTTCTGACGGCATGGGCGAAATGAAGGACGACATGACCGGCGCGGCCGCCGTGCTGGGCGCCATGCAGGCCGTTGCGGCCCTGAAGCTGCCGGTGAATATCCTCGGCGTCATGGCCTGCGCGGAAAATATGCCTTCCGGTTCGGCCCAGCGGCCCGGCGATATCATACGGGCGGCCAGCGGCAAAACCATTGAGGTGGACAATACCGATGCGGAAGGGCGGCTGGTTCTGGCCGACGCCGTGTGGTATGCCTGCCGCAAAGGCGCGGCGAAAGTGGTTGACATTGCGACACTGACCGGCGCAGTGATCATTGCGCTGGGTGAACATACTTCGGGTATCGTGAGCAATAACGACGGCCTGGCAGAGGAAATCAAAAAGGCCGGGCACCGCGTGGGCGAGGGCTGGTGGCAGCTGCCCGTCGTGGAAGAAGCGGAAGAAATGCTCAGGAGCAGCTGCGCGGACATCAAAAACAGCGCAGGGCGTCCGGCGGGTACGATTACGGGCGGCGTGTTTATCGGGCAGTTTGTGGATCAGGGAATACCCTGGGCACATCTGGACATCGGCGGAACGTCTACCGCAAAAAAAGCGGAAGGACATCTGCCGGAAGGCTGCACCGCGTTCGGTACGGCCACGCTGATAGAATACGCGCGTACGCTTTAAACTGCTGAAGGTAATGATTATGAGGGGATTCGCAGATTTACATATCCACAGCTCCAATTCTGACGGCGTGTATCCGCCGCGGGAACTGGCGGCAATGGCAAAGGCGGCCGGCATTACGGCGCTGGCCCTGACGGACCATGATACGTTGAAAGGCCTGCCGGAAATGAAAGAAGCGGCCGCTTCTGCCGGCATAGATTTTATTCCCGGTGTAGAATTCAGCGCCCGGTGGGAAAACCGCCAGGTACATATTCTGGGTTACGGCATCGACGAGCATAATGCCTTGCTGCTGGAACGGCTGGCGGACGTACGTGACGCCCGCAGGAGCCGTCTGGAGAAAATCATAAAGCGGCTGCATGAGATGGGAATGGATGTAGATGTTCCGGTTCCGGAAGAAGGGCAGCGCGCCGTGGGGCGTCCCCATATTGCCCGCGCGCTGGTGGCGCAGGGGTATGTGCGGACGGTGCAGGAAGCATTTGATCTGTACATCGGGGAAGGCAAACCTGCCTACCAGCCCCAGACCAAGATGACGCCCCCGGAGGCGGTAAAACTGATCCATCAGGCCGGCGGGCTTGCGGTGCAGGCGCACCCCGAAGAGATCGGGGACCGTGAAATGGCATTGCGGCTCCTTGAGGAACTGCCTTACGACGGGCTGGAAGTGTATCATCCGTCGGCGAAAGAGAAAGACATTGAAGCGTTCTGGCTGCAGATTGCACAGGAGCGCGGTCTTTTGATTGCGGGCGGGAGCGATTACCACGGAAACGCGGGCCGCTTTCCGGAAAAACTGACGGAATGGCGGGTTCACAGGGAAAATGTACGGGATTTTATAAAAAGGTTTGGTTTTTAATATCAGGTAGCGGAGATTTGCGATGGAAGTTATTGCGTTTGTCGGTCCCAGCGGTTCGGGAAAAAGTCACCGCGCCATCGGGGTGGCGCACCAGCATCATTGCGATGCGATTATTGACGACGGTCTGCTGATACAGGGGTCAAAAATTTTAGGCGGGACTTCGGCAAAAAGTGAACAGAACCGGGTGCAGGCGGTAAAACGCGCCATCTTTTATGAAGACAGCCATGCGTCGGAAGTGCGCGAAGCGCTGGCACGTTCCAGCATACGCCGCATCCTGATTATTGCCACATCGGACCGCATGATCAGTAAGATCACGGCGCGTCTGGTCCTGCCCGACCCGTTAAAGACAATTTATATTACAGACATTGCTTCCAAACAGGAAATCAAAAAGGCGCATGAGTCCAGGCTGCGTTACGGCAAGCACATCGTGCCCGTACCGACGGTGGAATTGAAGCAGCACTTCAGCGGATTTTTTGCCAATCTTCCCTATAATATTTTTTCCAAAAACAAAAATGAGCGCCGGGAAAGCCGTTCCATCGTGCGGCCGGCTTTCAGCTATTACGGGACGATCTTGATATCCGACTATGTGATTGAGGATATCGTCAACCTGATCGTGCAGCGCATGGTGGGCGTGGCGAAGATACATTACATCCATGTGCGCCGCCGCACCGATAATAAAGGCCTGGCCGTCCATGTGGAAGTTAACCTGTATTACGGTGTGAAGGTGTTCGAAGTGGCCCGTCTGTTACAGCGTAAAATTAAAACAAGGGTAGAATCCATGACGGGGATGCAGGTCCAGCGCGTAAACATTTCCGTCCGCAGTCTGGAGCTGCAGTCCAAGGCTGTCCGGATGCAGGCGCAATGAGAGAAAGTTATATGAAAGCACGGCGTGTTCATATAACTTTCAAACTAAATAAAAACGGAGACTGCATTTTGGGAAGGCCTTAAATAGCGCAGGCCGGAGTTTTAAAAAAAATTGACATTTTATGTAAAAAATACGATAATAATTATGTAACAAAGCTGTCGTACGTAATTGTTCTCGCGTACGGCAATTTTTTTAAAATGTTATATTCTTCCGGCCGTTTCCGAAATTATAAATTGCTTCCGGGAATGCCGGAGAGGCAGCGAAACGTAACGGAAATGAATACCAAATCTAAAGGAGGGACATCATTTTGAAAATTCATGAGTATCAGGCAAAACAGATCATGAAGATGTACGGCATCAGCGTGCCCAACGGCAGCCCTGCTTTCAGTCCGGAAGAAGCGGCCCGCATCGCCAAAGATTTTGACGCGCCGATTGCCGTCGTTAAAGCGCAGATCCACGCAGGCGGCCGCGGAAAGGCGGGCGGCGTGAAGCTGGCTCACAACATTGATGAAGTAAAATATTATGCTTCCCAGATTCTGGGCAAGGTGCTGGTTACCCACCAGACCGGTCCGGAAGGAAAGATGGTCAACCGCCTTTTAGTGGAAGAAGGCAGTAACATTGAAAAAGAATATTATCTGGGCTTTGTTATTGACCGGGAAACTGCGAACGTGGTCATGATGGGCAGCGCAGAAGGCGGCATGGAGATTGAGCAGGTGGCGGCGGAAATGCCGGACCGTATCTTCAAGGAATACATCGATCCCACTATCGGGCTGATGCCGTTCCAGACGAAACGGATGGCCTACAATATGAAATTCAAGGATAAGGTCATCGCCAAAGCGCAGAAATGCATGATGGATCTCTACAACCTGTTTGTGGAAAAAGACTGCACCCTGGCGGAATGCAACCCGCTGGTGGTGACGGTAGACAATAAAGTGATGGCGCTGGATGCCAAGCTGCAGTTTGACGATGCTGCCATCTACCGTCATCCGGAAATTGAGGCGCTGCGCGACGAAGCGGAAGAAGACCCGAAGGAAAGAGCGGCGGCCAAGGCATCCCTGTCCTATGTAAATCTGGGCGGCGACGTAGCCTGCATGGTAAACGGCGCGGGCCTGGCTATGGCCACGGTGGACATCATCAAATTCTACGGCGGCGAGCCGGCCAACTTCCTGGACGTAGGCGGCGACAGCACGGTAGAAAAGATTGCGGAAGCCTTCCGCATCATGCAGTCTGATGATCAGGTCTGCAGCGTGTTTGTAAACATCTTCGGCGGCATCAACAAATGCGATGTGATTGCCGGCGGTATCGTGGAAGCGGCCAAGGTAGTGGGCCTCAAAGTTCCGGTTATCGCCCGTCTGGACGGCACCAATCATGAAGAGGGCCGCCGCATTTTGAAAGAAGCCAACCTGCCCATGGTTCACGCAGTTCCCAAGATGGAAGAGGGAGCAGAGCTGGCAGTGAAGCTGGCAGCGGAACTGAAAGCGAAGAGAGCGGAAGGGAAGGAGGCGTAAAGAGATGGCAGTATTTGTAGGAAAAGACACGAAACTCATCGTGCAGGGCATCACGGGCCGTCAGGCTACGTTCCATACGAAGATCGCGCTGGAATACGGCACTAACGTGGTAGCCGGCGTAGCTCCGGGCAAGGCCGGGGAAAAAGTGCTGGGCAAGATTCCCGTATTCAATACCGTAAGTGAAGCCAAGGAAGCTACCGGCGGTAACGCCTCTGTAATTTATGTTCCGGCCCGTTTCGCGGCGGACGCCATTTGCGAAGCGATTGACGCAGGCCTGGATTTTGTCTGCTGCATCACCGAACATATCCCGGTACAGGATATGGTAAAAGTCCGCGCATACATGAAAGGGAAGAAGACCCGTGTGCTGGGTCCCAACTGCCCCGGCATTTTAACGGTAGATGAATGCCGTCTGGGTTTGCTGCCGACATATATCCATAAGAAAGGTCACGTGGGCGTTATCAGCCGTTCCGGCACCCTGACCTATGAAGCAACTTATCAGCTGACCATGGCAGGCATCGGCCAGACTACCGCGGTCGGTCTGGGCGGCGACCCGGTTAAGGGCATGGACTATATTGAAGCGCTGGAAGCTTTTAATAACGATGACGACACGTTAGCCGTAATCATGATCGGCGAAATCGGCGGCACGGCGGAAGAAGAAGCTGCAGAGTGGATCAAAGCCAACATGAAGAAACCGGTTATCGGGTTCATCAGCGGCCGTCAGGCGCCTCCCGGCAAACGCATGGGTCATGCGGGCGCCATCATCAGCGGCGGCAAGGGAACTGCTGACGATAAGATTAAAGCGTTGAACGCGGCAGGCATCGAAGTGGCGGATACGGTTGCCCATATCGGCGAGACCGCAGTGCGGGTACTGAAGAAAGCAGGCCTGTACGACAAATGCCATACCTGCTAAAATAAAAAAAGAAGGCAGAACTTTCTTTACAGAGGGTTCTGCCTTTTTGTCAGGTAATACGCAATGAATTTTCCGCTGTTACTTAGCGAAGTTGTTTTTTCCGTGTTATCCGGTTTTTATTCCTCTTCCTGCGCAAAGTAGAAAGCGGGAGAGGGATAGTAAAACTCACAGTGGTTGAACGAGGTGGTTTCCGTCGTAAATTTTGACAATACGGCACGGGAAACGCCTTCTTCAAAATCGATGACGTTGTTTTTGTTGATGTTGGCATCTTCTACGATTACCAGCAGATACGGATCTGCAACCGGAGCGCTTTCCGGGAGCTGGCTGCGGTCCAGAGGGAGGCCGGGGACGATCAGCAGCTGACCGGCGTCTTCCCCGTTGGCGTCCTGCAGGCGGGCGCGGAAAAAGTTGTTGTAGAGGGTACGGGCTAACCGCAATTTGTAAACAGGTGCATTGTTCATAATGTTACACTTCCTTTAATTGATTTTGTCGTCACATATTTTAACACAAACTTTTTTAATGGGAAAGAGTGAATTAAAAGATTTTGTATACAATATTCTTTAAAAAAATAATTTTGTATAAGCAGGAATTTTAAAAGAAACAGAGAACTTATAATCAAATGCGAATTTAATTAGCATTAGTATGTATTTTTTGCTGTAAGCGAAAGGGAGGGATTTTTCTATGAAAAAGTTTTTGGCGTTCCTGATGGCCTTTGCGGTTATTGGTTCCGTACTGGCTGGCTGCGGTGGCGGAGACAAGAAAAAAGAAGCTCCGAAACCGGCTGCTGACGGTGGCAAAAAATTCATTAACATTGCTACCGGCGGTACTGCGGGTACCTATTATCCGTTAGGCGGCGCGCTGGCTGACATCCTGAACAAAAATCTGAAAGGCGCGAATGCTTCCGCTCAGTCCACCGGCGCTTCTGTTGCCAACGTAAACCTGTTGAAGGAAGGCAAAGTTGACATTGCGTTCATCCAGAACGATATTGCTTACTATGCCGCAACCGGAACAGAAATGTTCAAAGACAAAAAAGTTGAATCTCTGAAAGGCCTGGCTACCCTGTATCCGGAAACCGTTCAGATCGTTACCACCAAAAAGACCGGCATCAAAACCGTTGCTGACCTGAAAGGCAAGAGAGTTGCCGTAGGCGCTGCTGGCTCCGGTACCGAAGCAAATGCCCGTCAGATCCTGAATATTGCAGGTATCACCTATAAAGACATCAAACCCCAGTACCTGTCCTTCGGCGAAGCTGCTTCCGCTCTGAAAGACGGCAACGTTGACGCAGGTTTCGTAGTAGCCGGTTTCCCGACTGCTGCTATCCAGGACCTGGCAACCCAGCATGAAGTTGTAATGGTAAGCGTAGGCGCTGACATTGCTGACAAGCTGATTGCCAAATATCCGTACTACACCAAAGTTACCATTCCGGCCAAGACCTACAACAAGGTTGAAACCGATACTGCTGCAGTTGCTGTAAAATGCATGCTGGCTGTTACCGATAAGATGGATGCCGATACCGGTTACGCTGTAGTAAAAGCATTGTATGGCAACCTGGACCGTATGAAAGCTGCTCATAACGTATCCAAGAACATCACCAAAGAAACCGGTAAAGATGGTATGTCCATTAAACTGAATGCCGGCGCTGAAAAATTCTTCAACGAGAAGTAATTTTTGATGGATCACACAAGTACAGACCGGACTCCGGCGTCCACCGGGGCCCGGTCTTTTTTCAAACATCCTGCGTTTGTATTACTGCTGGCGGTTGGAGCAGCGCTGGCTGCCTGGTATGGAAACCGGCTGCTGGTGGTGCTGCTGCCTGAAAATAATCTCCCGGTTCACTGTTTTGCTGTGGATAAGGGTGGGGAATGGAGTTATCATTATAAGCATTCCGTCCAGCAGACTCCCGTGGATGAATATTTCCGGGTTAACGGCGCGGATGATATGACCATGACCCATACGACCTATGAGTCATTAGGCGTGGGGCTTCCTTATGATCCTTCGGAAGGAACGTTTACCAGCCTGAAGAAAGACGGTAAGTTCGATCTGGAAATGAACCGGCCTTATAAATCTTTAAAGTTCCGGACTGCCGTACAGGCGATGCCCAAGATCATCCATAAGGACGTAATCTATGACTTATGTCCGCTGTACGGGCAGGGAACCCTGGTAGAAGTTAAAGTTATGAAGCGGTATCAGTATTGGCTGCTGTCGCTGACGAAATAACGTAAAATATGCAGTGAACTGATTCTGAAATTTCTTTTGGAAAAGTTGTAAATCCTGTTTTGATTCCCAATAATTTTTAGAGAAGGCGGTGAGGCCTGTGGACGATTTAAAAAAGAAAACAACTGACGCTCCGGCGGAAATGTCTGCCGAAGAGGTGATGCAGAAATTTGATAAAGAGTCGAACAAGCGGGAGCCGGACGGATTCTGGGGATATGTGATCTCCGCCATCTGCATCCTGTTTGCCTGCTTCCAGCTGTATACCGGCATCTTCGGTGTACTGGACGCGCACCTGCAGCGTACGATCCATCTGTGTTTCGGTATGGCGCTGATCTACCTGCTGTACCCGGCGCGGGCCAGCTGGTCTAAAAAATCCATGCACCCGGTGGATCTGGTATTTGCGTTACTCAGCGTGTTCGCGACGATGTACATTTTCTTCCAATACGATGAGCTGGTGCTCCGTGCCGGCATGAACACCGAAACGGATATCATGGTAGGTATCCTGGGTATCGTGCTGGTATTTGAGGCGGCCCGCCGCACGGTCGGCTGGCCTATGATCACCGTGGCGCTGGTCTTCCTGGCATATGCTTTTGCCGGTCCCTATATGCCCGGCATCATGGCGCACCGCGGTGTAGGTTTTGACGAACTGGTAAGCCATCTGTACTTCACGACGGAAGGTATCTTCGGCGTGCCGATGGGCGTATCGTCTACGTTCATTTATCTGTTCATCCTGTTCGGCGCCTATCTGGAAGCTACCGGCCTTGGCAAGTTCTTCATTGATACGGCTAACGCTCTGGCAGGCTGGGCAGTGGGCGGTCCCGCCAAGGTTGCGGTCCTGTCTTCCGGTCTGATGGGCACGGTATCCGGTTCCTCCGTCGCCAACGTGGCAGGTACCGGTTCTTTTACCATCCCCATGATGAAAAAGTTAGGCTACCGTCCCGCTTTCGCCGGCGCGGTTGAAGCAGCGGCTTCCACCGGCGGTCAGCTGATGCCCCCCGTTATGGGCGCAGCGGCGTTCCTGATGGCGGAATTCGTAGGCGTTCCTTATATCGATGTAGTCAAGGCGGCTGTGATTCCGGCAGTGCTGTATTACACCGGTATCTGGATCGGCGTTCATTTTGAAGCGAAAAAATACGGCTTAAAGGGTACCCCCCGTGAAGAGTTGCCGAAGTTTGGCGAACTGCTGCGGGAAAAAGGTCATCTGGCTATTCCCCTGATCATCATCGTGTACCTGCTGGTTACCGGTTATACTCCCATGCGGGCGGCTCTGTACGCCATCGCGCTGACCATCATCTGCGCCTGCCTGCGTAAGAGCACACGCATTACCCCCACGGATTTTGTCAATGGTCTGATCAACGGTTCCAAAGGTGTGCTGGGCGTACTGATCGCCTGCGCTACCGCCGGCATCATCATCGGCGTCGTAACCAAGACCGGCGTCGGTCTGAAGCTGGCTACCGCGCTGCTGGATCTGGCAGGCGGCCAGTTGCTGCCGGCCATGTTCTTCACCATGATCACGTCCCTGATTCTGGGTATGGGCGTTCCCACCACGGCAAACTACGTAATCACCTCGACCATTGCGGCTCCTGCTCTGGTACAGATGAATGTCCCGGTTCTGGCGGCGCACATGTTCGCGTTCTACTTCGGTATCGTGGCTGACGTTACGCCTCCGGTTGCCCTGGCGGCTTACGCAGGTTCCGGCATCGCCGGCGCCAACCCCATGAAGACCGGCGTCAACGCGGCGAAGCTGGCAATCGCGGCTTTTATCGTGCCGTACATTTTCGTACTGGCGCCTGAGCTGCTGATGATCAACGCAACTGCCTTTACGGTACTGTTGTCCATGGTCACCGCCATACTCGGCATGTGGGGCCTGTCCCTGGCCATGATCGGTTTCTGCCAGCATCCGCTGAACGTGTTGCAGCGTATCGTGTTCTTCCTGGGCGGTCTGTGCCTGATCATCCCGGGAACCATGACCGATATTGCAGGCGTAGCTGTACTGGCGCTTGGCTTCCTGTGGCAGAAACGTAACAAGGGCGGCGCCCTGAAAGCGGGTTCTGATGATTAACAGGCAGAAACCTGTGTAATCATTCTGTATTTGTTTTGACAACTTAATACGTTTTTACTTCGCACCGGCTGTTCTTCCTTTTCCCTCCTTTCCATGATAAGGTTCGCATGAATAAGCCGGTGCGTTTATTTTTTAAGAACCGTTTTCATGAATATAAGGGCTGTTTTTTCATGAAATAATTATAAATATGTAGATTAAAATTGCGGGAATGCAGTTTGCCAACCATTCAAAGTTGGGAGTATTTATATATTTTTTACCTGATTACGACTAAACTTCACATTTTTCTCACATTTAAACGGTGTTAATGAAGTAGAAACGTTGTTTTTCCGTTTTAATTGCAGTATAATATCAACAGAGTTGAAATGAGCGGAAATTTTATATATGGAGGTAAATTTTGGATAAGGTCTCAAATAAACTTAATATCATACCGCTTGGCGGTCTCGGCGAAATCGGGAAGAACATGACGGCGTTCCGTTACGGAAACGATATCATCCTGATTGACGCCGGTTTAATGTTTCCTGAAGACGATATGCTGGGAATCGATCTGGTGATTCCCGATATTACTTATTTAGTTGAAAATCAGGACAAACTGAAAGGCATCTTTCTGACCCACGGTCATGAAGATCATATCGGGGCGCTGCCTTTTATTCTGAAACAGCTGGATGTGCCTGTTTACGGTACTGCTTTAACTCTCGGCATTCTGGAAGGGCGCCTGGAGGAGGCGGGGGTTTCTACCGCCAATTTAAACGTAATAAAGTCCGGCGACCGTGTGCGGGCCGGCGTTTTTAAACTGGAATTCATGCGTGTCAACCACAGTATCCCGGACGCGATTGGCATGGCGATCCATACACCGGTGGGCCTGATTGTCCACACCGGCGACTTTAAGATTGACCAGACGCCGGTAGACGGTCAGGTAATGGAACTGAACCGTTTCGCGGAATACGGTGACCGCGGCGTTCTTTTGATGATGGCGGACAGCACGAATGCGGAGCGTCCCGGTTATACCCAGAGCGAAAAGTTTGTGGGAGAAACGTTTGATAACGAATTCCGCCACGCCAGACACCGTATCATTGTCGCCACATTCTCTTCCAATGTGCACCGTATCCAGCAGATCTGCGATACGGCTGTCAAGTTCAGACGCAAGGTTGCGGTTATGGGCCGCAGCATGGTCAATGTTGTCAATATTTCCCTGAAGCTGGATTACCTGAAAGTGCCGGAGGGGCTGTTAATCGACATTGACGACATCCGTAATTATTCCAATGACCAGATTGTTGTAATCTGTACAGGCAGCCAGGGCGAGCCTATGTCCGCCCTGACCCGTATGTCCATGGGTGAAAACCGCAAAGTGCAGATCGTTCCCGGCGATACGGTGATTATTTCCGCTGCGCCGATTCCGGGTAACGAGAAGATGGTATCCAACACCATCAACCATTTATATATGCTGGGCGCGGAAGTGGTATATGAAAAGGCGAACGGTGTGCATGTTTCCGGCCATGCCAGCCAGGAAGAACTGAAACTCATGCACCATCTGGTCCGCCCGAAGTTTTTTATGCCCGTCCATGGTGAATACAGGCACCTTGTCAAACATGCCAGACTGGCAGAGAGCCTTGGCATGGATCCGAAAAACATCATGATTGCGCAAAACGGTTCTGTTGTGGAACTTTCCCGGGATAAGATCTGCATAAACGGTAAGGTTATGGCAGGCAAGGTGCTGATTGACGGCTTAGGCGTAGGCGATGTGGGCAACATTGTGCTGCGCGACCGCCGGCAGTTGTCCCAGGATGGCATCATGATCGTTGTGGTCGGCGTGGACAGCGCGACAAACCAGATTGTGTCCGGTCCCGATATTGTTTCCCGCGGTTTTGTGTATGTGCGGGAAGCGGAAGACCTGATGGTCGAAGCAAAGGGCAGGGTCCAGGATGCGCTGGATAAATGTGAGGAGAGAAATCATACGGAATGGTCAACCCTTAAAGTTGCGATCCGTGATTCCCTGGGACGGTTTTTATTTGAAAAGACAAGGCGCCGTCCGATGATCATTCCGATCATTATGGAAGTGTAAACTAATTATGGGGAAAACCTGTTTAACAAGAGAAATCTCTGAAGCCCGTCTTTCCTTACACCTGACAAATGAGGTAATAAATTGAAAAAGCAACCGGCAGTACAGAATGAAAAAGAAATACAGAAAAACCGGAAAAACATCGAACTGAAAGGCCTCCTGTTTATTGCAGCGGGGCTGTTTCTGCTGGCCTCTTACGCAGGGCTGCCTACGGGTTTTGCCGGTGAGTTCCTGCATGATGTGATGGCCTACGGTTTCGGACTGGGCGCAATCGTTTTCCCGTTCATCTTTATCGCGGTGGGAATCGGTTATTTCCGCCTGAAGAAAAACCTGGTCCGGTTCGGCGGGTTCTGGGCGGCCATGCTGTTTTATGTCTGCCTGCTGGGCTTTCTGCATCATGTCTTTATCCCTCTCGGTTATGAAACGGAACCGTCGTTTTTGCCCCAGGGGGGCGGCCTGATCGGCGGGCTTCTGTCTAAAGCGCTGCATGCGGTCGCGGGCGCTACCGGGGCCGTCATTTTATTAGTTGCAGGCATGCTGGCCGGTCTGGTGCTGACAGGTAAATTATCGGTAGCTGCGTTAACGGCGAAAGCGGGGGACAAGATCCAGGATATACGGAGCGCAAGGCGGGAACGCCGGAATGCGGAGAATGATTCCGAAGATACCGGCCGGTATGTTCCCCGGAAACAGGAACCCCGGCCGTTTTTCTCCGGCGCGGATCCGGAGGAAAGAAAATCCAGCCCGCTGGATGTATATAACAAAGAGGAGTTTGCTGATTTTAATGACGACGTGCGCAAGCCGTCTGCCTTTAAAAAGATTCTGAATTTCGGCCAAAAGGCGCTGGACAGAAATACGGAAGGAACAGACCCGGATGCCCGGCCGGGTGAAACCGGGTCCGGTAATTATGTTCCCGTGGAGCGCATGGCAAATCACGATAAGACGGAAAAAGAAAGACCGTCTTTAATCAAGATTTATCCTGAACAACAGGAAACCAGGGTTTTACGGCCTGCTTCCGGTATTATCACGGGCCATACCGACAATCCGGAACCGGCGCCCTGGGAGAAGAGCGCCATCATTCCGGGGCAGGAGTTTCAGGAGCCTTCTGTTGCCGGTTACGGGGAAGAACCGGAAGGAATGTCTGCAGGCACTGACGGGGATCATGAGGCGCTGGCGCCGGAAGATATGGCTCCCGGAAAACCGCGCTTTATCCTGACGCCTAACGGGGTGACCCAGGCTACGGATGGATCCGCGAAACCTGCAGATAAAAAGGAAAAAGTTTCCAAAAAATCAACAGCCGGCTCCGCTTCCGGTGAAGAGAAGGAAACGTCTCCTTCCGTTGAAGAAAAGGAAACAGAGCAGAATAAAGAAGAGTACATCTTCCCACCGCTGGATCTTCTGAATCCGGTAAAAAAGACAAACCGACGTCAGTTTGATTCCGATGTAAGGGAACAGTGCCGCAAACTGGAACAGACCCTGGCGGATTTCCGGGTCAACGCCAAAGTGACCGGCGTGACACGGGGGCCTTCAGTTACCCGTTATGAACTGGAACCGGCGCCCGGCGTAAAGGTCAGCTCTGTCGTAAACCTGGCGGACGATATAGCGCTGCGCCTGGCTGCTCCCGGTGTCCGGGTAGAGGCGCCCATTCCGGGTAAGGCGGCGATCGGTATCGAAGCGCCGAATGTTACCAATGATATGGTCAGCTTCCGGGAGATTGTCGACTGCGAAGATGTCCGCAAGAGTTCTTCCAAGTTATGTGTCGGGCTTGGCAAAGATATAGAAGGCAAGGTAATTACGATCGACCTTGCAAAGATGCCCCACCTGCTGGTAGCGGGCACTACCGGCAGCGGTAAGTCCGTCTGTGTAAATACGCTGCTGGCCGGCATCATGTACAAAGCCCGTCCGGACGAGGTGAAACTGATTCTGGTTGACCCCAAGGTGGTGGAACTGACCAATTACAATGGCATTCCCCATCTGTTGGTGCCTGTGGTTACGGATGCCAAAAAAGCGGCCTCGGCATTGCACTGGGCCGTAGCGGAAATGGAACGGCGCTATAAATCCTTCGCGGATACCCGCGTAAGGGATATCAAAGCCTATAATGCCCAGGCTGAAGAAAAAATGCCGTATATTGTTATCGTCATCGACGAGATGAGCGACCTGATGATGGTGGCCAAGGCCGATGTGGAAGACGCGATTTTGCGTCTGGCCCAGAAGGCCCGGGCCTGCGGTATCCATATGGTGCTGGCGACCCAGCGCCCGTCCGTCGATGTTATTACCGGTATTGTAAAAGCAAACATTCCGTCCCGTATTGCCTTTGCGGTTTCCTCCCTGACAGATTCCCGTACGATTCTGGATATGGGCGGCGCGGAAAAACTGCTGGGCAAAGGTGACATGCTTTATTATCCGATTGGAGCCAATAAACCGTCCCGTGTCCAGGGCGCTTTTGTCAGCGACGAAGAACTGAACCGGGTGACCGATTTCATCAAACAGCAGGCTATTCCCGTTGAATACAGCGACGAAGTTACCAATGTGGCGCTTCCCAGCGACAGCCAGAAAGAAGCCAAAAATGCGGCGGCAGGCGGGGATGCGCCGGAGGAACAGGGACAGGACGAACTGCTGGACGACGCGATCCGCCTGGTGCTAGATCTGGGACAGGCTTCTGCTTCCATGCTGCAGCGCCGGTTCCGTATCGGCTACAACCGGGCGGCGCGGCTGGTAGAAGCCATGGAAGAACTGGGCATCGTGGGGCCCGCCATCGGCAGCAAGCCGCGGGAGTTAAAGATGTCCAGGGAAGAAGTGGAATATAAATTCCTGCAGAAAGATAATTTTTCAGACAGTCAGTAACGGAGGGGACGCTTTCCGTTTTAACCGTTAAATTGGAATGAATTGTTTTAATCTGAAAACCTGTATGCGGGTGTATTTGTTGCATGATGGAGGCTGATGCCGTTATGGATATCGGAAAAGTTCTACAGGACGCGCGGGTCGCTAAGAATCTGACTCTGGACAGGGCAGCCCAGGAAACCAATATCCGTAAAGCGTATCTGGAAGCAATTGAGCAGAATGATTTTGCGGTGCTCCAGGGTGACGTTTTTGTGAAAGGGATAATGCGTACCTATGGCAATTACCTCGGTCTGGACGGCGCGCAGCTGGTAGAGGAATATAAGGCTGCCAGCGCGGGAAACCGCCCGGTTAAAAATAATAACGCAATCCGGGAATCCCGGGATGTAAAAGTCCGTCCTACCTTTAAATCCAACCGGGATATCGGTTCCGGCAACGGCAATGATCACAGGCTGCTGTTTGTTATTACAGGCATACTTGCCGTGGCGCTGGCTGCTGCAGGCGGGTTTTATTATTACCTGACACAGACGGGCCGGGCGGTAAATCTTTCCCTGCCGTTCAGCTTTGGCGCTTCTGCCGAAATGGGAGAAAAGAACGGCGAAACGAAAGAGCTGGGTAAAGTAACGCAGAAAGAACCGGGCAAAGACTCTGCCTTGCGTGGAAAAGATACTACAGTACAGGAGAAACCGGCTGCCGCGCTGCAGGAAACAAAGAGTGTTCCTGCAGTAAAATCCGGCGAAGCAAAGAATGTTTCAGCAGCAGCCCCCGGGGAAACGGAAAAGATAACAAGGTTAAAACTTACCTCTGCCGGGAAATGCTGGCTGCGGGTTACCGATCAAAAAGGAACGGTATTGTTTGAAGGAAATTTGCTGAAAGGGGATAGCAAAACCTTTACCAGCAGTTCTGATATTACTATGCGGATCGGCAATCTGAAGGACCTGCAAGTGGAATACAACGGGAAACTGCTTCCTCCGGAAGACCCTTTAGAAGCTGTAACCAGGACATATACTCCGGCTGAGACAGAAAAGGTTAATTGAGAAAAAGTTTATATATAATTGAGGAAGAGCAAAGATTGGCTGAAGAAAAGCGGAAAGAGGCGTAATGCCGTTTCCGGAAGGAAGTACAATGAACCAGTATTTTTTACCCGTGTGCAAAGAGGATATGGAGAAAAGGGGCTGGGAACAGCTTGATTTTCTTTTTATCAGCGGAGACGCGTATGTGGATCATCCGTCTTTTGCGCCGGCGGTCATCTGCCGCGTATTGGAAGCGGCGGGTTATAAAGTTGCAATTTTGCCCCAGCCGGACTGGCGCGATCCCCGTTCGTTTCAGACCATGGGGAAGCCCCGTCTGGGCGTGCTTGTCTGCGGGGGTAACCTGGATTCCATGCTGTGCCATTACACGGCAGCCAGAAAGCCCCGCCAGGAAGATAAATATACACCCGGCAAAGAGATGGGGAAGCGGCCGGATCACGCCACGCTGGTTTATACCAGAATTGCAAAAAAGCTGTGGCCCGATGTCCCGGTCATCATTGGCGGCATCGAAGCAAGCCTGCGGCGCTTTGCCCATTACGACTACTGGGAAGATAAGCTGCTGCCCTCTATCCTGACGGAAAGCGGCGCGGATCTTCTGGTGTGCGGCATGGGGGAAACCCAGATAAGGGAAATAGCGGATTATCTGGCAGGCGGGGCCTCCGGCGAGGACCTGCACTATATCCGGGGCACTGCCTATGCGGCAATGACTTTGGACGCGGTGGAAGAGTTTATAGAACTTCCCGGCTACGACGCGATTTGTAAAGATAAAAAATTGCTGGCGGAAGCATACCGGCTGCAGCATGAGAATTTTGACCCGTTTTACGGTAAAACCCTTGTGCAGAAAAACAGCCGCGATTTATACGTGGTACAGAATCCCTCGGCCATGCCGCTGACGGAGGCGGAGATGGATGCGGTTTATGACCTGCCTTATACGCGGCAGTGGCATCCCATGTACGATAAGGCAGGCGGCATCGCAGCGCTGGAGGAAGTGAAATTCAGTATCGTAAGCTGCCGGGGCTGTTTCGGCAGTTGTTCTTTCTGCGCCATCCACGCCCATCAGGGGCGTATTATCCAGGCCCGCAGCCATGCTTCTATTCTGAAAGAAGCCGAAGAAATGACGCGGATGCCTGACTTTAAGGGATATATCAACGATGTGGGGGGACCCACGGCGAATTTCCGGCACCCCGCCTGTAAAAAGCAGTTAAAGTTTGGGGCCTGTAAAGACCGGCAGTGCCTGTTCCCCAAACCGTGTCCCAATCTGGACACGGATCACAGCGATTACATTCAATTACTGCGTGAATTACGCGCGCTTCCGGGAGTGAAGAAAGTATTTATCCGTTCCGGCATCCGTTACGATTACCTGCTGGCGGAAAACAAACAGCAGTTTCTGGATGAACTGTGCCGTTATCATGTCAGCGGCCAGTTAAAGATCGCTCCCGAGCATGTTGCGAATGCAACGCTGAAGCATATGGGCAAGCCCGGGAAAGAAGTGTATCTGAAATTTGTCAAAGCCTTTATGCAAAAGAATAAAGAAATCGGCAAGGAGCAGTATCTGGTGCCGTATTTCATTTCCAGCCATCCCGGCTGTACGCTGACGAATGCCATTGAACTGGCGGAGTTTTTGCGTGACACGGGCCGCCATCCGGAACAGGTGCAGGATTTTATTCCCACGCCGGGCAGCGCCTCCACCGCCATGTATTATTCCGGTGTAAATCCTTTTACCGGGGAGAAAGTGTACACCGTACATAACCCGCACCATAAGGCCATGCAGCGGGCCCTTATGCAGTACCGCAATCCGCGGAACCGGGCCCTGGTCGCGGAAGCCCTGAAAGAGGGGGGGCGCACAGACCTGATCGGCGACGGGCCCCGATGCCTGATCCGGGAGGAGCGTTTCCGTACAACGGGCGCGCTGAAATCAGGGAAGGGTAAAAATCCGGCAAGAAAAAACAGTAAGGGACACTGATTCATTTGGACTGCACGAAAGAGTCCGTGTTTCCTTACGCTAAACATTTTGCAAAGTGAAGAAATAATGAGCAGAAAACTATTCGTTACGGTCCTGGCCTGTCTGGCTTTCCTTTTGGCAGGCTGCAGCAGATTCAGCGCTGCCGGACCGGCGCAAACAGTAAAAGTGTATACGACGCTGGATAAAACGTTTGTTGAAGCGCTGTGCGGAAGGTTTACCGAGAGCCTGCCGCAGGATAAAAAGATAGTGTTTGCCGTTTCAGATAAAGAGGACGAACTGGAACAGGCGGATTGTATCATCAGCGGATCAACCCTGCTGCAGCAAAAAGCGGCTGCCGGTTCCCTGCAGAAAGTCCGTGCGGAATTTGCCGACCTGCTGCCGGCTGAGTTGAAAGATAAAGAAGAAAAATGGGTTACTCTTTTTTACGATCCGGCGGTTTTGCTGATCAATCAGGTTTATTCCAGAAAGGCCGGGCAGCAACAGATTCTGCACTGGTCTGATGTGCCCGGGCAGAAGGATGCGCGGGTCGTCATGGAAAACCTCAGCGACAATGAATCCACGGTCCTGTTCCTGGCGGCTATGTCGTCCCGCATGGGACATGATGAATGCCTGGCCTATTTTCGGCAGATCCGCCCCCTGATCAGGCAATTCGCGAAGTTCCCCATCACGCCGATCCGCATGACTGCGACCGGTGACGCTGATATCGCGATCACCCGGCGGAGCCATGTGTTCAAATATCTGCAGAATGATTTTCCGGCTTATATTTTAATTCCGGAAGAAGGAACCCCGGTGAATCTGTTTGGTATCGGGTTGTCGCAGAACAGCAAAAGGCAAAAGGAAATCAATGCGTTTATTGATTGGTTTTTAGGTTCTTCCGAAGCAAGGACGCTCCTCATGACGACACGCAGCGGCTATCTGCCGGTACTGCCGAAAGGCGAAAACGGACAGGCTGTAAACAGGGATGCTTTGTGGACCAATACATTTTACAAAAACGGGCAGGCGCTGGATCAGTTGGCAGCGGACTGGCTCAGGGAAATCCGTTTGGCGGACGCCGGGGAGGATACAAAATGAAACTGGGGCTGATCAGTTTAGGATGCCCGAAGAATCTGGTGGATTCCGAAGTCATGCTGGGCATCATTGAAAAATATAACATAGAGATTACAAATGATCCCGAAGCGGCGGAAGTCATAATTGTGAATACCTGCGGCTTCATTGAATCTGCCAAGCAGGAATCCATTGAAACAATTCTTTCCATGGCTGCTTATAAAACAGAAGGCTGCTGCAGGTATCTGATCGTAACCGGCTGCCTGGCCCAGCGCTATGCGCAGGATTTGTTCCGGGATATGCCGGAAATTGACGCCCTTGTGGGGACGAATGTGTTTAAAGACATCGGCCGGGTGATTGACCGGGTGATGCAGGGGGAACGGGTCCTGCATCTGAAAGACAGTGATTTGCTGCCGTTGCCGGAGACGAAACATACGCCGGCAGTTTCCTCTCTGCAGTCCGACGGGACGAAAGAGAAAGAAGTACAGGCGGACCCGCGCAAGTTAACGACACCACCGTACCTGGCTTATCTTAAAATCGCGGAGGGCTGCGATAATTTCTGTTCGTTCTGCGCGATCCCCCTGATTCGCGGCCGCTATATCAGCAAGCCTTACGAACAGGTTATAGCTGAGGCGAAAGATCTGGCAGCCCGGGGCGTAAAGGAACTGGTGGTCATTGCCCAGGATACCACACGTTACGGACAGGATCTGTACGGAAAGCTGCGTCTGGCAGAACTGTTGCGGGATCTGAACGACATTCCGGGATTCAAATGGATCCGCGTATTATATTCCTATCCCAATACATTTACGGATGAACTGATTGAAGCATATGCCACCCTGCCAAAGGTATGCCATTACGTGGACCTGCCGCTTCAGCATGCCAGCGACCGGCTGCTGCGCGCCATGCGGCGCCGTGACAGGCTGAAAGATACAAAAGCTCTTTTAAAAAAATTACGGGAAAGGATTCCGGATATTGTGATACGCACGACATTTATTGTAGGCTTTCCCGGTGAAACAGAAGAAGATTTTGCGGTTTTGAAAGAGTTTGTGGCAGAGCAGAAATTTGAAAATGCCGGCGTGTTCCAGTATTCCCGGGAAGAAAACACGGCGGCGGCAGCTATGCCGGACCAGGTTCCGGATGAAATCAAACAGGACCGCTATGATGAACTGATGGCGATACAGGCAGGAATTTCGGAAGAGAGCCACCGGGCCCTGGAAGACCGGGAACTGGAAGTGGTTGTGGAAGGGTATGAAGAAGAGGAAGAACACCTTGCCGTTGCCCGCAGTTACCGGGAAGCGCCGGATATCGACGGAAGCATTTTTGTGGAGAATGCCCCCGGATTGAAACCGGGAGATTATATCAGGGTCAGGATTGAGCAGGGGTTTGCTTATGAGGTTGTGGCTTCCCGACTTTGATTCCCCGATTGAATACTAACAGCTATTGTTTCATTGACAAGGGAAGTACATTGTGCTATTTTATTATGCGGTTTGCATGTACGTATACATTCTTTTGCCTGTTAACCGCAATTTTATGGTGGTAAGAGCTATACATAGGGAGGGAGTCAATTGAAAGTCGAGGTTATCACAACCGGTACGGAACTTCTTCTGGGAGAAATAGTAAACACGAACTTTACCTGGCTGGCGCGGGAATTAAATCTCCGGGGGTTTGATGTTTTGTATCAGACTACCGTTGGAGATAATCCCGTTCGTATAAAAGAGGCGCTGGACATTGCTGCCGGGCGCGCTGATGTCGTCATTACCAGCGGAGGGCTGGGACCCACCCGCGGCGATATTACCAAAGAACTGGTTGCGGAATATTGCGGTGTAGACATGTATATGAGTCTGGAAGTATGGAATCATATCCACGACCTGCTGTCCAGGCGTAACATCTGTATTGCGTCGAATAATGAAAAGCAGGCTCTGGTTCCCAGCGGCGCCATTGTGTTGCACAACGAAGTCGGGACCGCTCCGGGACTTGTTCTGGAACATGGAAATACTACGTTCATCATGCTTCCGGGACCTCCTTTTGAATTGCAGCATGTTTGCGAACGCGAATTATTCCCGTATTTTGAACAGCGTTTTCCCCATCTGGGAATTATCAAATCCCATACATTGAAGCTGCGTGGCATCGGCGAGTCCAATCTGGCCGAGATGCTGGATGACATTATTGTGCATCAGACAAACCCTACCATCGCCCTTTATGCAAGGCACGGGGAAATACTGGTGCGGCTGACTGCCAAAGCGCCTTCCGCGGAGGAAGCGGAAGCGCAGATTGCTGCCATGCAGGAACGGGTGGAAAAGATCATCGGAGCTTATGTTTACGGTTATGACGGAGATACACTGCCGGAAGTGTTGGGGAAAAAACTATTGGCCGGGAAGCAGACCATAGCGTTTGCGGAATCCTGTACAGGCGGGCTGGCATCCAGCCTGATGACCGACGTGCCGGGCAGTTCAGAGTATGTAAAAGGCTCTGTGATTTCTTATACAAACGAAGTCAAAAACCAGATAATCAACGTAAGCAAGACCACGCTTTCTAAAAAGGGGGCTGTGAGTAAAGAGGCTGCCCTGGAAATGGCGGAAGGCGTACGGAACGTAATCGGCTCCGATCTGGCGGTGAGTATTACAGGGCTGGCCGGACCCGGCGGAGGGACCCGCAGGAAACCGGTGGGGCTTGTTTATATAGCAGTTGCGGATGCAAATGGCGCGTCGTGCCGGCAGTATAATTTTACCGGTACGCGAACACAAATCAAACAGAGGGCGGCTTTGGCTGCTTTGGGATTGGCGCTGGACCGGCTGAAAGAGTATCCGGCACAGAATAATTTGGAGGAAACCACTGATGACCATGATGCAGACAGATAGTTTTGGTGAATTAATACTGGAAAAGCGTGTTGTTGCTGCCTTAAAGGAAATGGGATTTGAAGAACCGTCACCAATCCAGCAGCAGGCAATTCCTATATTATTGGAAGGAAAGGATATAATCGGGCAGGCGCAGACCGGCACAGGAAAGACAGCTGCTTTCGGCATTCCTATTATCCAGGGTATAGAAGACCGCCGGCATATTCAGGCGCTGATCATGAGCCCCACCCGTGAACTGGCGATTCAGATTGCAGAAGAAATCACAAAGATTGGCTGCAATAAACGCATCAAAGTAGTTCCCGTTTACGGCGGCCAGCCGATTGAACGGCAGATTCGCGCCCTGAAGAGCGGCGTGCAGATCGTCATCGGCACGCCGGGCCGTTTGCTGGATCACATCCGCCGGGGAACAATCAAGCTTAACCATGTCCGTTACCTTGTTCTGGACGAAGCGGATGAAATGCTGGACATGGGTTTCGTTGAAGATATGGAAGCGATTATGGCGAGTGTTCCGCCTGAACGGCAGACCATGCTGTTTTCCGCGACCATGCCCCGTCCGATCCTGAGCCTGACCAAAAAATACATGCGGGCGCCCCAGATCGTAACGGTGAGCAAAGAAGAGATCACGGTGCCCCTGATTGACCAGTATTATTTTGAGACCCGTGATAAAATCGAAGGGATTACCCGCCTGCTGGACGCAGGGATAGAAGGAAAAAGTATCATCTTCTGCCGCACCAAACGGGGCGTAGATGATTTGACGGCATCACTGGGAAGCAGGGGATATATTGCGGAAGGACTGCATGGGGATCTAAGCCAGGCCCAGCGTGACCGTGTCATGAAAAAGTTCAGGGAAGGGCGCCTGGATATTTTAATCGCCACGGATGTGGCTGCCCGCGGTCTGGATATTGATAACGTGCAGTATGTCATCAACTTTGATATACCGCAGGATCCGGAGAGTTACGTACACCGTATCGGCCGTACCGGCCGGGCAGGTAATACCGGCGTGGCTCTGACATTCATCCTTCCCAGGGAGTTCCGTCAGTTAAAACTGATTGAACGGATTGCCAAAACACGGATCCGCCGCCGTGAACTGCCAACCACCAGCGATGTGCTTGAACATCAGCGGGAGCAGATTGTCTCCAGGATGCAGGCGTTGCTGGAAATAGGGAATTATGGTACTTATATGCCGGTAGTTACTGCGTTAAGCAAGGAATACGAGCTGGAAGAAATTGCCGCAGCGGCTTTAAAACTGATGCAGGAAGGGAACAGAGCCCTTGAGATAACGGAAGAAAAGAATACCATCAGTGACCTGACGGACCAGAATCTGGCCAATACCGGCGGCCGTCCCGGTATGGTGCGGTTCTTCCTGAATATCGGGCGCAGCCAGAAGATTACGGTTCCCGAACTGGTGCGGACGATTGCCAGGGAAGCGGATATTCCCGGCCGTTCTATCGGTCTGATTAATATTTTTGATAAATTTTCCTTTGTCGAGGTACCGGAACAATATGCCGAAAAGGTGCTGGCGGTAATGCATAAAAACAGCATCCGCGGTTATAAGGTTAATATTGAGCCGGCGCATTCCAAAGATTAAGAAGAGGGGTTTGGAATGAAAGAAGTTCTGGGGAATACAGAAGGACTAAAAAATAACGTTATCGCAATGCTGGAACAGTTGTACCAGCTACGGGTTCCTCCCTGGCAGCTGGTATCCCCGGAAATTGCAATTCAGATGGCAAAAATTACAAGTGCCATAAACCGTGAGGTGAACATATTTCTGGATCGCAAAGGAAACGTATTAAGTGTTTCCGTGGGCGACAGCAATACGGTTACGCTTCCGGATCTTCCGGGAAGGCGTGGGAGCGGACGCTTAAGCGGGATCCGCTGTATCCATACGCATCCGGGCGGGAATTCGCAATTAAGCGGGATCGATCTGTCTGCTTTGCGAAGCCATAAATATGATCTGATGGCAGCTATCGGCGTGAATGATGAAAAGCCGGAAGAGTTTGTTTTTGATTTCGCCATTATCACAGGTAAAGACGATTATGGACAGTACACGGTTCAGGAATACGGCGTATTCAAACCGGATGTACTGGAAACATTGTTTCTGCCGAATATTATCAGTTCGGCTGAAAAACTGCTGGCCGTAACCGACGACAACCAGAAGCTTGAGCAGAGGCCGGAACGTACCATTCTGGTAAGTCTGGAATATGGGAAGCAGGACAGGCTGTGGACCAGCGAGGATTCGCTGGAGGAACTGCGCCAGCTTGCCGAGACGGCAGGGGCAGAGGTGATTGCCAAATTTCTGCAGAAGCGTCCTAAACCGGATCCGGGATTTTTTATCGGGCGCGGCAAAGTACGTGATCTTGCGTTATATGCACAACAGGAAGATATCGATCTGTGTGTTTTTGACGAAGAATTATCTCCCGCCCAGCAACGGAACCTGGAACAGTCACTGGGTATAAAAGTGCTGGACCGCACTGCATTAATACTTGATATTTTTGCCCAGCGCGCCCAGACGAATGAAGGCAAACTGCAGGTTGAACTGGCCCAGCTGCAGTATACGCTGCCGCGCATTATGGGGCAGGGGCTTTCCCTTTCCCGTTTAGGCGGCGGTATCGGTACCCGGGGACCCGGCGAAACCAAGCTGGAAACAGACCGCCGTATGATCCGTGACCGTATCGCGTACATAAAGGGCTGCATTGACAAGGTTCAGAATGTGCGCAAGCTGCATCGGTCTTACCGCAATAAGAACCAGGTTCCGTCAGTCAGCCTGATCGGATATACTAATGCGGGCAAGTCAACGTTGCTTAACGTGCTGACTAATTCCGATGTATACGAGAAAGACCAGTTGTTCGCAACATTGGATCCCACTACGCGCCAGCTGAATCTTCCGGATAAGCGGCAGGCTATCCTGACTGATACGGTAGGTTTTATCCAGCGTCTTCCGCATCAGCTGATTGCGGCTTTTAAATCTACTTTAGAAGAAACGCTGGACGCGGACCTGCTGGTCCATGTCATTGATGTCAGCCATCCGCTGTATAAGGAGCAGAGCGAGGCTGTGTACAGGGTTCTGCAGGAAACAGGCGTGCAGGATAAACCGATTTTAAGTGTTTTTAATAAGATCGATAAACTGCCTGACGAAAGCAGCGGTTTTCTGGAACAATTAAGGTCAGTTCCTGACAGCGTATGTATCTCCGCCAAAAAACGGATCGGATTGGAAACGTTGCTTACAGCCATTTCCGACAGTTTAAAATTAAAAGCAATCGAAGTCACTTTATTAATTCCCTACAGTGAATCCGGCACTGCGGCCAGATTATTCGAAGAAGGCACAGTGCTGTCGCAGGATTATGAAGCGGAGGGGATTAAGATGAAAGTCAGGCTTCAGGCCAACGATGTTGAGCGTTGGCAAAAATTTATAAATAACTGCGAGGGATGAATCAGTTTATGGGTTTTAACAATGACAATTGTTTTGAAAGTATTTTTGAATTTGCCAGAAAGGAAGTGGAAAAACAAAAGCATTATTATGATGCAATTGCTTTAACGAATACCGAAAAAGTAATTTCTGCTTTCCGGAAGCATCAGGTATCGGATTTTTATATGAAACCTTCAACCGGTTATGCGTACAATGATTTAGGCCGGGAAAAACTGGACGCGATTTATGCGGATGTTTTTGGAACCGAAGCAGCCCTGGTACGTTCGCAGTTTGTATCCGGAACCCATGCCCTGGCTGTTGCCATGCTGGGTAACCTGCATCCCGGTGACGAAGTAATCGGTGCCACAGGCACGCCCTATGACACTATGCAGACAATCATAGGCCATCCTGTGAAGGTACCGGGATCGCTGACAGACATAGGAGTCATCTATAAAGAAATTCCTATGAAAGGCAATTATGTGGACATCAATGCTGTGTGCCGCGCTATTACCGAAAAGACTTGGATGGTGCATATACAGCGGTCCTGCGGGTACAGTAATGACAGGGGCACGTTAGATGTTGCTTCAATCGGCCGGCTGATTGAAGAAGTTCATAAAATCCGTAAGGATATTATATGTTTTGTAGATAATTGCTATGGCGAATTCACGGAAGCAAAAGAACCGACGGATTTCGGCGCTGACCTGATGGCCGGTTCCCTGATTAAAAATGTGGGCGGAGGACTCGCTCCGACCGGCGGTTATATTGTCGGAAGGAAAGAACTGGTTTATAATGCGGCCTGCCGTCTTACGGTTCCCGGTCTCGCCGGAGAGATGGGGGCAACGTTAGGTGATACGGCCCGGGAATTTTATCAGGGTTTGTTTATGGCGCCACATGTGGTGATGCAGGCTGTGTTGACGGCTGTTTATGCCGCGGCGGTTTTTAAAAAGCTCGGCTATATAGTGAAGCCGCTGCACACAGAGATACGTCATGACATTATCCAGTCGATTACATTAAAGAATGCTAAAAATCTTGAAAACTTCTGTGTGGCAGTACAACTCAATTCACCGGTTGACGCCCATGTAACACCGGTTCCCAGTTATATACCCGGATACCAGGATAAAATCATAATGGCTGCAGGAACGTTTGTTCAGGGCGCGTCCATCGAATTAAGTGCTGACGGACCGATGAGGGAACCGTACAATGCATTTATGCAGGGAGGTCTTACATTCGAACACGGGCAACTGGCGATAAATGCAGCCGCCAGACTGATAGGGCCTGCATGTGAAAAACGTAAGGCAAAGGGCAATATAATCATGGAAGGGGAAAAAGATAAAGAGTTATTAAAAACCTGTGAAGCTATCATAAAATCAAAAGAATCTTATGAATAATACCTGAAAAGCCTGCCTATACTGAAAAATAAAAAACTACAGGATTTGAAAATAGCAAAATCCTGTAGTTTTATTTTTAGCCTTAAAAATAAGAAATGACGTCAAAAAGACACGAAAACAATGTTACATAAAAAGAAAGACGTCATAATGATGCGGGGTTACAGCATGCGGAAAACGGCAATTACCTTACCCATAACCTGGATATTGTCATTTCCGATTATTGGGCTGTATGCATCGTTTTCAGGCTGCAGCCGGATAGAACGTAAATCTTTAAAATAACGTTTAACTGTAGTTTCTTCGTTATCGATTAAAGCGACAACAATATCACCGTTGTTTGCAAAATTTTGTTTGCGCACAACGATGTAATCATGATCCAGAATACCGGCATTAATCATACTGTCTCCTTTGACAGACAGCATAAAAACATCATCTTCCGTGCCAATCAAATCCAAAGGGATAGGGTATGTTTCCTCAATATTTTCTACAGCGAGTATGGGAACGCCTGCGGTAACATTGCCGACCAGCGGAACAGGAACAACTGTTTTATTGCGCCAGGAGGCTTCCTGGGTAAGCTCCAAAGCCCTGGGTTTGGCTGAATCGCGTTGGATAAAATGCATACATTGCAGCTTATGTAAATGATTGTGGACGCTGGCAGTTGAAGACAACCCAACAGCCTTGCAGATCTCACGGACAGACGGAGGATAACCCTTGCTCTGGGCATAACTGCGGATAAAATCTAAAACCTGTTTCTGACGTTCGGTCAACATATCCTCTGTATAATTACCGTCAAAATCTTTAGGGATTAAACTTTTGTGCCTTGCCATAGAAGAAACCTCCTAAACAAAAATAAAAACATTATATTGTATTGAAACAATGTGAGATGATTTATTTATATCCATTATATCAAAACATAGGGGAGATGTCAAACGTTTGTTCATTAGCGTTTGCTTTTTTAAAAACAGGTAAAAAAATAACAAACCATACAAAAATACCACATAATTCCACATTATTATTTTACGTCCGATAATATATATTATGTAAAACCAGAAGAGAAAAAACAGCGTTTTTGTAACCGTTTTCTTACAATTTTTCCAAACCAATGGATTTAGGATGATTATTTCGCAAACAATCCGCGTTCACTTACTGCTTTTCACGCTGCTTAAACCCGTTTGGATCTCGAAATATGCCCTTATCCTCTATAACGCTCCTATTTGCGTTTTAAGCCCGTCTTTCTTTTTACGCGACTCATTTATCGTGCCCTTCCTTAAAAATCGTTCTACGGGCATTTTATGAGGTCGTTTTTCAAAATAAAAAACCGGCTCAAATTATTGGCCGGTTTTTTATTTAAAAACTGTATTACCTTCTCAATTTAATACTTCCAAAAATCTTTTCCAGTTCCGGGTCCATTTTTTTCTCATCTCTGGAAATGTAAGCTGTTAATCCGAATGTTTGCGGTGTAACCATTGCGTTTGCGTTAAGATTAAACTTAAAATTGTCTTTTACAGAACCGTTGCCGGATAATTCTATTGTTCCGTAATTATTGCTGAAGTTTGATTTTGTATTAATTTTTTTAAAATCGACATATTCTTTTACGGACGGATGATTCAAGCCTTCATTGATAAATTTATCAATGAGCAGATTTGTCAGGAACGGATTGTTGAAGAGTTCAGAAAACGTATTTTTATCCTTGGTTTTGGAGGAAGCAAAAAAAGCTGTTTCTGAAATTTTCTGAAAATTTATTTTTGAGATGTCTTCTTTGTTTAGTGATTTGCGTGCGCCTGCTGTAGCCGGTATATTTTCAATATTTTCTCTGTCTTGTGCGGCATCGGTCACTTTTTTATCTGGCGCGTTTTCGGTGTCGTCTTTGCCCGTTTCAGTATCTGTTTTTTCCTGAGGAGCCAAAAATTCGGATACCCCGCTCCAGGGCATGGCCAGTGTAATTTTAACCGGAATATTTAAGTCGATTGTATCATCATTAACCTGCGCATATGCCCATGTTTCCGGTAGTTTGATCCTTCCCCCCAGCAATTCATCATTGAATCCGAAAGGAATGGTATCCTTTACCGGCGCAAAGAAAGACAGGCCTTTAAGAAAAGCCTTGCGGGAAGCAACATAGCCGTTGAGTCTGTCCTTATTTCCGTCTGTGAATTCGCTGCGAACTTTCTTTTTGGAAAAAGGCGTGGCCTCCTCTATTATATCTTTCTGTGCTTGAAGGTTGGGCAGTGGGAATGTGGATACGACTGTATAAAGCATATTGTTGGCAGATGTGATGGCAATCTGCATATCAAGAGAACGGCGGAGACTCTTCAATGTATCTGTATTCCCTTTGTCTACAATGTGAAGATAAACATAAGGCTGTTTCCCGTTTTTGTTTGTGGAAATACTTATGGTTGAGTTATCAAGGAGTTCTTTAGGCGCCAGAGACAGTTTGTTATCCGCTTTAATTTCATACGGATCCGGCATAAATAACTTATAATTCACTTTATCAGGAGACAGTTCATTACGCTCCAAAACCTGCAAATCTTTATATTTACTTAAGAATTCCTCCGTAGAGAACTTTTCCCCTGTGGCCTCTTCTACTTCTTTTGCCGTAAACGCGCATATGACATTTAAAGATGCTTCTTTCTTGTCAGGCTTATTGGCAAGACCGTAAAAGTTTTTGCCGCCGATTTCCATCCAGGAAGGCTGTGACTTCAATTTAAAGCCGGAATCCGCATCTGTATACGTATTCGTTGCGGCAAAGGCAGAGAGACTCCCTAAAAGCAACAGAGAAGAAACAGAAGCTGTGAGAATCCTACCCATTAGATTTAATCTCCTTGTTAGTTGATTTCGAATGATCTTTCAGTCTATTTTTCCGTCAACAGTCTGACAGTATCCGCAAGATCTGCTGCCGACTGCGTCTTCATGCGGTCGCCTTTCGCGATATACAGACTGAAAATGCCATTGTCTCTTGTGCCTGACAGCAGACTGCGCGTCAGGAAATCAAATTTGTTGTCGACTTTGACGTTGGTGTCAAAATGTAATTTTATCTGATTTCCGTCATTGGTAACGGATGCTTTTGGATTGGAGAAGATTGCATGCTCTTTAATCTTTTCATTTTTTGTCAGTTCAGGAAGCATTTTCTCCAATGCTTTCTGCATCTCGCTTTGCGGTACTTTGAAAAGTTCTTCTGCAAAGTTTTCATAGTCTTTATTCTTCTTTTTAAAGCTGTAGCTGGCAAGAAGCACGCTCTCATCATATAAGGCATAGATCTCTTCCGGTTTCAGGTCCGCAGCCGCTTCTTTTAATGAATACTGTGACACCATGTTGGCTACCATCGTATATGGAGCAGCCCAGGCAACATTTAATCGTAAGCCGTCCTTATCTTTGATTTCCGGAGCAAATTTCGTATAGATCCACTGATCCGGCAGGGTTACAAACTGGTTTAACGCGGGATCTTCCATACCGAATGGCTTAGCAGCTTTTTCAGGTTTGAAGAAAGAAAAGCTTTTCAGGATGACGTCCCTTTCTTTTTTCAGATCCTTTTGGAACTTCGGATCGCTTAAGGAAGAATCTGTCAGGGGAAGCAATGCTTTGTGGACCGCATGGGGATCCTGCATGGCGGTCTCTGCAGTTTCTATGTTAATGCCTTTGGTTTCATATTCTTTTTTAATATTCGTATCGTTGTCGGAGGCTGAAGCTTTCTTTTCCTTTGCAACCGGTTCCGCGCTGCAGAACGACTCCGCCACATACAGGATATTATTTTCCGAAGTCAGGAAGACCTGCACATCCATCGCATTCTTTTCTACGGTTTTATCCTCTTTTAAGGTTCCGGGGTACTGCATGGAAATAATATAATAATCACGTTTGCCAACAGTTTTGGTGCCATAGGAAAGCTTTGCGCCTTTCAAATCTTCCTGATCAAAAATGTGAAAGAGGCTCTCTTCCATTTTTGTATTTAACGCTGTGGTATAGGCGTAGGTTTCTGGCTGGAACAACACATAATCCGGCCTGTCAGCTGATTTTTTATTCGCTTCCAAAGCCAGTTTGGCCATAAATTCTCTGGTCGTAAACGGCTGTCCGGTTTTCTTTTCCACCACATCGGCCGGAATGGCGGCTATTGAAGTCAGACTGTCTGTTGCACTGATGTTTTCCTGGAATCCGTAACTGTACTTAGACGCATATTCCATTACCGGGTTCACTGTCTGTACACTGAAGCCGGAATCCGCATCCCTGTAAACATGCTTTGCCGCGGCGCAGACAGGTAATGCGCAGCTTAACACTAATAAGGAAGACACTATTGCTGCCGCACTGTTTTTCATAAACTCAGATACCTCCATATTAAACCTTTATTTATTCCTGACCACTTTAATCAGACCTTTGCCCAGCCGCCAGTATTCCGTAACGGACTGTCCCGGAACCGGATTGTGCTGTGCGTCAAATACATTACGTTTTACTTCCAGAACTTTTACAGCGACTCTTTCATTATTTTCAAATACCCCGATCATGGTGAGTTTCGCGCTCATCTCCCAGAGTTGCTGTGTTGTACCATTTTCGTTTACGGTAGTGGTCCAACTGAGGGTCTCGCCTTTTGCAGGAAGTTTTAAAAGCTCAAGGTTCACATGGGTGTTATTATGGGAATTCTGATTGTCAGCCCCGTCTTTTGTCCACCATGTCCTTGCGGTGATGGCGTAATCCGTAATATCCAGCATATAAGAAGAAGTGCCGCTGTAAGGAAGAAACTTTATGCTGCCGATCAGGGGAATCGGTGATTCCCTGTCCAGACGGTCTCCGGTGCTGCTGCGTTCAAAAGTAACGTTCACTTTTTCTACAGGTCCGGATTTTTCGTCATTGTAAATGTAGTATGAGGAGCGTCCCTCCGGATAAAAATAATCAAGAATTCTTTCCTGAGCTTGAACGGGAGCCGTCAAAGCAAGGAACAAAAACAAAACACTGAATAACAATTTGAGCTTTTTCACTTTGATTCTGCCTTTCTGATTAAATATTATTATCTGCTTTATGAATTCAAAAACTAAAATTATGCAGTAACTGATCCCGACTCCACAACCAAGTGTTATTTCATCAAATAATCATCAATAGCCGCTGCTGCCCGTTTGCCTGCGCCCATAGCGGAAATAACCGTGGCAGCACCGGTGACGATATCGCCGCCCGCGTAAACGCCCGGCATGCTGGTGGCGCCGTTTTCATCGGCTACGATGTTGCCGCGCCGGTTTACTTCCAAATCCGGCGTAGTCTGATGAATCAGCGGGTTTGGACCCTGGCCGATGGCCATGATAACTTCATCCACTTCCAGCACATAGTTGCTGTCTTTGATGGCAACCGGCGAACGACGGCCGGAAGCATCCGGTTCGCCTAGTTCCATTTTTACGCATTCCAGACCGGTGACCCAGCCCTGTTCGTTGCCGACAATGCGTACCGGATTGTTCAGCAGACGGAACTCGATGCCTTCTTCTTTGGCGTGTCCTACTTCTTCCTTACGGGCCGGCAGTTCATCTTCACCGCGACGGTAAACAATGTACACATGCTCCGCGCCTAACCGCATAGCAGTACGGGCCGCGTCCATGGCTACGTTGCCGCCGCCCACGACTGCAACTTTCTTGCCGATAAAGACCGGGGTAGCTGCCCGTGGGAATGTGTACGCTTTCATCAGGTTCACGCGGGTTAAGAATTCATTAGCCGCATAGACACCGTTGAATTCTTCTCCGGGAATATGCATGAAATGAGGCAGGCCTGCGCCGGTAGCGATATACACTGCGTCAAAGCCTTCTTCTTTCATCAGCTCATCAATGGTAAAGGTGCGTCCGATGATGGCATTGGTCTGGACGTGCACGCCCATCTGTTTCAGCCCTGCAATTTCGTGCTGCACGATTTCTTTGGGCAGACGGAACTGGGGAATGCCGTACATCAGCACGCCGCCGGCTGCATGCAGGACTTCAAAGATGGTTACGTCATAGCCTTTTTGCGCCAGCACGCCGGCACAGGCCAGGCCGGAAGGTCCGGAACCTACGATGGCAACCTTTTTGCCGTTTTTAGCGGCAACTTCAGAAGGATCTACTTTGTCCAGTCCGTGTTCCCGCGCATAATCCGCAACAAAGCGTTCCAGTCGGCCAATCGCTACCGGTTCGCCTTTGATACCCAGCACGCAGCGGCTTTCACACTGTTTTTCCTGCGGGCAGACACGTCCGCAGACAGCAGGCAGGCTGCTCTTTTCTTTAATGATTTTAATGGCGGAAGCAAAGTCTCCTTCGGAAACTGCGTGGACAAATTTCGGAATATAAATATTAACAGGGCAGCCTTCTACACAGCGGGGCTTGGGACAGTTCAGGCAGCGTTTGGCTTCTTCAATGGCAGTGGCTTCATCATAGCCCAGCGCCACTTCTTCAAAATTGCGACGGCGGATCTCAGCCGGCTGTTCCGGCATAGCGTGACGATTTACTTTAAGCATTTGCAGGCACCTCCGCATCCCCATTCAACCGACTCCTGAGTTTTATACATCTTCTGGCGTTCCATCAGATTGGCGAAATCCACTTTATGGGCGTCAAACTCCGGTCCGTCCACGCAGGCGAATTTGTTTTCGCCGCCAACCAGTACGCGGCAGCCACCGCACATGCCGGTTCCGTCTACCATGATGGTGTTGAGGCTGACTGCCGTAAACACCTTAAACGGTTCCGTGGTGCGGGCCACGTTGCGCATCATGATGACCGGGCCGATGGCGATAACGTAATCCACCTTCTCGCCTTTTTCCAGCATGGCCTTCAGCGGATCGGTAACAAATCCTTTGTGGCCGTAACTGCCGTCGTCGGTGCAGACGATCAGTTCATCACTGACAGCGCGCATACGGTCTTCCCACAGTACCAGCTCTTTGTTCCGAGCGCCGATAATGGAAATGACTTTGTTGCCCAGTTCTTTATAGGCACGTGCGATAGGATATACCGGCGCAACGCCGATGCCGCCGCCCACACAGACCACGGTGCCGAAATTTTTCATTTCAGAAGGCTGGCCTAACGGGCCGACGATGTTATCCCATTCATCCCCTGCTTCAAAATCTTCACAGATGTGGCGTGAGGTGTTGCCTACCACCTGGATGATCATGGTGATAGTGCCTTTCTCCCGGTCAAAATCCGCAATGGTGAACGGAACCCGCTCGCTTTCGGGATCCGATAATACGATGACGAACTGGCCCGGTTTACACTTGCGCGCAATAAGCGGCGCCTCGATCACCAATTCGTATACGGCAGGTGAAACAAGTTTTTTGTCCAAGATTTTCGCCATGATGATTCCCCTTCCTTCAATTTATATTTCCCTATCTTAATATTATAATACGTTTTCGGTTTTCATTGTCACGAAATTTAAAACAATTTGTGAATAAAAAATATATTTACGAAAAATGAACGTAAGGTATATTCTTATTTCCCTGTCAGCCGTTTTGCTACCTTGTCAGCTTCATAATAAATCTTTTCTGCATCCAGTGCTTTCACTTCACCTTTTTCCATTACAACTTTGCCGTTGACAATAGTCGTGTCCGCATCATCGGCATTGGCTGCATATACCAGCAGGCTCAGGCGGTTATTGCGGGGATACCAGTGGGGCTTGTTCATATCATACAAAACAATGTCTGCCAGCCAGCCTTTTTCGATTTTTCCCAGCTTGTCGTAGCCAAGGCATTTTGCGCCCTGGTACGTGGCCATGTCCCAGGCCGTGGCTGCCGGAATGCACAGCGGATCGTAGGTGATGCCTTTGTGCAGCATAGCGGTGAGCCGTGTTTCTTCCAACATGTCCAGATTGTTGTTGCTGGTGGCGCCGTCGGTGCCAAGACCAACCGTGATTCCTTTTGCCAACATTTTTTCTACCGGGGCGATACCGCTGGCCAGTTTCAGATTGCTCTGTGGATTGTGGGCTACCCTTGCTCTTTTGGCAGCCATGATTTCCATTTCTTCATCCGTTACCCATACGCCGTGGGCAATCAGGCAGCCTCTGTCCAAAATGCCGAGGCTGTCCGCATATTTAATGGGCGTGGCTCCGAAATTCTTTACACAATCCTTTACTTCCTGCTCTGTTTCCGCCAGGTGCATGTGCAACTGGCAGCCCAGTTCGCCTGCCGTATCCACCAATAACTTCAGATATTCCTTGCTACAGGTATAAGGAGCGTGAGGTCCCAGCATGACGGAGATCAGGCCGTCGTCTTTGCCGTTCCAGTCTTTGTAAAGCTGAACATTTTCTTTTAAACGGTCATCTTTTTTATCATACTTGTCGCCCATCAGACCACGGGACAGGCAGGCGCGGATCCCTGCTTCGCTGGCAGCCTGTGCTGTTTCGTCCATAAAGAAATACATGTCTGCAAAGGCTGTGGTTACCCACATAGCAGTCGCCTTTCTGCAATCCGGCTTCTGCAGGCCACACCTTGTTCTGAAGCCAGTCCATCAGCGCCATGTCGTCGGCATAACTGCGCAGCAGGCACATGGCGATGTGGGTGTGGGCGTTCACCATACCGGCAGCAGCTAATTTTCCTGTGCCGTCAATCTGATATGCATCCTCATAGCCTTTAGGCTTTTTGATACCAATGTAAGAAATTTTATTGCCGGTGATACCGATGTACTTCTTTTTGTAAGCCGGGCCGTCCGTAACAATTTCCACATTGCTGATTAAAATTTTCTTCATGGCAAGTTCCTTTCATTAAGTTTGAATATGATATAATGATTCACTCTTCTCCCCGCTGTCTTTTGCTGTAATGATTCAGATAAAAGTCATGCAGCGTGTTCACGGTAGTTTCATTTAACGGGAATGACGAACCAAAAGAATGGGCAATGCAGTAAATCTGCGCGGCTTTTTCCAGAATCTGCGCCGTTGCCAGCGCTTCTTTCATATTCCTGCCCCAGCACACGGCTCCATGGTTAGCAAGCAACGCGGCACTGCGCTCGCCTTCCATGGCTTCCACTGCTTTTACTCCCAGTTCTTTTGTCCCGGCAATCGTGTAATCCGTACAACGCACCGCGCCGCCTGTAATTTGTGTCAGGTCTTCAATGACGGGAGGCAGGTCTTTATGCGCCACTGCCAGCGCGCTGGCGTAAACACTGTGGGTATGAACGATGGCCCGGGCTTCCGGAAAGTTTTTGTATATTTCCAGATGCAGCGGCAGTTCCGAAGAAGGGCGCAATGGAACGGCATTGTTTCCGGGGTTATTACCCGGGTCCTTAGACTTATTCCCGTCATCACTGTCAATCTTCTGGACGCCCCCTTCCAGGTCAGTTACAACGATATCCGCGGAGGTGAGCTGTTCATAATCCCTGCCTGACGGCGTGATGGCAATATGATTCTCATCCACGCGGCAGCTGATGTTGCCATAAGTACCGATGGTCATGCTGGAATGAGCCAGCACAAGCCCCGCTTCTACCACCGATTGCCTGATTTTCTCTAAATTACCTTTATCCAATGTTAAGACCTCTTTTCAGAAAAACGTACATGTTAAAGCCGCGTTGCATTATAATTTTCTCGCCCTTACGCGAATCCGCACATAATCGATGATCCACCTGCCATCCTTGCAGAGTTTTGGCCGCAGCCGGCTTTCCGCTTCCTGAAGGATTTCTGCCTTCTGTTTTTCTTCCATTCCCCGGAAGGGCTCCCTGACGAACATATCTATCCAGTCCACGACGGTCTTTCCCGGACTTTGCGGTGTCGGGCGGTCAAACAGTACAGCGTAATCCGGACGCAGTCCGTTACGCTCTAAAACGGCAGTGTATTCGGCAATCGTAGGGAAATAGTTAAACCGTGCGTAATGCAGACCACGCTCTGCAAAGCACTGCTCCAGCATGACATGGACTGACTCCGCGCAATTTTTGCCGCCAAATTCACAAACGAGGGAGCCACCCGGCTTCAATGCATCTGCAATATGCGCTGCCAGCGCATCCTGCTTTTCCGCGTCAATCCAGTGGAATACGGCATTGGAAAAGATTACGTCTGCCGGAGGTTGCAGCGTAAACTGCGTGGCGTCTCCTTTCTCAAACCTGATGTCCGGAAAAAGCTGCCGCGCGACAGCAAGCATTTCTTCCGAAGCATCCATTCCCCGGACCAGGAAACCGAGTTCCTGAAGTTTTTTGCTGAGTGCTCCGTTGCCGCACCCCAGATCCAGAACCCGGGACCCCGCCGGCGCGTCAATGAGCTTCAGCACATCCTCCCCAAATTGATGAACGAAAGAAAAATGATTTGTGTAATTCGTTGCATTCCAGTCAATGTTCATAATTCGTTTGTTTTATTCGCACATCTCCGCCAGGTTCAGCGGTTTGCCCTGCTGCATCAGGTCAAACTCTTTTGTTGCCGGTATGGCCGATACGATTTTTAACGCGCCGTTTGTCTTGTCAATCCAGAAAGAAGCATGGTCTGTCCAGAGTTTCCCTCTGTTATGCTCCCGGAGAAAAATAAAATGGGTATCAATTTCATAACCGGCACTGACTAACGCGAAGGGTCCCATCCACTCTTTGGCAATTTCGTAAGCCTGTTTTGCTGTGATCATGATTACACCTCTCCTCTTCAACAAATCTTTTAATCAGCGTCACATTAAATAATTATTTATATACGATAAGATTCTCCGGGTTCTTGTCATTCTGATTTAATCTGATGCTGTCCTCTTGCCAGGCAGCAGTAAACATTCTCTAAAATCATCGAGCAGCCGCTCACTTCCGCGGAGCTCATCACTTTTTTATGGTAAATCCGGCCGTCGTCGTATAAAAAATCCCAGATGGAACAAATGACATCCTCTTCTTCTTCCCGGTATGGAGAAAAAGATCCTTCTATCAGACGATATTGCCTGTGCGACAGCGGCCGCATCAGTTCCTGCTGTATTTCTTTCCCTGTTTCCAAAAAGTCCCGTCCGTTGTTTTCCGCAATCCGGATCCAATAAACCTGGTTCATTTTGAAAATGAAACCGAATTTATCCAATAAAAACTGATACAGTTTTTGTCTGTCCCCGGCGTCCAGCAACGTTTTTAATTCCTCAAAATTTTTAACGAACTCTTTGTCGTAATAGATTATGATATTTGTTTCCATAGGATGTCCATGCATATTAAATCACTGTCCTTCTGCCGACAGCAACAAATCAAGCAGTTTATGATAGTAATCGATCTGCTTATCATTCAGTTCATCATCGGAGCGCATGGTAAGAGTCCAGCCGGCCCCGTTGTTTGCATCTTTGTAGGAAACGGAAAGGCTTACACTTGCAGCATCCAGTGCAAATAACGCACTTTTGCGAAAGGGCTTCCATTTAAAGATTTTATACTCCTTGCCCAGTTCCTCCATCTTTTTTAACACATCTGCCGAAATGGTTTTGTCTACCGTTCTTTCCGGAGAACTATGCCAGTCTTTGCCGCTGCTTTTGTAGTTTGCTTCCGAATCACTGATGCGTGTCAGTTCAATGCGCTCGTATCCGCCTGTAGAACTGCCGGAACTGACGTATCCGCACCTTGTAATATAAGCTGTCTTTTCCTGTACCATATCTTTCCCGCCTTTGGCTTCTGCAATGCCGGAAAACAGAGGAAGGCATATTCCCAAACATAAAACTGCCATCAAAGCTTTTCTGATTCTCATTCTTTTTCCTCCTCGCTGTTTATTTGTGGATTAGTTTTTACCCAGTTCCCCAATGATTGCGCTGCCGATAATGAAAACAGCTCCCGCAATCTGCAGCATGGTCATGCTTTCGTTCAGCAGCCATGCGGAAAACAATAATGCCGATACCGGATCGATATAACTGATAAGTGCCACCGACTGGGCGGGCAGGCGCTGCATACCGGTAAAATAAAGAAAATAAGCCAGCCCCGTGTTCATAAGACCGATAATCAGAAGGTACGGAATATCGGCAGTCATCGGGTAAGATAAACCCGAAGCAAAAAGAACGTATAACAATACGACAACAAAGGCCACATCGAGTTCAACGGCGGCTGTCTGTAACCCGCCAGTGTTTCTGATGCGCTTGTTGAACACGATCAGGGCCGCATAAAACAGGGCCGAACCAATCGCCGTAAGCAGTCCTGTTATACTCAGTTTGCCGGCGGCAATACTTCCGGTAATACACAGTAAACCGACTGCAACGATTATAACGGCAGTCAGTTTCCGTTTTGTCAGCTTTTCACGGAACAGCCAGGGTGAGAAGAGCAGCACCAACATGGGACCTGCATAATAAATCAGTGTTGCAAGGCTTACGTTCAGCATCCGGTACGCGGCAAACAGAGTCACCCAGTTCAGGCCAAGGGCGATGCCGCCTGCCAGAAGATTGCCCAGTTCGGGTTTAATCCGGCTAAACGAAAAGTCTTTTTGCAGCAGGACCATTGCCGAAAGCACAAGCCCGCCAATCAGCGTCCTGACAAGAACAATCTGGCTGCTCTGCAGCGAGATATGCGCCACCAGATATCCGTTTGTGCCAAACAACAGCATGGAAAGGATATACATGCCGTAAAAAATGCCTGCGTTTTTGTTGTTCACTTTCCATCCCCTGACTCTTTCAATTCTTTAGCAGCCAGCGCGCCCTCTGCATAGCTGATATCCGTATCGTAAAGGGAATCTGCCGCGAAGGCTATCAAGGTACAAAATGATTTTGCGTCATATAGTTTTCCTGAATTTGAAGTAACCGTCTCACCTTTCGAAAACGCTTCAATTACATACGCCGGGTCAAATGCGTTATGAATCACGGAGATAAGCCGCTCTCCCTCCCTGATATATGTACAGGGTTCATAGTGATGACAGGAAAGCTGATAGGTCTTTCCATCCACTGTAAGATACGGATTCTTGTCTTTCAGTCCTAACGTGTAGCGTTTATCTTTATAAACTATCATGTCTTTATTTAACATTTTAAATTGCGCAGGGTTTCCCTGTTGTTGCCGATAATCATCCCGACTTTTTCGCAGGTTTCCAGTTGACTGCAGTCGCCGCATGTTTCATAACCCTTGCTCAGGCCGCATTGACGGATCTGGCAAAGGGAATCGCAATATGGCGTTTTTACTCCGTCCATGCGGCAACCCTCACAATTTATCATTTCCGGGGTTATTTCCGTATGATTCAGTTCAGACCATTCTTTTGCGATTTTCTTACGCAGTTCATTGTCATTATGTATCGTTGCCAGCCGGGCCTCACAGGTTTCGCAATCCAGCCCGCAACAGGCAATATACGTTTTCATTGCATAACCTCCGGAAACAGAAGCGACGTTTGCCAGCGATCCCCGCTGTAAAGAAATAACTCAGCTTTATCTGTATTTATCCAGTGTTGCATAATGCCGTTGGAATTCTGCCTGTAAATCCGGCCAGGCTTCGTCCCGCATGTTTGCGGCCTGTTCCGGTTCGGTGACAAAACGTTTCTGGCAGTTGAACATGCCATTGATCATGTCCAGAGCCTGCAACATCTCTTTAACGGCCTGTGGAGGCAGTTTACTGTATTCAACATAGTTATACGTTTTGTCAAGTACATCCTGGTAATGATCGATTTCTTTTAGTTTCCGTTCTTTGTCCAGATCTTTCGTGTAAAAGGGAGCTGCCGCATTAAGGCAATCGTAGAGCTTGTCAATTTGTACCATGCAGTCAGATCCGGGAATGAATTTATCTTTTACTTCACTCCAGGAACCTACATAATTCCTGTGTACGTAAACGGGTACCCCGGAGTTCCGGCATTCCACTTTGAGCCATTCGCCTGAATCCTCGTTTATCCGTACCGGTTCGCCAAAACGGAAGAAGCCTTCCGGCTTGAAATCGGTTCCGGGGCCGGAACGCATGAAAACTTCCCTGCCGGTAATATAGGTTTCGCCGGCCCACAACTCTTCCGCGGCATTGGTGAATTTCAGGGTCTCCCATTCCGCCTGGGCGGAAGCAACGCCGGGTTGCAGGAGCGGGATAACTGACCGGTAATACGGACTGTCGGAAGTCTGAGATGGCATAACTGTTTTATCAGCCATCAATCCGGCAGACAAAAAAGCAATCAGGGAGCAGGTTGTGATTACAGGCGAAAAATGTTTAAAATGATGCATTATGAAGCCCTCTCTTTTTGCAAACCTGATTATATTTACCGCAACGTTTCATACAGAAAATTTGGCTTTACATAGTTTACCTTTACCGGTTTGGAATGCATGGAACATTCCCCGGTCATATCGGTAAACTTGCCCGGCATCATTTCACAGCAATGTTCTTCCCCGTTCCGGCTGACGGACGCAACAGTCTTTCCGGTCTGGCCGTTGACCATGACGTTCATGCAAAGGCGCTTTTGTAAATCGCGATATTCCAGATAATATACAGGCATGGCAATGGTGCCGTTTTTATGTTTGATAAAATCATCGCCCCATTTAAGAATCCTGGGGCTTTTTACATCAAAGGTTTCGCTGATTTCTTCTGTAAGGCGTTTCGCAAGCAGGGCCTGTCGCAGTTCCAGCTCGTCGTTGTCATTCAGGGTTGCCATCAGGCGGACATCCCCTTCTACATATTCGGGGACGAAAGGACCCGCCTTTTCAAAATTCCAGGGCTGGAGGCGGTCAAACGTTTCCGCGTCCAGGCTGTTGAACAGGCTGACCCAGTTGAGCCATTCCACATAAAGCTTGGACCGGCTGCCGTTCATTGCAACTTCTAACAAAAACTTCCGGTCCCACAATCTTCCCGGTGCATAAACAGCCAGTAATTTTTTCTGTTGCAGCAGGGCGTTGACCGGGAAACCGCCCTGTTCCAGATTATATCGTTCCGCAAGCCTGCGGATATAAACTTCCGCCTGCTCCGGGGTAACTTCGTAAGGAAGACACTGATCCGGCAGCATGCCTTCATATCCAATGATCCTTGCAACTTTGATATATCCGTGTTCTGCCGCATCCTCAAATGAGTATCTGCTTCCACAATACCGGCATTCAAACATACTCATGACAGAGTTACCGTGGACGGGCGCTCCGCAGGCCGGACAGGCAAAGGAAAACTCTTTTTTGTTTTTGTAAGTTACAAACGCACGCCGGTCAAACAGCTGCACCAGTTCATCAAAGGTTCTCCACTTGCGTTTGGCAAGAAACTCTTCTTTAACGGACACAGGTGTCAGGATAGCCACACGCTTCAAACTGAAATAACCTTCTTCCGTAAATTCCAGTTTTCGGTGATCATGCTTCATGCGTGACTGCTGCATCCCATAAGCTGACACATTGCCGCAGAACGGACAGCAAAACGCCTGCTTTGCCGGATTGGGATACATGGGAGCACCGCACACATTGCAGCGCAGAATGCCGACAGTAATCATTTCATCTTATGCCTCATGAAGATATTTCCACTGCTCTTCACTCAACTTGTCTACATCAAAGCCCATGGCCCGTAATTTAATCGTTGCCACCTCTTCGTCAAGTTCCGCCGGCAGCAGGTACAGTTTGTTTTCCAGCTTGCCTTTGTTCTCCAGCACGTGGCGCATGGCCAGAAACTGCATGGCAAAGCTCAGGTCCATGACTTCCGCCGGATGTCCGTCGCCGCAGGCCAGATTTACCAGACGGCCCTCACCTAACAAATTCAGCTGATGACCGTTGGCCAGGGTGTATGCGGTAATATTCTGACGCGCTTCAAAGGGCGCTTTTACGCTCAGCGCTTCCAGGTCCGGTTTGTTGATCTCAACATCAAAATGTCCGGCATTGGCCAGCAGTACGCCGTCTTTCATCACTTCCATGTGTTCTTTGCGGATGACATCCTTGCAACCCGTAACGGTGACAAAGATATCGCCTTTCTTCGCGGCTTCCGCCATGGGAAGGGTTTCAAACCCGTCAAATACCGCTTCAATGCCTTTGATGGGATCCACTTCCGTGACGATGACCCGGGCGCCCATGCCTTTGGCCCGCATAGCCACGCCTTTGCCGCACCAGCCGTAACCGGCAACCACCACGGTCTTCCCTGCCACAATCAGGTTGCTGGTACGCATGATACCGTCCCACACACTCTGGCCGGTACCGTAGCGGTTGTCAAATAAATATTTGCAGTTGCTGTCGTTGACAGCAATCATGGGGAACGCAAGCTTCCCTGCTTCCGCCAATGCACGCAGACGGATCACGCCGGTGGTGGTCTCTTCGCTGCCGCCCCACAGTTCCGGAATCAATTCCCGGCGCGTGGTGTGCAGTTTGTTCACGAGGTCGCCCCCGTCATCCACAATCAGCTGGGGATGGGTGTCCAGCGCTTTATCCAGATACATGTCATATTCTTCGTTGGTGCAGGCGTGGGTGGCGAACACAGTGACGCCGTTTGCCACCAGGGCAGCCGCCACATCGTCCTGTGTGGAAAGCGGATTACTGCCGGTAACCGTCACGTTGGCGCCGCAGTTTTTCAGCGTCAGCGCCAGATAGGCAGTCTTGGCTTCCAGATGAATCGTGACCACCATGTTGATGCCTTTGAATAATTGGGTGGGCGCATACTTTTCGTTAAAGTAATTCAGCAAAGGCATGTGGCCTTTCACCCAGTCGATTTTTTTCTGGCCGCTTTCTGCCAGGCTGATGTCGCGGATTATGCTTTCCATGTAAAGAGTTCCTCCCTGAGTACTTTCGTTTTTAATTCTTTGATAGATTTGCTGAAGGGCGGGCGCAGTACGCCATATTCGGTGATGATGCCCGCAATCAGTCTGGCCGGCGTTACGTCGAAGGCCGGGTTAAACACGTTGACATTTTTCGGGGCAGAGACCTTGCCCTGAAAACTTCTCACCTCGTTTGCATTGCGTTCCTCGATGGGAATCTGTGTGCCATTTTTCAGTGAAAAGTCAAAGGTACTGGCCGGCGCCGCGATGTAAAAAGGAATGCCGTGGGCTTTGGCTGCAAGTGCTACGCCGTATGTGCCGATTTTGTTGGCTGTGTCTCCGTTGGCGGCGATACGGTCCGCCCCGGTAATGACGATATTGATTCCTTTGGTTTTCATGGACCAGGCCGCCATGTTGTCTGTAATGGTGGTGACGGGAATGTTGTCTTCCAGCAGTTCCCAGGCTGTGAGGCGCGAGCCTTGCAACAGGGGCCGGGTTTCATCCGAATACACCATTTTTACTTTTCCCTGTTCATGGGCGGAACGGATTACGCCCAAAGCGGTTCCCCAGCCGCAGGTGGCCAACGCCCCAGCGTTGCAATGCGTTAAGATGACAGCATCTTCCGGCACGACTTCCGCGCCATACTCGCCCATCTTTCTGTTTTTGGCAATGTCCTGTTCATAAACTTTCACTGCTAACTTTTCCAGTTCCGCATCTGTCTGCGGCAGGTCCAGTCCCGCTTCCTTCATTTTGCAGGCGGCGTCGTACATCAGCTTCGTCGCCCAGAAAAGATTGACTGCGGTAGGACGAGACGCATCCAAATCGTTACGGGCCTGCAAAAACTTTTTCAGTAACTGCTGCTGCAACTTTTTAGCGGCATGGTCATGACTTCCGTAAAGCATGGCAGCATAAGTTTGCAGCTGCATGTCAGAAACCGTATTTTTCGCAGCATATGTCTGCACTATCTTCCGCCAGGCCAGCACCATGGCGAACGCTGCCGCCGCCCCGATTGCCGGCGCGCCCCGCACTTCCAATTTTTGTATGGCTTTCCCCACACGCTGGTACGTGTCGCAGGAAATCCATTCCACGCTGACGGGCAGCTTCGTCTGGTCAAGCAGAATCAGCTTCCCGTTTTCCCATTTCATTGTTTCAACCATGGCCAATCCCCATCTCTTCTATACTTTGGCGTAACATGTCCCGCTGGACCTGCAGGAGCGTCACAACATTTTATTCTTTCTCCGGATACAATTTGAAACCACCGAAATCTTTCATGCAATGTTTGCACAGGCAGATATCTTTTACTTTTTTGTTGTAGCCGATGAAACCTAAAATCAGTTTCTCCATGTTCTTGATGCTCTGGGCCATGGCTTCCACCACTTCCTTGTGTGAGAGCGGCGTAGGCGAAATGCCGGCGCCCATGTTGGTGACGATGGCCACGTTGGTATAGCAGAGTTCCGCTTCACGGGCCAGCGCTGCTTCCTGCGCATTGGTCATACCGATGACGTCGCCGCCCAGCATAGCGTAGGCGCGCACCTCTGCTGCGGTTTCAAAACGGGGGCCGTCGGTGCAGACATAGCAGCCTTTTTCATGGAAGGTGATATCTGTCTTCTTTAAAATTGCAATGGCCTTCTGCCGCAGGGTTTCACAGTACGGGTTGGTGAAATCCGCATGGGCCACGCCGCGAATCGGATTATCGTAAAAGGTGCTGATACGGTTTTTGGTGAAGTCCATCAGCTGGTCGCAGACTACAAAGTGCCCCGCTTTCATGTCAGGGTTCAGGGAGCCGGTGGCAGATGTGGCAAACACCTCCGTGATGCCCAGGCTCTTCAGCGCCCAGATGTTGGCGCGGTAGTTGATCATGTGGGGCGCCACGGAATGATCCACCCCGTGCCGGGACAGGAATGCTACCATGTTACCGCTCATCTCGCCGATGTTGCACAGTGCTTTGCCATAAGGCGTTTCAATGATTTTCGTTTCAAAGCCTTTCAGGGTATCGGGATTTTCGATACCGGTACCGCCGACAATACCGATTTTACGCATGCTGTTACCACCTTTCTTTCCTTTTATAATTTCTTATATTGCTTATGTTGGTGCGTGCTTCCAGACAAATATCCATTAAAAACTATACGGGGAACCAGCCCCCATCAACTTCCGTTTTGAACTGTTTACAAATTGCGATTTTATCCTTCGCGGGAATTGTCGCCCATCCTTCTTTATAAGCCTGGCCAACTGTAAATGTTGTTCCCGCTGGCAATGCGCTGACACGCGACAGTAAAAGTTTGTAATAATCCATAACTGATCATCGCCTTCCTTCAACCAGTGGAATCAGGTCTTCCAAATCTGTTAACCAGTAATCCGGCGTTGCCGGGGATTTGAATCGTTCTGCATCAACCTGGGTGTACTTTACTGCGGCCGTTAGACATCCTGCGGCTTTTCCACTCATAATGTCGAAGGGCGCGTCGCCGACGCAAAGAGTTTCCTCCGGCCGCATCCCTAATCTTTCCAGTGCCATCCGGGTCGGCTCGGCATCCGGCTTGGGGTGTTTTACGATATCCGAACCGATTACCGTGACAAAATAGCTGTCAATGCCAAGACAGCGGGCCCCCCGCAGACAGGTAGCGGTGGTTTTGCTGGTAACAACAGCCATGGGGATTTGCATTTGCTTCAGTTGTTCCAGCGTTTCTTTAACTTTGGGGAAGGACTGGATCAGTTCGTCATGATGAAGTTCCTGGTACGCCCGGTACTCGTCGCAGATCCTGCTCCCCGTTTCTTCACCGAATACTTTTGTCAGACAAATCTTCAAGGGCAGTCCGAATGTTTCAATAAACGGAGCACGGTCAGCTTTCTTTCCCAAAATTTTTTCCGTGCTGTAATCATAACAGGCAAAAATCACCGGCAGCGTATTGGCCAGTGTGCCGTCAAAATCAAAAATAATTCCTTTGATCATAAGTGTTTTTCCATTAATAAATAAAAACTTTTATTCATATTATTCCACAATTATCATACCACAAATCACGTCGTTCTTCTACTGATAAACACTCAGGTTTTATAAAATAAAAAACGCAAAGGGAGCGAATCAATCAGACCCTTTGCGATGGAATCGTTTGCTTATACAACATATTTCTTTACATACCTGCTTGTGTAAAGATGAAGCAAAGCATGATACTTTAATTTAAACGTCACTACATCCCCCACTTGATAATTCTCCGAACCGTGCAGGTTGATAATCGTGTGATCGCTGCTGGCGCCGATGATTTCGATATTTTCATCCAGCGGAATAAGATATTCATACGCTACGTCCTGTGTGCCGAAGGCAAGTAAGGCCCGCTTCATCATTCCTTCGTTTTTAAATTCCACATGTTGCCCGAAAGCGTTTCCGCCAATGGTTCCGACTGGCTGTGAGGGCTTGTCCTTGATTTCAATGATCTGCACTTTAAACAGGAACACGTCATCGTGGAGATACGCCAGCCTCCGGTTGTCCACCGAATCAAAGCCTAACAGCCAGGCTTCACCGAAACGTCCGTGGTTCACCCGCGGGGGCATGGTTTTGTTTTCAATCATTTCCATGGCCGCCGTGCTCATGCCGGAAATATAAGGCAGCGTGACAGAAAATTTCTGTTCGATATGAGTTGCCACCTCTATAAGTCCCTGCATGTTGGCCGCATCTGTAATCACACCGCCGAAGCAGCCCAGATTCGTGCCCACGCCAAGCAGTTCCAGATTTGGGGACTGGATAACCATTGCGGCGGCTTCCTCAACCTCGTTAAGATATTTATAAAAGATACCTTCCCGCAAATCCCCCATATCGATGGCCAGTATAACACCGTGCGTTATATTCTGTCTCTTTGCTTCTTCCTGCAAAAGAAAAATCGTGTTGCACTCCGATTCAAAACTAACTTCCGACGAAGCAACAACTTCTTTTATCTCGCAGGTCTGGGAGAGACGGATCAAAAGCCTTGTCTTTTTCGTTTTCAGTTTTGCCAGATCCTCAATGCGGGAAGAAGCCAGCCAGTCGCAGGAACTGTCTTCCAGAATTTCCATGACGCCGTTGTCTGCGCAGAAGCCTTTAATGACGGCGCACATGATTCTATGATCCGCATGCAACATGCGGGCCACGGTTTCAATATTCTGTAATAATTTTTTCCTGTTACATTCCACACACGGATACATGAACTCACCTTTGCCAAATCAGAATATTATTAAAGGAAACACTGATTAATTCGTCTGAACGCTGACCGAATCATAAACGCATTCAATCAGCATTACCTTAAAATTATAACACAACTCTTGTAAAAACAAAAACCGGACAGTATGCGCTGTCCGGTTAAAACAAATATACTGACAATCAAAAATCCGTTCCCAGATTGATTTCGGAAATTTTTTCCTCTTTGTCTACATAAAACGTTAACGTCTTCACGACGTTATTAAAGCTGTAAATATAGCCGGTTCTTCCGTCATAGTCTTTAAATTTTTCTCCGGGTCCGAACTTTTTCACTACTGCCTGATACGGCATTCCCACCGAAAAACCGGACGGCGTGGTTATATTTTTATCTTTTACCATGTAACCGACAACTGTTAACTTCTCATCCGGTGAAGTATCTTCCGCATAGGTTCTGCCGAATACTTTGAACAAAGGACTGTAAACATAGGTTACAATGCGTACCCCTTCGCCTTTAAATTCGTCTTTGCCGGCAGGCTCGCCGTAGACGGTTTTGACCTCGGCCAGTGTTGTTTTGGGGCCGATACCCCGCAGGAACATTTCCGATTCGGGCATCGTATGGGCAAAACAGGTGGCGGAAAACAGGATGGAAAGCATGGTGAGTACCAGTAAAACGATTCGTTTCAAAATACGAATCACCTCCCCGATGTGTAAGTAGTAAGAGCGGTCAATCACTATACGGCCCATGGACCGTATTTATTATTTCGTTCCGCATTTCTCGTGGGTAACCCACTTCTTGCCGTTTTCATCGTGACGTACATAGGTTTTGTCAAAGGGAACAAGGACTTTTTTTTCTACGACCGGTTTATCGTAGGACGCAGGATCCAGTCGTTTGGTATGTGTACTGGTAGCTTCAATGACGCAGTTGCCCTTGCAGCCCCCAACCAGCACATCAATATCAAACCGTTCATCGCCTTTCACATCCTGTCCAAACTTATTTTTAAAAGCGGGTCTTTTATCGCTGGGCAGGAACCGGTGGAAACCGGCTAATACTTCGCCGTAGGCAAGCAGGGCGCCTTTACCTTCTTTACCCTTGCCCGGATAGTCTTTGTAACTGTAACCGGTATTGCCCCATGTCAGGTGTGGAAAAGCGTCTTTTGAAATCTGGTCATACTTGGCAACATGTGGGAGTTTCATTACTTCCTGCGCGTGTTTTACTGCCGGATCAACTTTTTTCTCCGGAGCCTTTTGTTTCTCATCCTTTTTGACATTCGTGGTCTGCTTGTTTTCCGGTTTTGGCGCCGGTTTCTTTTCCTCACCGCCGCAACCGGCTGCGCCGCAGGCTACAAAAGCAGCTAACGTTAACGCTAACATTTTCTTTTTCATCATAAACAGGCCTCCTTACATAAATGTTTATATTAGCAATAATTGCAGCTAACCTGTTATCTGTTCAGGCAAAGATTATAACCCCGTGCATGGGTGCATGCACACACAGATACATGGACTCACCTTACTTCACAATCAAATCCCCGGCCTCTACAGACAGATTTTTGTTGGTAAACGCAAACTGGAAAGGATATCCTTCCTGCGCCGTACCGTCAAGCTGCCAGGCAAAAATAAAACTGCGATCATTTTCTTTTCGTCCTATGCTTTTTATATCTTCGTACGTGATCGGGGCGGGTGAAAAACTGTTAATGATTTTTCCTAACTTCAGTTGGATTTTCATCATCTATGAAAAAAGTTCCGTACAGTACGCGCCCGTATACATTCACGACAGGAGACGGGAACGCGCCGCTGCCATTATCTACTTCCACGTTGTCCACTACATATACTGCATTGTATCCGTTATATTTTTCAAGCAGGGATTCCCGGTAAGATTTTGCCTTTTTCAGGATGGCTTCATAATCGTTTACCGCCGCATCCTGCAAGGGATCGACACATGTACTGTTGTAACCCTTTACCGTACTCTTTTCGTAATGAACCGGGAACAGCACCCGTACTTTTGCAGCGCATTCTGTACAGATGCTTCCGTCCTTCATCCTTTTTACGTGCAGAATCGGCTGACCGCAGACAGGACAGAAGCCCTTATGCAATAATTTATTACCCATAATGATTCCTCCCCTTACACAATGATCAGGGTATCGCCCGGATAAATACAGGAAACGTCTTCTGCAACAGTCACGATGGCGTAATATCCTTCCCCAACGCTGTCAACAACATTTCCGGTGTACTCTTCAAAGCCGGTAATCTGTCTCAAACGATCTATGCGCATTAAAGTACCGGAGCCGGCTTGTATCATATCGCCCATGGAAGCTTTACCGAACAGTATTTTCCCCCTGATGAGGTATTCTTTTTTGCCGGGGCTGGTGCGTGCGTTTTCAAAATCCCTGCCCACGCTGCCGACGGATATGACGGCTTCACAGCTTCCATACTGTTCTTCCAGCTGTTGCCGTTTTACAGTTACATCTTCCAGGGCTTTACGGAACTCTGCCAGCGTAATGTTATGCAGCGTATCCAGATGCGAACCGGTGGGGTCACCGTCACTGTCATGTGTCTGCGTATAAAGGACCGGGTACAGGAGGCGGACTTTTTCCGCGCACTCTGCACAGATTTTCTGGTTATCCTTCAACAAAACAAATTTAGGAATTTCATCCTTAACCGACCGTTTGATATCGCCCCACAGGGAACCGGTGGATTTCTCAGACACGTTGGCCCCGCAGACGGGACAGGCATCCTGTTCCTTCCGCTGTTCCTTTGCAACCTTCTGTTTATCAGCCCGGGCAATCAGGACGGACAGTTCTTTCAGGGTTGTATCTTCCAGCGCTTTATCGGTTTCACCGTTTTCTTCCAGCTCATTAAACGTATGGAAGCATTCATCGCAGATGTACCCGTCTTTCACTTCCGCCGTCAGTAGCTTCGGCATCTTTCCGCCGCAGATGGGACAGACTATCGGTTTTTCCGCTTTGGCTGCTTTATCGGAGGCTATTTCACCCTTTTTGGCAAGTACGGCAGCTTTGATGGGAGCAATATAAAAATCCTTATCTTCGTCCATCCTGCCCATCTCAAAGTCATCCATCACCAGTTCCCAGCAGTCCAGGCAGATGATGCCGTCGTGAACATCCATGCCTCTGCCTGTAAAGCTGTTACCGCAGACCGGGCAGATCCGTTTGTCTTCCGTTTTCTTTTCTTCTTTTTTCTTACCGAATATACTGTCGAAAAATCCCATAAGAAGCACCTCCTTACAATTCCAATTTGAGTACGCGATGGTTCTTCATATCCGGAATAAACAATGCCTTGTCTGTCAGTGTAATATCTGCAGGGTCCAGTCCTTCCGCTTCGTAAATCGTTCGCAGTTCTTTTGTCCCGATATCGACAACGAGGATGGCTCCCGTCTTTACCCGGTGGTCTGCTACATACAGCGCGTAATTATCTTCCGAAAGTGTTATGCCCTCATAATAAACAGAGACGTTTTTATCGGCAGCCGGATTGCCGGAATATACCTTTTTGCTGATAAATTTTTCCGCCTGCGGATGACGCAGGTCGCTGACCCGGTAAATTATGTTTTCCATATCTGCTTCTTCAGTATCCGGGCCGTTTTCAGGAGGGGCCGTGATATACATTACACCGTTACCCACTGCCATACACTCCACGCCCTGCAGTTCCAGCCACTTTTTCGGCTGCACACGGCCCATTTTTTCCGCATGTGAAATATCAAGGGTAAAGATTTGCCCCATATTGTTAGAAGAGACATACAGTGTATTTCCGTCAACAGCAGCTGCTTTCAGCCAATAGGGTTTAGGAAACGTGACCGTCTGAGGCGCTTTTTCCGGCTGCTGTAAATTGTAAACGCGAAGATGTTCGCCGTCGCACACAAACAGGTAATCATCCTTGACCGCCATACCCGACGGGTACTGCAGCAAGCCGGATGGAATCAGCGTTTTCGTCTGCCCGTCTTTCCGGTACAGAATGTAGCCTTTAATTTCATGGATGGCCGGTATTTTATGTTTAGAACCGTAATTGGCAATCAGCACACCTCCGTCATAGGGGCGTACACATTCCGAAAACCGTATTCCGTCCTGTATGACAGATACATCCGGGGCCGGAGCCGCAAATGACCCGAACGGCAAAAAGCAGCAGCAAATAAATAATAAAAATGAAAATACTGTGATTAGATTCTTTTTCATATCAGCCTACCCCGCCTTCGGCATTATAAATCAGCAGCGCATCACCATCGGGCTTGATCCTGTAAATCTGTTTGAAATCCTTGCTGACCAGGAAAAGCATAATCAGTTTATTGCCGTCATAGGCCTTCAGTTCATAGGAAGGTTTGATGGGACCGACACCCGGATAATTTTTCTCCATGCCATCTCCTACAAAATTATCTTCGAAGCGGTAATCCAGTCCCGGTTCCAGTCCGGTGACCTGCGGATTTTGTTGCCGTACCCAGGCCATGGCCATAAAGGCAGAAGGCGAAGCGTAATTGCCTTGCCATACATACGTGCCTGCCAGATCCGGATCCGTGCGCATGGCCCGGGTCTGGTCAAACATCTGGGGCGTCAGGTTGATGGATTTATTTTTCACATCCGAATTGTACACCACAGATGTCATGGGTGGTAGTACTTTGGGATCAGGCATGGGATTCCGTTTGTCCGAATAACCGTAGGACAGAACAACACGGGAAGCATCCATGGTACCGGCGATGTAAATCCGCGGGGCCATGTCCGAACCTTCATAACTGTTGCCTGTATAGTTTCTGCTTTCCACGCCTACAAGAACAGAAGGATTCATATAAAAATCTTTGATTACAATGACGTCGATCCGCCCGTTAGGGATGCCGCTGGCGGTTTTGCGCACATACAGTCCTTCTGCCGGCATCCAGTCATCGACTGCTTTCGGTTCCGCATTAACCGGACCGCTGCTGAAAATCATTGTCATAAAAAGGCTTGCGCATACCAACCATTTCCAAATTCTGTTCATTGTGATTTCGCCTCCTGTCGTCTTTGCAGAACATGATAATCCGCACCCAGTCATATAGACAGAGGTTCTGTTCCTTTTTCTAAATAATTATCCTTTTGATCCGTCGATATTGTAAATCATAACGCCGTTGCCGTCGCTTTCAAACCGGTACACCGCGCTAAGGTCATGGGTTACGATAAAGGTGCGCAGCAGCATGCCGTTTTTGAAAACCTTTATGGCAAAGCCGAAATCGCCCAGGTCAAAGTCGCCAATCAGTTTATCATAGTCAGCTGCTTCTTTGCCGGTAATGGGAGCCGGCACGATCTGCAGGGTCCTGTCAAAAAAATCGGTTTTGGTTTCGTTCCGGCGAAGCGATTCGACTAAGGCAAAGGCGGCATATTCGTCAATAAGCGGCACGCTGTCTTTGCCTAACACATATTCGCCCCGAATATCCGGCAGGCCTTTGGGACATTCTCCGGAAAAATCAATGACAATCCGGTTTTTTAAGGATTTGATACCGCTGTTCAGCATGAAAATCTGTTGAGGCGCCAGCGTTTCAACAATTCTGCCCCCCCTGTAAATACCAATGGTTTTGGCTCCGATGACAAACCGCACCGCCAGTCCCATCTGTGCAGGCTGAATGGTTCCACCCAGCCAGATGCCGGGGCTGGCATCAAGGGCTGCCAGGCCCTGTTTATCCGCCGGTCCGTCATATCCGCAGCCGTGCAGACTGACCAAGGGCCACTGATTCGGAAGTACGGCTACGTGGATCAGGGAGTTTCCCAGTCCGTTGGGATTTTTCCGTTCATACCATCCGGGCACAGGAGGCCAGATCTCCCCTTTGTTTTGGTATTGTGCTGCAATTGGCCAGTTTTGTGCTTCATGTACCGCGCTTTGCGGTTTATATGTTTCGTTGCTGCCAACGGGCGCGGCCGTCACATTTTCTGATATAAAGAACAATGCCATTGCCAAGCAAAGAACTGACAATAAAAAACATCTTTTTTTCATTGCGTTTTCCCTCCGTGTGATTTATTTTGGAATCTCTCCTTCACAGGGGACTCCATCCTTTACAATGAGCCACAGGCCAAGCCCGGTTAACTTGGAGATTTCCCTGCCGTTCAGAGCAACCCGGTAACAATAATACTTTCTGTCTTCTGTAAAGAGTTTTATACGCCAACTTTGCGTTTTTTCATAGGCTCCGTCTTCATAAGTATCCATAGTTGTTTCAACTACTTTCCGGGGATCGAAGCCTGCCTTTTTCGCGTTGCCGGGCAGGTTTTCCACCCGGTACAGGGCCAGCGTCCCGTTAATGACAGGCGTCTGCTTATCCGTTTGCTTATATTTGTAAATCCCTGTCAGTTTAATAAATTCGGTAAATCCGGTTTTATCTTTTTCTTCCTGGGAAATGTGTATCTCTTCGCCCCTGATTTCCGCATGGTAGATTATTTTAACCGGCGCCCTGTGATGGAGTTGCAATTCCATGGGATGTGAAAAGTCAACAGAACCTGCGTCCAAAATCCCGTGCATTCCTTCCTGACGGAAGATGCCGGCCAGTGTACAACACTGTCCTTCCCGGTTAAAAGCGTCTTTGTTTTTTAATCCGTACCCGTTTCTTCCCTCCAGAGAAAAATAAACCGTACCATCAGGTTCCCGGAACAGCGTTAAAACCCGCGTCCCGATACCAGGATACGAAACACAATGGTACTCACCTGTTTTTACGGGTGGCATCTCTTCATGGGCAGCGTGTACGGTAAGCGGTGAGATGATTAGAAAAAATAAACACGTAAAAATTACGAAAAAACGCTCCTTCTTTATCATCCTGCGTTCCACCTCCAAGTAAAAAACATAAATACGTTTTATATTAACAGAGCGCTTCATGACGATAATATGCAGAATCAGTGCTTTTTAAACTATTATATCATACCTCGTGGGAAAATAGGTGTAAATTGCGGGAATTCATTTCAGTGTCAACATGTAACCGGGCAGAAAGAGTCATTCTGCGTTAAAGCCGGTTCGTTACTAAAAAAATGGAGGGGAAGCTAGTTCCCTCTCCATTAATGGTGGCAGTTATTTTATTATTTAAAAGTCTGTTTGTAAAGTTCTTCCAATTTTCCTTTTTCACCGGTTTCCTTGGTTACATGGTATTTAACCACACGCACGCTGCGCAGTTTTTCCGTTTTCCCGTCGGTGGTCATATCAATATGGGCAAAGTGCTGTTCGTTGATCTTTTTGCCTTTGTCATTTTCAAACTGGCTGTCGTGATGTCCGTCCAGTTCTGCAGTCCAGCGATAGGTGTAAACCTGTGCTCCTTTTCTCTGCGGGGCAGTATTGAACGTCCAGATCCCGCCACGGTGTTTTTTGGGATCTTTCTCTGCAATCTTAATGGGTTTTGCCTGTTTTTCAAATTCCTTAATGACTTCGTCCGTCATGGGAGGCAGCTTGTTCACATCGTCCAGATGTAATGCATACCTGTACATACTTGATTTGGGAACCGGTTTAACTTTTGCCTGTTTTACTTCCGGAGCCTTGTCCTGTTTCTGCGTCGTAGTGGTGGCAGGTTTCGGGTCCTCTTTCTTCTTGTCCCCGCCGCCACAGCCCATGGTTGCAAATAACGATACAACAACAGCGCCGGCCAGCAGGCCTTTGGTTATTTTGTTCATAAATGATCATCCTCCTTTATTTATAGAAAATGTGTTACAACATGAATGCCGTAAAAACATCCATAAAATTTTATCATTTCATACATTCTTTGTAAATGCTGCAGTGATACACTGTCTTAATCCCTGTAAAACCACGCTTCCCGACCGTTGATGCATAACACTTTGCCTCCCGCATTCGCATTGTCTTCGATAGAAACATAGGCATAAAATTTTCCGGTGGCATCATACAGTTTAAAGATCGGATTATAGTTGCCTTCGTGCATCACTTTATAACTGCCTGCGGCCGCTGTTTTATACACACCGTTTTCGTCAGTTTTTGGTTTTGGATCGGGGCCCACCCACTGAGGGGAATATGCGGTCCAATTTTCTTTGGTAAACTCATATCGTACGACAGAAGCGTTTGCCCAGCTGCGCAATGTCCACGTGCCGATGATATCTGTATCGGCAACGGCAGGCTTTCCGTTCATCTTTTTATATTCAAATGTTTCGCCGGGTTTCAGATAGTTAAAGCCGGATTCTGTAACGGTAAAGCGGATACCGGTCTGCGTTTTTTCAAAAATACCGCGGAAGTTCTGGTCGTCATTGACAGAACCCTGATTAATGGACAGCTTGTCACCGCTGATGTTGGCATAGCCGTCGGCATGGGCCAGACGGTAAAAGAAAAAGTCAACGTAATACCCGCCGGTCTGGGGATTGGCTTCTTTTATGGTCAGTTTGGAATTCATGTCATTGATACATTCCCAGGTACCCAGGTACATTTTGTCCGTGGTTTCATAATATTTCGGGTCGCGCACGTCCGGACCGGCGCCGTTGGGGCCGGACCCGGCAAGCACGGCACCATGCAATGCCATTGCAAAAATCAGAAAACAGACGGCTAATACTTTCTTAATCAATTGAAATCGCCTCCTTACAGTTCAAACATTAACGTGGGATGGTTTTGCTTACACCGTCAGACCTTACTGCCGCAGTTTTCACAGAATTTGCTGTCCGGTTTTAGCGGCGCGCCACAGTTCTGACAGTAGAGCGCCTGTGCAACACCGGCTGCTACCGATGCGTTTTGTTCGCCTGCCAGGGAAACAGCATGTTGCGGATCGTCCTGAGGCAATGTGTCCTCAGGGGGACTGTCTGCCTGCTGCGATTCTTCCGGCCGGTTGTTTTGCTTCAGTTGTTTCTGGCGTTCAATCGCCTGCAGACGCAGCTGTTCTTTACGCGCCAGTCGATCGGAAGCAATCCGGTTGCTTTTCTTATTCTTTAAGTAGAAATGGACGCCGACACCGGCAAGCAAAACCAGAAACGCGATGCCGGAAACAATACGTGTGAAGCGTTTGGCTGCTTCAGCCTCCGGACTTTCTTCGGTGCTCTTACCATTTTTTCCGTCAGTCTTTTCAGTATTTTTGCTGCTGCCATTCTCCTTATTTTTGTTTGCATCAGCAGATGTTTTTTTGTTGCCTGTGTCAGGAGTTGTTTTTTTATCCGAACTGTAGTTATTTACCGGATGGCCTGCAACCGCTGCCAGAACATCCTCTCTGGCGGACAGGATCAGTTTGTTGACGGTAGTGACTTTCTGGTTAAACTTACTGTCTCCGCTTTTATTGGTCAGGACAAAGCTTTCGACGACTTCCAGCGTATCCGCATCTTTGGGAACTGTGTAGTTAAGGAACACACTGCTGGTGTTTTCTTTTCGGAAACTCTGGGTTTTAATGACTGTGTCTCCTCTTTTGACGGTAACCTGCATACGTACAAGACTGGTACGGCCTGTGATGGGAAGTTCCTTTGCATTTTTTAAGGCGCCCCGGATCACAAATTTTAATTTGCTTTCCGGTTTGATTTTGCCTATATAGGTATGCATCTTATCTTTTAGTCCTGCGTAGCGGAAATCTTCCGCCCCTTCCGCGTCTACCGTTATGGCGGTCAGTCCCTGTTCAACGACAGGAGCGGCGGGTACCCGTCGCAGTTCAGCGAAACAGGGCAAAGAGAAAAGACAGAAAAGGATGGTAAGAATTGTCAGCTTTGCGATTATTTTACTGAAAGTTTTCATCATTCTCAGCTCCATTATCAATCATTTTTAAGGAAGCACCGGTCAGCGTGCAGACGAATTAATCAGCGTTTCTTTAACTTATAATTGCCGCTACGCTGCCAATTAAAATGAGCAGCAGCGCACCGCCTAAAAACAAACCTGTACCGCCCATCATCCGCAACGTTTTGATGAGCCCCCAGCTTTCGCCGTTCTCATCCTTCACGCCTACGCCGAACATGGACAGTACGGTGAGCTTCCGTGAATCGCTGTCACCAATCAGTTTTTCCCGGCCGTTCTCCAGAATCTCATAAATAAACGGATGGTCAAAGGCGTCCATGCGAATCCCTTTTGACAGATACAGCAGGGCGATGATGAAGGCGATGCAATACCAGGCCGCGCCGTATCCCGGGGAAAAGCTGTCCATAAACTTTTCGCCTTCCTTCATGCTGGCCCAACGGAAGAATGCAGCGATGATGGCAGGTAAAAACACTGTAACGAAGGTGTTCACAATAACGGTAACCATGCGGCTTATCGGATAAAAGCGAAGATGCACCGGTACCAGTTTTCCTTCGTCGTTTCTCTCCCGGAAGACCGGTGTATTATCGTAGGGGTTTTCCAAAACGTCTTCCCCTTCCGCTATGGAAAGGGCATTTCCCTTGCGTTCCGCTTTGGCCGCTTCCGTTTTTAATACGATGCTGCGCACCACCTCGCTGCTGTTTTGCGAAAACATAACCCCGTAAATGATAAAGGGCACGGCGGTGATATACAGGCCAACCCATGCATTGCCGAATAAAAATGTCAGGAGAAGGAAGGTGCCCAGGGTGTACAGGAACCAGTTCCACAGCCAGGGTCTGGACTTTTTCTCGCGCCCGGTAGAGACGGCGATGCGTCCGGTCTGGCCGTTCATGACCGCAGTTACGCCCGTGTCTTTATATTTGGCTTTGATAAAATAAACCGGAAGCAATACCGGCATGGTCAGCAGATTACCGGACCGTAAACGGATGTCGACGCCCTCGGTCTGCATGACCCGTTCCACTTCCGGCAGGAAATCTTCTTCCACTTCCTGCAGGATACGCTTTTCCGTCTGGGCGTCGGAAATGTCGGACAGTTTTACATTCTGTCCGGCAATATATCCGTATTCAAAAGGACGGGCTTCCGACCAGTCAAAGGGCTCCATGGCGTTTAACGTCAGGTTGTCCAGTTGTTTGGAAGTATTCACCGCAGTGCCGTCCAGATATCCGTCGCAGTAAAAACTGCGATTTGTTTCATCCCGGGTCACGGTGGCGGACACGGGTCCCCGGGCCAGCTGGTAAGGCAGGTAATAGCCTTTGAACTGGTCCATGTTGGAAAGGACTGCCTGGCCTTCCGGTGTTTTTTCATTTTCATGAGCCCACTCCAGCATCCGTTTTTTCGCCTCTTCCGGGGTAATGAAAAAAGGAATGATCAGTTCCGGCATCTGCTCCGGACGCAGCAGATCCTTCCGGATCAGTTTGCTGCCGCAGAAGTCACAGGTACCGGAAGCCTCCCCTGCTTTAAAAATCACCTGGGCCCCGCAGGTGGGACAGGAGTGCTCTTCCAGAGCCTGACCTGTCGAACTGGCTTTTATATTCTTTTTGTTCAGGTCGCGCCACTGGCTCATCTTCCGTTCCACTTCCTGGATTCCTGAAACCTGTCCGCAGTTCGGGCAACTGTAGGTCTGGCGTATAATGTCGAAACCTGCGGGAGCACCGCAGTTTTTACAAAAAATACGAAGGGGATTCATTTTCTTTCGGGTTTCCTCCATGGCGTCGCGCTCCTTTCCACAAATTTGTAATGGATACTGTAAGGGCTTGTTTCTTATTTACATTATATCATACGGGCAGAAAAATTGTTAAAAATACGGGAATCACGTAAGAACAATTTAATTTAATTATGTAATTTAATTAGTAATTTATCAAAACAGAATCTTTATTTTCGTGTATGAAATGTGTATAATAAAAAATAGGAGGAACATTGCATTCAGGAAAGTATTGTAAAAGTATTTTATCTTTTATTTTTAATCATAAGGAGGTTCACAATGGGATTCTTTGGCAGCTTATTTGAAAAGAGACAGTGCTCTATCTGCGGAAAGGAAATGGGACTGACGGAACGCAAAGAATTGTCCGGCGGCAATCTGTGTGATGACTGTGCGGAAAAGCTTTCCGACTGGTTTTCAACAGAAGCCCGCAAAGCTTCCACTCCCCAGCAGATTCAGGAGCATCTCGCTTATCGTGAACAGAACCGGCAGGCGGTAGCGCAGTTCCGTGCGACCCGTACCATCGGGAAATCTACCAAGGTTTATCTGGACGAGATGAACCGGAAATTCATGGTTTCAAGCGCAAGTGATTTACAGAAAGACAATCCGGACGTCATTGACGCTTCCGCTATTACCAATGTTGCAGTTGACATCAATGAATCCAAACATGAACTGCGTACCAAAAATGAAGAAGGCAGGAGCGTTTCCTATAACCCGCCCCGTTACGATTTTTCCTACGATTTCTATGTAGATATAGATGTAAGCCATCCTCACTGCAGTCACAGACGTATCAAAGTAAACAGCAGCAGTGTCTGGGTACGGTATGACTACCTTCAGGCCAGAGGCATGAGCGGTTTTGGCAACCGCACCATGGGCAATTCGTTTAATGCTGGCGGAAATATGAACAATATGGGCAATATGGGTGCGGCAGCCGGTATTATAGGCGCCGTCATCAACGGCATTCAGAACAGCATGAACGCCAACAATCCCGCCGCTATGTATCCGCCGGAATATCAGGAAAATATGGCGATTGCGGAAGATATCCGCGTATCTTTGTTGAATCTTCGCAACCCGGGATCTGCAGTGCCGAATCCCGGAATGGGTATGGGTGCCAACGCCGGCATGGGAACCGTAGGCGGTGTGGCCGGTATGGCAGCGGCCGGTGGTATGGCAGCAGGAATGCCTCCGCAGGGTTATCCCGGACAGATGCCGCAACAGGGTTATCCGCAGCAGGGTTATCCCGGACAGATGCCGCAACAGGGCTATCCGCAACAGGGTTATCCCGGACAGATGCCACAACAGGGCTATCCGCAGCAGGGTTACCCCGGACAGATGCCGCAACAGGGCTATCCGCAGCAGGGTTACCCCGGACAGATGCCGCAACAGGGCTATCCGCAGCAGGGTTATCCCGGACAGATGCCACAACAGGGCTATCCGCAGCAGGCAGATGGCACTTGGACCTGCCCTAACTGTGGAACGCCGAATCAGGGTCAGTTCTGCACAGGTTGCGGTGCGCCGAAGCAGTAATAAAAACATCGATTTAACAGTCCGTAAAAAAGTTATAAGTGATTGTGTATAATATTATAGCGCTCTTGCTAATTTAGCAGGAGCGCTATTCTTATATTCTTCTGACTGTTATTAAATTATAGAATCAACGCCTGCCCTGCGTAACATTTCATAAACTGCAGTTAACGGCAGACCGACCACATTATCATAACTGCCTTCGATTCTTTCCACTAACACGGCCCCTTTGCCCTGTATCCCGTAGGCTCCTGCTTTATCCAGCGGTTCCCCGGTTCCCACGTACCAATTGATTTCCTCTTCAGCAAGCCTGCGGAAATGAACACTGGTGGTTACGACCTGAAGCAACGCCTTTTCCTTATACAGAACGGCTGTTGCCGTTTTTACAGTATGCGCCTTACCTGACAGGACATTTAACATGTATTTCGCATCCGCCCTGTCAGATGGTTTGCCTAAGATTTGTTCGCCCAAAACGACAATAGTGTCGGCAGCCACTACAGGGAAACTCGTACCTGTTACTTTCGCTGCAGCCCTTCCTTTACATAACGCGTTGTAAGCGCAGACCAGATCTGCATTCCGGTAAGGCAAAAGCAAGGTCATGTCTTTTTCAGAAATAACGGAATCATTTTCGATGTTTCCGTTTTCGCCGGAATATAAAAACCGATTTCGCAGACTTTCTAGCGCTTCTATTGCTTCATCAACCGTTTCAGCTTCTGCAAAAGGCAGTGAATGAACCTCCACTGTCCATCCCATCTGTAGCAAAAGTTGCAAACGTCGCGGCGAACCGGATGCCAGGAAAATTTTCATAACAAATTTTACCTCGTGCATTTAACTGCTTAAAAAAATCTCCTGTGATACCAGTATGAATCTCATGACACATTAGGTATAACAGGAGGTTATTTTTTGATTTTAAAGAGCATTTTAATAAAAACAACAAAGAATCAGCAGATTATTTTTTCTTAAAAGCTACTTGTTTCGGTCCCACATTCACTACGTCATCAGGGATGATTACATCATCGAAACTGATGCTGCGGGTGTGAAGAGTGTGGCACCATTCGTGTTCGTTCCGGTGCAGGAAACCGAGCATCACAATGGGAATCCAGCTATAAATAAAGATAGGATATGCCAGAAGATACAGCCAGGACTTAAAGGAAGCCCGAATCTTCCAGAGCACCGCAACCGGGAAGATATACTGCCCTACACCAATGATCTGCCATACCTGGATGGGCAGTACTTCATACAATACGTTTGTGTAGAAGGGAACCAGGTTGTAAATGTAAGTGCAAATTACAAAGAAGGTGGACAGAAGCAGGAAATACGGCTGCACCAGATTGATCATACCGTCCAGCACTACGATGTTGTGCTCGGTGATCCCCTTCCATAACATTTTGGGGATGTAGCGGTTGGCCACGTCGAAATGTCCCTGCGCCCAACGTTTGCGCTGATTCCAGGCTGCCTTGAAGGTTAAAGGCTTTTCATCATAGATGACTGCGTCATGGGCCCAGGTGGTAGGAATATTCTCCATCAGGGCCTTCATGGTGAATTCCATATCTTCTGTCAGGCAGGTAGCACCCCAGCCATACTGTTTCAGGAGTTTAGTATCGATGCACATGCCGGTACCGCCCAGCACGCAGGAAAGTCCGATGTTATATTTTGCCAGATGCCAGATGTGATTCACGATCCAGAAAGAAATGGAGAACATGCCGGACACCCAGGTGTCTTCCGGATTTTTGGAGTCCATATAGCCCTGAATCAGACGCTCCCCGCTGCACAGATGGTTGTTCATGATTTTCAGGAAGTCCGGATGCACCAGATTATCTGCGTCAAATACACAGACTGCATCGTACTTCCGTTCCAGACCGAACAGGCGGTGGAACATCCATTCCATGGCAAAGCCTTTACCCTTGCCGGTTTCGCTGAAGCGTTCATAAACGATGGCTCCGGCGTTGCGGGCGGCTTCTGCCGTTTTATCCACGCAGTTGTCCGCTACGACGAAGATATCGTATAATTTGTTGGAATAATTCAGCTGCTTCAAGTTTTCAACCAGCTTGGCAATGACCTGCTGCTCGTTATGCGCGCAGACGATGAGAGCGAAAGTACTCTTTTCCGCGAACTGTTTCGTCTCTTTCATTTTGCCGAAGAGACCGAACCAGGAAACCACAAAATAATAGATGGTAAAGAATACGATGATTAATTGCAGTGGGATCATCACCACGTCGTAATTAAAATGCATTTGGACCTATGCACCTTTTCCTTTCCTTAACCTTGTACAACCATTACTGACTAAAAGACTTTGCGCAATATCAATACTAAATCAGTTCGCTTCCTCTTTCACAAACAACAGGCAGTAAACTGCATTGATGATACCGGCAATAAAATATGTAAACATACCGACGAACGGCCAGCCGGACGGCCGTTGCAACAGCATATACGCACCGATCAGAACTGCTAAAATAACAGGATAGCGGTACATGGGATTGCCTTTTCCTTTAAAATCAGGAAACTTTACGTTACTGTACAGAATCAGGGCGACAGCCAGCGTCATGATACCTGCCACGACAGGCGTAAAATTAAAGCCTGAAATCACATAAGTGGCAATACAGCAGGCACCGGCCGGTATAGGCATCCCCTGGAAGTAACCGTGAACGACAGAAGTGTTCACATTAAAACGCGCCAGACGCATAGCTCCGAAGAACGTGTACAATCCGGCGATTATTTTACCCCACCAACCCAGGTCTGTCAAGGCGAACTGGTAAATTAAAATAGCTGGCGCCACCCCGAAGGCTCCCAAATCACAGAGGGAATCCATCTCCACCCCAAAGGGACCCTGAACTCCCAGCGCACGTGCTGCTCTTCCGTCCAATGAGTCGGCGACAACAGATAAAATAATGCAAATTGCCGCCATAAAATAATTCTGTTCCTGCGTATAAAAAATGGAAAAAACTCCCAAAACCAAGCTGATGCCGCTGATGGTGTTAGGAACGATGCGCTTGTAATTCACGCTTTTGTCCTCCCAATTCCGTAATACTGTCAACGATGTACGGGCGTAACAATCCTTTTTGTTATGGATTTATACGACCCAATACAGTAATGCCGCCTTTTACCTTATCTCCTTTTTTGCAGAGGATTTCCACCTCTTCGGGCACTACCAATTCCGTACAGGAACCGAATTTAATCATGCCGTATACTTCGCCCTGATCCAGATGATTACCTAAATTTACCCAATTATCAATGCGGCGCGCCAGAATTCCGGCAATCTGGATGACCAGAATTTTCATATGGTCATTTTCAATTCCCATGGCGAAACGTTCGTTTTCAAAAGTTGCTTTCTGATTAAACGCCGGTAAAAAATCGCCTACCGTATAACGCTGGAATCTGATCGTACCTTCCGCAGGGCTTCTATTTACATGCACATTAAATACGGAAAGGAAAATCGTCACCTTTTTGGCTTTTGCATTCAGAAACTCATCGTCGTAAAATTCCGTCACGTCCATGACCGTTCCGTCAGCCGGCGAATACAACAACGAAGTATCCTGAACGACTTCCCTGTCCGGATTGCGGAAGAAATATGCGAAATAGCAGGCCAACACCAGCGGAATCACGGCGATATGAATTCCAAATGCGATAAAGCAGACTACCGCCAGCACCAGTGCTGCGGCAATAAAGGGATATCCCTGCCTTACGATATGCATGGGTGGCCTCCTTCCTTTTATTTTTCTGGTTTATACTACGCAATCACTCCTCTGCATTGTACAGGAAAATTTATCCCGCGTAATATCTGTAAAAACTCTAAACTAACATTAACTTATATATTATAGTATGTAAAACCGAATTTGTCTACAATATTTAGTTATTTTTTATTTCTTTTTTCATCGCGCACCGCAAAAACGAATTTTGGCAGAGCCAGCATTCTTCCAAAACGGCTGGGCTGTTTCATCAGACGGAAGAGCCATTCCAGTTTGGCGTCCTGCATCCATTTGGGGGCCCGCTGCACTTTTCCGGCCAGCACATCAAAGCTGCCGCCTATGCCCATCAGCAAACAGGGTCCTAACCGCTCCCTGTATTTTGCCAGCCATTTTTCCTGTTTGGGCGCGCCTAATGCAGCAAACAACATGGCTGCACCGCTGCGGTTGATGTCTTCAATAATTCCGGGTTCTTCTTCAGCCGAAAAATAACCGTTTCGGCAACCGGCTACGTTCAGGCCGGGCCAACGGTGTTTGCCTTCCTCCGCCGCTTCTTCCGCAATGCCGGGCTTGCCTCCGAAAAAGTAAACGGGGATATTATTCTTTGCTGCCTCTTCCAGAAGGCGCAAATATAAATCGTAGCCTGCAACCCGCTCCGGTATAGTATAACCCAGATAGTTGCCGGCCCACACCGTTCCGGCTCCGTCCGGCAGGATCAAATCTGCCGTTTCCGCCAACAGGGTTTTATATTCTTTGTCACCCTGCGCCATCATGATGATTTCCGCATTGGCAGTGACCACAAAGTTTCTTTTGTTTTTCAGAGTGTCCTGCGTCAGCTTTGTTACCGTTTCGTCCATAGTATAAGGTACCACAGGAACACCTAAAATTGTTGCAATTTCCTTCATGTTTATACTCTCGCCTTATCTGAAGGCACGACCAGAAATTCCAGTCCCGGATTGCGCTGCAGGATCCAGTTCAGTGCCCATTCGTTATTTACCAGGATAACCGGGCGATCCTTTTTATCATATACAAGCATGCCGTTGTCAAGACCACGCAGCTTTTCAATATCTTCCGGCTTTTCCGCATAGACCCAGCGGGCCACGGTAAAAGGAAGCTGGGTCATTACCAGCTGGGCGTTGTATTCGTTCTTCAGACGGTATTCCAGCACTTCCAGCTGCAGCTGCCCCACTACGCCGACGATAAAACTTTCCAGGCCCACATGTTTCTGGGTGAACACCTGCACGGCGCCCTCCTGGGAAAGCTGCAGAATACCCTTTTCAAACTGTTTACGCTTCAGGGAATCTTTTGGCTGCACCCGGGCAAAAATTTCTGCCGGGAACACGGGAAAATCTTCAAAACGCAGTTTCAGTTTATCATCGCTGAGACTGTCGCCGATACCGAAGATGCCCGGATCAAACAAACCGATGATGTCGCCGGGGTACGCTTTTTCCACAATGGTACGTTCTTGCGCCAGAAACTGCTGGGGCTGGGCCAGCTTCACAGGCTTACCGCTTTGGGCATGATACACCGTCATTCCTTTATCAAATTCGCCGGAGCAGATGCGCATGAACGCGATGCGGTCCCGGTGAGCCGGATTCATATTAGCCTGAATCTTAAAGACAAAGGCGCTGAAAAGCGGATTGTCCGGTTCCAGCACATCGCCGTTTAACAGTGTGCGGGGCTGGGGCGCCGGAGACATTTCCAGAAACTTTTCCAAAAATTCCTGCACGCCGAAGTTGGTCATGGCGCTGCCGAAAAACATGGGCGTCAGTTCCCCTTTTAATACGTCTTCGATATGGAATTCTTCCCCTGCCATGTCCAGCAGCTCAATATCACCCAGCAACGCTTCGAACAGTTCATCCCCGATCATTTCCTTAATGCGGGGATCGTCAATGTCCGCGGAAAATTCTTCCAGCTGTTTGCTTCCGTGGCTGGCATCCGTTTTAAATAAAGAGACTTCTCTGGTCAGGCGGTTGTACACGCCTTTATATTTTCCATCCAGACCTACCGGCCAGGTAATGGGATATACCTTGATCTGCAAAATCTTTTCTACTTCTTCCATCAGATCAAGAGGCTCCCGGCCGAAACGGTCCAGTTTGTTAATAAACGTAAAGATCGGCAGATGGCGACGGTGGCAGACCCAGAACAGCTTTTTGGTCTGGGGTTCCACGCCTTTTGCCGCGTCGATCAGCATGACGGCGCTGTCGGCCGCCATCAGGGTGCGGTACGTGTCTTCCGAAAAGTCCTGATGACCGGGCGTATCCAGAATGTTGACACGGTACCCCTGGTAATCAAACTGCAGCACCGAAGAGGTAACCGAGATACCGCGCTGCTTTTCAATTTCCATCCAGTCGGAAACTGCATGTTTATTTGCCTTTCTGGCTTTTACACTGCCGGCCAGGTGGATGGCGCCGCCGTACAGCAGCAGTTTTTCAGTTAAGGTTGTTTTACCGGCGTCCGGATGTGAAATGATGGCAAAGGTACGCCGCTTCTCAATTTTTTGTTTTAAATCGCTCATAGTATCTCCCGAATATTTCAGTCTGTCAGGTGCCTTCTGAAAACGTGGTATCAGTCAGGCAAAATTTCATTTGTACCGGGATTAAAAAATAAACCGGTTAACTCAATTGTGGCTTAAAATCCTCCGAAAGGATTCCTGTTACGGCGTCCGAATCCGCCGGTCGTGTTTCCGCTGCCATATCCTTCGCCGGTGTTCCACTGGCTTTCCGGCATCGGCTTGCGCTGAGGCATACGGGGCGCCGGCTGGGAAGCGGTGGAAAGCATCTGCTCCTGGGACAGATAGGATTTGTAAGCAGTGACCAAGCCTTCCATAACATAGTCCGGCACATCCTGTTCTGTTTTCAGATAACCTTCTTCCACATAAAATATGAGTTTATCATACTGTTCGCCGCCTACCGTGGTAATATCGGCGGACATCTTCCCATCTTCTCTTTTAGTAAAGAAGCAGTCTTTTATCTGCTCTGCTTCACGCTTCTGTGCAAAAGCAACGTAATATTCGTACAGAGCATGCTGGGCTTCCGCAGGAATGTCTTCCCCGGTGATGACCGATTCTGTGTCTTCCAGGGGTGTGCAGTCCATGTTCTTATACACTGTTCCGTTTTTCAGGGTTATAGTTACGGTGAGCACATAATTTTCTTCGTGAAATTCCGCATGGGCAATCTGCCATTTCTCTTTCCATGCCCGGATGCAGTCATCACAGACCAGTTTAATATCCTGAAAGCTCTGTACGGTAAAATCGTCCTGATAATAAAGATGATCCTGTGCGCTGATAGTATTGCCGCAGCGGGAACAGGTTAGAGACAATGTTCGAATCATAGCAAACTCCTTTGATCATGAAATACAGTAAAATAAAATACATAATATTATACCACAACACATCAGAGTTAGCCATAAGAAATTAGGGAACCCGTTTTATATGAGGGTTCCCTTTTCCATAATCAATCATTTATACATGCTCTGGATGTTACTGCAGGAAGAACCTGTCGCTCTTTGGCGTCTGTTCAAAATTCAATGATTCACTGTGCTATAATTCTGTACCGTCCAAACAAAAGCCCTTGCCGTTCGTAAATCCGGCTCTTTGAAGTGATTGCCCTGATTCCATTCCAATGTACAATTTATACCCCGGTCCCTAAGCCAGGCATGTCCTTCCCGTATACAATCACCTACTTTGGACATAACAGGATTTCTTACCTTTTCTTCCTTGTCCCCAAGGCTCAGGTAAACGGAGCCGGAATGAATATCATGTTCTTTCATGTACTTAAGAAAACCGGGAAACCAGACTGATGGCGAAGCAGCCGCTACACCTGCGAAAACATTTGTCTGATACGCTGCCCACAAAGCAAATAAACCGGCGAGAGAATACCCGCCTATATAATAAGTCTTGCTGACATCTGAACATAGCTGCAACATTTCCGTTAAAGTTCTTGTTGCTCCGCCGCTAAATCCTTCTTGGCCGAATACTGCGGGGGCTTCCCAGGGAGATAAATCTGTGTTCCAGTTATCTGTTTTTACGGCAACAAGTTTAAAATCGTTAACGCTTTTCTTAATTGCAGCGACTTCATTTTCTATAACCTTAAGATCGTGGTCATCTACCATTTGAATCAGGATTATCGATGAAGCCGGATTCCCATATTCGTACATCAACATAACAGGTTCTCGCTTTCAAAATCTGATTTAAATCAGTTACCTTAATCAGTCTCTATTATACCAAAATCAGGACGGGTTATAAATAGTCGCCCCGAATTCTTTACGATATAAAAGAATCGGGAACCCGCTTATTATGCGGATTCCCGATGTTTTTTTAATTGGTCGGAGCGACTAGATTTGAACTAGCGACCTCTTCCACCCCAAGGAAGCGCTCTACCAAGCTGAGCCACGCCCCGAATACATAGAATATTTTAGTATAGAAATGCGTTTCTGTCAACCTTTTTTTGTACTATGAAAATGTTGCATCTATTCAATTTAAAACAACTGCAAAGAACCAGTAATCAGTATATTGATCCAAAAGACTATACTACTCAACACGTAAAACTTCTGTTCCTTTGGTGTTCAGTTCCAGAATATGATAGACCGCTTTCTGTCCGCAGGCAGCAAAGGCATCAACCATGGCTTTACCGATCGCGTTTCCGTCTTTTTCAGGCGGTGCGTATGCCAGCAACGTAGATCCGGAACCGCTGATGATGCATTGATAGGCTCCAGCTGCTTTTCCGGCAGCAAACACTTCAGGAAGACCGGGAATCAGTTTCGCCCTGTATGGCTGGTGCAATTTGTCTTCCAGCGCATACTGCAGCAATTCAGGACGGTCTTCCAGTAAAGCGGCAGTCAGCAAAGCGGTACGGGAAGCATTAAACACCGCGTCGGTATGGGCGATAACTTTTGGAATCGCCTCCCGGGCCATATGGGTGGAAAGCTGCATATCCGGTACCACAGCGATAAACAGCAGGGGCATTTTCGGGATGGTGCGCAGGGTATGGGCTACACCGTCTTCCTGGAAACTGATGGTAAAACCACCGTAAATGGCGGGCGCAACATTATCGGGATGACCTTCCAGCTTATTTGCTTCCTGTAAAATCTCATCCTGAGTCAGATTGGCGCCGCTTAATATGCTGGCGGCTGTTACACCGGCCACAATGGCCGTTGAACTGCTTCCCAGTCCACGGCTTTTGGGAACCTGGTTTTTCATCTGTATATCAAGTCCGATACGCTTGTGATCTGTCAATTTGTTCCAAAGGGACAGAAATGAAGCAAAGGCCATATTACGCCCGGAAGCATGAAAACTGTCTTTGCCTTCTCCTTCTACTTTCAGGGAAAAGCCGTATTGCTCATCAGAAACGGTAAAGGTGAATTCATTATATAGCGTTAATGCTAAACCGAGGCTGTCGAAACCGGGACCGCAGTTTGCTGAGGTAGCCGGTACCCGGACGGTAACAGATTTTTTCATAGTTCTCCAATCATACCTGTAGTCAGGCGGAATAATATTTTTTATGAAATGGCTTTAATAATTCATACAGATAGCTTTTACAAGTTAGGATCCTCTACCCGCAACACGCTGCAAACCTTTTTCACGACAGGTAATACCTGCAGAGTACGCAGCGACAAGTCCAGACTTAATCTGCTGACTTTGTAGGTAATGATGATCAGTTCAGCCAGACCGTTTTCTACCACGTTTTTCTGAATTACGGAAGCGATGCTCATCTGCTGCGCGGCAAAGGTGGATGCAATAGCGGCCAGTACGCCGGGCCGGTCGTTTACCAGCAGGCGGAAATAACAGGGCTCCATTTCTTTTTCAGGCGGACACATTTTCTTCTCAACAAAGAGATTTCCGGCAACGCGTCCGCAGGCGTTATGGCAAATGTTACGGGCTGTATCGATAATGTCGCCGCAGACTGCACTGGCGGTGGGAAGCCGGCCCGCGCCGCGGCCCATGAACATGGCGTCCCCTACTGCGTCGCCGTTCACGTAGATGGCATTATAAACGTCGTTCACGCTGGCCAGCGGGTGATTCTTCGGCAGCATGACAGGATATACGTTAGCGGTGATGCCGTTTTCCGGGTCATTCTTGGCCACGCCCAGCAGTTTTACTACATAGCCCAGTTCACGGGCATAACTGATATCACAGGCTTCCACATTGTCGATGCCTTCGATGTGCACGTCTTTCAGGGTCAGCGCTGTGTTGAATGCCAAAGAAGCCAGCACAGTGATTTTTCGGGCAGCATCGATGCCTTCCACGTCTGCCGTGGGATCGGATTCCGCATACCCTTTTGCCTGAGCTTCCTTTAAAGCGTTTTCGTAGGAAAGTCCCGCTTCGGTCATCCGGGTCAGCATGTAGTTGGTGGTACCGTTCACAATGCCCATGACGCTGGAGATTTTATTGCCGGCAAGGCAGGAACGCAGTGGACGGATGATGGGTATGCCGCCGCCTACCGCGCCTTCAAACTGGAAATCCAGATGTTTTTCCGCAGCCAGCGCAAACAGGGATTTGCCGTATTCTGCCAATACGTCTTTATTGGCGGTTACCACATGTTTGCCATGCTGTAACGCTGCTTCGATGTATTCTTTGGCCGGATGCACACGGCCAATCAGTTCGACTACTATGTCGATTTCAGGATCGTTTAAAATATCGTCCAGGTTGTCAGTGTAGCCAATATTATATTTCTCAATTTCCGGTTTTAATTTGGCTTTATCCCGGACCAGAACAGTTTTCACTTCAACGGCGCAGCCGGCTTTCCTGGCAATGTCCTCTTTGTTTTCATTCAGGACGATGATCACACCGCCGCCGACAGTGCCACAGCCTAACAGGCCGATTTTTACAGTTTTCTTCATAATATCTTATCTCCCTCAAATATATTTTATAAAATAAATAATAATTAAAAATTTCCGGTACGGAGAATCGATTTCCAAGGAATAAAAACAGAGGATACTCTGCTTACACCTGTCCTAATACTTCCAGGCGTTTTACACCGTCGATCATACGCAGTTTATCCAATAATGCCTCCAGATCAACGGTCATATTCTTTGTTTCAATGGAAATGGTAGTATTGGCTACACCCTGAAGGGGAATTCCCTGGTTGATGGTCATTATGTTTCCTGAATCTGTCGAAATCAGGTTCAGGACGCGGGACAGTACACCGGCTTTATGTTCCAGCAGCAACGACAGGGTAATAATCTTGTCCTTACTGGCTTCATAAAATGGAAAAACATAATCCTTATATTTGTAGTAGGCGCTCCGGCTCAGGTTCATTCGTTCAACTGCTTCGTTAATGGTTTTAGCTTCGCCCCGTTTCAGGATTTCTTTCACCTTGATGGTCTTCTTAATTGCTTCCGGCAAAATATCTTCTTTAACTAAATAGAAAGATGTTGTTTCATAACCTGGTTTGCCTGCCGCTGCATTGAGGTCAATATTCCTGGTTCGTCCCATGCTCCTGACTCCTTCCTCTTACTATTTTTTATCATTCAGGTGTCCTGGTTTGATTTTACTTTCAGTTCCGTCTAATAACCGCCTGATATTATCCTTATGACGGATGATAACAAACAGGCAGGCCAGTGTTCCAAATACAGCAAAGGGTACGGGATAGTTAAGGTACCACCCGGCAGAAGCGGCGGCAAGTGCTGCAATTACTGAGCCCAGTGATACGTAACGGGTTATCAGGACAATGATTATCCATACACCAAGGCCGGCAGCCGCTCCCCAGGGAAGCATATACAGAAAGAGTCCCAAACCGGTCGCCACACCCTTTCCGCCTTTAAAACCGAGAAACAGCGAATAATTATGTCCCAGTAATGCGCCCAGCGCAGTCACTGCTACAATAACCGGGTCTGCAGAAAACTTAGATATGATATACAAAGCCACTATGCCTTTCAGCATATCCCCTGCCAGTACGGCGGCAGCTGTTTTCGGCCCTACAGTACGGAAAACATTTGTCGTACCGATATTACCGCTTCCGTAGTTACGGATATCGATGCCGTGAAAAGCCTTCACCAGCCATAAACCGCAAGGTATGGAACCAAACACATACCCCAGCAGGAAACCGCCGGCGGCTAACAGATAATTCATGCGCAAGAACTCCTTTAACCTATTCTTCCGGGATAAAAAATCTCTGACATCCTGTCACATTTATACTGTTACAGGTCTTCTTCATTTTTCGCGCGGATAATCATCTGGATGGGCGTACCTTCGAAACCAAAGGCTTCCCGCAGTTTATTTTCCAGATAACGCTGATAGGAAAAATGCATGATCTCCGGGTTGTTGACGAACAGCACAAAGGTCGGCGGTTTGATTTTAACCTGTGTAACAAAATAAATCTTTAACTGGCGTCCTTTGTCTGTGGGCGGCGGATTGATGGCGCAGGCGTCTTCGATAATCTGGTTGATGACTGAAGTGGAAATGCGCATGGCGTTCTGCTCCGCCACATATTTGATGACTTCCGGCAGCCGGTGGATGCGCTGCATGGTGACAGCCGAAACATACACAACCGGAGCGTACTGCAGGAAAACCAGTTCTTTGCGCAGTTCTTCCGTGTAACGCAGCGTGGAACCGGTATCTTTTTTATACAGATCCCATTTGTTCACCACAAGGATGATGCCTTTGCCTGCTTCATGTGCATATCCAACAATTTTTTTATCCTGCTCGGTGACGCCGTCCACTGCGTCTATGACCATCAGGACAACATCGGAACGGTCAACTGCACGGAGGGAACGGACGATACTGTACTTTTCAATCAGTTCCTCAATTTTGCCTTTGCGGCGCATGCCGGCCGTATCAATAAACAGATAACGCTGCCCGTCTTTTACTACAGGGGTATCAATTGCGTCACGGGTAGTGCCTGCCTGATCGCTGACAATAGAGCGTTCTTCCCCCACAAGCGCGTTAAAGATGGAAGATTTCCCTACATTAGGCCTGCCTATCAGGGCGACCTTGATTTCATCTTCATCTTCATCGTTTAACTGAGGCACCGTCTGCTGTACTTTATCCATGACGGAATCCAGCATATCACCAAGTCCCAGATGGTTTGTCGCGGAAATGGGAATCGGTTCGCCTAGTCCCAGGTTATAAAACTCAAAGATTTCCATTTCCTGCTTAAAGGAATCGGCTTTATTTACGGCAAGGATGATAGGTTTTTTGGATTTGCGTAATAATTTCGCAACTTCTGCGTCTTCGTCGGTAATACCGGTACGGGCATCGCATACAAACAAAATAACGTCCGCCTCGCGAATGGCGATTTGCGCCTGTTCCCGAATGGAAACAGCAATTTTGTCCGTGTTGGCTATTTCAATACCGCCGGTATCGATAATAACAAATTCCCTGTCAAGCCACTCGGAGGTAGCGTACAAACGGTCGCGGGTTACACCGGGGATGTCTTCTACAATAGAAATGCGTTCATTGGCCAGTACGTTGAACAGGGTGGACTTACCCACATTCGGTCTTCCAACAATAGCGACGATAGGTTTTGACATAATACAAAGATCCTCATACTTTCTTATAACGGTTTATAAAAACATCAATTATAAATATATAACTAATAATTATTTCTATAAAAAACAATTATAATTGATGAAACAGGTTAATGGTCTATACCGTCCCGTATGGTAATATTTTTTAGCGTAAAATAATGTTTGATTTCCTGCATATCTGTTACCAGATCTGCTTCGTCAATCAGTTCTGCCGGGGCTTCCCGTCCTGTGCAGACAACTTCTGTGTTATTGCGGTTTTTGTGCAGGAACGTGACAACTTCCTTTGTATCAATTAAGTTTTTGGCCATGGCTAAATTGATTTCGTCCAGAATCAAAACATCAGCTTCATGATTTAATAAAACGTGTTTTCCTTCCTCCCAGGCTTCCTGCGCCATTTTTACGTCAATGGGGTCCGGGTCGCGAAAATTCACAAAACTGTCCCGCCCCATCTGTTTCAGGGTGAAGTTGGGAAGAAAATGAAATGCCTGCGCTTCTCCGTAGGTAGCATCGCCCTTCATGAAACAGATCATGATCACTCTGGCTCCGTGCCCAATCGCCCGCAGCGCAAGTCCCAGAGCAGCAGAGGTTTTACCTTTGCCGGTTCCGGTATAGACATGCAGCATTCCGAAACTTTTCATTTCAATACGCCTCACTTATGAAAACTGTTTCACATATTCCGTGTTGTTTTTGGCAGGGAATGTTCTTCGGTCCGGGACAGAATTTCTGGCAGTGGAGTCCTTATGAGACAGCGGCTGTTCCAACAGCAGGTTATATAATTCAGCCGCGCCTTTGGCGATTCTGACATCCCTGCCCCTTCTGCGTATAAATTCATCCAGCGGCATATCGTCCAGGAACAGGTTGTCCTGATTCAATACAACAGCGGGAAGGATTACTGGGGTTTCTTCCGGAAGCTGGGCCAGAATATCTGCACCCGTCAATAAACCTGTCACGTTAACGGTATGTCCGAAGAAATCATTGACAACCGGAACGATACGGTTGTTTGTGTGATACCTGGAATTAAACTCCTGTATTACCGGCTGCAGTAAAGTTGCTGCGGAAACGCCGACAGGAATGACGTAATTTTTATGCACCGGGTGTAAATCATCCCGGTGACGATGCACTGCTTTTTCCCACTCGGACAAAAAGTTCTGCGTCAGGCCGATGCCGTTCTCCAATTGTGGAAATCCGTCGTACCAGTCAACGGGAGGCATCTGCTGATTTGCCAGTATATAAAACTCGTCGCCCAGATAAACGAAGGAGCGTCCCAGACGCCGGCGGCAGTCTTCCTGCCAGCGGGTTACTGTTTCGACTACAGTTGATGCGCTTTCCCTGTCAAACAATCGTAAATCCGGCAAGCCATCTTTATGCTTTGTAATACCCACCGGTACGATGGCCATATCCTCTACATAATCCGATAAAACCACCAGGTCACGGTAAGATTTTTCCAAAACTGCGCCGTCGTTCCAGCCGGGACAGCAGACGATCTGCGCATGGATATGGATGCCCGCGGCAAACAGGCGCTGCAGCTTTTCCATGATTTCTCCGGAATGTCTGTTCTTCATCATTGCCTGCCGAACCTGCGGGTCTGTCGCATGGACGGACACGTACAGGGGGGACATATGATTCCGGATGATACGCTCAAAATCCTCTTCTGTCAAATTGGTCAGCGTGACGAAATTGCCGTACAAAAAAGACAAACGGTAATCATCGTCCCTGACATACAGACCTTTGCGGAGCCCTGGAATCATGCGGTCAACAAAGCAGAATACGCAATGGTTATGACAGATACGCACCCTGTCAAACACTGCGCTTTCAAAAGAAAGCCCGATTTCTTCGTCTATTTCTTTCGACACTCTTACTTCCCGTATAGATCCGTCTGTCCCCCGGACAGACAGCAGCGGTTCAAAATCAGCAGCGGCAAAGCTGACATCCAGTATGTCGCGCATAGGCGTACCATTGACGGCACAAAGGGATTCTCCTGCCCTGATGCCGGCAGTTTCCGCAGCGCTATGCTTCCTGACCGAGCTGATTTTACCTTCCCAGTTTGTTTCCATACGTCCTCCGAAATGTCTTTTTATATTATACATAAATTTCCACAAAAACACAAATGTACATTGTAAAAAAGCAAAAAAAAGACCCGCTTTTTCAAGCGGGCCCTTTGTTTTTTGCAAAGATTACTTACGGATATTCAGTTTGGCAATGATTGCACGATACCGTTCGATATCTTTCTTCTGCAGATAGTTCAGCAGGCCGCGACGCTGACCAACCATTTTCAGCAGACCGCGACGGGAATGATGGTCTTTCTTGTTGGATTTCAGATGTTCGGTCAGAGCAGCAATGCGGGTGGTAAGAACCGCAATCTGTACTTCCGGGGATCCGGTGTCGCCTTCATGACGGGCATGCTCTTTGATAATCGCCTGTTTTTCTTCTGTTGTTAACATGATAACAAACCTCCATAAAAATTTATTGTCCGGCCGGGACCAGGAAGGCGTTGGAGAAGCGCTCTACGTAGTTCCGGTTAGGATACTGAAATATTTTAGCACAGAAATAAATTTAATGCAAATCTTTTTTGAAAAATAATTTACTGTTCATGGTTCTGGGCGGCAAACCAGGCAAGGGCGTCCGCTTTATCTTTTTCCAGCTGCGCTTTTAGTTCTTCTAATGACGAAAACCTGCGCTCATTTCGGAGGAACCGGCAAAACGCCGTTTCCAGAACATGCCCGTACAGATCCTCATTGCAGCCAAACAAATGAGCTTCCAGCACTTCCCGGACCACGTCGTCAAAGGTGGGATTCATGCCCAGGTTCCCTACCCCGTTATAAATCCTTTCGCCGTCACGCACCTGCAACGCGTAAACACCGGCAGGAGGCAGGGCGGAACCGTTCCGGTTCACATACAGGTTTGCGGTAGGAAATCCAAGCGTCCTCCCCCGTTGAAAACCTTTGTGTACAATTCCCTGGACGCTGCAGAAGCGGCCCAGCATGTTTTCCGCATCGCGAAGATTGCCTTCGGAAATGGCCCGGCGTATCCGTGTGCTGCTGATAATCCGGTTCTTATATTTGAGAAGCGGCCTTACAATCACATCGAAGCCATCTTTTATACCACTATCCTTCAACATTTCCGTATTCCCTGTGCCCCTGAAACCGTAGGAAAAATTCGTTCCGCATACAAGGCAGGAAAAATTGAACTGTTTCAGTTTTTGTAAAAACTCTTCCGGAGATAAAAGCGACAACTGCCTGTTAAAGGGAACATCAATCAGCAAATCTACTCCCCAGCGTTTCAAAAGCCTTATCTTTTCTTCAGGGGAAATCAGTGCCTGTGGAATCGCCGAAGGCCGGATGGCAGCATACGGATGATTGCTGAACGTGAAAACAGCCAGCCGCATCAGGTTTTTACGTGCGTAAGCCGCGGCGGCGTCAATCACGTCGCGGTGTCCTTTATGAAGACCGTCAAAGGTCCCCATGGCAATCACGCAGGGTGTTTTTTGAAAGGAGTCCTTTTCTGTTTTTTCCAAATACAAACGCTTAACGATTTCCATAATTGTCAAATGTTTCAACAGGCATCATGTGGCTGCCCGTCTCTCTCAATTCTGTGTTTCCTGAAACAGCAATGATATGTCTTTTCAAACCGGTTCCGGCGGTTGTTTAACCTGGACAAGTATTTTTTCCGGTTTTACAATTTCATCCTCTACACTCACCATTCCCAGAAATGCATCAGCCAGATAAAGAGAGTATGTTCCGGCGGCTGTACCTTTTACAGTTGTCCGGACTCCGCTGGTGATACGGAAGGCCTGCAGTTCATTAACATATAATCTCTCAGTTTTGCGGACGGCGGCTTCTAAAGGCAGCAGTATCCTGTCCGGATTTTCCGCTATCTCATCTAATGTATGGGAGTCTTTAATAGAAAAATCTCCGGCTCTCGTCCGGAGTAAAAAGGTCATACAGGCACAGGTTCCCAGAGAAGCAGCTATATCTTCCAGCAAGGTGCGGACATATGTTCCCTTGGAACATTCGATATCCAGACTGAAATACGGAGGATACAGCTTTACGCAATCGAGGCGGAAAATTTCTACGGGCCTGGCGGGGCGTTCTATTATAATGCCTTCCCTGGCGTACTCATACAGTTTTTTCCCGTTGACCTTCAATGCGGAATACATGGGAGGAACCTGTAAAATCTTCCCCCGGAACTGTTGTAAAACTTTTTCGAATTCCGTTGCCGAAATAGCCGGAACGGGTTTTGTTTCCAATATGTTTCCGCTGTCATCGCCGGTATCCGTGCGAATGCCAAACATTCCTTCCGCACGGTAGTGTTTCGAAGCTGTTGCAGCATATTCCAGCAAACGGGTCGCATTACCGATAAAGACAGGTAACACACCGGCAGCATCCGGGTCCAGCGTACCGGAATGACCTGCTTTCTGAATCCCGTAAATCCGGCGGATCCGGCTGACTACATCATGAGAGGTCATGCCGGGAGGCTTGAGTACGTTTACAATACCGTCCGTCATACAAACAATTCCCCGACTGCTTCCAAAATTACTTTTTCAGCTTCTTTCAGCGGAGCATAAATACTACAGCCGGAAGCTTTCTTATGACCGCCGCCGCCAAAGGATAACGCAACCTTTGCCACGTCAATTTCTTTGGAACGGAAGCTTACACGGGTCAGGTTCGCTTCAACCTGCTTAAAAAGCAAGGCGATTTCCACCCCTTCCACGTATCGGGGGTACGAGATAAAAGTGTCCGTTTCGACATTATGATCATATAATTCCAGAGGAATCTCAATATAAGCAATCTTTCCGTCTTTTAAAAAAGTCAGTGTTTCCAGAACTTTTCGCAGCATTTCCACCTGTGAACGGGATTTTAATTCCATGTTATCCGAAATCAGGCTGGGATTTACCCCGTAGTTCAGTAAGTCAGCTGCTGTTTTCAATGTGTTTGAGGTCGTGTTTGAGTATTTAAACGAACCAGTATCAGTATATATTCCTTCATAAATACAGGTAGCGATGTCCCTGGTAAGCTTAATACCCATCTTCAGCAACAGTCTGTAAATGATTTCAGCTGTTGCCGCGGCATCGGAATCCAGATACAGATAATCCGCAAACCGGGTATTTGTTTTATGATGGTCAATATTGAGAACGACAGGAGATTTAACGACTTCCATTGCATTGCCGGCCCTGTCTGCCGAACTGGCATCGATAATTACCAGAAGATCCGCATCTACAGATTCTTCCGGTGCAAAACGACGATATTCAGCAATTCCAGGAAGAAACGAATAAACTGTGGAAATGTCGTCGTCAACGTTCATGATGACATCTTTACCCAGCATGCGTAAGGCATGCATAAGGGCAAGGGACGAACCAAGAGTATCACCGTCGGGACTGACATGGCTGACGATCACCAGTTTCTGTGCTGCTTTCAGCATATCACCGGTTTCTGCTAATGAACAGTTCTTACTCATTTTTATTTCCTTCATTCTTTTTAATCTGGCGCAACAGATTGTCGATATGTTCACCATATTCCCAGGAAGTATCTTTCTCCAGTATCAATTCCGGTGCAAAACGCAGACGGATGCGTTTTGCGATTTCCGTTCTCATGAAACCTTTGGCCTTATTCAAAGCTTTCCATGCCTGTTCCTGTTCTTCTGCAGAACCGTACAGGCTTACGAAAACTTTAGCCTGGCTCATATCGTCTGTCAGGTTCACGCCTGTAACCGTTACCAGTTTGATGCGCGGATCCTTGATGTCCAGCAGAAGCATGTTGGAAATCTCATGCTGGATAGCTTCCTGTACTTTTTCAACTCGTAATCTGGCCATAATTCACCTGTACAAATGTCCTTATTCAGGAGCGACTTCTTTCATAACATAAACTTCAAATTGGTCATTTTCTTTAATGTCGTGGAATTTTGCCAGCGTGATACCGCATTCGTAACCGGCGGCAACTTCTTTTACGTCGTCTTTGAACCGGCGCAGGGATTCCATCTCGTCCTCGGCAATAACAATACCGTCCCGGACCACACGAATCTTGGCATTGTTTGTAACTTTGCCTTCGATAACATAGCAACCTGCAATGAGCATCTTGGAAATGGTGATGACCTGGCGGACTTCTACGCGGCCGATCACATCTTCTTCGAATTTGGGAGCCAGCATGCCCTTGATGGCAGCTTCCACGTCATTGATGGCATCATAGATGACACGGTACGGACGGATATCCACCTTCTCGCTTTCCGCAATCTTGCGGGCGTTGGCATCCGGGCGCACATTGAAACCGATAATCAACGCGTTGGCTGCAGAAGCCAGCATGACGTCCGATTCGTTGATGGCGCCTACACCGGAATGCACGACCGATACTTTGACTTCTTCGTTCTGGATTTTTACAAGGGATGCGCATAAGGCTTCTACAGAACCCTGTACATCTGCTTTGACAACGATATTCAGTTCTTTCAGCTCGCCTTCTTTGATGCGGCTGAAGATATCGTCCAGGGATACCTTGGCGGCCTTCTGCTGTTCCGCTTTTGCTTTGGCAATACGTTTTTCCGCTACACTGCGGGCAATCTTTTCATCTGCCGCATCCAGAATATCGCCGGCCTGAGGCACTTCATTCAGGCCCAATACTTCTACCGGTGTAGAAGGACCGGCTTTGCGTACTTTTTCACCCCGGTCGTTGATCAGGGCGCGTACCCGGCCGTGGGCCGTTCCTGCAATAATATAATCGCCAATGGTCAGCGTGCCGCGCTGTACCAGTACGGTGGCAACCGGGCCGCGGCCTTTATCCAGTTTTGCCTCAACGATAGTGCCATGGGCCGGCAGTTTCGGATTGGCTTTCAGTTCTTTTACTTCCGCAACCAGGAGGATCATTTCCAGCAGATCATCAATACCCTGGTGGGAATGGGCTGATACAGGAACCATGATGGTATCCCCGCCCCAGTCTTCCGGAATCAGTTCCATCTCGGAAAGCTGCTGCTTAACATGTTCCGGATTTGCCGCCGGTTTATCCATTTTATTGATGGCTACGATAATAGGTACGCCGGCAGCTTTCGAATGGTTAATCGCTTCAACTGTCTGGGGCATAACGCCGTCGTCCGCCGCTACGACCAGAACGGAAATGTCTGTGCACTGTGCGCCTCTGGCACGCATGGCAGTAAACGCCTCATGGCCCGGCGTATCCAGGAAGGTAATCTTCTTGCCGCCTGCATTTACAGTATAAGCGCCAATATGCTGAGTGATACCGCCTGCTTCACGGGCCGTTACATGAGTCTTGCGGATGGCATCCAGCAGGGAGGTTTTGCCATGATCGACATGGCCCATAACCGTAACAACCGGCGGACGTACGACCTGCTCCTCAGGATCATCTTCGATTTCCGGGATCTCGGTAGGATCTTCTTCCGGAGGCAGCGGCTGAACATCGACCCCGAATTCGTTACCGACCAACGTTGCGGTGTCAAAATCGATGTCCTGGTTGATAGTTACCATTTCTCCTAACAGGAAGAGGCACTTGATCACTTCCGCTACTTCCCGCTTGATCAGTTTGGCAAATTCCTGTACGTTGATGGATTCAGCAATCTGTACCATGGTGGGACGTACTACTGCAGTCGGCTGGTCATTGCGAACAGGAGCGCCGGATTTTGATTTCAGGTGCTTTGTCGGGCGCATATGGTCCGCGCTGCGCATAGGACGGCTGTCCCTTGAAGCATAAGAGCCCTTAAGTTGTTTTTCGTGCTTCTTATTATATTTTTCACGGCTTTCTTTACCGCGGGGAATATCATCAAAACCTGTTGCAGGTTTCTTTGCGCCGGTATTATTCCGGTTAGCCGGACGGTTTCCTCCAAACTTATTTCCCTGATTTGCGTCTTTGTCCTTATTAAAGCCGCTGCCCTGACGGTTAAAGCCCTGGCCTTGTCCCGGCCTATCGCTTCTGTTGAAGCCGCCACCCTGACGGTTGAAGCCCTGGCCCTGGCCTTGTCCCGGTCTATCGCTTCTGTTGAAGCCGCCGCCCTGACGGTTGAAGCCCTGGCCCTGTCCTTGTTGTCCCGGCCGGTCATTTCTGTTGAAGCCTGTACCTTGACGGTTGAAGCCCTGGCCCTGTCCTTGCTGTCCCTGACGGTCGCCTCTGTTGAAGCCCGTGCCCTGACGGTTGAAGCCCTGACCCTGTCCTTGCTGTCCCTGACGGTCGCCTCTGTTGAAGCCCGTGCCCTGACGGTTGAAGCCCTGGCCCTGTTCAGGACGATTGTTCATTCCCTGGGCGTTGGCAGGCCGATTCGGCATGTTTCTGTTCTGATTTACATTGCGGTTTGCGTTTGACTGTTGCAAATTGCCTGCAGTCCTGTCTGGTTGCTTGGTTTCAGCGGCAGGAGAATCCTTACGAGCGATGTTTTTATTGTTCGGCACATTGCGATATTTATTTTTTCCATCGTTGTTAGGCGCCTGAGCCGGAGTGACAGCCGCGTTCCGGTTATCCGGTCTGTTTTCAGCCGGCAATGGTTTAGCGGTTTTGTCTTTTTGCAGGGCATTATGGGTTATAGTGCTTTTTCCCTCAGCATTTGTCTCGACGGTCATGATGACAGGCTTTACGATCATGGAAGGACGCTCTGTCTTTTCCATCTTTGCTTTCGGCTGTGCCGGTGTTACTGCCGGCCTTACCTTTTCCGCGTTGCCCGCCGTTTGCGGCATCGGTTTTTGCGGTTTGACCGGTGCGGGTTGTTTTTTTGCAAATGCTGCATGAATAATAGCGGCTTCACTGTCATCCACACTGCTGAAATTTGTTTTGCTGATATTGTGCTTTGCCAGCAATTCTATGACTTCAGGGCTTTTTACCCCATATTCTTTTGCAATCTCAAAAATACGTTTCTTCCCCATTCAACTACCTCCAGCTTCTATCACATGTTCCATTTTTTCATAATCAGCCCGGCAAACCCGTTATCCATTACAGCCACCGCTGCCCGGGGCGCCTTTCCGATGCAGAGCCCCAACTCAGTGCGCTTCATACATGAGATAACCGGCACAGACGCTTTTTCTGCCAGGAATTTCAGTTCTTTTACGGTATTGGGAGATGCATCGGCAGCAATGACCAGAAGTTTCGCCTTGCCACCGGACAGTGCGTCTTTTACGCCAAGATCCCCGGAGGAAACTTTACCGGCTTTCTGCGCAAGACCTAAGGCGCCGGCCACATCTTTTTCACTCATGCTTCAATTCCTCCAGGAGCTTCTTATATACGTCATCATTCACCTGTTTTTCCAGGGCTTTTTCCAGCCGGTGACCCTTATATGCTTTGGTTATGCATTCCTTATCCGGACAGACATAGGCGCCACGGCCGGCCTTTTTACCGGTCAGGTCCAGGGAGATATCTCCCTCGGGAGAACGGACGACGCGGATCAGCTCTTTCTTGGACTTCATTTCTCCGCAGCCTACGCACTTGCGCTGCGGAATTTTCTTTACTTTCACGCCTCTTCACCGCTCCCTTCCTGAACCGTCTCAGCGTCTTCCACCTGAGATTCCGGTTTGATATCTATTTTCCAGCCGGTCAGTTTGGCAGCAAGACGGGCGTTTTGTCCTTCTTTGCCGATGGCCAGCGAAAGCTGGTAGTCAGGAACGACGACCCAGCAGATTTTTTCTGTGTCACTGGCTGTTGCACTGACTACCTGGGCCGGTGACAACGCATTAGCCACATACTGCGCCGGGTCTGTATTATATTTTACGATATCGATTTTTTCGCCGCGAAGTTCATTTACAATGTTCTGAACCCGCATGCCTTTATGGCCTACGCAGGAACCAACAGGATCGACTTTTTCATCGTTGGAAAAAACAGCGATTTTGGACCGCATTCCCGCTTCCCGCGCTATGGACTTCAGTTCTACGATACCGTCGTGAATTTCCGGAACTTCCAGTTCAAACAGCCTTGTCAGCAGACCTGGATGTGTGCGGGACAGCATGATCTGGGGCCCTTTTCCTGTCTTTTTGACTTCGATGATGTAAAACTTCATGCGGTCATGGGGCATATAGCGTTCACCTGGAACCTGCTCATTTGCCATCAGGAGCCCTTCCGTTGAACCGAGATCCACATAGACGGTACCGCGTTCAACACGCTGGATCATGCCGTTTACAATATCGTCTTCCCGTTCGGAAAACTTGTCATAGACCATGTTCCGCTCCGCTTCCCGGATGCGCTGCATGATGATTTGCTTGGCATTCTGCACGGCGACGCGGCTGAAGTTTTTAGGAAAGACTTCCTGTTCGACAATATCACCCAAAATGTAATTTGGATTCATTTTCAGCGCTTCTTCCAAAGAAATCTCATCATGGGGTTTCATTACCTGTTCAACAACCTTACGCTGCTCGAACACATGAAACTCTCCGGTAGCTTTTGACATCTCCACACGCACATTTTGCGAACTGTCGTAATTCTTTTTATACGCGCTTACCACAGCTTCTTCAACAGCCTGGAACAAAACATCTGAATTGATACCTTTTTCTTTTCCCAAAGCTTCAATTGCCTGTACGAACTCTGAACTCACTTTTGAAATTCCTCCTTAAAAGTCAATATGCGGTCTGATTACTGCAATCAATTTGCGATCTATCGTAATTGGATTTTTATCTTCTTTGCCTTTCACAATTCGTTTCACTTCAATAACGTTTTCCGTGTGTGAAAGCAGGACGCCGGTCAGTTCTTTGTTTCCTTCAAAGGGAGCAAAGAACTGGATATCTATTTTTTTACCATAGTTTGTCTCAAAATCATTATCCTTTTTTAACGGACGGTCAATACCCGGAGATGAGACTTCCAGATAATACTTTTCTTTGATAGGGTCTTTCTCATCCAGAATTTCTGCCAGCTTTTCGCTTACAAACTGACAGTCGTCAATCTCAATGCCTTCCGGTTTATCAATAAAAATACGGAGATACCAGTCTTTCTCGCGCACATATTCCACATCAACCAGCGTAATGTCAGTATCTTGTAATATAGGTGTGACCAGTTCCGTAATAAACTTCTCCACTTCCTCACGTTTCATAGCTTCACTCCCTGTATAAAATATTCCAATATAACGAAAGAGCGGGTTTTGCGCCCACTCTTTCTAAGAACTTCATAAATTTTCTTTACTTATTATATCATCAAAAAACATAATTGCAAATTATTTTTGAAAGAATCTGCAGGATTTTGTAATAAAATATAAATTCCTGTGCAAAGAACCTGTTTAGGGGAAACTGAACAGATCCATCTGATTGCTGACCGGCAGATTGCCAAGAGCTCCGTACTCCGCCAAAGCATCCAATGCAGTCTGTCCCACATGCCCAAGTTCTTCTTCTTCCGGCTGCAGTTCTTCCCGTCTGGCAGTTTTGTCCAACACAATCTGTTCTGTCTGTCTGCAGCAGGAAAGCAGGTCTTCCTGGGAAATAAACTCGCGTGAATTGTTTTTTACTGTCAGCGAAAGCGTGCGAGCCACACCTTTGCCTACACCCGGCAGACAGCATAACGGGATACGTATCCCTTTGTCGTCTTCAGGTCGGAACTGACAGGCATGCGATTTATACAGATCAATGGGATAAAATACAAACCCCCTTGCCAGCATTTCCAAAACCAGTTGCAGATAAATCACGTTATCTTTATCTACAGCTTTTGCGTCCTTGCCCTGTAAGTCCACGTTTTTAATGTACTGCCGGATATACGCTTCCCCTTTGGCAATATAAGTCGCGTCTACATCGGCCCGCTGGGAAAAATATGCGGCGTAGTATGCCAGAGGATGATGGACCTTGCAATAGGCTATCCGATACGCGTTCAATACATAGGCCACAGCATGGGCTTTGGGGAACAGGTACTGGACGGTTTCACAGGACTTCATATACCATTCCGGCACATGGGCTTTTTCCATGGCTTCCCGCATTGCCGGTTCCAGCCCTTTTTTTGCTGCCTTACCCTTGCGGACGTATTCCATGGTTTTAAATGCGATAGCCGGGTCTACACCTTTAGCTATCAATGAGGTCATCACGTCATCCCGGGTGGAAATGGTCTGTTCCACAGGATGGCCGGATTCTATCAGATCTTTGGCGTTGCCGATCCATACATTGGTACCGTGGGAATAACCGGATACACGGACAATGTCGCTGAAAAGTCTGGGTTTCAGTTCATGGATCATATCCAGCGTAAAACGGGTTCCGCACTCCGGAATGCCCAGCGTACCCACGTTCGTACCTATCTGTTCCGGAGTCACACCAAGTTTCTCCGTGGAAGAAAAGATTGACATAGTATCCGGATCGCCTACGGGAATATCCAGCGCATTGATGCCGGTAAATTCTTCCAGCCGCTTGATCATGGTGGGATCAACGTGTCCCAGGATATCCAGTTTTACCAGCCGGTCGTTAATAGAATGATAATCGTAATGTGTGGTGATAATACTGCTGCTTCTATCATCAGCCGGATGGCTCATGGGCGTTATGTAATGGATATCCATATCTCTTGGGATAACCATGATTCCGGCCGGATGCTGTCCTGTCGTGCGCTTAACGCCATTCAGGCCGGCAATGAAGCTTTCAACATACGCCGGATGTGCAGGTATATTATGTTCTTCAAAATATTTTTTGGCATAAGACCAGGCTGTCTTCGGTGCAACTGTGGCAATGGTACCAGCGCGGCAGACATTGTCGCGTCCGAATAATTCTTCCGTATATTTGTGGGCCCTGTGCTGATATTCATCAGAAAAATTCAAATCTATGTCCGGTACCTTGTCGCCGTGGAATCCCATGAATACCGCAAAGGGAATATTGTGACCGTCACGCGCCATATCCGTCCCGCAGTCGGGACAGGTTTTGGGTGGCATGTCAAAACCGCTGGCATACTCACCGTGCTCAAAAAACTCTGTATGCCGGCACCTGGGGCAACGGTAATGAGGTATCAGAGGATTGACTTCCGTAATGTCTGTCATACAGGCAACTAGGCTGGAGCCTACGGAACCTCTGGAGCCAACCAGATAGCCTTCATCCATGGAGTGCTTAACCAGTTTGTGGGCAATATCATATAAAACGGCATAGCCGTTGCCGATAATGGCATCCAGCTCCATCTTCAGCCGGTCTTCCACAATTTTAGGCAGCGTATCTCCATAATACCGGTGCGCTTTTTCATAACATAAATTCACGATTTCTTCTTCTGCACCCGGCAATACAGGTGAATACAACTGGTCCCGGTCCGGAACCGGTTTGATCCGGCTGATCTGGTCTGCAATCAGATTCGGATTGGTCACACAAACCTCATAGGCTATTTCTTTTCCAAGATATGTAAACTCAGCCAGCATCTCCTCTGTGGTTCGGAAATACAATGGTGCCTGCATATCCGCGTCATTATATCCCTGACTGTACTGCAGGATAGCTCGTGTTTTGGCATCTTCCGGTTCCAAAAAATGGGAATCACAGGTAGCAACACAAGGTTTCCCCAGTTTTTTTGCCAACCGGTAGATTAGTTTATTGTTTTCTATCAGTTGCTCATGGGTAAAACGCCCTTCCCTTTCCAGAAAAGCATTATTGCCCAGGGGCTGTATTTCAAGATAATCATAGAAATCCGCGATTGTCAGTAATTCTTCTTCAGTTTTTCCCGTTTCTATCGCCTGATACAACTCACCGATTTCACAGGCGCTGCCCAGCAAAAGCCCTTCCCGCAACTCTTCCAGTACACTTCTGGGAATCAGCGGGCGGGCACGGACTCCGCTGCCATTCAGATAACTCAGATGGGACAATGTTACCAGTTTATATAAATTCCGCAGACCGATGTAATCTTTAGCCAGGATGATAATATGATTTGACTGGATCCTATGCGTATGCGGAAGACCTTCCATCATGATTTTGCCGTCAGCATCAGAGGCCAGGTATCCCTCGCAGCCGTAAATGAGCTTTAAATCACTGCCGGCATCTTCCACGGCATCGGCACAGAAAGGGAATGCCTGAATTACTCCATGGTCTGTTATCGCCAGTGCCTTATGGCCGAAACGGATTGCCGTATTAATAAGGGCTTTCACATCAGTGATTGCATCCAGCTTGCTCATTTTGGTGTGGCAATGCAATTCTACCCGCTTGACCGGCGCGTTATCTTCCCTCTGATGTGTATCCACTTTCTTTACGGCAACAGGTGTAAAGGTCATGGCATCATGGTTGTACTGATCAGGTTCTGCATTCCCCAGCAACTGTAATTCCACGCCAGGTTTCAGTTGTTTTTTAAACGAGTTTCCTTCGTCATGGTCGTCAAAGAGAACTTTAACGTAAATGCCTCCGTCCGCATCCACAACGTTGAACTGAACCAGTAACCGGGAAGTATCTTTATTACGCCCGCGGACTTCCCGTTCCGTAAAGGCGACGAGCTTATCATCTTTATCCCGCTGTGTGGCGATATGCCCCTGGACTACGATATGACGTCGTGCTTCTGTAAGTTTGTTCAGGGGAATGGTGACATCCGCCCTGAAATTTTTGCCGAACAGGCAGCCGTCTGCGTATTTATTCCCATATAAGGCATTATAGGCCTGTATATAGGTTTCATCTTCTTCGATGTTGGAAAGCGATTCACAATCCGCGTCCGGAGGCATTTCCTCTAAAGGAACATCCTGATTAAATACAGGATTTGATTCAGGAACTTCGGAAGCAGCTTGCAATACTCCCTCAGCAGTTGCGGATAACGAAACAGTATCGTCTGTTATCCTTTTCCACGCCACCTTTTTCAGATTAAATGAAGTCGTAAGATGTCCTGAAAGCGTATCCAATAATCGGGAATCAGGCTGCACAGGGGAAGAATACTCTAACTCCCAGCTGTTTTCTGCTTCATCGATCCAAATTTTACTGATACTGATTTTTACCAAATCAGCCATTAATTCTTCATGTAAAGAAAAAGTGCGGAAAAAAGACCGCATTTTTTCCGCATCAGGTTCTAAATAAAAAGAGGGTTTCATAGGTGTTCCTCATGAAAAACTATCCAACATTCTCTATCGATTTGATTCCTTCTATCTGCTGCAGTCCGCTCATGATCATTCCCAAATCCAGGTCCTTATTGAATTTAAGATATAATTCCAGTACAACTTTATCACCTAAGGTACTGTTCTGGACATTGATGGTTTTAACTTTTACGTCATTCTGGGCAAGAAAGGTTGCAACCCGCGCAACAGTCCCGGGGATATTTTCTGTGACGACCCGTATATATTTCCTGTCGGATTTGCTGTTTGCAACAGCAAACCGTTTTTCAACACTGTGAAATGTGGTCAGCGTGATAAACGTAATCATCGTAGCAGCTGCGCCGATGGAATACATGCCGGCCCCGGTAGCCAGACCTATGGCGGAAATCATCCAGAGGCTGGCAGCTGTAGTGAGTCCGCGCACCGTGATTCCTTCGTGCAAAATGGTACCGGCGCCCAGAAAACCGATGCCGCTTACCACCTGCGCGGCAATTCGGGCGGAGTCACGGTTTCTGGGATACTCAAGGGGAACTACGTCATAGCCTTCAAAGCCATACATGGACACCAGCATGATCAGGGCAGACCCCGCACATACCAGGATATGTGTGCGGAACCCTGCCGGCCGGTCGCCGCTGCCCCGTTCCATACCGACGATACCGCCAAATAAGGCGGCAAGCAGAAGGCGAAGTACCATTTCACCCTGGATGGTATTCACAAAACTACTCAGCCAAGTATCCATTTCTCTCACCCCGGTAAACATTATTACAGGTATTTCAGTAAAAGTATTATTCCGATTTTTTCAGTTCTTCCAGCACAGACCTGATCCCGTCAACATAATCATCTGCCGGCAGCATCTGTACATTTCCGGTCTTACGGGCCTTTACTTCAATCTGTCCGTTATCCAACGTCTTTTTACCGATTACCACGCGAACAGGATAACCGATCAGGTCGGCATCTTTAAACTTGACGCCGGGACGTTCGTCACGGTCGTCCAGAATCACTTCGATACCGGCTTTCTTAAGTTCGTAGTAAATCGCAAACGCTTTTTCTTTAACTGCTTCGTCTTTGATATTTATGGGTACAACAATGACATGGAACGGCGCGATTTCCACCGGCCAGATGATACCGTCCTTATCGTTATTCTGTTCTACGGCAGCCGCCATGGTACGGCCTACACCGATACCGTAACAGCCCATGTACATCGGGTTTGCCTTGCCGTTTTCATCCAGATAGGTCGCGTTCAGTTTTTCACTGTATTTTGTGAACAGTTTGAATACCTGTCCTACTTCAATGCCGCGCGCTTTGGCAATCTTTCCTCCGCACCGCGGACAGGGATCCCCCTCCTGCATCAGACGGATATCGGCAACAAACGTTGGTGTGAAGTCACGTCCCGGGTTTACGTTGATAAAATGGTATCCTTCTTCATTGGCGCCGCAGCAGAAATTGTGCATCTTCATTACGCTCTGGTCACAGACTACGATAGCCTTTTTCGGGTCGATTCCGCAGGGACCCATATAGCCGCCTGTAGTTCCTGCTGCTTCCAGCAGTTCGGCAGGAGCCATTTCCAGCTGGTTGACGCCGCAGGTGTTGATGACTTTGATATCATTGACTTCGTGATCGCCCCGTACGAAGCAGAGGATCAGTCCTTTTTCGCTCTGGTACGCAACCGCTTTCACCGATTTTTCTACAGGTGATTTTAAATATGCGCAAACATCCGCAATGGTTTTGCAGTCCGGCGTAGCTGTTTTTTCTTTTGGAAGCGCTTCTTCGACGGCTTCTTCAATCAGATTCAGTTCCGCCTTTTCCGTGTCCGCGGCATAATCACACTGCGTGCAGTAGCTGATCTCCGCTTCCCCGGAATCGGCCAGTACCATAAATTCATGGGAACCGCTACCGCCGATAGCACCGCTGTCCGCTTCCACCGGACGGAATGTAAGACCGCAGCGGGTGAAAATCTTACTGTATGCATCGTACATATCCTGATACGATTTATTCAGTCCTTCTTCATCTTTGTCAAAGGTGTACGCGTCTTTCATGATAAATTCACGGCTGCGCATAAGACCGAAACGGGGACGGCGTTCGTCACGGAATTTATCCTGAATCTGGTACAGGGAAAGAGGCAGCTGCCGGTAGGAATTCACATCCATATGAGCCAGCGTCGTGATCATTTCTTCGTGGGTAGGTCCCAGGCAGTAATCGTGTCCGTGCCGGTCTTTCAGACGCCACATCTCCGCCCCGTATACATCCCAGCGTCCGCTCTGCTGCCAGATTTCGGCAGGCTGTACGATGGGCATCAGGATTTCCTGGGAATCAATGGCATTCAGTTCTTCCCGGATAATCGTTTCAATTTTCTGCAGCACGCGCTGTGCCAGCGGCAGATAGGAATACATGCCGGTAGCAGATTTTCTCATATAACCGGCCCGCAGCATCAGTTTATGACTGGGGATTTCAGCTTCTGCCGGAACTTCACGTAAGGTAGGTGCGTATAATTTACTGACTAACATTTATTGGTTCTTCCTTTCAACTAAAATTTTATCAATTTCATCGAACAACTCATTTACAAGGCAAGCTTCCGGAACTTTTTTAATAACCTGTCCTTTACGGAAGACAAGCCCTTCCCCTTTGCCGCCGGCAATCCCCACATCGGCTTCCCGGGCCTCGCCGGGGCCGTTTACGATACAGCCCATGACAGCAACGCTGATGGGTTCCTTAATATCTGCCAGCCTTGCTTCTACAGTGGTTGCCAGTTTTTCGAGATCAATACTGGTACGTCCGCAGGTCGGGCAGCTGATCAGTGTCGGACCGTACGAACGCAGGCCTAACGATTTTAATATTTCAAAACCGACTTTCACTTCATTTACCGGATCGCCGGTCAGCGAAACTCTGATTGTATCGCCAATGCCCTCTGCGAGTAATGTGCCGATTCCTACTGCGGATTTAATGATTCCGGAATTCACCGTACCGGCTTCCGTGATCCCCACATGTAACGGGTAATCACACTGGGAGGCCAGCAGTCTGTATGCTGCCAGCGTAAGAGGCACATCATGACATTTCAGGGATATCTTGATATTGCGATAATCCATCTCTTCCAGAATACGGATATGCCTCCAGGCAGCTTCCACTAAAGCTTCTGCCGTGGGATGACCGTATTTTTCCAATAGGTCTTTGGGCAGTGAACCGGCATTCACGCCGATACGGATTGGAATGTTTTTCGGTTTGGCAGCTTCGACTACCGCTTTAACCTTTTCGGTTCCGCCGATGTTACCGGGATTCAGCCGGAGTCCGTGCACGCCGGATTCAATGGCCTGCAGGGCAAGCCGGTAATCGAAATGGATATCGGCAATGACAGGTATGGGACTCCCCTGCACAATTTCTTTTAACGCCAGGGCAGCATCCATATCCGGCACGGCGCAACGGATAATATCACATCCGGCGTCTGCCAGCTTATGAATCTGTTCCAGCGTAGCCCTGGCATCCTGCGTTTTGGTATTCGTCATGGACTGAACAGCGATGGGAGCATCTCCGCCAATCGCAACCGGACCGACATAAATTTGCCGGGTAGTTCTACGTTTCATGGGTCACCTTCTTAACGGGTTTATTTTACGTCAGTGAAACAAACAAAAACAATTAAACTTTCAGCGGGTCAAATCTTTAAATGTAGCAAAAATGGTAATTGCTAAAATCATGGCCACGCCAACCTTCTGGATATTCTGCATGGCCGTTTTTCCTAATTTATGACCCGTAACGGCCTCTATCAACAAAATCAGAAAATGTCCGCCATCCAGTGCAGGCAGCGGCAATAAGTTGATGATTGCCAGATTCAGGCTCAGCATGGCAGTAAACTGAAGCAGCATGTCAAATCCCTTGTGGGCTACCTGTCCTGCCATTTTTGCCACGCCCACAGGACCGGATAATTCTGCCTTTGTCTTTCCGGTTATCATATGATACAACGAAGCATACATGTTTTTGATAATGTTTTTGGTGGCGGTAACAGAAGAAACCGCTGCCTGCCAGGGTGTCAGCTGCACTCTTTTCAGAGAAGACACCACGCCGATAAAAGGCTTCCCTGTTTCAGGATTGAGAACAGGGGTAACTGTCACCGTCAGCATTTCTTTATCCCTTTGAATCTCAAAAGGTACAGGCTTTGTCCCTGAGTCAGCAAGACGAGTTCGTATATCCGTCCATTGGCTGACCGGCTGTCCGTTGATGGAAAGCACCCTGTCCCCTTCCTTTAACCCGCTTTGCGCCGCAGGATATCCTTCCACTATCTGGCCTAACACGGGTGTGTTTTGCGGCACTTCCATGCCATATGCCAGAAAAATACCAAAAAATATCAGCACCGGTAAAATAAAATTCATCAGGGAGCCTGCTAAAATGACCAGCATCCGGGAGGCAACCGGCTTGGAATTAAAACCCCGTTCCAGATCTTCGGGGTCTTCCGGATCCATCCCGGCGATTTTATTATAACCGCCCAAGGGAAGCATGCGTAATGAATACAGCGTCTCCCCTTCCTGCTGCTGATAAATGTTCGGGCCAAACCCGATGGAAAATTCTTCCACTTTCATCCCTGTCAGCTTGGCTGTGATGAAATGACCGAATTCATGCACCGTAACCAATATTCCAAATACAAAAATACAAGCTAATACCGTTAACAAATGAGAAACTCCTTATATAAAAACTTTTTAGTCTGCGAATGGACAATGCCGTGCAGGCTCTTTTTCTTTAACCAATAGTTCGGAACGTTCAAAGAATCTGTGATGCCTTGATTGAAACGTAATTACTGATGCCTGATGAGTTCCATTGTTTTTATGCGGACAGTCCGGTCCGTTTCTTCGATTTCGTCCAGAGAAGGGTGCGGAATGACGACATGGGAATCTACAACACGTTTTACGATCTCCGGGATATTTAGATATGAAATTTTTCCTTCTAAAAATGCCGTTACGCATTCTTCGTTCGCGGCATTAAAAGCACACGGCAGGCTCCCTCCCGCCTTACCGCAGTCAATGGCGGTCTGCAAGGAAGGAAAGGCTTGCCTGTCAGGCGCTTCAAAGGTCAGATTACCGCATTGCAGCAGATCCAGCCGGCCAAAGTTACAGTCAAATCGCTGCGGATACGACAGCGCATACTGGATCGGCAGTTTCATATCGGGTATGCCTAACTGGGCGATTACCGCCCCGTCCTTAAATTCAACCAGGGAATGGACAATGCTCTGGGGATGGATGACTACATCGATTTTATCATAAGGCATATTGAACAGCCAGTGGGCTTCCATGACTTCCAGACCCTTATTGGCCAGCGTAGAACTGTCGATAGTAACCTTTTTACCCATGCTCCAGTTTGGATGTTTTAAGCACTGGGCAAGAGTAACATGCTTCAGTTCTTCTCTGGTTTTGCCCCGGAAAGGTCCCCCGGAAGCTGTTAGTATCAGTCGTCTGACTTCACTGGTATCCCTTTCCTTTTCAGCAAAAGAAAGACAGGGATGATAGCCTCCCCGCAGAGACTGGAATATAGCGCTGTGTTCACTGTCCACGGGCAAGAGGCTTACATTGTTGTCTTTTACAGCCTGCATGACAATATGCCCTGCGGCTACCAGTGTTTCTTTGTTGGCAAGGGCAATATCCTTACCCGCTTTTATGGCGGCCAGTGTAGGACGCAGTCCGGCATAGCCGACCATAGCGCCCAATACCGTGTCCGTGTTTTCATAAGTGGCAGCGGCAAGCAAACCTTCCTGCCCGCTTAAAATCTCCGTTTTTCCATGATATTTCTCCTGCAGTTCTGCAGCAGCTTTTTTATCTGTTAATACCGCAAAATCAGGATGAAAATCCTCAATCTGCCGCAGCATAAGGCTTACACTCGAGTGTGCCGCCAGCACACGAATCTTCAGTTTTTCCGGATTGGCAGCCGCAACTTCCAGCGTCTGCCTGCCAATAGAACCGGTACTGCCCAATACAGAAATGTTTTTCATAGTAAACCCCGATATGCTAAATACCCATTAATTTCATTACATAGTAGACTGCAGGTACAGCAAACAGCAGACTGTCAAATCGGTCTAACACGCCGCCATGGCCGGGAAAGAAATTGCCGGAATCTTTAATGTCAAAAGATCGTTTCAGCACAGATTCGATCAAATCTCCGACAGGAGCGAAAAATGCTACCGTCAATCCTGATAAGACCGCAGGAACCAGTCCGGTATGCAGCCCGTGATACGCAATTCCTCCTGTTACCGCAAAAGCAAAGATAAAGCCGGCAACAGCGCCTTCCATTGATTTTTTCGGACTTACGGAACAGAATTTATGTTTCCCGAAAGCAATACCGAAGAAATAGGCAAACGTATCACTGGCCCAGGTGCCCAGCAACACCATCCACAACGCAAGTTCACCCCGTGAAAATTCTATTCCCATATATTGCACAGTCTCCGGGGAATATTCACGGATCAGGGGAATATGCGCAAATAACAGTCCTACATATAACAATGCAAGCAGTGAATTGGAAACATGCAGCGGCCAGTTTTGTTCACCGCAGTTGCAGTGCCGGTAAAGGCCCTCGAATAAAATGCCCAACACTGCAAATGTCAATATCGGCATGAAATATCCGCTTTTGCCGAAACCTGCTGCACAAACCAGCAGCATGGAAGGAAGAAACGATGTCACAATGTAGGTATGAACATCTTTGGCGGCGGCCATCCGGGCGTATTCCCGCCAGGCTGCCAATGCCAGGATAAAAACAGCGGCGGCAAAAAAAAGACCGCCCTTTGAAACCAGAAAAACAGCAACCGGAATTCCCACAATTGCCGTTAAAATACGTTTAAACAAAATAATCCAACCTTTGCGTTATTTCTGAATAAGACCACCGTACCGGCGTTCCCGTTTTTGGTACACCTTAATGGCTTCAACCAGCATATCGGGGGTAAAATCAGGCCAGAATACCTGCGTTGTCCAGATTTCTGAATAAGCAATCTGCCATAATAAAAAGTTGCTGACACGCAGGTCCCCGCCTGTCCTGATCAGTAAATCAGGGGCCGGAAGGCCTTTTGAATATAAGTTATTTTCAAATACGGGAGCATCAATGTCTTCAACCTTCAGTGTACCTTCTACAACTTGCTGTGCAATGGATTTGACCGCATGAAGGATCTCTGCCTGCCCGCCGTAATTAATTGCCAGATTTAAAATGATACCGGTGTCATTCTTAGTTTCTTCAATGGCGTGATCCATCTTTTCTATTACAATATCAGGCAACCCTTCCCTTGAGCCCATGAAGCGGACCTGCACATTGTTTTCCTTAAATTCTTCGATTTCAGAGGTAAGATACCGGCTTAACAACTCCATAATAAAATGCACTTCTGTTACAGGACGTTTCCAGTTTTCCGTAGAAAAAGCGTACGCTGTAATGGCTTTGATTCCAAGCGTATCGGCGGCCCGTACAATCGTTTTAAGCGTTTCAGCACCCATCTTATGACCTTGTGTACGGATTTTGCCGCGGGCTTTGGCCCAGCGTCCGTTACCGTCCATTATGATTGCCACATGCTGCGGAATATTATCCATATCCAGACCATCGACATTCATCGCGACTTTGGCGGGCATGGAACGGACCGGCTTTAAAAATAAAGTGTTAAACATAGATTAACATCCTTGTTCATAAAGAAAAATGTGCCTCCCCTCCTGTCGAAACAGAAGGGGAGTTTTTGCAAGAAATTATTCCTGAGAAATTGCGCCAACCGGGCAGTTTGCTGCGCATGCGCCGCATTCTACACATTCGTCAGCAGTGATCTGATATTTGCCTTCACCGTCTTCCTTCGGTGCGCCAACGGGGCAAGTGCTGGCACAAGTGCCGCAGCCTACGCAAGCGTCAGTATCAATCTTGTAAGCCATGCTCGAGCACCTCCTTTCTCCTCTTCATAATTGTACTCAAAAGCATTCTATGGTCAGCCAGCTCCTGCTGTCTGACAACATACTCTTCCATACGGCAATTATCTGTATTGTCATGCCGGTATGCGGAAGAAATACGTACCACCTGATAATCCCAGCCGGCAGCCTGCAGCATTTCTACCGCTTCAGAAAGCGGCAGGGCAAGAACATCTGGCATATGGTTACACTTCCATGATTTCTTTTTCTTTCGCTTCGATTACTTTATCGATTTCTTTCATCATCTTGTCGGTCAGTTTCTGTGCCTTATCCTGACCGTCCTTGGAATCATCTTCGGTAATTTCCTTCGCTTTTTCAGCCTTCTTGATGCCGTCGATAATATCACGGCGCATGTTACGGATGCTTACACGGGCTTCTTCCGTACGCTTATTGGCGGCTTTTACAAGTTCTTTTCTGCGTTCTTCCGTCAGCTGGGGAAGGTTTAAACGGATTACGGAGCCGTCTGTGTTGGGGTTCAGACCCAAATCCGACGTCATGATTGCCTTGGAAATCGCTTTGATCATAGTTTTCTCCCAGGGGGTGATTACAATCATGCGGGGTTCCGGCACACCGATGTTGGCAACCTGGTTGATGGGCGTGGGAGTTCCGTAATAATCCACTGTAATCTTATTCAGCAACGCCGGAGTTGCCCGGCCTGCCCGCAAGCCGGCCAGATCCTCACGAAGATAGGAAATTGTTTTTTTCATTTTTTCTTCGTTTGTTGTCAAGAGTTCCTCAATCGTAGCCATGATCATTTACCTCCTACCGTTGTACCGGTTACTGTTCCCATTGCTGCTTTTAAGATATTTCCTTTTGTCTCAATATTAAAAACAATAATGGGAATCTTATTATCCATGCATAAGCTGATAGCTGTGGTGTCCATCACGCTCAGATGTCTGTTGATCACATCGATATAATCCAGGTGATCAAACTTCTTTGCTTCCGGATGGGTTGCCGGGTCCGCGTCATACACACCGTCTACCCCGTTTTTCCCCATCAGGATCGCATCTGCTTCAATTTCCGCAGCCCGCAGCGCTGCAGTGGTATCTGTTGAAAAATAAGGATTACCGGTTCCCGCGGCAAATATGACTACCCTTTCTTTCTCCAGATGGCGTACTGCTCTGCGGCGGATATAAGGTTCCGCAATCTGCCGCATTTCAATTGCGGTCTGAACACGTGTGGGAACTCCAATTTGTTCCAGGGCATCCTGAAGTGCCAGGGAATTGATAACCGTGGCCAGCATTCCCATATAGTCGGCCGTCGCCCTATCCATGCCCTTGTTAGCACCGGAAAGACCGCGCCAGATATTGCCTCCGCCGTTTACCACTGCAATTTCCAATCCGCAGTCAAGTACTTCCTTAATCTGCTTAGCGATGGAATTTACCACATTCGGATCAATACCATATCCTTTTTCTCCTGCAAGTGCTTCCCCGCTCAGTTTTAACACAACACGCTTGTATTTAGCTTCATTCGTCACACCGACACCCTCCTATTTTATTTATAGTCATTCACGAACTAACTTCCGGAAAGATGGAACTTGCTGACATTATTCATATCATTATACCACATCTTGCGTTTTTGAAAAATAGCAGAACACAGTAAATGCCAGTGAATTTGTGAAAAAATACCAACATTATTGCTTGTGTTTCGAGTCTGCCTATAAAAAAAAGACTGCAATGGGTTTGCAGTCTTTTTATTAAATCAGATTATTTATTTACAAATGCCGCAACTTCTTCCGCGAAGTTTTCTTTTTTCTTTTCAACGGGCAACATCTGCATTTTTGGATTTCAACAGTTTGCTAATGGTCAGGTCGCCATCACGGATAAATTCCTGGTCAACCAGGCAGACTTCTTTGTAGTATTTGTTGATACGCCCGATTACCATTTTGGCGATGATATTTTCCGGTTTGCCTTCGTTGCGCGCCTGTTCGGTCAGAATCTCTTTTTCATGTTCCAGTTCGGAAGCAGGAACTTCATTACGGTTTAAGAACTGAGGATTGGCAGCAGCAACCTGCATGGCAACATCTTTGCCCAGTTCAGCGTCTCCACCTTTCATGTCAACCAGAACACCAATCTTGCCGCCACCATGAATGTAGCTGTAAACCTGGCCTTCTGCGCTTTCGTAACGGACAAAACGGCGAACGGAAATGTTTTCACCGATTTTGGCAATGGCTTCGGTAACAACATCTTTTACCGATTTGCCATCCAGTTCGGAAGCCAGCAGGGTATCGACGTCAGCCGGATTGGTTTTTACGATAAGTTCGGCAATGGATTTCGCCAGTGCCTGGAAGTTTTCGTTTTTGCCTACAAAGTCGGTTTCGCAGTTAACTTCTACGATTGCGCCGGTTTTTCCATCTTCAGCAACATAGGCTACTACAGCGCCTTCTGCTGCTACGCGGCCGGCTTTCTTTGCAGCCTGAGACAGGCCTTTTTCACGCAGGAAGTCAATTGCTTTTTCCATATCACCTTCGGTAGCTACCAGGGCTTTTTTGCAGTCCATCATGCCTGCGCCGGTACGTTCACGCAGTTCTTTAACAATTGCAGCTGTAATCTGTGCCATATTCTAATCCTCCTGTATTTCAAAAAGTTTAATGTTTATTTTACAGTAAAATAAAGGGAACCACGACGGGTTCCCTTTCGAGAGCATCACACTAAAGGTTTCGGAACCGAAAACCAGATGTAAAATTATTCAGCCTCTGCAACAGTTTCTTCTGCAGGAACGTCCGCAGTTTCCGCTTCAGCGGTCTGCTGGCCCTGGCGTCCTTCCAGAACAGCGTCAGCCATCTTGCTGGCCAGTAAACGTACGGCGCGGATTGCGTCATCGTTTGCCGGAATTACATAATCCACTTCATCCGGATCGCAGTTGGTATCAACCGTTGCTACGATAGGAATATTCAGCTTGCGGGCTTCCAGTACAGCAATGTGTTCTTTGCGGGGATCTACTACGAACAGGGCTGCCGGCAGTTTTTTCATTTCTTTGATGCCGCCCAGATTCTTGTTCAACTTTTCCATTTCGTGACGCAGACCCAGCACTTCTTTTTTCGGCAGTACGTCGAACGTTCCGTCTTCTTCCATCTTTTCCAGCTGACGCAGACGGGCTACGCGCTTCTGAATGGTTTTGAAGTTGGTCATCATGCCGCCCAGCCAACGTTCATTAATATAATACTGGTTGCAGCGGACAGCTTCTTCACGCATGGCTTCCTGAGCCTGTTTCTTGGTGCCGACAAACAGAATGCTGCCACCGTTCTGTGCGGTCTCGCGGATGAAATTGTACGCTTCGTCAACTTTTTTAACGGTTTTCTGCAGATCGATGATGTAGATACCGTTACGTTCGGTGAAGATGTACTTCGCCATTTTGGGATTCCAGCGACGGGTCTGATGACCGAAATGTACGCCGGCTTCCAGCAACTGTTTCATAGAAATAATACTGCTCATGTTCTTTCCTCCTGTTTTTTCCTCCGCAGTCTTCTTTGTATTCGGGTTCACCATTTTCACGGACAGTCCCCATCCGACTGCGTGTGTATTGAAACACTTGAAGCATTATAACACAGTCATTGCCATAGGGCAAGACTTTTTTACTAATTTCAGTTATTTTTATTCTTTGATTCCTAACGTTTCTTTAATATGCTGCGCCATCTCTCCGGCGGCAATGACATCTTTATGGAGGACGGGCATGGTTTCCAGAGCTGTAACCTGTGGCGGAATTAAAGTTTCCGTTTCTTCGGCGAGCTTGTGAGCCGCTGCAAAAGGATCCGCCTCATCTAATCCGGCCGCTTTGCCGATTCCTTCCAAAACGGTCCCGCAGAATTTATAAGGACTTGCGGTAGATAAGACGACAATGTAACTGTCATCGCTGCTCAGCAAACGGTATTTTTCGGTAGCCCGCCAGGCTACAGCTGTATGCGGGTCAATCAGATATTCAAAATCATTGTGGACCCGTCCAATGGTGTCTACGGTTTCCTGTTCGTCGATCCACGCCCCGAAAAACATTTCGCGGACACGGTCTGCCACATCTTTGGAAACCTGGTATTTTCCTTCCGTATTAAGCTGTTTCATCCATTCTGCAACCTGTACTGCATCATTTTCAGTCAGATCAAATAACAGCCGTTCCAGATTGCTGGAAACCAGAATGTCCATGGAAGGAGAAACTGTTTTGTTCAGTGTGCGGTTTTTATCATACACGCCGGTATTGATAAAATCGCTCAGAACATTATTGGAATTGGAAGCGCAGATAAAGTGCTTTACCGGCAACCCCATTTTTTTTGCGTAATATCCTGCAAGTATATCGCCAAAATTTCCGGTGGGAACAGAAAAAATAATTTTTTCCCCTGGCTGGATGCGCTCATTGGCTACAGCATCGGCATATGCCTTAAAATAATAGGTGATCTGGGGGACCAGTCTTCCCCAGTTGATAGAGTTGGCAGAAGAGAATGTCCAGCCACATTCTTTCAGTTCGTTCCCTAATTCCGCATCACCGAATATTTCTTTTACGCCCCGCTGGGCATCATCAAAATTACCGAGGATGCCAAACACCTTTGTGTTGCTGCCTGTCTGGGTTACCATTTGCAGTTTCTGCACCTGGCTGACGCCGTCTTCCGGATAGAATACGATGATTTCCGTGCCGGGCACGTCTGCAAAACCTTCAAGAGCAGCTTTGCCTGTATCCCCGGATGTTGCAACCAGAATAACAATCCGGATATCCGATCCGGTTTTTTCCTGGGCTTTCGTCATCAGATGGGGTAAAATCTGCAGGGCAAAATCCTTAAATGCCATTGTAGGGCCATGCCATAATTCCAACACATCGGTGCGTTCCCCTACCTTACGCAGCGGTGCAGGATCTTCCCCGAATTTTTCAAGAGAATAGGCAGCCGCAGTGCATTCTGCCAGTTCTTCCGCACTGTAATCCGTGAGGAAGCAGCCCAGTATTTTTGCGGCGCACTGTTCATAAGGCAGCCCATGCATACCCAGAATTGTTTCCTGGGTAAGATACGGAAAAGACTGGGGAACAAATAATCCGCCGTCACCGGCCAGCCCCTCTTTGATCGCATGGGCAGAAGACACTTTATCAACCTGCCCCCTGGTACTTACAAATAACATTTTTTTCTCCTTCTCACCTATTCTTATATTTGTTATACGGTACTTTGTTTTGACTCCCGGAACCGAAGCAGGAACAATTACATGATTAATGAGTCTACGGCAGCCCGGGTTGCACGGACCAGATCTTCGGGAGCGGCCAGTATCTGCATGCCGCGCAGCCCTGCACTGATGGCGATACGGTCAAACAGCCGGCAAGTTTCATCCATGAAGACCGGGTAGTCTTTTCTGGCTCCCAGTGGAGAACAGCCACCGCGGATATAACCTGTCAGCGGCAGGACTTCTTTCAGATGCACCATTTCGCAGCGCTTGTTGCCGCTGACTCTGGCAAGCGCTTTCAGGTCCAGTTCCCCGTTTCCCGGAATCACCGCAAAAATAACGCCGGTTTTATCGCCGCGCACGCACAGCGTTTTAAACACCTGTTCCGGAGGCATGCCGACTTCTTTTGCCACATGAACGGCATCCAGATGCTCTTCATCAACAGGATACGTTTTCAATTCGTATTTGATTTGCAGCTCGTCCAGAATACGGGCTGCATTTGTTTTCTTAACTTTTTTCAAAAGAAATACCTCCCGCGCTTATATATAGTAAACCAAATTTTTGAAAAACGCAAATGTCTCTGTTATAATTAATATAGATTAATATATTATTGAATTTTCCAGCATTAATTACAACAGATCTTTCATTTTTTATTTTTCAAAATCAGCTTTTCTTGCTACAATATTATTAATTAATACATCGCATAAGACTTTTGCAGAAAGAGGCGTGAAAATGGCACTGAAAATTGCCTGCGGACAAATGGAAATCATCACCGGCCGGCCGGATCTGAACACTAAAAAAATGCTGCAGTTAATTAATCTGGCGAGAAAAGAATCTGTTGATATTTTAGTGTTTCCCGAACTGGCCATACCCGGCGCCCTGATCGGCGACTTGTGGGAACAGCATTCTTTCCTGAAAGACTGTGAGACTTACGGACAGCAGGTCATAGCCTCAACACAGGGAATCACTGTTATTTTCGGCAATGTGGCTATCGACTGGAAACGCAAAAACAAAGACGGCCATGTGCGTAAATACAACGCTGCATTTACCGCACAGGACGGAAAGCTGATTGCGACAGAACAGGGTCTGGATTATGTTGCAAAAACATCCCTTCCCGCTTACCGACAGTTTGACGACCCCAGATATTTTTCAGGGCAGGAAACGCTGCTGAAAGACAAACGCGTTTCTTTGAAAAACGGAATGGGTTCGGTAGCAGTAAATTTGCGGGGGCAAGATTATAAGCTGGGACTGTTCCTCTGCGAAGATGGCTGGACTGAGAATTATCCTGTAAACGTGCCTGCCATGTTAAAACAGAGCGGCGCTGATATATTATGTAATCTTTCCAGTTCACCTTTTACCCTGGGTAAAAACAGCAAACGGCACGTATTGTTTGGCAGCCAGGCAAAGGAATTGAAGCTTCCTGTTATCTACTGTAATAATACAGGTATCCAGAACACAGGTAAAAACATTTATACCTTTGATGGACAGAGCTGTGTATACGGCCCTGACGGAATGGTCAAGGCGGCAGCGCCCATGTTCGAAGAAAAACTGCTGATTTTCTCCTGGGACAAGGAAACCGAAAAAATACGCGCCTACTCGGCGGAAGACGAAATGATCGCCACGGAAGACGACGAAACTGCCATTATTTATAAAGCCATACGTTACGGCACAGAGCGCTTCCTTAAACAAACCGGCATAAAACGCATGGTTGTAGGCGCTTCGGGCGGCATTGACTCCGCCGTTACCGCGGCGCTTTTTACGGATATACTCGGACCGCATCAGGTTTTACTTGTTAATATGCCCAGCCGCTATAATTCAGAACTGACCAAAAACCTGGCGCAGCAACTGGCGGAAAACCTTGGCTGCTGTTACACCATCGTGCCTGTCAACGACAGTGTTTCGCATACAGTTGAACAGCTTTATACTCCTATCCACAATTACACCACCAACCGGGATTTTAAAGTAGAACTGAACGGGATCATGTATGAAAACATACAGGCCCGCGACCGGGGTTCCCGGATTCTGGCAGGTTTTTCCGCCGCATTTAAAGGCGGCATCAGCTGCAATGCCAACAAAGCGGAAATCACTGTAGGCTACGGTACATTTTATGGCGATCTGATCGGTCTTTTCTGTCCAATGGGAGATTTATGGAAATATCAGGTATATGCTCTCGGAAGATATATTAATGAGTACGTTTATAAACGCAAGGTAATTCCCGAACCTGTTTTTACAATCCGCCCCAGCGCCGAACTGTCACAGGAACAGACTGTGGGCAATGGTGGAGATCCTCTGCATTATGAATATCACGATTATCTGCTGCGTGCTTTTGTTGAAAACTGGGATAAGACATCCCCTGCAGACATCCTGAAACACTACATCGGGCAGGATCTGGAAGAATTTATAGGCTGTGAGGAAGGTCTTGTTGCCCGGCTTTTTCCCAGCCATGCTGCCTTTTGTCAGGATTTGGAACGATGGTACGGACTGTTTACCGGACTGGCGGTTGCCAAACGCATTCAGGCACCGCCAATATTAAGCCTCAGCAAAAGGGCTTTTGGCACTGACTTCCGGGAGGCGCAGATGACAGCGTATTATTCGCTGGAATATAATGAGATGAAAGAAAAGCTGTTAGTACAGGAGCGGTTGTTTTAAATGAAACAGGATATTTATTCTTTTTACCGTATGCTTTCGCTTGCTGCCATTTTCTGGACAACGGTTTCCATGTCTGCCTATACCCCGCATGAAACCGGTTCCCGGGTTACTGCCAGCGGCGAAAAAGCGAAAGAGGGATACACCTGTGCGGCTAATTTTGTTCCGATCGGAAGTGTTATTATCTACGAAGGCCATACGTATTATGTGCAGGACAGGATGAACCCAAAGTATAACCGGCATGTAGACCTGTTTATGGAATCGCATAAAAAAGCGCTGCAATTCGGCCGTAAAGAAGCAAAAGTCCAGGTTATTACCCGGGATGACGGCCGTCCGGACCTTCCGAAAGATAATAAAACTGTTAAAACTGCTCCTAAAACCGCTGAACATAAACGAACATCTGATAAGCACGAACAAACCTTAAAAGAAAATAAACAGACAACTTATGAAGAGAAATCTCAGGAGCCTGCAAAAGAAATTACGGCCCAACGTTCAGCTGACAACAACCCACATACCCGCAGGCCCGACCCTGCTCCGGTTTTAAAACCTCAGGCCAGGCCCTGAAAACCGGCAACAGAAGTTGTATTCTCTATAGTTTCCGGATAGATATCCTTTCACAGTTTTTCAAAGACGTATAAACAAAACTGAAGACCGGAGCGTATCCGTCCGGCAGTCCGTTCCGCGGATTGCCAAAATGATTCAGAGATATGCTCCGGTCCGTTTTTATTTTTCTTAGGGAAAACACTGATAAACGAGTTATGCATGTATCCGGAAATAAATCAGTGATTCCTTAATATTAACTACAATTCGATATAAGCGCCTCTCGCAAGCGTTGCTTTTGCATCGGCAATAATTTTTTCAATCACATCTTTACAGGGAAGCACTTCGGTTAGCACGTTCAGGCTTTCACCTACCATCACACTGCCGTTTTCGATGTCGCCTTCCTTCATGCCCAACCGGGCTGTACCCGTTCCCAGTTCCATCAGTTTTTCTTTTGGCGCACCGCTCGTTTCTGCTTCAAGGTACTTCTGTGTAAATGCGTTCTTTAAACAGCGTACACCCATATTTCTTGAAAAACCAGTTACCACGCAGTCAGTATCGGTAGCGTTGACAATCATTTCTTTTGTTTTCTCGTGGATGGGACATTCTGTTGTCAATAGGAAACGGGATCCCATCTGCACCCCGTCCGCACCCATCAACAGGGCGGCTGCCATGGCACGTCCGTCAGAAATACCGCCTGCTGCAAGTACAGGTATAGGATATTGCTCTTTAAGTACGTTGGAAAGCAATGCCATACAGGTAAGGGTTCCGATATGTCCGCCACCTTCCATGCCTTCGATTACCATTGCGTCAGCCCCTGATTCAGCGATACGTTTTGCCAGTTTCACATTGGGCACTACGGGAATTACTTTAATCCCGGCTTTGTGCATCTTTTCGATCCAGGGTACCGGGTTACCGGCACCGGTGGTGATAAACGCAACTTTTTCTTTACAGACAAGATCCGCAATTTCATTTACGTTAGGCGCCATCAGCATCAGATTAATTCCAAAAGGTTTATTTGTAAGGCTTTTCGCCTTTTTGATTTCTTCCGCTACCCATTCCGTGGTGCGTCCTCCTGTGCCGATAATACCGGCCCCGCCTGCTTCTGAGACGGCGGCGGCCAATACTCCGTCACTGCTCCAGGCCATACCCCCCTGCACAATCGGATATCGGATCCCTAATAATTCACACAATCTGTTTTTCATGTAAATTCTCCTTTGTGATATGTTATCGTTCAAACTTATTAAACAGCCTTGACAGCAAGATAATAATTACACCTGCTACCGCACCCACAATTCCTATAAACAAAAAAGCAGGAAGAAGAAAAAAAATGATACCCAGTATGATAAGGGCAAATATGATCCATGTCAGCAATCCCCCTCCCAGCCGGTAGACCTTAAAGCCAGAAGGATTCCTGTTGTCTTCAAACGGTCTGTCAGCACGGCGGAACGTATCATCCTGCCCGGAGTAACCCTCCTTCTCCTGATACTCGGCACGCTTTGTGTAGCCATCCTCGCCGGAAGAACCTTCCATTTCAATGGTTGTTCCCGCAAAGTTATCCCTTTCTTCCCTTGTCAGGCTTTTTGCTTCAATATCAACCTTTTTGTGGCAATAAGGGCATTCAGTGAGACCGTCATCAAACTCATGCCGGCAGAATTCACATAACATGGATTCTCCTCCTTACGAAAATACCATATTCATAAAAGCATCTTCACTTATGTAACGCGAATCAAAGGGCTCCAGATGCAATACATCCTGAATTACAGCGGTTCGTTCTGCAATAATTTTAGTATCAATGTGTACCTTTTCCGCATAAGGAACAACATCTAGCAGGAAGGTCTTCGTTATCTTCATATAATTTTCCAGAATTGCCAGTGCCCATATCATATTATCTTCATCTCTGAAACAGTCAACGGGCCGAAGAGCATAAAAATCTCCCCACATCTGTGTAAGATTATTCCGGTCCTGCCATGACAGATGCAACAGTTTGCCAAACTGCGAAAGGATCTGATGCACCGGGTCATCTTTTCTGATTGCGGAAGGCAGATAGTTTCCCGTCCTTTCGCAAGGATGGTTAAGCTGCATGACCATATCCGGAACTCCCGCATAAGCAACCATATGCATAACCAAGGCTGGATTGGCATTAACAAACTGTTCCCAGTCTGCGTCGGGATGGGCCACTCTGTAATATTCAAGAAATTCCGACAGACGGTTATAAAGGGCTTTTTGTACCGGCGGCTTTACAATAACGCTGCGAAGGTATTCGGTTATCAGATTTCCATCCTCAAACACATGAGCGATACACAAAAGGTTTCGTACGTCTACGGTTTCGTCAACAGGCAGGCACAGTTCTGAAATACTTCCCGAAAAAAAGTCCCTGCAGCTGAACCACCCGTCGGTTTCCTCTCTCTCGATAGTGAAAACCATCAGCTGAATTTTCCGCATCGACGCCAACAGTTCAATCAGAGCCTTATTGGTTCTGCCATATTGCGGGTCCGGATGATTTTTATAAAATTTGTAAAAATGATCAATAGGTCTTTCGTCCGTATTCCTTAAATGATGATCAAAAATAAAGTATTCCCAGAAAGAAGTAAACAGTTCCGGTCTTTTCACATCCATTTCCGGTTCCGTGTCCGTACCAAAAAAAGCATAGCTGGCACGTCGTCGGTCCAGGCTGAAACGTGAATCGCCAAAATACTTCTGCATCATGTCAAACAGTATAGTAAGCTTTTGTCCAAGCTGCATGAAGACTTTGGTTTCAAGATCGGGTTCCCGGTTAGTGCGGAATCTTTCATACTCTTCCGGCAGAGATCCGTCATTCCGGAACAGCAGCAGGCTGCCATCTGTTCCCAACAGTTTTAGACGGCATTTGGTTGCAGCCGTATCACTGCTTATGGCCTTTTTCTGCTTTAAAAAAGTGAGCAGGCGCTGGATGACGGACAAAAAATAGTCCACGCTGTGATAATCCAGCTCAAAATCGCCTATATTCCTCTGACACCAGCTTATGCAATAAATAAAATCCTCACTGGTCATGTCACCAATCCGATAAGATGTGTTTCCGCAGTAAATCAGCAGGTACATGACCTGTTGCCATATTTCCATAAGTTCATCGTCTGACGCGCCATGAAAGGCTTCTGTACGCAAGAACTGTTCTGCGTATCTTCGTTCCAGGACTGTGTTCCAGCCGTCATCGTCATTGTATAGTTCGTTAATAACGTCGTAAATATTAGTCATTCTTCTCCCAAAACCAAAACTTCAGGTATTAAGGTAACGTTGTAATCCTCGAGAATTTTTTTCCGGATATATTCAATCAGCTGCAATACATCCGCAGCGGTAGCATGATCCGCATTAACAATAAAGCCTGCGTGTTTGACAGAAACTTCCGCGCCGCCGATACGGAAGCCTTTCAGACCGGACTGTTCCACCATCTGGCCGACAAACCGTCCTTCAGGACGTTTAAAAGTACTGCCTGCACTGGGAATATCCAACGGTTGTTTGCTGATACGGCGCTGGCTGAAATCATCCATTTTAGCCTGAATTGCAGCCTTGTCGCCCTCATTTACCTGCAACGTTACCGTCAGTACAAGAGCATCAGAATTCTGCAGTGCGGAATGACGGTAGGAAAACTCCAAATCATCCCTGTCCAGCGTTGTTATTTCCCCGGCCCTTGTAATAACCTGTACGGATACCACAGTATCTTTCATTTCCCCGTCGTAAGCACCGGCATTCATATAGACTGCGCCGCCGAGACTGCCGGGAATGCCTACTGCAAATTCCATACCGGTATATCCGGCTTCCCCGACGATACGGCAACACTGTGCCAGGGACACACCACTGTCAAAAATAAAAGTAGAGCCATCCTGTTCCCAGTGCTTTAATGCATTACCGAGTTTCAGCACAATACCGCGGATGCCCTTATCCCGGACTAAAAGATTGGAACCGTTTCCTATCACCGTCAGCGGAGTCTGTTCCTCTCGGGCAATGCGCAAAATCTTTCGAACATCTTCCAGATTAGCGGGAATCACCAGAGCATCAGCAGGACCGCCGATATGGAACGATGTATGCGCCGACATTGGTTCATCAAAACGCACCTGTCCGGCAATTTCTGATTTTAATCGAGAAACAATTATCTGATTCAGCATTTTATTCTGCAACTTCCTTTACCACATCTGTAATGGTCTTTGACACATCCTGGAACATCAGCTGGAACCGCTGGAATGCGTTCAGATAATTCACTGCCAGAGGGTTCAGGCTCAGTGTCCGCATCATGTCATTAAACTGCGCTTCTTTCTCCGCCGGAACTTCTTTTTTCTGATAACGTGCAATTTCAACTTCCTGCCCCAGCTGCATAAACCGGGCAATCAGCGCTTTGGTATCCGGCTCCGCGGATAATTTTTCCTTTGCTTCTTTTAAAACGGCAAACTCACGGGTTGCCCGCATTTCCCTTGCCAGTTCGTTTGCGCAATCATATACTGTCATAGTTTTTTTCCTCCGTTACAGAAATATCAATTTACATACGTCAAATATTTTAGCACATTTTATTTTATCTGCCCATAGGGAATATTCAGATACTGCCACCCGCCCGTATCACCAAGCGTAAAATGCCACCACTCTTCTTTACCCTGGGTAAAACCGCATTCCTTCATCACTGCAGCCAGCATGTCCCGTAAGTTACGCTGTCTTTTCGTGCCGCCGGTGAATCCCGGGAACTGACGGACAGATACTTCATCAAAATCACTTATCATGTTCACGGCTTCCCCGGTTGACAGATCATAAAGACTTACGTCCACTGTACGGCCGGTATTGCGGTCTTCTCCTTTATCAGGCAAAGGCAGCATGCCTTTCTTCTCTTTTGGCAGCAGGTCGGAAGCCAGCTTGGAAACATACCAGGGTCGGTAGCCTTCCCACACCAGAAGTCCATATCCTCTTGCCGCCAGCTTGTCGGCCGCCTTTTTCAGCGCGGAGACAGTTTCCGCTTCTGCAAAGGCTTCCGTTGCATCAAAAAGAGAAACGCCAAAAATATTGTTAGAATCTGCGTAACGCAAATCAAATTTAGCGTTAGGAACGGAAGACCGGATACGAACGAGCCTTCCCGCCTGTCCCCGCTGCAGTTTTGCCGGCATGGCAGCCCGCATCGCTGCGTCCTTTAGAGACTGATAATCAGCATTCCCTTCAATTCGCATTACTTTGTTGCCTTCACCCGGGAAAAAATCACGGGCAAAACGTTTGCCGCCGATTTTGCAGACAATCCCGTTACCGTCTGTGTCACGTTCAAAATGGACGGCAGCTTCCGCAGAAAGCAGCGGGCCTTCTTCATTCATCGAATAAGAATCAAAGTGAACTTTTCTTAGCGGAAAAATATTGGCATAGCTGAAATCCTTGTCTTCCGGATCCGTGCGGAAAACTATCTGCAATTTTCCGTTCTCTTCCCGCAGCAGGAAAACAGAAGCGTTTCCATAATACAGGCCTAAAAGGGAATTCACCTCTTTCGGCACCGGTTTCGCCGCCTGGGAAACAGGAATCATGGATAACAGCGCGAGGGCCAGGAGCATAGACAAAGAAACAATTCTCGTTTTCATTTACTCTCACCCGGTTTTTGAATAGTAAAGCGCACATCTGACAGAGCATTCAATGTCCTGCGTACCTTTGCAACCATTTCCAGGTCGATTTCCGCATAGATAATCTCTTCGTTGTTGCCGCCTTCCGCAACGATATGATTCATGGGGTCGATGACGCGGGAATGGCCATAGAATGGATCTCCCTTAAAGGTGCCGACACAGTTTACCGCCGCTACATACACATGGTTCTCAAAGGCTCTGGCGCGGGACAGCAGATCGAATCCATCACCCCTGCGGGAAGGCCACTCTGCAGGGCATACAATCAGTTGTGCCCCCTGCAGGGCAAGATAACGGTAAAACTCCGGAAACCGCAAATCGTAACAAATCGTGGAACCGCAGCAAACACCGTCCAGGTCAAACACATTAAAGGCATCCCCCGGAGCAAAAAACTTTTCTTCTTCAAACATACCGAAGAGATGTGCTTTAGCGTATTGATGAACAATAGTTCCTTCTTTATTGATTGCCGGGATCATATTATATACCAGTCCGTTTTTCAGAACCGGCAGTGAGCCGGGCAACAACGAACAGTGATACTTTCTGGCAATCCCGCGCAGTGTTTCAACCAGCGGGCTGTCCAGCGTCACCGCTTCTTTTTTAAGATGTCCCAGCGAATATCCGGTCGTCCAAATCTCCGGTAAAATAACCAGATCGCTCTGCTTTGCCGCTTCTTCTAAAAGTGCAAGGCCGTGCTCCGTATTGCCGGTACAGTTGCGTTCTTTGATTTCCATTTGGACCAGCGCTAACTTCATTTTTTAAACCTGCTTTCTTTAAAGATCATCTTCTTCAGGAAGAACTTCCTTTTTTGTCAAATACCAGGTAACACATTTTTCCATAAGCCGGAGCACCTTTGTGCCGATAAAATCATTCCGGGAAAGCGGGCGCAGCCATGCTGCAGGCAGTTTATACAAGTGAGCACCCAATACATCGGTAAACAACTGATCCCCGACAGCAAGGACGGCCGAAGGCTGCATCACCGCATCAAAAGAATCGGCAGTATGGTAATCTGCTAAAAGACGTATCGCACCGGCATAGGCCCGTGGAAAAGGTTTTCCTGCCCAGGTCAGGATGGGGATATGCAGACCGTTATCGGCCAGCTGTTTTTCAATGTCTGCTGTCCTTTTACCGCCGTTGTTGGTAGCCAGCACAACCGCGATGCCCTGCTTCTGCATCCTGTCCAGCCAATTTATGTAAGAGTCCGGTACAATGCTGCTGTTGCGCGGCAACAAAGTATTATCAATATCGGCCAGCAGGACCCGGTAATGATGCCTGTGCATCCACTCCGGAGTAATCCTGACCAGAGAGGAAAATCTGTATTCCGGATTTAACGTTTCCAGCATCATGACCGCCTTTCCCGACGGACGACTGTCCCGGCAGGGAACGTTATTACAAAACGTGTTCCCATACCAATCTGCGAGAAAACTTCAATCTGCGCACCGTGCATGCGTACGATTTCCTTGGCAATAGCCAGGCCAAGCCCGGTGCCTTTTAAAGAACTCTGAGCATGGGATTTGTCAACTTTATAGAAACGTTCAAAGATAAATGGAAGATCTTCTTCCGGAATCCCAGGCCCATTATCCACGACGCTCATTTCAACGGCGCCATTTGTCTGCAGTTTTGTTTCGTAGCGAACATAACTTCCTTCCGGTGAGTATTTGATTGCGTTGTCACCCAGCAACAGAATAAGCTGGACGATTTGGTCGCCGTTACCTAAAATCTGTATGTCTTCTTCCAACTGTAATTTCAATGTAATATGTTTCGGTTCCGCTTTTACCTTCAGTTTTTCCGCGACATTGCGGATAATCTCCGCCAGGGGCAGCGGCTCCGTATCGGAAACATTCAGCTTCTCAGCCGACTGCAGACGGCTGATGTCCAGCAAACCACGCACCAACCGTTCCAGCCGGGTTGTCTCGCTGCCGATCAGGTCACAGTAACGTTTGTTTGGGTCATTGCTTTCCAGACTGTCGCTGACAATATCATTATAACCCCGGATAATCGTAATGGGAGTCCGCAGCTCATGGGACACATTAGCTACAAAGTCCCGGCGGATTTTTTCCATACGCGCCAGCTTGCCCAAATAATTACTCAGCTCTGTGCTTAAATGATTGATGGCATTCCCTAGCTCGGCCACTTCGTCTTCGCTATCCACTTCTACCCTGCGGGAATAATTGCCTTTGGCAATGGCTATAGTAGCATCTTTCATGGAAACCAGCGGTTTAACAATCTGCCGGGAGAGGCTCCGTACCATAAACAAACTGAGCAGCAGTCCCAGAAGGCCGACGATAATCGTGAAGATGTAAACATTGCGTAAAAATCCGCCAAAACCACTCAAAGGTTCTGCCATGAGGATCGCGCCGCGGGGATGGATTTTGTCCCCATAGGGTACGCCTACCAGGATTACCTGCTGCTTGAAATACGGATGGTAAATCTGTGAACGCACACTCTCCCCACGGTAAATGTCTTTCAAAATTTTGTTAACATTACGGGAGACCTGACCGCTTTTGATTTCTTCCGCAAGCCGTGTCGTATATTCATATACAGGTATGCGGTCTGAAGGGGCAGGCATGGAAACGTCCGGTTTGCCGGTTCCGACTTTGCTGCTGCCTGCTTCTGTTTTGCCTGCGGCATCCACGTCCGCGGCAATATTAGAAGCTGCCAGCAGATTATAATCGTTATCGAACAGCCAGATACGGGCACCCACCAATCTGTCCACAGCGATAAGATAACGCATCAGCATGTAGCGGTTATTATCCTTTGTGACAAAGTATTCTACGGTATCTGCCATCTCATGGCCTTTTTGGGCCAGTTCTTCTTCTTTAATTTTAAAAAAGTAATCCGCGATTAAATAGGAAGTACCAGCTGTGATACCTACCACCACGATAACGATGATGGCCATAAAGCTGTACATCAGCCGGGTACTCAGGGATTTATTCACACTACACCTCAAAAATATTATGCTTTGGCAGGTTCAGCTGGTTTCTTTTTCAACTCAAACTTATAGCCTACGCCCCATACTGTTTCAATATCCCAGGAGGAGTCTTTCGGAATCGCCAGTTTCTGGCGGATGCGTTTGATGTGTGTATCCACGGTACGTGTATCCCCAAAATAGGTATAGCCCCAGATGGATTCTAAAAGCTGGTTACGGGAAAACACCTTGCCCGGCGAGCATGCCAGATAATACAGCAGTTCAAACTCTTTCGTGGTAAATATGACCGGTTTGCCTCCGGCAGTGACCTGCATACGTTCCCTGTCAATGCTAAGACCTTCGTACTCCACCTTCCTTTTGTCGCTCAGCTTCTGGAAACCACCGGAACGGCGCAGTACAGCTTTTACGCGTGCCACAACCTCACGTGGGTTAAAGGGCTTTGTAATATAATCATCAGCACCTTTTTCCAGTCCAAGAATACGGTCATCATCCTCATCCTTGGCTGTCAACATAATAATTGGTATATCGTAACGGCGGCGAATCTCTTCGCAGGCTGTTATGCCGTCCAACACAGGCATCATGATATCCAGCAGCACCAGGTCCGGTTTTTCCTTTTCAATCATCGACAGGGCCTGTTGTCCGTCTTCTGCTTCTACAACCTCAAAACCTTCTTTGTTAAAATACACACGCAGAATCTCACGAATCTGGGGCTCATCATCTGCAATCAAAATTTTAGACATAGCATTCTCCTTTTCTCAGTTCATAAATAAAATCATATATAATCGAACCGTTCAAATAAAGCAGAGTGTTTTCTCTTGTTTTACATTATATATTATACAATATAAGAGTCGCGGAAAACAGAGCCAACGGTTTCATCTCACAAAAGATTTACAAAAATGTCGAAAAAGCGTCACAGATAAACAGAAAAACAGGCAAACCCGGAAAGGTCTGCCTGTTCAAAACCGTAATTACACATATGCCTGATCAATTGTACACTCTGCCGGCTCCAAGATATCTGGCGCCCCAGTAACCGGTGAAAACATCCGCAACGGAAATGCCCTTACTGCTTGAGGCATGAATAAATTTACCATCCCCGACATAAATACCTACATGGGAAGGTCCGGGGCAATAGGTTTCGAAAAATACCAAATCGCCTGTCCGCAGGTTTCCCCTGGAAATATGGGTAACAGCCTCATACTGGGTATCTGCCATACGCGGCAGGGATATACCGGCCCTGCCAAACACATAACACACAAAACCGGAACAGTCAAAGCCGCCGGGAGACATACCGCCGAACATATAAGGAACACCCAGCATGCTGTAAGCTGTTTTAAGGATGGTGCGGGTCATCATGTGATTACCGTAACGGTCGGGAGGCATTTCTTTATTCATCAGGTTACGGTACGTAGCATCATTAACTATGCCGTCAGCATTCAAACCTTTGGCCGCCTGAAAATCCTTTACCGCTTTTTCCGTAGCAGGACCGAACACACCGTCAACAGTCCCTACGTTAAACTGGAGAGCTGCCAACTGTTTTTGGATATCAATCACTTCCGGACCGCGGTCACCAACCGCAAAATCAGCAAACGCTGTTGAAAACGAAAAGCAGGACAACACAGCAGCTGCAACAATCGTAGCAAGCTTCTTAAAACTCATTTAGACACCTCTCAGATAATTTGTTTGCCAATTTCTGAGATACATAAAAAAACAGGTAAAAGCAACTAAACAATTACTGCAATTTTATATAAATCTCCAAAATGTATATTCCTATAGTTCACATTATAACACATTTTTGACAAAAGTTTGTGAACTTTTGTAATTCGAAAGGCTCGTTTTGACAGAAAGATGTCTATGTGACGTCAGTTTGCGCAACCGACAACCATGCATGTTTGAGACGTTTCTATTGAGAATTTTTGCTTTTTATAAAAAACTCCGCGCAATTCAAATTGTGAACTTTACTGATAATCATTATTTAAAGTACTTTACGCCGCTTTCAAAAATATACTGCTCTTTTTCACCGTAAATATTTTGCATCAGGCCGGGAATATATCGTTCGCTGTGACCCATTTTACCCAAAATGCGTCCGTCCGGACTGGTGATGCCTTCGATGGCATACAGGGAGCCGTTGGGGTTCTCCGGACTGTTCATGGTGGGATTGCCGTTCAGATCCACATATTGTGTAGCTACCTGCCCGTTCCGGAACAATTCGCGAATCGTTTCGGCCGGCGCATAGAAACGGCCCTCACCATGGGATACGGCAATGGCATGCACATCTCCCGGCTCCGTCATGTTCAGCCAGGGGGATTTGTTGGAAGTGATACGGGTATAAACCATCTGGGACACATGGCGCCCGATGGTGTTGAAGGTCAGCGTGGGCGAATTCTCTTCCAGCGGACGGATTTCACCGTAAGGCACCAGTCCTAATTTGATCAGCGCCTGGAAGCCGTTACAGATACCCAGCATCAGACCATCGCGGTTCTGCAGCAGATCGTTCACCGCTTCGGCAATGCGCGGATTCCGGAACATGGTGGCTATGAACTTGCCGCTTCCGTCCGGTTCATCACCGGCGCTGAAGCCGCCCGGCAGCATGATGATCTGGGATTCTTTGATTCCCTTCACCATCGCCTGGATCGTTTCTTCGATAGCCTGGGCTGTCAGGTTTCGGATGATGAATATTTTGCTTTCCGCCCCTGCCAGATCAAAGGCCCGGGCCGTATCGTATTCGCAGTTCTGTCCCGGGAAGACGGGAATAAACACTTTCGGTCTGGCGATGTTCACCGGTGCCGTTAATGGCAGTTCCCGTTTATACAACGGTTGCTCAAGCAAATCTTCCGGTGTTTCGGATGCCGGCGCTTTGGCCGGGAAAATGGGCTCCAGTGTTTCGGTGTAAGCTTTTACCAGTTCCGCATTCGTCAGGGTAATATCGTTTACCGTAATATCCGCGTTGTCCGTAACGGTACCCAGCGGCAGGCAGTCCAGTTCGCCGAACAGCGTATCCAGATCGGCATCTTTCGCCACTTCCAGCAGCATGCCGCCGGGCTGTAGCGTAAACAGGCTTTCTGTATGGGGGAACGGTTTCACAAAACGGAAACCCAATGCGTTGCCCAATGTCATTTTGGTAATACCCGCAGCAATGCCGCCCTCTTCTACAGCTGCCGCCGCTTTGATTTTCCCGTCAAGAATCAGCTGATGTACCCTGCGCAGGTTTTTCCGCAATGCTGCAAAGTCCAGTACATCCCCTTCCAGCAACGGCGTGCTCAGGAACACAACTTTGTCCCCGGCCTCCTTGAATTCGCTGGAAACCGCTTTTCTTCCGTCAATGACGTTCACAGCAAAAGATACCAGCGTAGGAGGTACATGCAGATCCATAAAGCTGCCGGACATACTGTCTTTGCCGCCTACCGCAGGAACTTCCATACTGTTCAGTACCGTGTTGGCGCCTAACAGCGCGGCAAAAGGCAGACCCCAGTCCGCTTTGGCTCTCATGCCCTGGAAGTATTCCTGCAACGTGAGACGGATCGTATCGGGATTCGCCCCTAAGGCAACTGCTTTCACCAGCGACTGCGTAACCGCATACATAGCGCCATGGAATGGGCTCCAGCAGGCCACTTCCGGATTGTAACCGTGGGTCATGAGGGAAGCCGCGTCGGTGTGCCCGTGCAATACGGGAATCTGGGCCACCATGCCTTCCGCCGGCGTCAGCTGGTATTTTCCGCCAAACGGCATTTCCACCGTAGCTCTGCCAATGGTGGAGTCAAACCGTTCGCTCAGGCCTTTTTCGCTGCAGACATTCAGCCGGCTTATATTTTTCAGCCAGGCGTCTTTCAGATCCGATGCCTTTTCTACAACCTCCGGCGTTTTATCAAACACAGAGGCGCCGGTAATATCTTTCACTAATACTTCCGCATGCTGGGCCACGCCGTTGGTATCCAGGAACTTGCGGGAGATATCTACAATCTTATCCCCCCGCCAGTACATGACGAGACGGGGTTCCTCCGTAACTTCTGCCACAATGGTGGCTTCCAGGTTTTCTTCATCTGCAAACTTCGCGAATTTTTCCCAGTCTTCTTTCCGGATCACAACCGCCATACGTTCCTGGGATTCGGAAATCGCCAGTTCCGTTCCATCCAGACCGGCATATTTTTTGGTTACTTTGTCCAGATTGATCTTCAGCCCTTCCGCCAGTTCGCCGATCGCTACGGAAACACCGCCGGCACCGAAATCGTTGCAGCGTTTTATCAGCACCGTGACTTCGGGATTACGGAACAGGCGCTGAATCTTTCGCTCTGTTGGCGGATTACCCTTCTGCACTTCTGCGCCGCAGGTTGCCAGGGAGTCAACCGTATGCTCCTTGGAGGAACCGGTTGCCCCGCCGATTCCGTCACGGCCCGTACGTCCGCCCAGCAGTACGATAATATCACCTGCCGCCGGACGCTCCCGGATCACCGCGCTCTTGGGAGCAGCACCCATGACCGCACCGATCTCCATACGTTTGGCCACAAAACGGTCGTGATAATATTCCTGCACCTGTCCGGTGGCCAGACCAATCTGATTGCCGTAGGAAGAATAACCGGCCGCCGCCCCGATGGTCAGCTTGCGCTGGGGCAGCTTACCCGCCAGCGTTTTTTCAATGGGCGTACGGGGATCGCCGGCGCCGGTAATACGCATCGCCTGATACACATAGGCACGTCCTGACAGCGGATCGCGGATGGCGCCGCCCAGACAGGTAGCCGCGCCGCCAAAGGGCTCGATTTCCGTGGGATGGTTATGCGTCTCATTCTTAAACATAACCAGCCAGTCTTCTTTCTTTCCGTCAATATCCACCGGAACAACGATAGAACAGGCGTTGATTTCCTCAGAGTCATCATTGTCCGGAAATTTGTTTTCTTTCTTTAATTTTTTCGTAGCGATGCAGGCCATGTCCATCAGGGTGATGGGACGGTCGGTTTTCTTTCCGTACACTTTGTCCCGGATGGACAGATACTGTTTAAAGGCGTCTTCAATGGGTTTCGTGTAATATCCCGGCTCAATCTCCACCTTGTCCAGATTGGTCATAAAGGTGGTGTGACGGCAGTGATCGGACCAGTACGTATCTAACACGCGTACTTCCGTAATGGTAGGTACACGCTTTTCGTCTTCCTTAAAATATTTCTGGATCCACAGCAGATCTTCCACACTCATGGCCAGCCCCAGATTTTTCTGCATGGCGGCAATGTCCGCTTCCGAAAGATCCAGAAAGCCTTCCAGCCGTTCCACGTCCGCCGGTTCTTCCCAGGTATCTTCCAGCGTCTCCGGCTTTTCCAGCGCCGCTTCCCTGGCTTCAATGGGATTCACCAGATATTTTTTTATTTTTTCAAATTCAGCATCGGTCAGGCTGCCTTTTAACACATACACCTTGGCAGCAGCCACCAGCGGTTTTTCTTTCTGGGTAATCAGCTGGATACACTGGGCTGCGAAGTCTTCCCGCTGGTCATACTGGCCGGGCAGCAGTTCTACCGCAAATACTTTTTCATCGGCAGCGGTCGCCAGTGCTTCCATCACCGTATCAACAGGCGGTTCGGACAAAACTAACTGTAACGCCTGTTCAAATTCTTCATCCGTAAGGCCCATCACGTCATAGCGGGCCAGTATGCGGACTTTTTCCAGTCCGTCCATCAGCAGATTATTCTTCAGGTCTGCCAGCAAACCTTTTGCTTCTACGGCAAAAGCGTCCTTCTTCTCTACATAAATACGTCTGATCTCACTCATTTTCCGGCCTCCGTGAAAAGAAAAATGTTAAAACAGTGTTTACAAGACTTAATAATACTCATTAATAAAATTTACACACCTGGGGAACAACGCGTCAAGGAACGAAAGCAGTTCAGGCGTATAAGTCCGCATCCTTATTTTGCCGGCCTCAACCAGCTGGCTGAAGGTAAACGTGCCGAAATAAAGCTGGCTAAACGCGCCCATAGGAACCACTGCGTCCGCATCGCCTGCAGCCTTCTCCAGATACAGACAGCCTGTATCTGCGGTTAAGGTCACAAGATGGTTGTTCTCTTCCAGCAGGTCATCCTGCAGCAGCAGCGTAACCCGACCGTCCGGACAGATCTCCGGCATCTCATACCGTTCCAGTGCCTGCACAGCATCAAAGCAACGGGCCATCATAAAGGGCTTTACCCGCCCGGAATTGTCCGCATCCGAAAAATCAAGCCAGGTCAGGTCGTCTTCCATGGCTTCCCAATACAGTTTATCCGCTGTCGAAAGATGACCGCCGGCGTAGCGCAGGAGCGCCCATTTGGCGTCCGGAGTCAGAGCCACAAGTTCCTGGATATGGAATGTCCTGTCATCTGTAATCTGATAAAACATGTAGCCTCTGGGCTCGCTTCCGTGACAGACTACTGCTGCCTGCACCTTCTCCAGCTGATGCACCGTCAGCAGTTTCTCCCACTGGAAGTCCGTCCGGATTGGCAGCCCGTTATAGCCCTCAGCTAACGCTGCGTATAAATCTTCAAACAGCGCGCTGTCGTAAGAACGGTAATGCTTCACCCACAGTTTCCCGGAGGGAACCGGCACAGCCAGTTTGCCTAACGGCATCTCATACACATGCTTGCGGTAACAAAACGCAAAGTCATATTTCTGATAAATCCCGGCATGGACAGGCATCAAAAGGGCGAAAGCGCAGTCTTTTTTCCGCAGCAGACGGAAGGCGGACTGCAACAGTGCTTTAGTCAGGTTATGCCCCCTGTCTGCCGGGTCTGTCGCCACGCCTACAATATACGGAACGCGCTCTTCCTGTCCCCGCAATAAAATACTGTAGGGATTCAGGTGAAGCATGTTCTGCAAATGCCCGTCCTCTTCGGAAAACCCGCCCAGAATCAGGTTGTGACGGAGGCAGTATTCCCGGAAATACCATTGGAAGAACGGGTCTTCTTCTTTTTCAAAGCAGTAGTCCCAAAGCGCCATGACCTTGGGCAGTTCTGCCGCTGTAACAATTTTGCAGTTCATAGATTCCTCAAATCATTATTTGACAAGCAAACTGTATTTTTTCACCATAAACGCCGGATGCAGCGCTTCTTTTGCCTTGCGGAGGCCTTCCAGCCCTATATCTTCTTCCCTGTTGATATATTTCATGTCCGGCCATACGTATTTAGCGCATTCGGTCTGAATCGCCGCGTACAGGCCCCGGATATCCGGATTGGCCTTTTCCACGTTTTCATCGCAGACTTCCCCGTTGATAGCCTTGCCAAAGCCGAAGGCTTCGATCTTTCCGTTTACGCGGATCGCCCCGCCCCGCAATCCCAGGGCTTCAAAATTCACAAAGGCTTCCTGAAGCGCGCGAATCTCCCAGATAATACTGGGATCCGTGTCCATCCGGGCTTTGCACCATTCTTCGCCAAAATTCAGGCACTCGGCAAAGTTTTCCGGATTGATCATTTCAAATACATAGTCCGGATTCTCCCGTTTGAAAGAATTGTAATGGTTCTTCTGTCCGTGATACCGCCGCCCCCGTAGTGTCACCAGGTCTTCCTGCAGATACACATAATCCCAGCTGTCCCGGTTCTCCACGAAATCCCGGTCGCCTTTCAGGCAGCTTAACCGTTCCAGGGAAGACTCATAAATTCCGCGGAATTCAAAGGGACCTCCCTGTTCTTCCCGGATCTCTTTCGCCAGCAGCGGCAGGTCCTCATCCCTGCCTCCGAAAGGCTGCAGGAAATAGGTTTCCCCTTCCAGCTCCACTTTGATCAGCAGGAAACCGTATTTTTCCGCCCACCATGTGCGGTAATAATCTCTCCAGATGTACAGATTGGTAAATGCGCATTCCGAACCGAAATGCTCCGGTTTGTTCAAATAGGTTTCGAACAGGTCACGGTCTTTTACCGCGACTTCTTTAAATTCTAAAATAGGAATACCCCTTTCTGAGAAATGACACGACTGCCCGGCTGTTTCCTGAAATGAAACCAGGGTTTCCGAACCAGAAAGCAGAAACTATTAAAACCTGTAAGGCAGCCGGATAAACATATAAAAAGCATGAATGCTTAGTCCTACATCTAAATAATTATATCATAAAAGCATTTCAATATAAACAAAAATAAACCGACTGTCTGTTAAACAGTCGGTTTCGGATACTAGGGGTCTCTAAGGGGCGCTGTTACTTGCTTTGTAAAATTTTATTGCGTTTAATGACCTGCTTTGCGTTTGTTAAAGCAGTCAAAGCAATAAACGGGGCGGTCTTCCGAAGGACGGAACGGAACTTCCGTTTCTTTGCCGCACTCAGCACAAACAGCTTTAAACATTTCCCGCGGCTGGGTCCCGTTCATACGGGCCTTACGGGCAGCACGGCAGACAGAGCAGCGCTTCGGTTCGTTGGTGAAACCTTTTTCAGCATAAAATTCCTGCTCAGACGCGGAAAACACAAATTCATTTCCGCATTCAACGCATTTCAGGGTCTTGTCTTCAAACATGGTCTTGTCACTCCTTTTTCTTTGTACCCCATAGGAACAACTAACTTCTTACTGTACCGCTTCTTCCTTTTGATGTACTTAGAAAAAAAAGCGAGAAAACGAAACAATAGACTAAGCCGGCCTTGAGATATCCTAAAGTGAAGTATACCAAAAATAGAAAACTTGTCAATGCAAATTTGCAATATTATTGGTTACAATTTTAGTAAAATTTACTATTTCAACAAATTTAGCATTATATGTTGTTATTTGAGTTGCCTAAATGTAAAAAACTGTTACATCTTTAATTAAACTTCCTCGCAAGCTTCAGGAATAAAGCAGAGTCTCGGTCAATATTGGGTCAGGTTTTCGTAATCCAGCGTGTAAGAGCGCCCCCAATAATAAAAACATGTAATCGAAGCATTACCCACATGGAGATGCCAGGCGCGGTTCAGGTCCAGGCCAAGCATGGTGCAAATCAGTACACGGATGATCCCGCCATGAGCCACAAAAGCCACATCACCTTCCGGATACTGGTCTAAAATCTCCTGTACTACCGGATAGGCGCGTTTCTGCACGTCCAACATGCTCTCGCCCTGCGGAATCGTGGTGTTGGCAGGGCTGGCAAAAAAATCTTTCCATTGTTTTGCGTATTTCTTCTGGATATCTTTACTGTTCATATTTTCCCAGATGCCGAAGCTCATTTCCTGCAGAGCGTCAGTTTCCTGCAGTTCCATGCCTTTTGCCGCGGCGATGATTTCCGCCGTTGTTTTGGCACGTATCAGCGTACTGGTGTAAATTGCCTGCAACGGAATGTCTCTGAAAAAGTCTGCCGCTTTTTCTGCCTGTTCGATCCCTTTCTGATTCAGCGGGATATCCGTCTGTCCCTGAAAACGCAGGGAATTGTTGTAATCAGTTTCCCCGTGACGTATCAGATAAAGTTTTGCCATGATGTTCCCCCTTTCGCCGTGCTGGACCACGGCGTTTTCCTTCTCCCAAAAAATTCTGAACGGTTATCTTTACCCTTTTAGTTTATTATCTTCCTGTACTTTTAAAGAATAGTCTTCTTTTTCATTATGTACGCCGGCTTCTTCAAAGGTTTCCATTTCCCTGTAGGCTTTGATTCCGGCGTCGAACAGACGCAGACAGGTCAACGCTCCCACACCCTCCGCATTCTTCAGGGAAAGACGCAACGGAGCCTGGAGCTGCAGTTCTTGCAACAAAGCAACGCTTCCTGCTTCAGCCGATTCGTCTCCCGCAAAACAGTATTGCAGTACATACGGATTAAATTTAGAAGCCGCAAGAGCAGCCAGACAAGTCGCCACACCATCCAGCATTATTGGGACGCGCATCCCTGCAGCCTGCAGAATGGCGCCGGTCATGGCAGATACCGGGGGACACTGCAGTCTGTCTAAAAATGCCAGGCCGTCATCTTCTTCCGGCAGGTCCTGCCAGTCATGTCGCAGATCTTTTTCAAAAGTACCGAGACAAATCAGCCCTGCCTTTTCTTCACCTATATATTCAGCTGTGAGCATCGCGCCTTCTTCCAGAAGATCGTAGGAGGATTCGCTGATGACCATAAGCGGAATGGTTTTTGCGTTGACATGGGAGGCGTAAACAGAAACGGCTTTCTTCTTCAACATCGCCGTTTCAATTTCAGCAGCATGTTTCGCTTCCCCCCACAGCAAAAGCAGACGGTTCTCCGGAATCACAACCAGCTGTTTATCCGATGAACCCAGAATTCCCGCATAACGGGCTGTCATACTCTCCAACAGGGCAAGGGACCCCACCGGTTTGATCAGGTTATCAAACCGTTTTTGCGCTGCTTTTATGATATCGCCGCTAAGGGGCTGTATCTTCGTTACCAGTTCTTCAATATGCATAACCGTGTCCTTTTATTTTAAAAAATAATACGTCAAAAACAATACGATCACATTACCGCATTCCGTCAGAAAACCAAACGTATCGCCGGTAAGACCTCCCAGATTCCATTTGAGGTAAAATGCCAGGGCGATACAGGGAATACAGCTTAGAACAGCCAGCTTACACCAGACAGGTCCCAACAGGAATAGCAGGATAGCTGAAAACAGTAACGCAAGTATCATATAGAAGGGACTGCCGCCGGTTTTAAACATTTCCCCCAGACCGCCGGGCCGCGCATTGGGAAATCTCAGGATATATACCACCATCAGCGTCCGGGTAATAATATACATGGCAGCCAGCAACGGACCCAGAACAGCAGGATGAAAAGAACCGAACAGGGCAACCTTGGCCAGTATCAGGATGACCGCGCCGATCACTGCATTGGCGCCCGCGTGGCTGTCCTGCATGATTTCCAGCTTCCGTTCCCTTGTCCTTCCGCTGAATATCCCGTCCGCTGTGTCCATAAAGCCGTCATACATCAGCGTGCCGATAAAGAAAAGCTCCGCCAGCACCAGAAACACACCCAGTAAATTACCGGAAAAGCCAGCCTGGATCCCAAGCCGGGCCGCCCCCCACATCAGGGCGCCCATAATTCCCCCTACGAGTGGGAAATACGGAACGGAACGGGCAAAGTCGTCCGGGAACCAGACCTCCCGTTTCGTCATCCGGATCCTCGTTAAAAATTCCAGACAGGTAAAGAAATCCCGCAGGTAACGGAAGGGTCCTGTGGAACGTTCCGGCAAAGGAATATTTAACCGGTTCCAGAGCCCGGTCTCCTCTTCCACTTCTGTTCCTTTGGTCTTCAGATTTTCTTCTGGCATTTCAATCTCCTGTCAGTTCCCGGTATGTATCCAATGCGGAGCGCAAAATACTGATTGCCAGAGACGCGCCGGTGCCTTCGCCCAGACGCATGCCTGCATGGACGACGGGTTTCAGCTTCAGCACTTCCAGCATCTTCTTTGCGCTTAAATCGGAAGAAAGGTGGGAACATAACATATATTCCGCGCAACGAGGATTGATCCCGTAAGCAATTAATGCGGCAGCTGTTGCGTTCACGCCGTCGATCATGGTCGGTACGTGGCGGGCCGCTCCTGCCAGCATCATGCCGGCCAGCCCGGCATGATCATAACCGCCCACCTTGCATAACACATCCAGCCCGTCTCCGGGTTTCGGTTTATTGATTTTCAGTCCCCTGCGGACAACTTCCGTCTTGATTTTCATCCTTTCGTCGTTGATACCGCTTCCCCGGCCCACGGTCAGTTCTGCCGGAAGATCCAGAAAGCCTGCCGCGATGGCGGCGGTAGACGTGGTATTGGCGATGCCCATCTCCCCGGTCTCCAGGAGATTGCATCCATTGTCAATCACTTCATCGGCAATGCGCATACCGGTTTCCAATGCGGCGACAGCCTGTTCGTAACTCATGGCCGGGCCCTGGGTGAAGTCTTCCGTCCCCCAGGCTATTTTACACTGCCTTACATGGGAGAAGCCATGCAGATCAAAATTTGTGCCCACATCCACAACAATCATGCCTGCCCCGGCATGACGGGCCATGACATTGGCGCCTGCGGTTCCTCTTCCGTAACCGTTGATCATCTGCAGGGTCACTTCCTGAGGAAAGGCGCTGACGCCGTATTTACAGATACCGTGATCGCCGCACATGAGGAGCATCACCGGTTTCAGTCCCCGGATGCCGCGGCCGTCCGTCATCATCAAGTAATCGGCCGTCAAACCTGGCAATATACCGAAATCTTCACCCGACAACAGCACGGATTCCCAGTTTTTCAGTACTTCCTTCCGGATATTATCATTTGGGCATTCAATATATAAATCTTCTAACATAGAAGCGCTCCGTTCCATAACTGTAGCTTAACACTTACACAGGGGGAACGACAGAACCGTTCCTTTTGCCTGTTTATTTTTTACTGAATCTGTTACTCAAACCGAAACGCAAGCCGCTTGATATCCACGGCCTGCCCTGCAACCACATAAAAAACCTGGTCGGCAGCTTCCCCTATCTGCTGGTTCACCCAGCCGGAAATATCCCTGTATTCCCGGGCCATGGCATTATCAGGAACAATCCCGCTGCCGACTTCGTTCGAAACGAATACAACCGTCCTGCCGCAGGCTCTTGCCGCATCCAGTAAACGCCGGATCCGATTTCTGACTACGTCAGCTTTTTCAGCCGTGGTACCTTGCGGCGCGTTATTCCCATATAACATGTTGCTCAGATAGATGGTGATATCGTCAAATAAAATAGCGTCTGTACGTTCACCGGCTTCGGGAAAAACCTGTTCTGCAAAATAGGGAGCCTCAAAAGTGATCCATCTCTTCTCCCTGCGGCTGCGATGCAGTTTAACCCGTTCCGCCATCTCCTCATCCAGTATCTCTGCCGTAGCAATATAACCGCAGAGATTCCCGGCGTGGAGCACATATTTTTCTGCAAACTCACTTTTCCCGCTGCGGGCACCGCCCAGCACTAATACAAGCTTGTTTTCCGTACCCACTGTAGCATATCCTCCTGTCACTGACGCAGCGGTATGTGCAGATAATAATCTATAAACCAGACGAACTGCCCGTTACTGCGTTTATACCGGTGCCATTTCATGCCGTCGATCAACGCGGTGTTTAACAGTTTTATCTGTCCATTCGCTTCTGAGAACAGATATTATAAAACAACCCGGTAAAATAACTTTAACTATTTTATTATACCATAGAAAAAGCCCCCTGACTATGTGTCAGGAGGCTTGATTCATAAAATAAGTGTAAACGTATTTAGTGTTTTGCTGCAACGCTGCTATGGGATTGGCAAGGGGATTGATTGTAGCGAAAAACTATTTCCCCTCTTCCACACCCACTTCCGTTTCTACGCGGGCCAGAATAAAACACAGGTCCGACAGCCGGTTCACGCAGATCAGCAGCTGTGGATTCACCGGTTCCGTTTCATTCAGTCGCAGCAGTTGGCGTTCTGCACGGCGGGTGGTGGTACGGGCGATATCTAGGGCGCCCGCCCCGGGAGAATCCCCCGGAATGATAAAATGACTCAGGGGCTGCAGCATCGCGTCAAATTTGTCGATGGTGCTTTCAAACAGTTTCACATGTTCTTCCGTGATATACGGCTGGGGCAGGTTTAAACTTGCCACGTCCGCCATCATGGACATCAGCAGCTTCTGGACATTAAAGATGGCTTCTTTTACATCGTCCCGTTTTACCAGTGAACGGGCCAGACCCAGCGCAGAAGTGATTTCATCCAGGTTCCCGTAAGATTCTACGCGTGCGGAACATTTGGAAACGCGTTCTCCGGTATAGAGTCCGGTGGTTCCCTTATCGCCTGTACGGGTATAGACTGCAGCTTTTTTCGACATACTTCATAACCTCCTTACAATATGTTTGTACCAGTTGTTCGGTACACGGACATGATTTCTGCCATTTCTCAAATGGAACCAAAATATCACATCCCCGCAGGTTTAATGAGAGTACGGGGTAAAAAAGCCCAGACAAAACTGTCTGAGCTTTTATTCTTAATAAATTTCTTCCGGTTTGAAGAAGTTTTTGATTTCCCGTTCTGCAGCTTCGGGGCTGTCGCTGCCGTGAATAACGTTTTCGCCTTTATCCAGGGCAAAGTCGCCGCGGATAGAACCGGGGGTGGATTCGATAGGATCGGTCACGCCCATCATGGTGCGGATGGCTTTAATGGCGTTGGGGCCTTCTACAATCATGGCAACCAGCGGACCGCCGGTAATGAAAGCTTCCAGTTCCGGGAAGAACGGTTTGTCAACATGTTCTGCATAATGATATTTAGCCTGGTCCTTGGTCATAACCAGCATTTTCAATGCGCAGATCTTTAAGCCGCGGCGTTCAAAGCGGGCAATGATCTCGCCGATTAAATGTTTGCGTACTCCGTCAGGCTTTACTAATACCAAAGATTTCTGATCCATTGTTTTACTCTCCTTTAAAAATAAAATAATATAATGCAATGCAAAATCTATCGATCCGGACGGGATGCCCGGTATCAATCATGAAAATCAGTCTTCCAGCTTGCCCTGCCGCCTCATCTCTTCGGCCTGTCTGCGCAACAGCGCTACGCGCTCTTCCGTAGACGGATGGGTACTGAACAGTTTCTGCATATCTTTCGCACTGAAAGGACACATGATAAACATATGGGCTGTTGCTTCCGTTGCGTTGCGCATGGTCCGGCGGGTGGAATACTGCGCAATCTTTTCCAGGGCATCCGCCAGATGATTAGGGTTGCCGCACAATTCGCCGCCGCCTTCATCCGCCTTATACTCGCGGCTGCGGGAAACAGCCATCTGAATCAGCGCAGCAGCAATGGGAGCCAGAATCAGGAAAAACAGACCGGCAACGGGATTGCTGTTTTCTCTGTCACGTCCGCCGCCGAACCATAAAGCAAACCGGGAGACCGTAGTAATAACACCGGCCAGGCTGGCAGCCACGGTGCTGATCAGGATATCCCCGTTTTTAACGTGGGTCAGTTCATGCCCCAGCACGCCTTCGATTTCTTTCGGAGTAAGATAATTCATCAGCGCCGTCGTTACCGCAACGGCTGCATGCTGCGGATTGCGTCCGGTAGCAAAGGCGTTGGGTACCTGGTCGTCAATGATATACACTTTGGGCATGGGCAGGTTTGCCCGCTGGGCCAGCCGTTTTACGATACCATACAAAGCCGGCGCGGAATTCTCATCTACCTGATGTGCCCTGTACTGGGACAACACAATTTTATCGCTGTTCCAATACGTATAGAAGTTCATGGCCAGCGAAAAGATAAGCATAATCATCATACCCTGCTGACCGCCGGCAAAATCGCCTACCATAACCAGCAACAGTGTAAGTAATGTCATTAAAAACGCTGTTTTCATCGTTCTTCGCACGCTCCTTATATAAAACTGATATTACCAGCCTGCAACAGAAAATAATAAAACAATGAACTTCTGTTCTGCCGGCAAACAAAGGCGTATTACTTTCAAAAATAATTATAGAAAGTACAGTTATATCAATTCATTATAACAGACTTCGTTTTATTTTTCAATTTCCCCTTTTATAGCCTGGAGCATGTCCTCACTGTTTTCACGTACCTTGCGGATCAGGATGGGGTTTAACAATCCGGCGATCATGGGGATGCCGAACTCGAAATCCACGGCAAGGGAAACATTGACGCCCTCTTCCGTATCATGCATCTCCCAGGCACCTTCCATCTTTTTCAAATCACCGGCAGTCTGCTTATAGGTAATCTTAAAGGACTCCGGATAAAAGTCATCCCGCTCGGTCCAGACGATCTTTCTGCCGTCCACATTGGAAACCCAATGGGAAATATCGTAGTTCTCGCCCTTCTCCAGCACTTCTACGCTGACAAGATTTTTCATAAATTTCGGATAGGAGGCCATATCCTGAATCACATCAAAAATCCTCTGCTTTTCGCCTTTAATCACAATCTCCGATTTTACAAACGGCATATAAACTCCTTTTCTTACACGCATGGAGGGCTGTGCGTATTTACACGTATTTATAATTCATCGATCACTTCAGCAACCTGTTTTATGGAATTACGTAAAACTTCCAGCACATGGTCCACCACGGATTTCGGCATGATCAGCGGCGGTTCGATCCGGATGACCTTCGGGTTGTTCAGCGTGTATGCTACAATAATGTGCTGATCGATCATCAGCGCCATCAGCATACCGCCGGCGCCTTCTTTTGCCAGATCCATGCCGATCATCATGCCGCGGCCGCGGACTTCTTTAATTACCTGAGGGAATTCTTTCGCAATAGCTTCAATGCCTTTCTTAAAGTATGCGCCGGTCTCCGCGCTGCGCTGCAGCAGGTTTTCTTCTTCGATGACCTGTAAGGTCGCCACACCGGCCGCACAGGCCATCTGCCCGCCGCCAAAGGTTGACGTGTGCAGGAAAGGCGCTTCGATGAGGCCCTGCCAGGCTTCTTCCGTCCCGATTACGGAACCGATAGGCATAATGCCGCCGCCCAGGGCTTTAGCTACGGCCATCAGGTCAGGCTTCGCCCCGTCATGTTCCACGCCGAACCAGGTCCCGGTACGTCCGATCCCGGTCTGCACTTCATCCGCAATCAGCAGTGCGCCATTTTTATGAGCAATTTCTTCCGCCTGTTTCATGTAACCGTCAGCCGGGACATTGATACCGCCCTCCCCCTGTACCGGTTCCAGGATCACGGCAGCCGTATTTTCGTCAACGGCCTGTTCCAGCGCGGGAATATCATTAAATGGAACATGGGTAAAGCCATCCAGCAGCGGTTTGAAAGGATCACGGTACAGATCCCGGCCTGTGGCTGTCAGAGAACCGAAGGTTTTGCCGTGGAACGCATTGTGGGCCGCCACGAACTTCTTACGGCCGGTAGCCAGACGCGCCACTTTCAGACAGCCTTCTACCGCTTCCGTGCCGCTGTTACAGAAAAAGTTGTACTGCAAAGCGCCGGGTGTGATTTCCGCCAGCTTTTCCGCCAGCATCGCTGCCGGCTCATTGAACAGGACTTTACCGCACATGGGCATGTTATGAAGTTCCCGCTCTACCGCCTCCAACACTTTCGGATGCCTGTGGCCTACCGCAAACATGCCATAACCGCCCAGACAGTCAATAAACGACTTGCCTTCCGTATCGGTAATGGTCCAGCCTTCTGCATGGGCTTCAATGCTGGATAGTCCCATAAAACGGAACAGCCGCGTCGAGGACGGATTAATAAATTTCTCGTATTTCTGCATTACTTCTTCCGGGTTCATCGTTTCCTCCAAAAAGGGAAATATAATCTGATGTTACAAACTAACACAAATTGTTAAGTTCTATCATCAACTGTTATGGCGTATACACAGTAATTTTGTGCTATTATCTGTCTTTAGCTTTTTGTTTTGTCCTTTTCACCATCAGAGTGTTTGTTTTCTTTGGGAATCTTTGGAATATCCCTGTCGCGGTTGGTCAGGTTGCCGTGATGAAAAAAGAAAACCGTATCCGTTTTAAATTTCCGTTCCGTGTTTTTACCGGATTTTACCGCAATGCCAAGGTTCAGACGCCAGGCATCCATGCCGTGCCACTCGGATTCTTCCCCGCTGATAAAAATCACATCCGTAGTCTGCAGACGTTCCTGCACCCAGCGGGAGGCGCCCTCCAGTTCTGTAGTAACGGGAACGCCAACGGCAACTTCCCTGTCCGTCCAGAGAACATCGGCCCCGGTAGATTCCAGCTGGTCGTGATGCTGTCTGCGTTCGGTATCCCGCAGCTGCCAGTTCTCGCGTTTCAGGAGAAGCACATCGTCTACAGTCTTGTGGGCCATTTTAGATTCTTCCATTAAATCAAAAGACTTAACGGATGTATCCGACAGGTCTTTCGGTTTTTCCTGGATGCGGGACCCGTAGAGGGCTCCGGCAGCTCCCGCTATTAAAAACAATATTAAAATAAACAGAATAAAGATTCCCACGCCGCCGCTTTTGCTTTCCTGGGAATTATCGTTATCCCGCATAAATGCTCCTCATTTCCTGTTTAACTATTTTCTCGGGTGCGCTTTTTCATAAACCGCGCGCAGCCGCTTGTTCGTAAGGTGTGTATATATCTGTGTCGTTGATATGTCGGCGTGTCCCAGCATTTCCTGGACGCTTCGCAGGTCAGCTCCATTATCCAGCAGATGTGTGGCAAAAGAATGACGGAGCACATGGGGGGAAATCGCTTTGGTTATCCCTGCCTGCCTCCCGTATTGTTTTATGATCTCCCATACACGCTGCCGGGTAAGGCCCTGACCTCCCAAACCAAGAAACAGGGTTTCGGGATCCGTTTCATTCTCCATCAGAAACGTATTTCTTGCTTCGTTTATATAACGCTGCAGGAATTCGGCTGCCACGCTGCCCAGAGGTACGATGCGTTCTTTGGATCCTTTGCCGAAAGCAATGACGTAACGCATGGACAGATTGACACTTGCAGTTTTTACGGTAACAAGTTCCGAGACACGCATCCCCGTAGCATATAACATTTCCAGCATTGTCCGATCCCGGAGTCCTTCTGCCGAAGAAAGGTCGGGGGCTTCCAGCAATGCTTTTACTTCTGACTCCGTTAACACTTTTGGCAGATGCACGCCCTTAGTGCCTGCTTCCACTGCCTCCGCCGGGTCTGTCTGCAGATAATTCTCCGTAATCATAAACCGGTAGAAAGCCTTAATCGCTGCCAGCTTCCGAGCAATAGTAGACGCTGCCCTGCCCCGCAGTTTAAGTTTGGTAATATAATCGATAATCTGGGAACGCTGCACTTCCGCCAGTTTATCTTCGGAAATTGAAAGCGCCTTGCAGAATATCCTCAGGTCACGCTGATAGGAAATCCGGGTATTGTCCGAAAGGCCAAGTTCCACCTGCAGATATTCCAAAAACAACGCAAGATAATCCACGACGCCTTTGCTCCTTCCCGGTATTTCGCTATTAACGCTGGACAGCAGACGCAATAAATAATTTCCTGTCCGGTTTTTTATTCAACCCGGCAGGAATGAACCCTGTTTCTTCACGATACTTCCTCAAAAAAGAAAAACAACGCCTGCGCGCTGTTTTTCTTTCTCACAGCAACATTACTCTTTCTTCTCTGCCTTTTCCGGCTGCATGATGGTGATGTTGCCGGCCGGGGAAATCGTGGAAACTGCATGCTTGTACACCAGCTGCTGTTTTCCGTCATTCTCGATAATAACCGTAAAATTATCAAACCCGCGAACTAATCCCCGAATCTGGAAACCGTTTACCAGATAGATTACCACAGGCAAACTTTCCTTGCGTACATGATTCAGAAAGCTGTCCTGCAGGTTCATCAGATTTTTGTTGTTAGCTGTATTAGTCATGGTATTTTTCTCCTTATCTTCAGCATTACTGTGGCGGTTTTATGGTTTGGTCCTTCACCGTCGTTCAGAAAACGAATCCGTGTTCTCCCAAAGTCTTATATATCACTATTATACGTCAGTTAGTATAATAGATTTTACATCCTTTTGACTTTTTTCTCAAGTCTATCTGCCATATCTGCTACAATTTTTTCATAGTTCAGATTTCTGTCAACCGTAAACCAATGAATATACGGCATCTTTTTGTACCAGGTAATCTGCCGTTTGGCAAAATGGCGGGTACCTTTTTTTATATTGTCAACCGCTGTGGCGAGATCGCACTGTCCTGTGAGATATTCTGCCATCTGCCGGTATCCCAGGCTTTTCATGGACAGGCAGTTCGAGGGAACACCTGCTTTTAAAAGGGAACGGACCTCTTCTTCCAGACCTTCTTCCAGCATACGGTCAACCCGGTGGTTGATTCTCTCATACAGGAAATCACGTTCCATGGAAAGACCAAAAACAACAGCATCGAATTTCAATTCAAGTTGCTTTTCCTGAGAGACACTGTCTCCGGATAAGGCGGTCTCCAAGGCGCGGACAACCCTGCGGACATCATTGGGATGCAGCCGTGACGCTGCAGCCGGATCTTCCTTGCGCAGCCAGTCAAACAATCTGTCGCTACCCTGCTCCCGGGCATACGCTTCCAGACGTTTGCGTAATTCAGGGTTTTCTTCCACGCTGCTGAATCGGTAATCCTCCAGCAGCGCCTTGATATACAGGCCTGTTCCTCCCACCAGTAAGGGAAGATTTCCCCGTAACGTTATCTGATGAACCAGTTCCGTGGCCTGCTGCTGGAAATCTGCCACACTGTAGGAAGCATCAGGGGGCAGGATATTTACCAGATGATGCGGTACTATATGCAACTCATCTTCTGACGGTTTTGCCGTTCCGATATTCATTTGCCGGTAAACCAGCATACTGTCGCCGGAAATTATTTCCCCCCGGAACCGTCTGGCAAGTTCAATGCCGCAATAACTTTTGCCGGTTGCTGTCGGTCCCAGGATTACCACTACTCTTTCTTTTGGCAATGTCGGCTTCCTCTCTTCACTGTCTCTTCCGTATTCCAAACCGGACTGCGCTGTACTTCGTACCTACAAATTCTGTACAGCCATACTCCTGCAATAACTCCACGCTGCGCTCTTTGATTACGACCCGGGGCGCAGCCTTTAACGCAAGTTCTACCGTTTCCAGCTTCAACGGTTCGTGAAATGCCAGGGGGCGCAGAGGCACCATCTCCGATGATTTCCTCACAGGCTGACGGAACATGGGGTCGAAATACACTGCGTCAAAACTGTTTTCAGGCAGTGTTTTCAAAAATTTGGAAGCCTCGGCATGGATGATTTCTATACGCTGGAGATCCTGTTCCAGTTCCGGAATTTTGCTTTTGTATAACATAATGCCCCGGCTGGAAAGAAACCACAAAGGCAGCGAAGCTTCCAGCCCGATGACCTTTCCGTTCGTTCCTACTGCCTGGGAAGCCAGCAATGCGTCCGCCGCAAGTCCCACGGTGCAGTCAAGCACATGTTGCCCGGAACGGATATCCATGGCTGTCAGGAAATTATCCTTCTCGTGGCGCTGCACGACCCGTTGCCAACGTACCTTGCCCAACCCCGGATGATACAGCAGCATGCCTTCCGGTGAGTAAAGCTGGGGACCGTTCTTGCCAGCGATCAGCAGCGCATCGAGATGATGGTCTGCCAGCATTGCAACCAGGGAACCGTTATCATACCGTTTCACATAAGGAACCCGTAACTGCCGCGCCCAGGCTTTCGCCTGTTCTATCAGTTCCCGATTATCATTTTTGTTGCTGGTTACCGCAAATCTGATTTCTTCCAAAACTATCTCCGGAGCTCATTTATCATAAGGAACATCATTTTTTCCCGGCAGATCAAAGCCGGTACGTTTAAACAGTTTGTATAATTCGTCGCTGCTTACGGCAATCATACAGGGACGCCCGTGGGGGCAGGTAAAGGGATGGGTCGTATTGCACAGATCGACGATCAGCTGGCGCATCTGCCTCGTATTCAATACTTCTCCCGCTTTGATAGCAGCCCGGCAGGCGGTCATATGCAGCACGTCCTGCCGCAGTTCGCTGGCTTCCGGCGTACGATGTTCCCTCAGATACTGCGCGATTTCGCGGATAAAATCTTCCGCGTCTTCATTACGTATATCGCTGGGCAGGCTGGCAATCCGCACGGAGTTCTCCCCGGCTGTGGTAATGTCCACTCCCAATTTGTAAAACGCATCATGATGCTGTTCGAGCAGTTCCACTTCTTCCGATTGCAGCGTAACATACAGAGGAATCAGAAGCTGCTGGGCCGGAATATCGTTATGGGTCAGCACCAGACGGTCATACAAAACACGTTCATGGGCTGCGTGCTGATCGATTAGATACAGGGTATCTTCAGACTGGGCGATAATAAAGGTTTTGTCAACCTGACCGATGGGCCAGATGGTTTCCAGCGTATCCTGCCCTGCAAGCTGCATCGCTACCGTATTCTCTGTCTGCAAAACAGCCTGGTCGCGCATGAGCTGACGTGTCTCGCCTAAACTGTACACCGGTTCTTTCAGCGACTCTTCACCGTATGTTTTGTCCGGTCGTTTCCATATTTCCTGACCGCGACGGGAATAACCATCCCCACTCAACGAACGATTGGCGAAATTGTTCCCAACAGATCCGGAAGCGTTATAAACGTTTCTTTCTATACCGATGTCCTGATTCAGGTGACCTTGTTTCCCGTCTTCTGCCGCGCCGCCAAACATATCCTGCTGCGACGCTGATGAAACGCCTGTTGCCTCTCGCGGAGATTCCCCGTTGTTTTCTGCCCTCTCCAGTACCGCTGCCAAAGCCATCCGGTTCTGTTCCTGCAAACTCGTTTCCTGTTCCGCATGCATCGGCTTTGTCAGCGCATCGGTCAGGGCACGGAAGACTGCTTTATAAATGGCGCTTTCGTCGCTGAACTTGATTTCACTTTTCTGGGGATGCACATTCACGTCAATGGTAGCCGGGTCAACCTGGATATCCAGTACGGCAAAGGCAAACCCCCGCTTGGGTATCTGGGACTGATAGGCATGCTCGATAGCCTTGCTGATCATCAGATTGCTGATGCTGCGACCGTTTACCAGAATGGTCTGCCATCCCCGGGTTCCTTTCAGCAGCGTGGGCTTGCCGATAAATCCCTGTACCAGAATGCCGGTAAACACACCATCCAGTTTTACCGGCAGCAGATCGTCCGAAACTTTTTTCCCGTACAGCGCGGTAATCGTGTCTTTCAGATTACCCAGTCCGGGAGTCACCAGCACTTCTTTATCGTTGCTGGTCAGTTTGAACCGCACGTCCGGCCGGGCCAGGGCGATCCGTGTCAGCATTTCCGTAATATACCGGCCTTCGGTGGATACCGTTTTCAAAAATTTGCGGCGGGCCGGTACGTTATAGAATAAATCTTTAACGATGACCGTTGTTCCCGCGGGTCCGCCGGTCTGAATGCATTCTGCCTCTTCACCGCCATTCACTTTGATAGAAGTGGCCAGTTCTTCCTGCTGGGGACGGGTCAGCAGTTCAAACCGGGACACCGACGCGATACTTGGCAGTGCTTCCCCCCGGAACCCCAGGGTGTGGAGGCTGCGCAGGTCGTCCACTTCCCGGATCTTGCTGGTTGCGTGGCGCTGTAAGGCCATGCGGGCGTTCTGCTCCGTCATGCCGCAGCCGTTATCGGCTACCCGGATATATTCCGTACCGCCTTCAAAAATCGTCACTTCTATGCTGTCCGCCCCGGCGTCCAACGCGTTCTCCACCAGTTCCTTTACCACCGATGCAGGTTTTTCCACCACCTCGCCGGCCGCAATCTGGTTCGAAGTATTGGTATCCAGTAACCGGACTTCCCTTTCCTGAATCATACTACACCGCTTTCCTTTTTCGCTTCCTGCTGCAGTTTATATAACTCGTTCAATGCTTCAATGGGTGTCATGCTCATTACGTCCAGCTGAAGCAGTTCCGACTGCAGGGCGCTTGTAAACAGGGAACCCATGCCCAGATCGGCAGGTTCTTCTTTTACAGAACCTTGCGCGACGCCGTCACTGTTGCAGGCTGCGGTTCCGTCGCAGATAAAACCTTTGTTCCGATCGTACTCTTCCAAAATTTCGTCTGCCCGCTCAATGACTTTTTTGGGCAGTCCGGCCAGCCGGGCCACGTGCACGCCGTAGCTCCGGTCTGTTCCACCCCGGATGATGCGCCGCAGGAAGACGATATCGTTGCCCCGTTCCTTAATGGCAACAGAATAGTTTTTAATCCCTTCCAGCACATCTTCCATGGTAATCAGTTCATGGTAATGCGTGGCAAACAACGTCTTCGCTTTAATCTTTGTCTGGATGTATTCCATTACCGCCCGGGCGATGGACATGCCGTCGTACGTGCTGGTGCCCCGGCCCACTTCGTCCAGGATGATCAGGGAATTCTTCGTGGCGTATTTTAAAATCTGGGCCACTTCGTTCATTTCCACCATAAATGTGCTCTGCCCGGTAGCCAGGTCATCGCTGGCCCCTACCCGGGTAAAGATGCGGTCCACTGCGCAGATATCCGCGCTCCTGGCCGGAATAAAACTGCCCATCTGGGTCATCAGTACCAGGAGGGCAACCTGCCGCATGTAGGTAGATTTACCTGCCATGTTGGGTCCTGTGATGATTACCATCCGTTCGTCGGCGGAATTCAAAGTTACATTGTTCGGTACAAAGATTTCCTTGTCCAGCAGCCGTTCCACTACGGGATGACGACCGTCCAGGATCCGGATCTCCCCCCGGTTGTTCAGTTCCGGCCGGTGATAATCATATTTAAACGCCGCCATGGCTAACGCGGCCAGCACGTCCAGACGGGCCAGCGCATGGGCCGTGTCCTGGATCTCCGGAATATCTTTCCGGATTTCATCCCGGATCTTATTAAACAGATAATATTCCAGGGATTCGATCTTTTCCTTGGCGCTTAAAATCTTGTTTTCAAAATCTTTCAGTTCCGGAACGATATAGCGCTCCGCATTGACCAGTGTCTGCTTCCGCACAAATTCCGGCGGCACGGCGGACGTTTGTCCCTTGCTGACCTCGATATAATACCCGAACACTTTATTGAAACCGACTTTTAAGGTTTTTATGCCGGTTGACTCTTTGATCTTCTGTTCAAAATTCGCCATCCACTGGGAATTATTCCGGGCAATGTCGTGGAGTTCGTCCAGTTCCAGATCGTAACCGTCTTTTATCATGCCGCCTTCCCGTACGGTAAAAGGCGGTTCATCCACGATGGCCGCTTCCAGGGTATCATGGATTTCCCGGTGCATGTGGATACTGGCTGATAATTTTTGCAGCAACCCGGATTTCGCGCCCTGCAGTTTTTCTTTCAACGCCGGCAGTGCAGCCAGAGAAGCCCGCAGGCTCACCAGGTCCCGGGCATTAGCGCTTCCCACTTCCAGACGGGAAAGGATGCGCTCCAGGTCGAACACTTCTTTCAGGCTTTCCTGCAGACTGCCCCGGAGTGAGGGATTCAGTACCAGTTCTTCCACCGCGTCCTGCCGTTCCCGGATCTTTACAATATCAAGCAGCGGACACTCGATCCAGTTTTTCAGACAGCGGGAACCCATGGAAGTTCCCGTAAAATCCAAAATATCCAGCAGCGTGCCCCGCTTGCCGCCGTCACGCATGTTCTTAATCAGTTCCAGATTCCGGATGGCCGTGGCGTCCAGATTCATGAACTGTTCCGTGGTAATCCGTTCCAGCCGGTTGATCTGGGACAGATCCGTCATCATAGTCTCATGGAGATAGGCCAGCAGGTTCTGCACCGTGGACCGGACCAGAGGATCTAACTCAAGCGGACCGAAATGCAGTTTGACATAATCTTCCGGCTCTTTAGCCGCTTCATAAAACGAATAGAGGCAGTCGGTCAGTTTTGATTTCAGCCAGTTTTCCAGCGCGTCCCACTGGTCTATACCGCTTTTCAGCACGATTTCCGAGGGCTGCAGCCGGAAGAGCTGTTCTTCCACTGAGATCAGCCGTTCGCTTCCGTTGGCCGTGTACCAGCGGCATTCCCCGGTAGAAACATCCGCCAGGGCCATACACAGTACGCCGTCGTCTTCCTGCAGATACACCAGATACCGGTTGCCGGACTCCTCCAGCAATGCCTCATTTAAAGCGGTACCGGGGGTGATTACCCGGATGACTTCCCGTTTGACCAGGCCCTTGGCCAGCTTGGGGTCTTCCATCTGTTCGCAGATGGCAACGCGAAATCCTTTTTTGATCAACTTCGCAATATAAGGTTCCACCGAGTGATAAGGCACGCCGCACATGGGGATGCGTTCTTCCAGACCGCCGTTGCGCCCTGTCAGTGTCAGTCCCAGTTCCCTTGAAGCGGTTTTGGCGTCCTCAAAAAACAGTTCGTAAAAATCGCCGCTGCGATAAAACAGCAATTCATCCCGGTATTGATTTTTGAAATCGAGATACTGCTGCATCATCGGCGTTAATTCATTGGCCATAGTTCCTCCCGGAAATGCTTCCGTGTTTCCTGCAATCATTTATTCAGCCATTGTATTTCCTGAAATCAATTAATTCTTGTTCCTTTCACCAGCCAGGTCTGGGCGTTTTCAATTTTAATCTGCACCAGCTGTCCGGGACGAATGGGGAGACTGCTTCCCTCTTCCGTATGTATTGTTTGTTCGTATCCATTAGCATTTTTAACTGTATAGTTCTGCTGCCAGAGCACCAGTTTGTTGCCCCGGGTACGGCCGCTCCAGGTTTCCGGATGCTTTTCCGTGGGACCTTCCGCCATCACTTCTACCGTCTGCCCCACCAAATTCCGGTTGATGCACAGGGACTGCCTGTTCTGCACGTCCATGAGCTTCTGCAGCCGGTCGTGCTTCACCTCATCCGGAATCTGATCCTGCATCCGTGCCGCCGGAGTGCCGCTGCGTTTGGAATAAATAAAGGTAAAAGCGGAATCAAAACCCACCTCTTCCACCAGACTGCAGGTCTCGGCAAAATCTTCATCCGTTTCGCCGGGAAATCCCACAATGATATCTGTGGTAATGGCTGCCTGAGGAATGTATTTACGTATCGTCTTCACCAGTTCAAGGAACCGTTCCCGTGTATAACCCCGGTTCATGGCTTTTAAGATCCGGCTGCTGCCGCTCTGGAGCGCCACGTGGAAATGCTCGCACAGATGCGTCCCCTGCGCCACCGTCCGGATCACTTCTTCCGACATATCCCGGGGATGGCTGGTCATAAAATGGACCCGCTCCACGCCGGGCACCTGATCTACCGCTTTCAGCAACGCGGCAAACGGTTCCGCCTTAAGGGCTTCGGTAAAACCTTCTCCCACCGCGCTGCTGACGGACAGCAGTTTTTCTTCCTCATGGTTCCGTAAAAAATCCTTGCCGTAGGAATCCACATTCTGCCCCAGCAGGGTGATTTCCTTATAACCGGCCGCCACGGCGGAACGCACTTCTTCCAGAATATTCTCAATGCTGCGGCTCCGTTCCCGGCCCCGTACGTACGGCACGATGCAGTACGTACAGAAATTATTACAGCCGTACATGATGGGGATCCAGGCGCTGAAGCCGCTCTCCCGCACGCGGTGTCCTTCAAACTCACTGCTCTGTACTTCCAGACTGGTGAACACGCCTTTTTTGCGTTCTTCCAGATAATCCTGCAAAATCTGTTTGAAAGAATTTACATACGAAGTGCCTAACAGCAGATCGATCTGGGGATATTTTTTCACAAGCGCCGCGCCGTCCTTTTGCGCCATGCAGCCCGCCACACAGATGATCTGTCCCGGGTGTTGGGCCTTCACGCGTTTCAGCTCGCCGATTTTTCCCAGAATCTTAAGTTCCGCGCTTTCCCGGATGCAGCAGGTATTTACCAGAATCACATCGGCCCGGACCAAATCTTCCGTGCGCGCGTAACCCAGTTCCTCAAGCTGTCCCGCATAATGCTCCGCGTCGCTTTCGTTCATCTGGCAGCCGTAATTTAATATGGAATAATATTTTTCTTTTCTCATTTCAAAAATCCGTTGATAATCTGTTCTTCCGCCTGCTCCTGGGTAAGTCCCAGGGTCATCAGCTTGATGATCTGTTCCCCGGCAATCTTGCCGATAGCCGCTTCATGTACCAGGGCCGCGTCCACATTATTGGCATCCAGCTGGGGTATGGCCAGCACCCGGGCCTTGTCCATGATGATGGCGTCACACTCTGTGTGCCCTTTGCAGGCCGCGTTGCCGGTAATGCGGGAAGAAAACTCCTGGAAAGACTCTTCCCGTGCCACGGAACGGGACACCACATCCGCCGCCGCGCCGTCTCCGTTCAGATAGGTTTCATAAATGCTTTTGGCTTTCTGGTTCCCATGGGTCATGAGCCGTTCCCTGACCACCAGGGACGCATTGGCTGCCAGTTCCGCTTTCGTGGTGCGGACCGTGGAATCCACGCCCTTGATCTGCACCATTTCCATTTCCATGGAACTGCCTTCTTCCAGATAGGCTTCCGTCACCGGGTTCAGGATGCGTTTGCCCCGGCCGTCCCCTTCTCCGTAATGCTTTTCCACATATTTTACTTTGCTGTTTTTGCCCACAAAGAAGCGGTGCACGCCGTCATGCTCGGAATCCTGCACACCGCAGTTATGGATGCCGCAGCCTGCCACGATGACTACATCGCAGTCCTCACCGATATAAAAATCGTTATAAACCGTTTCCTTCAGTCCGCTGTCACTGAGTACAACCGGAATATGCACGCTTTCCTTTTTCGTACCCGGTTTGATGCGGATATCGATGCCGCTCACATCCGCCTTGGAAACAATGTCAATATTAGCCGTCGTGTTCCGCGCCGCCAGCTTGCTGTTAGCCCGGATATTATACGCGCCGGTGGGTACCGTGTGGAGATCCGCAATCTCCGCCAGGAGTCGTTTCTGAATTGCATCAATCACAGTTCGCACCTCCCCGTTTCAGGCAGCCGCATACGCCAACCGCGTCACTTGTCCCCAACAGTTCCGGAAGAATTTCTTCCCGGGGGCCGTGCTTAGTGACCTGTCCGTTGGCCAGCACCACAATCTCATCGGCAATCTGCAGGATTCGTTCCTGATGGGAGATGATCAGAATGGAACGGGTATTGGCCGTGCGCATCCGCTCAAACACACTGATCAGATTCTGGAAACTCCACAGGTCGATGCCCGCTTCCGGCTCGTCAAAGATGGCCAGCTGCGTACCCCGGGCCAGCACGGTAGCGATTTCTATTCGCTTTAACTCTCCGCCGGAAAGAGAGGCGTTCACTTCCCGGTTGATATAATCCCGGGCGCACAGTCCCACTTCCGATAAAAATTCACAGCAGGCGCTGACGGTCAGTTGTTTGCCTGCCGCAATGCGCAGCAGGTCCAGCACCGTGATTCCCTTGAACCGGGCGGGCTGCTGGAACGCAAAGCTGATGCCCAGGTTGGCCCGCTCCGTAATGCTTTTGCCTGTAATGTCTTCCCCGTTAAATATAATCCTTCCTTCTGTGGGCGTTTCAATGCCGGCAATGAGCTTTGCCATGGTGGACTTACCACCGCCATTGGGACCTGTCACAACAACAAACTTCCCGTCGTCAATGTTCAGATCCAGATGCCGGATGATCTCTTTCTCTTTACTGTCATCCTGCACGTTAAAACTGATGTCTTTTAACTCAAGCATAATTCCTCTCCGAATTTACTGTCTGTTGTTTACTGAAAAAGGGTTTATTTTTTCTTACCCGGCCGCACTCAATTCATGTACGTTTCTGCAGCCAGTCTTAGCCGCTGTCCGTACAGATACTTCTGCCCGGAAACGGTCTTATGCGTTTTCCTGCAGCGCCGCTTCTACCGCGATCGCCAGCTGGTCGGCACAGGAAGTGCCGCGTTTGGCACAGTCGTTGCCACGCAGCAAAGCCGCAATTTCTTTTGCGTCAGCACCTTCCACCAGTTTCCCGATGGCCAGCAGGTTTCCCGGACAGCCTCCGGTAAATTTCACGTTGTGCAGTTTGCCAGCCTCGTCTAACGCGAAAGTGATCTGGCGCGAGCAGACGCCCTGGGGTGTATACGAATAGTTTTTCATTTTCTGATACCTCTCTTCTCTTTCCGAAAAATGCTTTCTTAAATAAAGATTTATTTACTAATTATCAATGTATTATTATATTATATCATGAATTGACAGATACGGTTAAGCAATTCCGTCTATTGAAATTCATTATAATAACTTATATCAAATTACTAGGAATTGCAATATCCTTTCCCCCTGCTAATTAAAACTTTCTGTGAAACATTTAAAAGAATTTTGCTTGATTCCGGTTTCCTTACAATTATAATAACAAATCTTCGCCCAGCACTGTTTATGCTTTTTCCAAAAAAAAATAAAAACGTTATAGCTATTTTTGTAATATGTGGTAAAATAGGAAAGTATTAATTTGAATAAGGAGATAGTTATCTTGCTTGAAATAATGAAAGCCGTGCTGTTCGGCATCATCGAAGGCGTCACCGAGTGGCTGCCCATATCCTCTACCGGCCATATGATCTTATTGGACGAGTTCGTGCATCTTGGTGTCAGCGCCGAGTTTTATAAACTCTTTGAAGTGGTCATCCAGCTGGGCGCGATCCTGGCGGTTATCCTGTTGTACTTTGAAAAAATCTGGCCCCTGAAACGGAAAGACGGTTCCCTTACTTTGGACCGGCCCACCCTGGACCTCTGGGGGAAGATCATCGCCGCCTGCCTGCCGGCTGCTGTCATCGGCATCCTGTTTAATGACTGGATGGAAGAACATTTCTTTACCCCGGAAGTGGTGGCCATTACCCTGATTCTCTATGGCATTCTGTTCATTGTGATCGAATCCCGGAATGTCGGCTCCGGAAAGGTGAAAAGCGTAATGGATATTTCCTACGGCAAAGCCATCCAGGTAGGTATCTTCCAACTTTTCTCCCTGGTTCCCGGAACCTCCCGTTCCGGTTCCACCATCATCGGCGGCCTGCTGATCGGGCTGGAACGCAGCGTGGCGGCGGAATTTACTTTTTATCTGGCTATCCCTGTCATGATCGGCGCTTCCCTGCTGAAACTGATCAAATACATCCTGCGGGTGGGTTTTGTATTTAACGGCAGCGAACTGCTCATCCTTGCTGTGGGATGCGTCGTAGCTTTTATCGTCAGCATCATCGTGATCCGGTTCCTGATGAGCTACATCAAAAAACACAATTTTATCGTGTTCGGTTACTATCGCATCGTTTTAGGCATCATGGTACTGGGATATTTTTGGTTTTTAAAATAACCTCATTATAAAGATTTCTTAAAAGTAAATACAGCGGCGGTAACGTATTCGCAAAACCGTCTGTGTTTGCTGTTTCATGGATTCATTCGCCTGTGGCTCGAAACTCGGGCTTCGCCCTCAGACAGCCTCGCCACGGCCGGCTCATTTCGTCTCATGAAACTACGCAAACGCTTCCGATGTTTTGCAAATACGTTACCGTCGCTGTTATTTTATTTAAGAATACACTGAAGAAATGAGTTAATAATAATACACTCAGCTTATTCTACAATCACCAGCCGCTGTTCTTCAGGAGCCGTAATATGCGGATGGGATGTAAAGTACTCTTCCAGCAGACCCAGGCTGCGGGTGGCAACAACCTTTGGCATGCCGTTACGGGCGATTTCCGCTTCAGAAATATCCAGTCCGGTCTGCAGGTTCTTGAAATGGAACTGGTGCATGCCTACGCGCAGCGGTTCATCGTCGCCTATCTCCCGGCCATGCATGGTCAGACTGGTGACTTTTTTCTGCGTTTTATTATAGACGACCCGCAGTCCTTCGGAAAACTGGTAAAACTCCGTGTGGGCATTGGGGTCAAAGGCTTCGTCCCGCAGCATATACTCCATCATATGGCGGAACTGCCGGCCTGTCACGACGTAACGGTACACTTCTTCGTCAAACGGCTCCATTTCCTGTAAATCCTGCAGGGTCATGACAGGTCCCAGGTATTGGCTGCGAAGACTTCCGGAAGCATGCAGCATGATATCCAGTCCCAGGGAATCCTTAAAAGCATCGGCAAAGATTTTGCCTACCGGGGTCTCACGGTTGCGGACGGGATGGGCATACCGTTCCGGGAAGCGGGTCAGGATCCGGTTGTATTTTGTTTCCGTTACATGCTTGTATTTCCCGATAATGTTTTTAAGCACTTCATCCTCCGGGCAATACTCCGGCGTTACGGGGATCAGCTGCCAGGTGTAACTGTCAATCGTGTTACGGTCGGTATCTACCATAATATCGAAACGTCCAATCTGGTCCGTGCCGGACGCTGCCTGTACAATGGGGATACCGTTTACTTCAACAGGCTTTGCCAGCAGTGTATGACTGTGTCCCCCGATAATCAGGTCCACGCCCCAGCGGGGATCCAGTAAAGCAGCCAGCTGCTGGTCCGCTTCAATGCCGATATGGGTCAGCAGCACCGTAAAATCAATATCTTCCGTCCGATAGGCGTCGCAGATGCGCCCCACTTCCGCCGCGGCCTCATGGATGTCCACCAGAGTGCCGATCAGTTCTTCCAGTTTGGTCTTCTGCAGCACTTCTTCTGTCAGAATGCCTATAAACAGCACCTTCATACCTCCGGTCTCCAGGATCCGGTGGGAACGGAACAGACGCCGGCCATTGTGCTTCAGGTACATATTGGCGTTGATGATAGGAAAATTGGCGCATTTTTCCAGAAACAGAAGATGGGCCAGCCCGTAATCCACTTCGTGGTTGCCGATGGTCACCACATCCGGAGCCAGCAGGTTCATGATCTCAATGGTGGAAACTCCCTTGAATTCCGAATCGATCAGGGATCCCTGAAACATATCCCCGGCTATGGCATAGATTACGTTCTCTTCTTCCCGGCGCACCTTGTTGACGTAACCGGAGAGCATAGAAACACCGCCCACCAGTTTATCGTCTACTTTTTCTACCAGGAAATCACCGTGCAGATCGTTAGAATGTAGTAAAGTGAGTTTCTTCAAATGCTTCATCGTATCCCTTTCTGTCTTTCTCTATGCCTGCCAGACATATTTTGTAATCACATCGATGCAGGACAGGCGGCCGCCTTCCAGATAGGACCCCGTATCACAAAGAATAATATGATTATCCCGTATCACAGGGTACATGTCCCAGGTGATACCTTTAAACATATACTGCAGATTCTGGATGGGAGTATGCCCTACCACGATTGTTTCTTTGCCATGATAACCTGTATAGAACTTTTCCCGGATCCAGATCAGGTCCTTTTCCTGCTGCTGTTCCAGAGGTACATCCGGATCCACACCGGCATGACAGAAATAATAATCGCCGGCGCGGTAGTATAAGGGCAGGTTCCGGGCATAGTCCAGCCGGTTCTGCAGGGCTTTGCCTCCCAGTTTCTGCAGCTGGGGAAGCGTCTTGTCCCCGCCGTAGGTGAGCCACTGACTGGTCCGGTTCAGCAGACGGATGTCAAGTTCATCCTTTGCTTTTGCCAGCGCATCGAAATAATCCAGCATCTCCCGCTCGTGATTGCCCATCAGGTAGATAACGGACTCAGGATGCTGTTTCTGAAGATGCATCACATAATCGAAGCACTGCAGTGATTCCGGACCCCTGTCGATCAGGTCGCCCAGGAAAACCAGGATGTCCTGGGCCGGATCGAATTTGATGCGGCGCATCAGTTTTTTTAATTTTTCATACTGCCCGTGCACATCTCCCACGGCCATGACGCGGCTTCCAATCATAATAACCCCTTTTGTGTTGACTGTTTGCGGAAATCCGGCTGCTTTATTACAAGCGCGCGACACATTCCGCCGGTGTTTTTCTGTTGTGTTTCTGATACAATATTATTAAACATATTTTAACACATATTTTACCCGATTTTCTTTTTTTAGTAAATTGTCATAGTTTTGTCAAAAATAATGATTATACTGACCATAGATAAAACTGACCATAGATAAATAAGAATTCTGTTTTGAATTGTAATCACGAAGATCAGACGGAGGTAACGCCCATGAAAAACTGGAAAATAACCGCAACCGGACTTCTGGCTGTTTCCATCCTGGCAGCAGGTCTTGCCTGCCCCATCCCTGCCGGCGCGGCAGCCATAAATCAAAAACTGACAGTGAATACGGAATATAAAGAGGGAGCCGTGGTTCCTGCTTCCCAGACGGAAGCCGTGCGTCTGGCTGCCAGAGAGAAAGCCTTGTCACAGTATTATATCACCAGCGGCAGAAAGCTGGAAAAAGCGGTCGCTATGCTGGAAGGCCTGTCTCCGCAAAAGACCGGCCTGGATGCAAGAAAATCCTATTTTTACCGTATGGACAAAAGCCTGTCGGGCAATTATTTCCAGCACGTAAAAGCATTCACGCCGGATATGGAAACGCTGGCAGGCGAATACTTTATCGCGAAGGATAACAGCTGTGTATTCCGCCGTTTCCCGGAAAACGGGAATTTCGAAATGCTGGAAGGTTCTACGGAAAAACTGCTGAAAAAAGTAGAAATTTACCGCGCCAGCGGGATCATTCCGTTAAAAGGAAACGGAAAGGTTCTGGTACGTGTGCCCGGCAACCTGCCCTACGATCTTACCCTGACCAGTCTTACGGAAAACATAGCCACAATCACCGAAGAAAACGGCCAGCTGATCATTAACGGCAATGCCCGCGGATACGCGGATGTTCTGGCTGAGGTGGAAATCGGCGGCTACGTGAAAACGGAAAAGCTCCGGTTTGCCGTTATGGACAGCCAGGATATCGCCGCTTATGAAGCCCGGCAAGTCTATGTCCCTGTATATGTCGGCTGGGACTGGGGCTGGGGATGGGGCTGGGACCGCCCGCACCATCACCCAGGGCCCCCGCCACGGGGACCACGTCCCGGCGGCGGACCCAGACCGGGCGGCGGCCATCATGGACCAAGGAAATAAAGACAAATGAATTAAACCTGATCATAAAGTTAAGGAATCACCCTTGTGGTGGTTCCTTAATTGTTTTCAGGAGCTGTTCTATTTTTCGTATCTAATTAATAATCTAATAATCTTTCTGCAAAGAACCGATTGTATGGTATAATAATTATGAAATAAAGAAAATAAAACAAATCAAATATAAAAATGTCAGGATTTGGAATTGTCATTTCAGAGGAGGCAAATCATCATGGAAGAAAAGAAAGTCTACACCGAAGAAGAGATTGAACAGCTGGCGGAAAAGGCATCCCAGAATGCCATGGAACATTTCAAACACGGTCTGAACTGCGGCGAATGCGTACTGCAGGGGTTCCTGGACCTGGGTATCAGCGAATACCCGCCTGAAATCATTGCCCTGGTTTCCGGCATGGGCGGCGGCATGGGCTTCACCAAACACACCTGCGGCGCGGTAAACGCCGGCATGGTTGTGATCGGCAGCAAACAGGGCCGTAAAAATCCTTATGCCAAAGAAACTTTTGCGGAACGGGTGGATGAACTGCATCATGACGAGACCGGCATCTATCCCCGCCACGCAGTTTATGTGAAAGATGTCATCACGGAATACGGCACCATCGAATGCCGCGACCTTTGCTTCCCCTTTGATGAATCAACCAAAGAAGGCATGAAAGAACGGGCCCGCAACTGCAAGAAGATCATCGGCTTCTGCGCGAAAGAAGCAACAAAAGCCGCATTGAAGAAATAAGATTGTATTGAAGTAATATTGTTTAACTGCAGTCACCGGTATCAGCGTTTTACTGATACCGGTTTTTATAACAAAAGACAGCTGCATCCTGCAGCATTCGCGAAAGAACAGATTTCATGCATCGCGAATTGCATAAACACATAAATGAACGGACAGAAGGAGGAAGTGTTTTGAGCAAGCGAATCTTAGTGGTCGGTGGTGTGGCCGGTGGCGCATCGGCGGCAGCCCGGGCCCGCCGTCTGGACGAACACGCGGAGATCATTGTGTTTGAACGGGGACCCCACGTTTCCTTTTCCAACTGCGCCCTGCCCTATTTCTTAAGCCGAACCGTGGCGGACAGCGCGGACCTGGTGATGATGGATCCCGCCCAGTTCAAGAAGAAATATAACATTGAGGTGCGAACGGAAAACGAAGTCATCGCCATCAACCGGGAAGAAAAGACCGTAACGGTAAAGAATCTTACGGACGGCAGAGAATATACAGAAACATACGATGCCCTGATCCTCTCCCCCGGCGGCGAACCCATCCTTCCCGGCGCCATCGAAGGCATCCGCAACGAAAACGTCTTTGGCATCCGCAACGTGGTGGACATCGCTAAGCTTGATGCCTGCATCCGTGACCGTAAGGCAGAGAATATTGCTGTCGTCGGAGGAGGTTTTATCGGCTGCGAGATTGCGGAAAACCTGGTGCATGCCGGTTACAAGGTCACCCTGATCGAGGCCATGGATCAGGTCATGATGCCTTTTGATTACGACATGGCCCAGATCCTGCACAAAGAGATGCTGGAAAACGGTATGACCCTGATTTTAAAAGACGGGGTGAAAAAGATTGGCAGTAATGCCATTGAACTGGCCAGCGGCAAACAGGTCAAAGCCGACGCTGTGGTGATGGCCGTGGGTATCCGTCCGGAAACCACCCTGGCCAAAAACGCCGGACTGGCCATCGGTGAAACCGGCGGCATCAAAGTCAACGCCAACTTCCAGACCAGCGACCCTTCCATTTATGCTGTAGGCGATGCCATCGAGGTGTTCAGCCGCCTCACCCGCAAACCCATGCGGCTGGCCCTGGCCTGGCCCGCCCAGATGGAAGCACGGGCCGCGGCGGATCATATTTACGGGATCCGCAATCAGCAGAAAGGATTTATCGGTTCTTCTGTCATCCGTATCTTCTCTTTGCTGGCTGCCAGTACCGGCCTGAACGAAAAAGCGGCGAAAGCAGAGGGGATACCTTATGAAATTGCCTATGTAATTCCTTCCGACAAGGTGAGCCTCATGCCCGATGCCCACCCTATTCATGTAAAACTGGTTTTTGAAACACCGACAGGGCGTCTGTTAGGAGCCCAGGCCATCGGCAAGGGTGAAGCAGACCGCCGCATTGATGTGATTGCCGCCCTGATCTCCATGGGCGGGACCCTGGAAGATCTGAAGAACATGGAACTCTGTTACGCTCCGGTGGTAAGCACTGCCAAAGACGCAGTGAACATGGCGGCGCTGGTGGGGCTGAACCTGCTCCACGGCGTGTACCGTCAGGTTCCTCTTACTAAGGTGCGTGAGCTGGTAGAAAGCAAGGCCTGCATCATCGACGTGCGGGAACCGGGCGAATACAGTGCCGGCCATCTGCTGAACGCAATTAATATTCCGTTAAGCCAGCTGCGGCAACGCATGGACGAGATTCCCAAAGATAAGCCTGTCTACCTCCACTGCCGTTCCAGCCAGCGGAGTTACAATGCCATCATGGCTTTGCAGCACTGCGGTTTCGATAACCTGTATAACATTGCCGGATCCTATCTGGCCATCTGTCTGTATGAGTATCCTCAGGATGTGCTCTTCAACCGGGAAAAAATCGTAACAGCATATAACTTTAAATAAAAAAATCAGTATTTCTGTAACAAATATAACACAATTGGTGCTTCCTTTTTTAGATTTTACGAGTATAATTAAAGTTGCCATTTCGTCAGGTCAAACGGACCGATTGCGGGTTTACCGGTTCTGGAAGGTACATCAGACATCAGGAACCCCGCCCGCTCAACAAGTCCCGACGTTGTTTTATGGCAACACTGAATTTACGAGGGGAGATTTTAACCATGTATAAAGCAATGACCATCGCCGGATCAGATACCAGTGGCGGCGCCGGTATGGAGGCTGATCTGAAAACCTTTCAGGAGCTGGGTGTGTACGGGATGACCGCCCTCACCTGCATCGTAGCCCAAAATCCCAACGCGGACTGGGCCCACGAGATTTATCCCATTGAAACCGCTGTCATCGAAAAACAGCTGGTCACAATCCTGCAGGGCATCGGCTGCGATGCCCTGAAGACCGGCATGCTGGGCAGCGCCGATCTGGTAGAGCTGATTGCCGCCACCATCGACAAATATGAATTGAAAAATGTAGTCATCGACCCGGTCATGGTCTGCAAAGGCATCGATACCATCATGGTGCCGGAAGCTGCGGCAGCGATTAAAGAGCTGCTGGTAAAGCGGGCGCTGGTCATGACGCCTAACCTGCTGGAAGCAGCCTACCTGGCAGATATGCCTGCCATAACTAACGTTGATGAAATGAAACAGGCTGCCACTGTGATCCATGATAAAGGCTGCCGGAACGTAATTCTGAAAGCCGGTGACCGCCTGCCCGGGAACGACGCGGTAGAATTAGTCTACGACGGTAAAACTTTTACAGAAAAACGCCATCCGAAGGTTCCCAACTCCTATAACCATGGAGCAGGCTGCACCTTCTCTGCTGCCGTCACCGCCTGCCTGGCAAAAGGCATGGCTGTCACGGACGCCCTGGAAACAGCTGAAAACTTTATCAATGCCGCCCTTCGCGGTTCCTTCCGGATGAACCAGTGGTCCGGAGCCCTGAAGCACTGCGCCTGGAGAGAATAAGTTTTGTCTGTTGTCCGTTCTCTGCACGAGAAGGAAGTTCAGATTTCCAAAATGCTTATCAAACTATAAAAAACGCAACGTTCACTGCTGTTTCTTACAGCTACAGAACGTTGCGTTTTTTTGTGGGTTACCTACCCTTTATAATTCTCATCGAAATATCTGTTCAGACAAAACGGAACCGTCAGATTCATCATCAGGAGGCGCACAATCTGGTACGTCAGTATAATGGACACGTCGGCCCCCATGCTCATGCCGGCCAGGCACATCTCCGTCATACCTCCGGGAGCCATGGCCAGAAACGCCGTCACAATGGGGATCCCGTAATAGCGTACCAGTATTTCCGCTACCGCAATGCTTCCGCCGATAATCAGAAGTGTCCCAATGATTGCATAAGGCAGCAGCACCCTGGTTCTGTACAGCCGTTCCTTATCCAGCATGCACCCCATGTACAGGCCGATGTTCATCTGGGCCAGGTTCATGAGGATGGGCGGCGGCTTTTGCAGATGTACGTTACAAATAATGGAAAAAGCCGCCGTGGCTATAATCGGACCAATCAAAGCCGCCGTGGGAACTTTCAGCTTTTTGGCAGCCACAAAGCCGAATCCGGCCACGGGAATCAGAATCAGCCAGGTAAGCCCTGTATTATCCCCTACAGGAGCCAGCAGCCCCTGAGGAACTACTGTAGCACCCAGAAGGTGGATCACCAGAAAAGGAACGGAGATAACTACCCCGAACAGACGGATGGTCTGCTGCATAACCACTACATTGGCATCCACCCGGGGATCTTCGTCCGCCAGCAGCATCATCTGGTTCAGCCCGCCGGGCAGCATGCCCATAATGCAGCTCAGCAGATTGGCAAAGGTATGTTTATATGTGAACCAGGCCACCAGCAGCGATATGCCGATGGCCACAAAGGAAGCCCCAAAGACACCCAGAACATGCTGGGACATCTGCACCAGTGTTTCATGGGTAAAGCTCCGGCCGATGCCATAACCGGCAGCCAGCAGCCCCAGATTGCGCCATAACAGAGGCCAGCGCATATCTGTCCATATAAAGAATTTCAATGCAGAGGCTGAAAAGATCCCGCTCAGCATGAACGGTATGGGAATCCGGAAGTGGAATAACAGCAGCCCCAACAGGAATGACATTACCAGGGCTGTCAACCGCTTTTTCATCTTCCATCCCCTCTTTTTCTGATAAAAACACCCTCTGTCATTTTTGCCGACAGAGGGTGTTGCTCTTAACTCTTACAGCTTATATTGTGCCTTAATCTTACCGATGAACTTTATCAGTTCCGGTTTGCAGTTGGCTTTTTCCACAATGGCGCCCTGTTTGTCGTTCAGCATCAGGTAAAAATTGGTAGGCGTTTCATAAATGTGGCGCAACTGTACGTACTTATAGGCGGAACGGCCCATCTTGTTCACCTCTTCATAATGATCCAGATAGAACGTCATATTGCTGGGCGTACCTTCCAGACGGCTCTTGCCAAATTCTTTTTCCGCCTGTTTGCGTACATTATGGGGAATTATATATAAGAAGACCGCAAAACCCACCGCTACCATGGCTGCTGCCGCAATATACCAGGCATTGTACAGGCAGATGGCAATGATCACCGCAATAATAGCCGCAATAATATACTGCGCTTTTCTGAACTTGCTGTCGTGCTTCTGAATCTCAAGATTCATCTTGCCGAATTCCGCCGCACTGTATGTTGTATTTGTTTTATAAATAATACGCATGGATACTTCTCTCTCCTTATTCCTTTAAAGTTGGTTGCTCATTTTTGTATTGTACCACATCCAACGTAAAATGCAAATATATAAAACAGTAAAATTTTAGGGCGGCGTTTTTTAGGCGCCGCCCCATTCAATTATTATAAATTATGATTCTATGATTCAGAATGATTGACCGCAATTATGCTGCGTTTTTCCGTTCGCTCTTATCTACTACGCAGCAGACAGCGCCGTCACCGGTGATATTAACGCAGGTACGGAACATATCCAGCACACGGTCGATACCGGCAACCAGGGCCAGGCCTTCCATAGGCAGCTGAACTGCCTGCAGCACCATAGCCAGCATGATGAGGCCCGCGCCGGGAACGCCGGCGGTACCGATGGAAGCCAGGGTACCGGTGAAGACGATCATGATCATATCGGAAGAAGTCAGGTTCACGCCGAAAGCGTTAGCCACGAACAGAGAGCAAACGCCCATGTACAGCGCCGTGCCGTCCATGTTGATGGTGCAGCCCAGCGGCAGTACGAAGGAAGTCACTTCACGGGACAGGCCCAGTTTTTCCTGGCAGTTCTTCATGTTAACAGGCAGTGCAGCCGCAGAGGAACAGGTGGTGAAAGCCAGCATCATGGCTTCGGACATGCCGCGGAAGAACTTCACCGGGTTCACGCCGCCCATTGTAGAAGCCAGCGTGGAATAAACAAGGATGCACTGCAGGGCACAGCCGATGGCAACAGCCAGGATTACGCTTAACAGCGGGAGCAGCACCTTGGGGCCGTTTTTGCAGACAACCGGCAGCAACAGCGCAAACACGCCGATGGGAGCAAACTTCATAACCATGGCGATGATTTTGTAGCATACTTCAGCGCCCGCATCATATAAATCCATCAGGAAACGGGAACGCTTTTCATCTAACTGGGTGATGCCTACGCCTACCAGCAGCGCAAAAATGATGACGGGCAGAATCTGGCCTTTGGCCATGGCGTCAATCGGGTTGGTAGGCACCATGTTCACCAGGACCTGCATAAAGGTCGGCGCTTCTTTTACTTTCGGCGCAACCTTTCCGGCAATATCCAGGCCTACGCCGGGCTGGATGATGCCGGCTACGGCAAAACCGAGAACAATAGCCACAGCAGTGGTAATCAGATACAGGCAGATGGTCTTGGCGCTGATACGGCCCAGCTTTTTGCTGTCGCCGCCCAGACTGGTAACACCTACGATCAGTGAGCAGGTGACGACAGGCACGATCATCATCTTGATGAAGTTAATGAAGATGGTACCAACAGGCGCAATCCATTTGTTAACAAACGGCAGCCCGTCCGGCCCGAGAGCCAGACCTGCGCATACAGACAACACTAACGCGATTAAAATTTGGACAGAAAGATTCATACGTTTACCCCTCATTTCTTTTAAATTTAAAGGTATTTTACCACTATTTCGAAAACTAATCTATATTTCAGGGCAAAGTATACATGTATACATTTTTAATTACGGTCTTTCATGCTATAATTATATTGACAATCATACAAATTCAGGAGGACTTGCCATGAACAATCCCGTTATCAGTAAAAACGCGGCTGCCAATATGTGCGAACGGATCAATAAGCTGATCCGCAACTTTGAAAAAAGCCTTGCCCCTGACGAAGTGGCTGCCATGAGCCTGGCCTCTTTCTCCAACCGCCCCATCATCATCAAACGGCTGGGGTACTGGAATCCGGACCTGATCGTGCTCTACGGTTTCGATCCCAACACCGGGGAAGCCCTGAAGATGATCCAGCACATCTCCCAGTTCACTCTGTGCCTGATCACCTTAAAGAAACCGCCCCAGGACGGTGAGCTGCCGGAGGATGATGAGAAGCAGGAAGCGGCAAACCGCCGGATCGGATTCATTGTTAATGAGGAAGAAGCACAGTAAACCCTTACCCGGCCCTACTGATCTTTCTGTTTTAATTATCGCTTAAATAAAGTAAAGCCCTTACGCAAATTGCGTAAGGGCTTTGTTCGTTTTACATTTCTTCTTCCGGCGGATCCTCAAAGCCTGCTGCCCAGGTTGCGGCAAAACCCGCAAGATAAGCGATCAGAACGCCAATCAAATATAACAGTACATGATTGGTAGCGGCCGCCAGGGGGATACCGGAAATCCCAAGGGCATAGGAACCGATGCCGTGATACGCCTGCCAGGCGCCACCGAAAGCGCCGCCGATACAGGCACAGACAAAAGGTTTGCCCAGGGGCAGCGTAACGCCGTAGATCAGCGGCTCGCCGATACCCAGCATGCCAACGGGAAGCGAACTTAAAATGGTCCGCCGCAGGAATTTATTTTTGCTCTTCAGATACACAGCAAAAGAGGCCCCTACCTGCCCGCACCCGGCCATAGCTGCAATAGGAAGCAGAATCGTCATGCCCATGGAGGCCAGCATATCCGCATGGATCGGCGTCAGACCGTGATGCACCCCCACCATGACAATGGGAAGGAAGATGCCCCCGATGACAAAACCGGTAACCGCGCCGCCTGTCTGGATTGAATGCACTGTGTAATAGCTCAGGACATCGGACAGAATGCCTCCCAGAGGCTGGAAAATGAACAGACCGGCCAGGGAAACCGCTGTAATCGTAACCAGCGGCGCCAGAAACAAGCTGACGGATTCAGGGACGCATTTGCGCAGCCTTGTATCAATCAGGGCCGTGGCCGCACCGATCAGCAGGGAAGCAAAGATACCGCCCCTTCCCGGAATCAGCGGACTTCCCATAAAGGTAATATCCGCCAGACCGGGAGCTGCCAGCAATGCTGCCATGGCGCCGCCTAAAGCCGGGGTGCCGCCAAATTCTTTGCAGGCGTACAACCCGATAAATGCATTCAGCACCATAAAAATGGAACCGCCTGCCAGCTTCAGATACTGTATATAGGAATTGCCTGCCAGCTCGGGACTGATTTTCAGCAACAGGCTGACAAGCCCGGTAAGCAGACCGCAGCCGATGAAAGCAGGGATCAGCGGGATAAAGATATGCCCCACCCGCTGCAGCATGCGTTTCAAAACAGACCGGCTGTTTCTCTTTTTGATTTCGGCATGCAGTTCTTTACCGTCGCCGATTTTGTTCTCCGGTTTCTGTATTTCTGCAGGAGCCGGTTTTGGATTTTCAGAGACAGAATGACTGGCAGAAAGAGCGGCAGGCTCTGCGCCAACTGTTTGGACCGCAGCTTTTGTCTTCTCCTTTTCTGCCAGCAGCCGTTTGCATTCCTTTGCCACGTTTTCCGCTTTACCCGGGCCCAGAACCACATGAATCTCCCCGTCGTTTAGGATCACGCCTTTCACACCGGCAATCTTTTTCAGTTGTTCTTTGGTCACGGTCACAGCGCTGACACGCAACCGCAGCCGGGTCATGCAGTTGTAGGCATCCGTTATGTTTTCAGGCCCGACTGCAGCGAGAATGGAACGGGCTATCTGCTGGTTATCCATGCTTTAAACCTCTAATGGGATTACGCGCCAGGTCTCCGTACTATGGGCATCCGTACCGGTTTACCGGAAATAACAGCGGGTTTTGCTGTTGCAACGCTGCCGGCAGCGCCGCTGTTTACCGAAGCGTTGCTGTCTGCGGCGGTTTTAGCCGCAGGAGCCTGGGCCGGCGCGGCCGGTGTTGCCGGCTTATTTGTTGCGACAGGAATCGTTGCGGAAGCAGGCCGGTTTGTTGTGGAAGGCGCCGCTGTTACCGGCTGATTTGTCGCTGTTGGCTTATTCGATACGGAAGGCGCGGACGAAGCCCCTGGTTTCTTTACAGACGGGACACGCCGGGAAGCCGGTTTCCCAGCTTTCTCGACAACAATCTTTCCTACCCCGCCTACGGAAAAGCCGTAATCCAGCATCGACCTCGCATCCGCAAACCGGGAATATCATTCCGCTTTGCCGAAGCCGCCAGACAGCCTTTTGCCGCGCTGGTCCATCCGGTCTTGATCCCATTGGCGCCGGTATAGAAACTCAGCAGCCGGTTCGTGTTGTCCGCCTTATACGTTTTGCCTGAAGGAGACGCCCAGTGTATCACCGAACTCTTCGAACTGACAATATTGCGGAAATCCGGGTTCTTCATGGCATAGGCCGCAATTTTTGCCATATCCCTTGCCGTAGTGTAATGCCACTTGGCCGTCAGCCCGTGGGGGTTGCTGAAATGCGTCTTCCGGCAGCCCAGCTCTTTCGCTTTCGCGTTCATACGGTCGGCAAACTTCAGGATATTTCCGGAAACATTCTGCGCTACTACCACAGCAGCGCCGTTATCAGACTCCATCATCATGCCCCGCATCAGCTCGCCGGAGCGCATCTTCTCCCCGCCCTTCATACCCAGGTCCGAGTATTCCGTAGCGGCAGCGGCCATGCTGATATTAAAAATGGAATCCAGTCCTTTTTCTTCCAGGCCCAGGATACAGGTCATCACCTTGGTCAGGCTGGCGGGAGAACGGCGGGTATCCGCATTCTTTTCATAAATCACACTACCGGTCCGGGCGTTAATCAGGATTGCAGACTCCGCCTGCACGTTGGGCGCGGCCCACACCTGCGCGCTGTGCACGGTAACAAAAGCAGCAGCAAGCAGCAAATATCTGAATGAAAGAAATTTTAAAAACTTACTGTCCATTGTTCAGGCCTTTATCACGGTACACCGGGGAAATTAGTCACATACTGGATCTTGATATCCGGGAAGTTGTCAACGAACTGGATGGTGAAATCGGGGAAATTTTCCACAAACTGCCATTCACCGATCTTATTGGGGAAATTGGATACCTTTTTCACTTTCAGGTCAGGAAAATTCTTAACAACCTGCACTTTGATATCGCCGAAGTTCTTTACAACTTTAACCTTGCCGGCAAGGCGGATGCCCTTAAAATAGCCGTCCTTGCTGACAGCACCGTAAGGAATCAGCTGCTGCTGTCCCTCAGGCGAAGGAACGAGGATGTTATCCGACGCGAAAGCAGAGGCAGAGAACAGGATCGACGCAGCCAGAACCGCGAGAGCAAACTTCTTTTTCATACAGGTTACCTCCCATCATACCAGATTATTTCTGTGTGATATGAATTATAACACAGTCTTGTGTCTTAAAAATGGCAGACTCAGAGCCGCTTACTCTGTGAAGTGAACCGGCAGACACGCGGTCCTTTACTCTTCCCAATGGATGCGGGCCGGGTCGAAACGGTCGATGATCTTGCCCTGTCCCTGGGGATAGCCCACCGGCAGGACAGCGAACACTTCCAGATCTTCCGGCAGGTTCAGGACCTTTTTGGCCGGTTCCTGCCGTTCCGGATGGGGTGCGAAGGAAAGCCACACCGAACCCATCTCCAGCGCGGAAGCCTGGATCAGCATGTTTTCACAGCAACAGCTCATATCCAGCAGGGTCATCATCGGTTCAAATACACCTTTGGTACGGTAGCAGGCCACGATGGCTACGGGAGCATTGGCCACAGGCCTTGCGTAAGGAGTACAGGTTGCCAGTTTGGCCAGCGTTTCCTTATTGCGCACCACGTAAAACTCCCAGGGCCGCTGATTCTTGGCTGAAGGCGCCGCCATGCCGGCACGGATGATCTGCTCAACCGTTACATCATCCACGTCAATATCCAGGTACGTGCGTACGCTCTTACGTTTAAAAATAATGTTCATGATTCTGGGTCCTTTCCTAAACGGTATTTATATTGAAAATACGGATTAACCGCGCCTGTGTGAGAGTCATATTGTGTGAGAGTAATGTACAAAACTGAATAATCCGCATTTCGTAATATTATAACACACAGCCGGGATATTTGTTAAGAATGGGCAGTTTAAATGATTTCACAAATAGTTCCTTAAAATCAAGAAAGAAACGATTAAAAAAAGATAACATTATTAAGCGTTTTGTGGTAAAATATAATGAATTACTATTTACAATTCTATTTCGCTTTTAATGATAAGGCGAAGCCAGGAAAAACAACAGTTATTACAAAGCACACGAATTAGTTTCTGACCGGGGTATGTATGGCTTACAATCAGTTTCGTTATACGGTGCAGCTGAATATGGAAAACCGTCACTGTGTGGTAGTTGGCGGAGGCAGCGTGGCGCTGCGCAAATTAAAATCCCTGCTGGAAGCCGGAGCCGCGGTCACCGTCATCGCGCCGGAAATTCTTCCTGAAATCACTGCGTTACAAAGAAAGTTTCCTGCTTTGACCCTGTGCCGGCGTAATTACGAAACGGGCGATCTCAGACACGCGTTCCTGGTCATAGCGGCCACGGACAACCGCGATGTCAACGCAGCGGTCGTAAGGGAAGCCCGGGAGCGGCAGTGCCTGCTGAACGTAACGGACGAGCCGGACGCGGGAAACTTTACCGTAGCAGGAACCTATGACAACGGCAGCCTGCATTTTTCCGCATCAACGGGAGGCAACCCCCGCCTCACCCACCTGCTGATGAAGGATATGCAGCAACAGTACGGCGACGATATGGCCGCCTTCGCCACGTTCCTGGACGAACAGCGGGAAAACGTCAAACAACGCCTGCCGGGTCCCCGGACCAGACAGGAATTCTGGAGAACTACTCTCACAAATCAGCTGCTGCAACTGGTTAAAGAAGGCCGTCTGCAGCAGGCAAAGGAGATCATTATAGATGCAGTTAATCGTATTGGGGCTGAATCATAAGACCGCCCCTGTGGAAATCCGTGAAAAATTCAATTTTTCACGCAGCCGTATCAAGCACGTGCTGCGGCTGCTGAAAGAATCAGACGACTTTTCGGAAGCCGTCCTGCTTTCCACCTGCAACCGCACGGAACTTTATCTGGTGGCTCAGGAACCGGAAGATGGTATGGAAGCGCTGCACAATGCGGTGAAACGCATTGCCGGCAAAGCCTTCGACAAAGAGTACTTTTACACTCTCACCGGCGTCCACTGCGTCCGTCACCTGTTTCTGGTGGCCAGCAGCCTGGACTCCCTCATCGTGGGCGAAGGCCAGATCCTGAGCCAGGTGAAGGACGCCTACCATCTGGCCCGCACTTCAGGCACCACTTCTTTCATGTTCAATACAATCTTTAACCAGGCCATCTCCTCAGGCAAGAAGATTCGCACCCGGACCCAGATTGCCTACCGGAGCGTCAGCGTTTCGTCTGCTGCCGTCGACCTGGCCATCGACGTGGTTGGCGACCTGAGCGTCGCGGATATCCTGGTCATCGGGGCCGGCAAGATGAGCGAACTTACCGCACGGCATCTGATGGACAAAGGCGCCCCTTCCATTTTCGTCACCAACCGCAGCTACGATCACGCAAAGGAACTGGCAGACAAATTCAACGGTTCCGTCATCCGTTTCGATGACTTTATCGACCACGTCGTGAACGCGGACATCGTCATCACCTCCACCGGAGCCACCCACTACATCATCCACCACGACCAGCTGGCCCTGGCCCTGGAGGAACGTGTAAAGCCCAATCCTCTGGTTTTGATCGATATCGCCGTGCCCCGTGACGTGGATCCGGAAGTCACGGACCTGGACAACGTGGTCCTGTACAACATCGACGACCTGAAGAACGTGGTGGATACCAACAAAGAGCTGCGAAACCAGGACGCGGAGGCAGCGAAGTTCCTGATTGAAGAAGATATCGAGGCTTTGAAGGAACGGCTGCGGTATCTTTCCATGCGGCCCGTCATGGTACGTCTCCACGACAAGTTTGATTTCCTGCGGGAACGCATCCTGGCCAAGACCCTTCGCAAGATGCCGGAACTGACGGAAGAACAGCAGCATAAAATTGAAGTGATGAGCGAACGGCTCATGTATAAGTTCCTCCGGGACCCCATGATCAACATCAACAAGGCCGCCGGCACGGAAGAAGAAGAACACGTGAAAACGGATATCAGCCGCTTTTTTATGTTAGATGACAAAGACGAGGAAAACCCTGACGATGAAAAAAACTATAACTATTGGAACTAGGAAAAGCCTGCTGGCCCTCTGGCAGAGCAATTACATCAAAAGCTGTCTGGAGAAAGAATATCCGGACTGTGAAGTCCGTTTGCAGAAAATCGTCACCAAAGGTGACAAAATCCTGGACGTTCCCCTGTCCAAGATCGGCGGCAAGGGACTGTTTACCAAAGAAATTGAAACCGCGCTGCTGGACGGTGAAGTCGACCTGGCCGTCCACAGCCTGAAGGATATGCCCACAAAGCTGCCGGAAGGTCTCTGCCTGACTGCCATTACGGAGCGTGCTGTTGTGGGCGATGCTTTTGTCAGCAACAAGTACAACACCTTCGCGGAGATGCCTGCGGGCACGGTGCTGGGTACTTCCAGCCTGCGGCGTAAGGCGCAGCTGTTAGCCAAACGGCCCGATCTGGATATCCGGGACCTGCGGGGCAATGTGGACACCCGTCTGCACAAGCTGGATGAAGGCCAGTATGATGCCATCATCTTAGCCGCGGCCGGCCTCACCCGCTTAGGTTACGCAGACCGGATCAAAGAAACCCTGCCCTGTGATTTTTGCATTCCCGCGGTAGGCCAGGGTGCATTAGCCATCGAATGCCGGACCGATAACAAAGAAGTCCGGGCCATGCTGGAGTTTCTGAACCACCCTGCTACCAAGAGTTGTACCGACGCGGAACGCGCCTTTTTAGGACTGGTGGAAGGCGGCTGTCAGGTACCCATCGGCGTACACGCGGATGTTATGGAAAATGACAGGATGCATGTGAACGCCATCATCGCCTCCCTGGACGGCTCCACCCTGCTCCGGGACGAAATCGACGGCGACGCGGCGGATGCCGTTGCCTTAGGGCAGACGCTGGGCAAGCGCATGCTGGACAACGGCGGCAAAGCGATTTTGGATGAAATACTTTGATGAAAGGAATACTGCAATGAACAAAACCGGTAAAGTGTATCTCATCGGCGCGGGCCCCGGCGACCCGGGCCTGCTGACCTTAAAAGGCCGCGACTGCCTGGCCGCCTGCGACGTAGTGGTGTATGACCGTCTGGCCGATCCCCGCATCTTAAGCTGGGTCAATCCGGAAGCTGAACGCATCTACGTGGGCAAAGCGTCCAGCAACCATGTGATGAAGCAGGAAGACATTTCCAAACTGTTGGTCAAACTGGCTGCGGAAGGCAAAACCGTAGCCCGTCTGAAAGGCGGAGACTCTTTCGTCTTCGGCCGGGGCGGCGAAGAAGCCTTGCTGCTGAAAGAAAACAATCTCCCCTTTGAGTTTGTTCCCGGCATCACCAGCGCCATCTCCGTACCGGAGTACGCCGGCATCCCCGTAACCCACCGGAAGGTAGCCGCCAGCTTCGCCGTGATCACCGGCCACGAAGACCCGTCCCGGGAAAAATCCGGCATCAATTGGAAAGGCCTGGCCACAGGCGTCGATACGCTGGTCTTCCTCATGGGCGTGGAAAACCTGAAGAATATTGCGGCCAAATTAATCGAAAACGGCCGCCCGGCCGATACCCCTGCAGCCCTGATCCGCTGGGGCACCCACCCAGAACAGCGCACCCTCGTTACCACACTGGGCAACGCGTATGAAGATGTGGTACGCACCGGCATGAAACCGCCTGCCATCTTTATCGTAGGCGAAGTAGTGAAACTGCGGGACTCCCTCAGCTGGTTCGAGACCAAGCCCCTCTTCGGAAAAACCTTTGTAGTGACGCGCGCTCGGGCCCAGGCTTCCGCCCTGACGGAAAAACTGGAAATGGAAGGCGCCAAGGTGATGGAAGTGCCTGCCATCAGGATTACGGATCCGGATGACTTCGCGCCGCTGGATGCGGCACAGAAAAAACTGGCTGCCTACGACTGGGTCATCTTCACCAGCGCCAATGGCGTAGACCTGTTCTTTGACCGTCTGCTGCAGAACGGCAAGGACGCCCGCGCCTTTGCCAATAATAAAATCGCGGCCATCGGCACTGCCACGGCAGACATGCTGACCGCCTACGGACTGACAGCCGACTTAATCCCCGCCTCCTACAAAGCGGAAGACCTGGTTGACACCCTGCTGCCCCAGCTCCACAAAGGCAGCAAGGTACTGCTGGCCCGGGCCAAAGAAGCCCGTAATGTGCTGCCGGACTCCTTACAAGCAGCCGGCGCCGACGTGGATGTAGTTGCGGTGTACCAGACTGTCAGCGACTGCGAAAACAAAGAAGAGCTGCTGGACGCGTTAAAGAATAACGCAGTGGACTGCATCACCTTCACCAGTTCCTCCACTGTGACCAACCTGCTGAAAGCGCTGGACAGTGAGAAAGAACTGCTGAAGGATGTGACTCTGGCCGCCATCGGCCCCATCACCGCCAAAACCATGGAAAAGAACGGACTGAAGCCGACCGTATGCGCCGACACCTACACCATCGACGGCCTGGTGGAAGCGTTGAATAAATTTTACAGATAAGGAAGTGTTTACATCATGACCGGATTTCCCATTTACCGTCCCCGCCGCCTGCGCGCTACCGAGAACCTGCGCAGCCTGATCCGGGAGACGAGCCTCAGTGTAAAAGATTTGATTTTCCCCCTGTTTGTGGTACCGGGCGAAAATGTCAAGAACGAAATTGAAACTCTGAAAAACAATTACCAGTGGTCTGTGGACCGGGTGATGGAAGCCGTAGATGAAGCAGTAGAACTTGGCATCCCCGCCGTGCTGCTGTTCGGCCTCCCCTCTTACAAAGATGAAGAAGGCAGCAGCGCCTGGGACGACAACGAACCGGTGCAGCGTGCCAGCAAAGCCATCAAGGCAAAGTATCCGGAGATGGTGGTCATCACCGACGCCTGCTTCTGCGAATACACCACCCATGGTCACTGCGGCATTCTGACCCCGGACTGCGCTTCCGTGGACAATGACAAGACCCTGCCCAACCTGGCCAAGCTGGCTGTCAGCCAAGCCCGGTGCGGCGCGGATATCATCGCCCCCTCCAACATGATGGACGGTTACGTAGCCACCATGCGCAAAGCGTTAGACGACGCGGGCTACGCTAACACAGCCATCATGGCCTACAGCGCGAAATTTGCTTCCGCCTATTACGGTCCTTTCCGCGCCGCGGCGGATTCCGCTCCCGGCAAAGGCGACCGCAAGGGGTATCAGATGGACCCGGGCAACAGCGACGAAGCCATGCGGGAAATTGCGCTGGATATTGAAGAAGGCGCGGACATCGTCATGGTAAAACCCGCCCTGGCTTATCAGGACGTAACCAGAAGAGCCCACGAAACCTTTAACCGTCCTCTCTGCGTGTATAACGTCAGCGGCGAATACGCCATGGTAAAAGCGGCGGCGGAAAAAGGCTGGATCGATGAAAAGCGCATTGTCATGGAAACCATGCTCAGCTTCAAGCGGGCCGGCGCCAAGATGATCATCACCTACCACGCCTTAGATGTGGCACGGTGGCTGAAAGAACAATAAAGAGAATCAGTAAAAATGAAATTGGCCGGTTGCGAATGCTCCGGCCAATGTTCTATGATTAAATTAATTGATAAAGCAGGTGAATGCGAATGAATACCTTATCCAAATCTTCTTCTGTCTTTGCGGAAGCCAAACAGTACATCCCCGGCGGCGTCAACAGCCCGGTGCGTTCCTTCCGCAGCGTGGGAGGCAATCCGCCTTTCATTACCAGAGGCGAAGGCAGCAAACTGTATGACCTGGACGGAAACAACTATATTGATTATGTTTTGTCCTACGGCCCGCTGCTGTTAGGCCACGCCCACCCGGTCGTTACGGAAGCCGTGCAGGTAGCGGCAGCCAAAGGCACCAGCTTCGGCGCTCCTACCGGCGCGGAAGTAGCGCTGGCCAAACTGGTCTGTGAACTGGTTCCTTCCATGGATATGGTGCGCATGGTCAACTCCGGCACAGAAGCTACCATGTCTGCCATCCGTCTGGCCCGGGCTTACACGGGACGGGACTGCATCGTGAAATTCATCGGCTGCTACCACGGCCACAGCGATGCCCTGTTAGTACATGCCGGTTCCGGCGCCACCACCTTCGGCGTGCCCGACAGCCCCGGCGTGACCAAAGGCACGGCGGAGACCACCCTCTCCGTTCCTTTCAACGATTTGCACGCGCTGGAGAACGTGTTTGCGGAAAAAGGCAAAGAGATTGCCGCCGTCATCATGGAACCCACCCCCGGCAACATGGGGCTGGTACTGCCGAAAGACGGTTACTTACAGGCCATCCGCGAATTGACAAAGAAATACGGCAGCCTGCTGATCATCGACGAAGTCATGTCCGGTTTCCGCTCCGCCCAGGGCGGCAGCCAGTCCTTGTATCACATAGAACCGGACATCACCTGCCTGGGCAAAGTCATCGGCGGCGGTCTGCCGGTGGCGGCGTACGGCGGCAAACGGGAAATCATGAACTGGGTCTCCCCCGTAGGCCCCATGTACCAGGCCGGCACGCTTTCCGGCAACCCGCTGGCCATGGCAGCCGGTATCGCGGCTCTCACATACATGAAAGAAAATGATGTCTGCGCCACGCTGACAAAACGGAATGCAGAACTGACAGACGCGCTGAAAGCGGCCGCCGATGCAGCCGGCGTTCCGGTGCAGGTTCCCCGCCTGGGTTCCATGTTCACAGTGTTCTTCTCCGAGAAGGAAGTCACCAACTACGAGGACGCCACCGCCTGCGATCTGGACGCTTTCCGCATCTACTTCCACAGCATGCTGGAACAGGGCATCTACCTGCCGCCTTCCCAGTTTGAGACCAACTTCATCTCCCTTGCCCACAGCGACGAAGATTTCGCTAAGACAGTAACGGCAGCGAAAGTTGCGTTTAAGAAAGTAGCAGAAAGTAAATAAAAAAACATAAGCCGGTGCCCGAAAGGACACCGGCTTTTTTTGTATATATGAAAACCTCGCCATAGTGGCGAGGTTCCGTGGAGCTTTAGCGGTGAGTGTGGTACGAAACAATAAAAAAGCTCCTAACGTGCTGCTACAATATCGATGACCTGCCAGTCACGACGAACACGTTAGGAGGACATTAAGATGTCGAAAGAACAAGATAATGCCACACATAGTTTAGCACATACGAAGTGGAATTGTAAGTACCATATTGTATTTGCTCCTAAATATCGGAGAAAAGTATTTTATCTTGAAAAGCGTGAGGCGATTCGAGAAATATTACGTAAGTTGTGTCAATGGAAAGGCGTAGAAATAATTGAAGGGGAAATTTGTCCGGATCATATCCATATGTTGGTAAGTATCCCACCCAAAATGAGCGTTTCGGGTTTTATGGTATTCCAGCGATTTGGGAATATGAAATTTGCGTACCGAAACCGCGAATTTTGGTGTAGGGGATACTATGTAGATACGGTAGGCAAAAACACGAAAGCGATACAGCAGTACATAGCCAACCAGTTAGAACGAGATAAGAAAGACGATCAATTAAGTCTGTTTGACCCTCGCGACCCGTTTACGGGGAGCAAGTAATCTCGTGCATGGCTGGCAGGCCAATTAAAGATGCACTTGTGCATTGCCGGTAGCATTAGGGCTATGCCCGAAAAAGAAAAACCACCGGCTATGCCGGTGGATATTTATTGTAAGCAAACTACAAGCTGTCAGACATATTATCAATATCCGACGAATATTCAGTTTACAGGATTAAATCAGAAGTAGCAATATACTTCACCGAACAAGGTATTTTCATTGGTACCGTCTTTAATCGCTTTGCCGTTGAAGTAACGGAGGGATGCTACGATGTCTTTGTAAATTACATATTTAACACCGAAATCCCAGCCCTTCTGTCCGGAATTCATCACTTCATAATCAGGCCGCCAGCTTACGGAATTGCCCAGATGCCTGTAAGCAATATAACCGGTTACATTACCGGCCTTCTTCTGATCTTCCTTACCAAATGTGGCTTCAACCTGCCAGGAACGTTTGGAACCGTTATAACCCATATCTTTCTTGGTGTTCCACGCAGCTGCAGCATTCAGGCCAAAGATCTTATCAAACTGATAACCGCCGCCGACTGCAAAGATGTCAGCTGCCATTTTCTCTGAATCGCCGCCAAACATAGAGAAGATGCCGCCGTCGTCATCAAAGTTTCTGTTACCGAATCTGTGATAGCCGAAACCGACAGAAGCTTTACCCGGCGTAGCAAAGACTTCCATGCCTAAATAATTCGTTTTCTGGGAAGTGCCGCCACCGCCAAACATAGAAAAGATACCGCCACTGTTTTTCGTACCGTTCGGATCCGCGTTAACACGACCGGCTGTTATTGCGCCTTTGATTTTGGAGCCGTAAACAACCTGGGCGCCGGTCACGTTATCGGTCACGACCATGCCCCTGTCAACGAATGAGGTATAGGGAAGCCTGCCGATATTGATTTGCAGATTCTTATAATCACCGTGTAAGAAGGCGCGGTCAAGATAGAATTCCTTTACTTTACGGCCGCCACCGCCGCCGAGGAACATGCTCATGATATCGTTGCCGCCACTGCCCCCAAACGAATCGTTCGTGGAATTGCCGCCGGAACGCAGATCAAGATTGTAATTCATACGCAGATGACCGGTCCAGTTTTTGGCAATCTTAATGTCAGGTTCCAGGGTAGCAGTCATATACTGAAGCATAGACCTGGAGCGCGAACTGCCTCCGCCGCCGAACAGAGCCATCATGCCACCACCGGAACTGATATGGTCATTAATATAGCGGTACCGGATATTTCCTTTCCACTGGATATTACCGACCCTGCGCTCTAATTCAACGATACGGACGTTAAAACCTTTCAGTTCTTCTTTATATTCGTTGGCTAATTTATCCAGCAGCTTTCTGTCTTTGTCATGAATCTCATCCTGACTTAACACTGCGTTACGGATCATCTTGGCCATTTCAAAACGGGTTATCGGCTGATTCCCTCTGAACGTACCATCCGGATACCCGTCGATGACGCCGTGAACCGTCAATGTCTCAATCGCGTCATAGGCCCAATGGTCCAACGGAACATCGTCATAAGGCGTCGACGCAAATGCGGATGCCGTAATGCCAAGAGACAATGCCAACAGCATAGCAGAATATCTGGGTTTCATAAAACTGCCTCCTCCGTAACTTATAACTGCCAAACGACCCGGCAACTATAAGATGTTTTTTAAATAATTTTATCATAACGTTTGTTAAAAAAAAAGAGGTACCGGACAAAATCCGATACCTCTTACGTATAATATTTTTCCATTTACCACATACGTCTTACCGTTACAGAGCAGGACATTATACTTTAAAGATTTTTTACATCTCCAGCCACTTTTTAATGTCTTCGTCAGTCATGGAATCAAGCTTATTGGCATCCAGACAGTCCTTTACGTCCGCCTTGGGGACGGTGCTGCGGATAGCGTCCGAGCTACTCTTGGGGCCGCTGGTCTTGCTGGTGCAGAAAGGATATACCTTCTTCCCTTCCAGATTCACTTTTTCCAGGAACGAATGAATAATGTTGGGGAAGCTGAACCACCAGATGGGAAAGCCGATGGCGATCTTCTCATAGCGGCTGCAGTCCGGCAGGGAGCCTTTCAGCTCCGGACGGGCGCCGGATGCTTTTTCCATGCCTGCCTTGGCCACGCACAGGCCGTACATGGACGGATAGGCTTTCACCGGCAGGATGCGGTAGGTGTTGCCTTTCGCCACGGAAGCGATTTTCTGGGCCGCCTTTTCCGTTACGCCAGACCAGGAATAATAGGCTACCAGCAGTCTGCCAGCCATCTGGGGCTTCCGGTTTTCAAAGCGCGCTCTGAAAGGACGGTTATTGGGTCTGTTGCTGCCGCGGTTTGCCGGATCATCACCTTTGCCTTGCGGCCGGTTGCCACGTTCCGCGTTACCTTCCCGGTCAGCGCCCTTACCGCCTGCATTACGGTCTTTATTGCCGTCCCAGTTGTTCTTCCGGAACTTACGGGGCGGTTTGCCGCCGGGCTTGCCGGCAGTTCCCTGACCCGGTTTGCCACCCTGGCCGCCATTGGGTTTGCCTTCATACTTCTTATTTACATTTTCCCCGCCGGCAGCAGCATTCTGTTCCGGCGCGGCCTGTCCTGCAGGCGTGTTGGTATTCTTTTTATAAAAGCGTTTTCCTTTAGCCATATCGTCACACTCTTTCCCTTAATTTTGAAAGGGCGTTTCAGCCCGTCTTGCGCTTATCTTTGTCTTTCTGACAGTTTCACACTCTCTTCGCCAGTTTTAAAAAGGCTTCATAGCCCCGTCTTGCTTCGTAAATGTCTGCTTTGCTGGTAGCTTCCCAGGGCGCGTGCATGCTCAGCACCGGCACGCCGCTGTCAATGACATTCATACCATACAGCGCCATGATGTAGGCAATGGTGCCGCCACCGCCCAAATCTACCTTGCCCAGTTCTGACATCTGGAAGTTGATCATTTCCCTGGCAAAGATATCGCGGATGTGGGCAATGTACTCCGCATTGGCATCGTTGGAACCGGATTTTCCCCGGGCGCCGGTAAACTTGTTCAGCACCAGGCCCTTGCCAAAGTAGGCTACGTTCTTCTTGTCGAAGGCTGAGGCGTACAGCGGATCAAACGCGCTGCTCACATCACTGGACAGCATGGTGCTGTTAGCCAGTGTCCGACGTAAGGTCAGGTTCGTGCCCTGTCCCAGCAGCTCCAGCAACTCCGCCACGGTGTTCTCAAAGAACAGGCTCTGCATGCCGGTGGCACCAACGCTGCCAATCTCTTCCTTGTCTACCAGCAGGCAGCAGGTGGTGCGGCTTACGTCTTGCACGTCCAGCATGGCTTTGTAAGAACCGTAGGCGCAGACCCGGTCATCCTGCCCGTAGGACAGCACCATACTCCTGTCAAAGCCCGCTTCCCGTGCGCGTCCTGCAGGCACCACTTCCAGCTCCGCTGACAGAAAATCTTCTTCTTCCACGCCGAACTGTTTCTTCAGGATTGCCAGCACGCCTTTCCTGACGGCTTCTTTGCCGGCGGACTTTTTGTCCTCTTCCTTCACGTTGCGGCCCAGTTTGACGGGCTGGTTGCCCACGATCACATCAAGGGCTTCCCCTTCTATTACCTTAGCCGCGTTTTTCGTCATCTGGTCCTGGGCCAGATGGATCAGCAGATCGGAAACGAAGAACACCGGATCTTCCGGTTTCTCACCCACGGCCACCTTCACCACGGTGCCGTCCTTTTTAACGATAACGCCATGGATCGCCAGGGGGATCGTCACCCACTGGTATTTCTTGATGCCTCCGTAGTAATGGGTATCCAGCAGAGCAAAGCCGCCCTCTTCATACAACGGGTTCTGCTTCACATCCATGCGGGGGGAATCGATGTGAGCCCCTAAAATATTCATGCCGTTCTCAATGGGCTCTTTGCCGATGTTGAACATGGCGATGCCCTTTTTCATATTGATGCGGTATACCTTGTCACCGGCTTTCAGCTTTTTGCCTTTGGCAATCAGCTCGTCCATGTCTTTGTAACCGGTGGCTTTCATTTCCTCAAGAATGATTTCCACACATTCCCGCTCCGTTTTGCCGTTGCTGAGGAAATCAAGATACCCTTTGCAGAATTCATGGCAGGCCTTTACCTGCGCGGCAGAATATTTTTCCCATGTGCTTTTGTTTTCCAATCTGTTTCGTCCTTTCTGTTTACCAGTTCTTCTCTCTCAATGCTTCCGTTTGAACTGCGGTTCATAGCCCCGGCTTTGGATAAAGGCCAGGGTATCTCCGGTAAAGATCAGCGGTACCTGTTGCAGTTCACGGACAGTTCGGCTGCCCGTCAGCACCATGATGTCCTTCAGGTCGGCAATTACATCCTGCAGATATGAAACGGCTGCCTCTTCCCCCTGCTGCTGCAGCACTGCCAGAATGCTGCCGCTCATGGCCACCGCGTCCGCGCCCAATGCGATAGCCTGGGCCGCCTGCCAGCCGCTGCAGATGCCTCCGGACGCGATCAGCGTGTCCCAGGGCTGCATCCCATGGGCCGCATCGATGAGACTCCAGGCCGTAGGGATCCCCCAGTCTGCGAATTTCTCACAGCGCTTTGCCTTGCCCCTGGCTGCTTCAATCGCCGCGAAGCTGGTACCGCCGCGGCCCGCAACGTTGAAACAGTTGAAGCCCCTTGCCTGCAGCTCCCTGATCTGCTCCGCCGCCATGCCGCAGCCGGTCTCTTTGATAATTACGGGAACCGGCACGCAGTCCTGCAGACGGGACAGGTTGTCGGGAATCTGGGAAAAGGTTTTGTCCCCCTCCGGCATGATCAGCTCCTGGGCAGCGTTCAAATGGATCTCAAGGGCATCGGCAGCGATCATATCCACGGCAGCTCTCGCTTCATCCGGAGATACAAGGGCGCTAACATTGGCAAAAAAGATGCCCTCCGGATTCTCCTCCCGGACCACCTTATAGGTGTCCGCATACTGCCCTTCTTTCACCGCGCCGTACTGGGAACCCACCGCCATGGCCACACCGGCGGCTTTGGCCACCGCCGCCAGCCTGCGGTTGATTTCCTTTACCTCCTGCGCGCCGCCGGTAATGGCATCGATAAACACCGGCACCGGCAGTTTCAGGCTGCCGATCCGGGTGCTGATATCGACCCGGTCCGGATCCACAGGCGTCAGGCAATTATGCAGGAACCGGACATCTTCCAGCCCCGTGCTGCGGTTTCCGCTGTTCAACTCCAGCGCATACCGGATATGATCTAACTTACGTTGCTCCCGTGTCATAAAAAACCTCTGTTAAACCAAAAAAGAGGACGGAATAACTCCGTCCTCTGCGATGCAGGATTATTTCTTGAGACCTTCCAGCTGTTCCGCCATAGCATTATTGGAGAAGTTATCTTCAGTATTGCCATCCATATAAGCTTTCATTTCCGCTTTTTCTTCATCTTTTTTCGCGCGGGTCAGGGACAGGCCAATCTTGCGTTTTGCCTGGTCGATCTTGATGATCATCGGGGTAACGACCTGGCCGATCTTCAGCACGTCTTCCGGTTTTTCCACGCGGGTGTCAGCCAGCTCGGAAACATGGATCATGCCTTCTACTTTATCATTCAGGCGTACCAGCGCGCCAAAGGGCAGGAAACGTTCCACGGTGCCTTCTACCATGTCGCCAACCTGGAAACCGGCGGCGGCAGCAACCCACGGATCTTCCTGGGTAGCTTTGATAGACAGGGAAACGCGATGGTTTTCTTTGTCAACTTTCTTGACAAATACTTTTACCATGTCGCCTTCCTTGGCAACGTCTTCCGCTTTTACGCTGCGGTCATAGGACAGTTCGGTGTTGTGAACCAGACCTACCAGGCCTTCAATTACTTCTACGAACAGACCGAATTCGGCAACCTTTACAACCTTGCCTTCGTAAGTCTCGCCTTCCACGATTTCTTCGTAGGCAGCAGCCTCACGGGCAGCGCGGGCTTCACGGGCCGCAGCGATACGGGCTTCCCGGTTCGCCAGCCATTCCTGATGTTTCTGGGCTTTTTCAGCCTTCAGCAGGTCGCGGCGGGAAACGACGATACGTTTCTTTTCCGCGTTTACTTCGATGATTTCAGCTTCCAGTTCTTTACCAACATACGGGGTAAAGTCGTCAATGTGACGCAGTTCCACGTGGGAAGCAGGCATAAAGCCTTCCACGCCTTCCACCGCAACGGCCAGACCTACGACCTGTTTCGGTTTATCGGAATCTTTGTCGCGGCCGCGGGCTTTAATCACGCGCAGCACCGTAACGGTAGCCGGACGTTTTTCGCCTTCCGCCAGCGGTTCAACAGTCTTCCAGGCAGCTTCTTTTTCCGCACGGATCTTGGACAGGCGGATAAAATCTTCATTGGTGGAGCCCGGTACTACGACCGCTTCCACTTCATCCCCAACTTTAACGGTGTCAACCAGTTCGTCCGGGTTAGCGTCCGCGGCCCAGTCAGCCCAGGCGATCAACCCTTCACGTCTATAGCCAAAAGAAATATAAACGCCTTCTTTATCTACCTGAATTACTTTGCCGGTAACGAGTTTGCCAGGGTGTACACCATAGCCTTCCATGCTTTCATCGAGCATAGCTTCGAATTCGTTACCCTCTACTTTGTTGATTTCCATGTTTTCCATCGCTTTGACAGCCTCCTTAATTATACGTTCCGGAGTGGATGCTCCGGCCGAGATACCGATTTTTCTGCACCCCTGGAACATTTCCGGGGAAAGTTCACTGGCGGTTTCAATCTGGAAGCACCGGGGGCAGAGGGCGCTTACCAGCTCGGTCAGGTGCCTGGTGTTGGCACTGTTCCTGCCGCCTATCACGATAAAGGCGTCTACCTCTCTGGCCAGCTTTGCCGCAGCCTCCTGCCGCTGTCTGGTGGCCAGGCAGATCGTCCGCTCCACCCGGTATTCGCCGGGCCTTGCGGCCTGCAGCGCCTGCAGTATTTCCTCAAATTTCGCCAGTTCAAACGTAGTCTGGATAATGACGCAATATTTGGAAACAAAGGGCACTTCACCAATATCTTCTTTGCGTTCAATTATTATAGCATTTTTTCCTGCAAATGCCAATATACTTTTTACTTCCGGATGATTTTTTTCTCCCACGATAATCGGCAGGTAACCATCCTCAAATGCCTGCTGTGCCTTGCGTTGACTGGTTTTTACGTTAGGACAGGTGGCATCCAAAATTTTCAAATTTTTTTCAATTGCCTGCTCATAAATTTCCGGACCCACCCCGTGGGAACGGAAAATGACCGTTTCACCCGGCGCAAAATCCTCCAGGGAGTCTTTGCAGCCTACCCCTTTGGCCGCCAGTTCTTCCGTAAACTGGGGATTGTGGATCAGGGGCCCCAGGGTTGCGGCAGGCAGGCTGTTCACTGCGCCCTCCGCGATCTCCACGGCCCGTTTAACGCCGTAGCAGAAACCGCAGGGATCAGCTACTATGACTTTCATCTTCCAACGCCACCGCCTTCCTTAAAATCAATACTTCTTCCCGCCAGCGGGCGCCCAGTTCGTCCAGACTTTCCCGCCCGGTCCCCATGTTGGGATCGTATTCCATGGGTTTGCCGAAGATGACCCGCACTTTGGGCCAGCCCTTATGCCTGCTGAAGTCTGTACCGTATATATAGGCGGGAACGATCTGCGCCTTCCGTTTGATGCCCATCATGAAGGCGCCGCCGCCGGCCCGGCCCAATTCCCCGGTTTTGCTGCGGGTGCCTTCCGGGAACACGGCCAGTACTTTATTTTCTTTCAGGATCGTCAGCCCGGTCTTGATGGCTTCCCGGTCCATCTCGCCCCGTTTTACGGGAAAGGCACCCAGTTTGCGGATCAGGGCGCCGAACCAGGCAGGTTTGAACAGCTCTGATTTCGCCATGAAATGCACTTTCCGCGTTGCCGACGCGCCCAGCACGGGCGGGTCCAGCAGACTCAGATGGTTGCTGGCGATGACCACGGGGCCTTCTTCCGGAATGTTTTCCCTGCCGAAGATTTCCAGGCGGAGAAAGAGTTTGAAGAGCGGAGGCCACGTGAGATAACAGAAATCGTATAAGGTCATTATTGTCTCTCTTTAACCAGTTCCAATACTTTATCCGTCACCTGTTCGATATTCATGGCAGACGTGTCCAGATAAATGGCATCTTCCGCCTGGCGCAGGGGGGATACTTCCCGTTCGCTGTCCTGTTTGTCGCGGAAGGCGATGTCTTCCTGCAGTTTTTTGTAGTCTACTTTCTCCCCTTTGGCTTCCAGTTCGAGGCCGCGGCGGCGGGCCCGTTCTTCTACGGTAGCGGTGAGGAAGATTTTGCACTGGGCATCGGGGAAGACTACGGTACCGATGTCACGGCCGTCCATGACGATGCCGCCTTCGGCGCCCATGCGGCGCTGCTGGTCTGTCATGGCGGTACGGACTTCCGGCACGGCGGCTACTTTGGAAACCAGTCCGGTCACTTCGGCGGTGCGGATGTCGTCCGTTACTTCCGTTCCGTCCACGAAGACGCGGTTGATGGCGTTCTCAGGGCAGAAAGTGATGCGGATCTCGTTGGCCAGTTTGCCGGCCAGTTCCGGGGAAAAGGGTTCTCCTGTCTGCAGGAGTTTCCAGGTTACCGCCCGGTACATGGCGCCGGTGTCGATGTAGGCGAAGCCGAGTTTGCCGGCCGCCAGTTTGGCGATGGTGCTTTTACCTGCGCCTGCGGGTCCGTCGATTGCTACTACAAAACCTTTTTTCATAGTAAATCACCTTTTTGTTATATTAATTGTAAGTAAAAGGATTCACAAAACTGTTCCTCTTTGCTATTTCCTTTTCCTTACCAATTGTTATAATATTAACTTATTTATTACTCAAAACCGTTTGCGCCGCATTTAGTCCAGCTACGTAGCCGCTGCTGAAGGCGGCCTGCAGGTTGAAGCCGCCGGTATAGCCGTCTACGTCCATGACTTCGCCGGCAAACCAGAGTCCGCCGATGCGTTTGGCTTTCATGGTTTTGGGGTCTATCTCTTTCAATGCGACGCCACCGGCTGTGACGATGGCTTCCCGTAAGGGTCTTGTTCCCACAATGGGAATCGTAAAATGCTTCACGGCCTGCACGAGGTCCAGTCGTTCGTCTTTGGAAATCTGACTTACCGGTTTGCTGCCGTCGAGAAAAGCCGCATCCAGAACCGGCGCTACCAGAGGCTGGGGCAACAGCTTGCGTACGACTTCGGAAAGCCGCAATTTGCTGAATTCCTGAAAGTCCCGCATAAGCCTGGCATCCAGCTTGTCGTCGGGCAATGCAGGTTTCAGGTCGATGGAAAGTTCCAATTCCGGCTGGTTGTAATGTTCCAGCCGCGCCACCTTCCGGCTCATAGTGAGGCAGATGGGTCCGGCGATGCCGCCGCGAATAAACTGCAGCTCGCCGAATTCTTTTGCCGCGACTTTACCATCCGCCAGCACGGAAGCTTCCACATTTTTAAGGGAAAGTCCTTCCAGGTCTTCGATAAACCCTTCTTCCGGTTCCAGCGGAACCAGTGCAGGAAGCAGCGGTTCCACGGATATTCCCAGTTTCTCCAGCACCGGCACGAAGTTTCCGTCCGAGCCGGTTCCGGGATAGGAGGCTCCCCCGGTGCAGACTATTACCGCTCCTGCGTCAAGGGTGTGTTCCGGTCCCAGCTTCGCCTTCCCTTTGGTAATGCTCCGAAAGTCCTGCCCTTCCCTGCGCCCGTCGTTCTCCACGTTACGGTAGCGTACACCGGTGACCTGGCCTGGCTTTACGACAAAGCCGGAAGCCTGCACACCGGTTACAAGACGGCCGTCTGCTTTTTGCAGCGCAGCTGTCAGGACTTCAATCACATCTTTTGCTTTCCCGGATGCGGGAAAGACACGGCCGCCCCGTTCGGTTACGGTCTCCAGACCGCGCTCCTGAAAGAAGCGTAGCAGATCTTCATTGGTAAACTGCTGCAACGCGCTGAAGAGGAACTTGCCGTTGCCCGGCAGGTTGGGAATGAACTCTTCCACCGGACAGGCGTTGGTGAAGTTACACCGGCCCTTGCCGGTGATCATCATCTTTTTGCCCGGTTCCTTCATGCGCTCCAGCACTACGACGGAAGCGCCCTGCTGCGCGGCCGTGATGCCTGCCATGAGGCCGGCCGCCCCGCCGCCGATCACAACAATATCTGGCATATTATACCTTCTTTATACGTTTCGGCTTATCGCTTTGCGCTCGTTTAACCGATTTTTCTTCCGATTTAATACGTGGCCTTGCAGATTTGCGTCCTTCCGGCTTTACCACGGCGATCCGTTTCGGTTTCCCTTCTCCCGCCGGTTTGGCTTTCTTTTCCGGTTTCGGTTCTGCTGCCGGTTTCTCTTTCTTTTCCGGATCCCGTTTCAGGCCGCAGGTCGCCCGCAGTTCTTCAATCTCTTCATTGAACAGCTCGCGGCAATCGCCCCGCCGCAGCCCGGTGAGGGTCAGGGGACCCATCATCACGCGCCGCAGATACCGCACCGGAAAGCCGATGTAATCGCACATCCGGCGCACCTGCCGGTTCCGTCCCTCATGGATCGTCACCGTAAAACGGGTCAGGTTCTTATCATAATCATAACCCATTAGGTTTACCAGGGCCGGCGCGGTCATGCCGTCTTCCAGCTTCACGCCGATGCGCAGCAGATCCAGCTTGTCCTGGGGCACGATGCCGGGCACAGTCACTTCGTAGGTCTTATTCACCTCGTGGCTGGGATGGGTCAGAGCCTGGGCCAGTTCACCGTCGTTGGTGAGCAGCAGCAGGCCTTCCGTATTATAATCCAGCCGCCCTACCGGGTACACACGCTGGGGAATATCCTTAACAAAATCCGCAATGGATTTGCGGCCTTCCGGGTCTTTCATGGTGGTCACAACGCCCCGGGGCTTGTAAAACAGCAGGTACGTCTTGCGTTCCCGGTGCACGGGATGCCCGTCAACCGTGATGAACGCGTTAGGCCCAACCTTGGTACCCAACTCTTTCACTACCTTGCCGTTCACCTTCACGCGCCCGGCCGTAATATATTCTTCCGCTTCCCGGCGGGAAGCCACGCCGGCCGCAGCCAGCACTTTCTGCAATCGTTCTTCCATTAATCTGTTTCCTCGGTTTCTATGGAGTCCAGTAAAAAACTGTCGATAAAACTTTTATCCTTCCTTGTTTTCCGCTGCCGCTTCCATTTCTTTTACATCTTCTTCGCCCAACTGCGAAGTATCATCCGAAACGGATATTGCATCGTTCTCTTCATCGGGAACTGCATCGGCCTCAGCAGCGGGCGATCCTGCCTCATCCATTTCCAGCAGCGACAACTGCTGGGGATGTTTCGCCGCGTCTTCTGCCAGGATGTCCGGCATGGCGGGCAGGTCTTTCAGCGCCTTCAGGCCAAACACTTCCAGAAAGCGGCTGGTGGTTTTGTATAAAATCGGACGGCCCGCCGTGTCCTTGCGCCCGGCCTCCGCGATCAGTTCCCATTCCAGCAGCGTGTTCACCACGCCATCCACGCTGACCCCGCGGATCGCTTCCATTTCGGTGCGGGTCACCGGCTGGCGGTACGCGATGATTGCCAGTGTCTCCATAGCCGCGTTGGACAGCTTCAGTTCCTGGGTCCCGGCCAGCTGCAGGATCATCTCATGATGGCAGGCCTTGGTGCAAAGCTGCCAGCCTTCCGCCACTTCCCGCAGTTCCAGACCGCGTTTTTCCGATTTGTATTCTTCCTGAAGCAGACCCAGAAGCTCCCAGGTCTGGGGCTTGTTCAATCCCAACAGTTCCGCCAGCTGCGGCACGCCGAGAGGTTCCCCCGCCGCGAAGAGCAGCGCTTCCAGCCGGCCCATATTATCCTGCTGCATCCGGTTCCCCTCCTATCAGTACCGGCTCATGCACGGTACGTAAAAAAATGTAGATCGGCGCAAAGGCCATGCTCTGGCTGATGCGCACCACCTGTAAACGAAGCAGTTCAAGCACTGCCAGAAACGACGCCACCATCTCGCCGGAGCTGCCCGATTTGACAAAAGCCTTTTCGAACTCGATGCCTTCGGGATAATTTTCCAGCAGCTTCACGATCTCCTGCATCTTGGCGCCCACGTCATACTCCTGCCGGTCCACCACCGCAATCTGGCGCCGCAGAGAGCCGGACAGGCCCGCCAGAGCCAGCAGCAGCTCGCTCACCGGATAGTAATGCAGGTTCCGCAGTTTGCTGTCGGCAAAATACGGCCTGCGGGTATGCTGCCGGGCCGCCGTCTGTTTCATCGTCTCCAGCTGTTTGGCCACCGCCTTGATGCACCGGTATTCCAGCAGCATCTGTACCAGCATATCCCGGGGGTCCGCTTCATCCTCGTCCTCCAGCTCCGTCTTCGGCAGCAGCATGCGGGACTTGATCTGCAGCAGCAGGGAGGCCATCACCAGAAACTGGCTGGCCGCTTCCAGATCCGTTTCCGTGAAGGAATGCAGATAGGAAATGTACTGGTCTGTGATGGACACGATGGGGATATCGTAGATATCCATCTTGTTCTTTTCAATTAAATGTATCAACAGGTCCAGCGGTCCTTCAAAATCAAGGACCCGGACCACCGGATCAGCCATAAGAGGTTCTCCTAAAACAGTATGCTCGCAATTCCGTAACAGATCTTCAGGTACCAGGAAGCCAGTGGCCCGATGATCATATTGGAGATACCGCTGTACACGATGAGGACCAGTACGATAAAGCCGTACTGCCCTACAAAGCGTTCAAATTTGTACGCCGTCTCGTAGTCCATGAAGGTTTCCACAATCTTGGACCCATCCAGCGGCGGAATCGGAATCAGGTTGAAGAACGCGAACCAGACATTGTACAGCATGAGCCAGTACAGGAACTGGTTCACCATGTTGCTGGACATGCCCAGACTGCCCCGGGCCGTCATAATCAGCACCGCCACGAAGCACAGGAACAAATTGGCCAGCGGGCCGGCCGCGGAAACCTTCAGCTGTCCGGAACGGTAGTCCTTATAGTACCGGGGATCGATCTCAACCGGTTTTGCCCAGCCGAAGCCGCAAAGCACCAGCATCAGGGTACCCACGATATCAAGATGGGCCAGCGGGTTCAGGGTCAGCCTGCCCTGCAGGCCGGGCGTGGGATCTCCCAGGCTGTCGGAAACGCAGGCATGGGCGTATTCGTGAATAGTCAGCGCGATCAAAAGCGCCGGAGCACGGAACATTAACGTAGAAAAGTCTAACACAGGCGTGTCCTCCGTTTATTTTTTATCAATATAATGAAGAAAATTTTGTACACATATAACCATTTTATTATAGCGCAAAAGCAGCATGTTGTCTATGAATTAAGTGTAAATCGACATTATACACTGTGCTGCAGCATGGCTATTCTAATCAACCGGTTCAGTTCATCAGCCATAAACAGCGGAATATTTAAAATCTTTCCATCATAACTCAGGTTTCTCATGGAAAGCCGGACCATCAACGATGTTTGTTCCCCATAATTCTTTGCATACCGTTTCAGACTCGTCGACGTCACACTCTCACCGGCTTTTGCCTCAACCGGGATGATATCACTCTCACGTTGTACGATAAAATCAACTTCATGTGATGCGTCCGTCCAATAACGGGGCGCGACCTCAAAACCGCGCTTCAGTGACTGATGTACATAGTTCTCAGTCAATGCGCCTTTAAATTCCGTAAACAGGCGGTTATTCTCTGCAAACGCAGTGACAGGCAGATACGAAAGGCGGCGGAGAATGCCTACATCAACTGCATAAACTTTAAATGCGTTCAGATCATCATAAGCCGAAAGAGGCAGACCGGGTTTGCTGATACGGAAGACTTTGCTTACTACATCTGCGTCCCGTAGCCAGTTTAATGCATTCTCATACTCCCGCGCCCGGGCGCCCGGTTTTACAACGCTATACAGAAACTTTTTGTTTTCCCTTGCCAGCTGGGAAGGAAGTGATTGCCAGATATAACGGATCTTCGGCACGTCTTCCGCTGGCGCGTGTTTGCCAAAATCACTTTCATATGAAGAGATAATACCGGAAAGTACGTTGTCAACTTCTCTCGGGTCTTTGTCCTCAGTCCAGGCCAACACAGATTCCGGCATGCCGCCCGTTACAAAATAATGTTTCAGCATTTCTGTCAGCGGTGTAAAAAAAGCATCCGGTACCGGCACAAATTCGTTTACAGAAGCAAGATACTCCGCAAAATTCTCCGCCCCGTCGGCAAGGAGAAATTCCGTAAACGTCATCGGTCCCATTGAAAGAAAATCAACCTGACCCACGGGAAATCCGCCGCTCAGCTGTAAGCCCAACAGGGACCCGGCACTTGCAATATAATACTCCGGCGCGTCTTCCTTAAAATACTTCAGACTGTTCAGCGCTTCCTCACATGCCTGAATCTCATCAAAAATGATAAGAGTATCCTTTGTAATCCTCTGTCCGCTTGCCATGGCAAGGTTTTGCAGAATGCGCCTTACATCTTTTGTGGTTTGAAAAAAATGCGCAAATTCCGGGTTCTTATCAAAATTAAACCGCACAAATCCGTCTTTGAATGTTCTTCCGAACTCTTCCAGCACCCAAGTCTTTCCCACCTGTCTTGCACCGCGCAGCACTAACGGCTTTCTGCGTTTGGAATTTTTCCAGTCAAGTAACTCCTTCATGATTGTGCGCTTCATTTTGATACGCCTCCTACCCCGCAAATTCGATACTTTATATCATAATTATAGTGCCCGTGATGAAGAGAATCAAGTAAAATCACATAATTTTTGATAAAAACGTGATTATAATCACATAATTTGCAATTTTTATGTGTTCGACGAAGGTGCTCCGGTTATATTTTCACCAAACTACAAAACAGCCGCAGACAAATCTACGGCTGTAAGTAACTATGGATTTGCCTGTCTTCCGACGAGAGCGTTCACGAATTGTCTTTACTCTATTTCATCTCATATGCATTTTATTTATCTTCAAACTTATGATATAATAAACATGAGCAAACACTAGTCACACTGTAACTTTTATTATGAAGGAGCGTGTATCATTTCAGCAACCACCTCTGGCGCAACATGAACATACGCGTTTACGGTACCAAAGGCTGGCCGCTGCTGGTGTTCCCAACCCAGGACGCCATGTGCGACAACTATGAAAACTTCGGGATGATCGACGAACTGTCCGAATTCATTGACAACGGCCAGTTCCAGCTGTTCTGCGTAGATACGGTAGATCAGGAAAGCTGGTCCGACAACTACGGCGACAAGTTTCTCCGGGCCGAGCGGCAGGAAAATTATTACCGCTACATCACCGAAGAAGTAGTCCCCCTGATCCACGAACACAACCACAGTGACTGGCGGCCTCTTACCACAGGCTGCAGCATGGGCGCCACCCACGCAGCCATCGTGTTCCTGCGCCGTCCCGACCTGTTCGAAGGTGTCATCGGTTTCTCCGGCTGCTACGACGCCCACTATTTCTTCGGGGCCTGGATGAACAACACCCTCTACGACAACTCCCCCGCCACCTTTATGCCGAACCTGGCTCCGGACCACCCCTACATCAGGCTGTTCAACCAGCGGTGCATCGTTTTCTGCGTAGGCCAGGGAGCCTGGGAAGACGAAGGCATCCGCACGCAGCGTATCCTGGACGAATCCTTCCGGGCCAAAGGCATCGCCGCCTGGTGTGATTTCTGGGGTTTCGACGTGAACCATGACTGGCCCTGGTGGAAGAAGATGTATCAGTACTTCCTCCCCCACGTGCTGAACCACTGCCGTGTACACGGACTGGAAGACTAAGAAAGGACCCATCCTATGAACTTTGTTTTTATCTCCCCCCAATTCCCCCGTACCTACTGGAACTGGTGCGACCGTCTGAAAAAGAACGGCGCCAATGTGCTGGGTATCGGCGACACGCCCTATGACCAGCTGGACGACGCGTTGAAAAACGTCCTTACAGAGTATTACAAAGTAGGCACCCTGGAAGATTACGACCAGGTGTTCCGCGCTGTAGCTTTCTTCTGCTTCAAATACGGCAAGATCCACTGGCTGGAATCCAACAACGAATACTGGCTGGAGCATGACGCCATGCTGCGGACCGATTTCAATATCCTGTCCGGACCGGACGTGGATGAGATCCAGGCCTACCGCAGCAAAACCGCCATGAAGCCCTACTATAAAAAGGCCGGTGTGCCTACCGCCAGGCAGGCGCCTGTCACCACCCTGGAAGAAGCAAAAGACTTCATCAAAAAGGTTGGCTACCCCGTCATCGTAAAACCGGAATACGGCGTAGGCGCCGCGGCCACTTACCGGCTGGAAAACCGGCACGAACTGGAAGATTTCTTCTCTGACTTACCGGAAGATTCCTATGTCATGGAAGAATTCGTGCCCGGCTGGATCTGCTCCTACGATGCCATCGTGGATTCCCACAGCGAGGTATTGTTCGAATCCATGAGCATCTCCCCGCCCATCATGGACATCGTGAACAACCAGACGGAACTGATTTTCTACGTGCCGCCCTATGTGGAGCCCCAACTGCAGAAACGGGGCCGCGCCACCGTTAAGGCCTTTGGCGTGAAGAGCCGTTTCGTGCATATGGAATTCTTCAAGCTCACCAAAGCCAAGAAAGGCCTGGGCAAAGAAGGCGACTTCGTGGGACTGGAAGTCAACATGCGTCCGGGCGGCGGCTACATGCCCGACATGATGGACTTCGCCCACTCCACCGACGTGTACCAGCTTTGGGCCGACATGATCTGCTTTGACGAACGGCGGCTTCCGGAAAATCCGGACCAGCAGTACTGCGTCTTCTTCGGTCAGCGTGACCACTTCCATTATCTCCACAGCCAGCAGGACATTATGGCAAAATATGGCAGTCGTATCAAAATGAACGAACGCATGCCCGAAGTCCTTTCAACGGCCATGGGCAACCAGATGTACACCGCCCTGCTTCCCACGAAAGAAGACATGGACGAATTCGTGAGATACGTAGGTGAAAAAGAAGAAGACAAACCGGACGGCAAGGAAGGTATCGACTACGAAGGCGCCTACGAGCATGAAGAGTGCCACCAGGCCGACTGAACCAGCTGACAGATAGCATCAAGATTATAATACCAATACATGAGAAAAAAGCGACGGAGCAACTCCGTCGCTTTTTTCGCCGGCTAAACAGGATTTTTAAAATCGCATAGGTATATTTTATATCCTCAACTTTATCCCTTTCGTTCAGCAGTCTTATCCCGGCCCATCAGACGGGCCACTTCAGTTCGGGGATCAGCATTATGATTTACGATAGCATCTACAGCCCGGACAATGGGCATATCCACATTATATTTGTCAGCGTAGGCGATGGCCGCGGGAAGGGCGTTGATTCCTTCCACCACCATGCCAACCCGTTTCACAGCGGCCGCCGTCTCATAACCCTGACCAATGAGGTACCCACAGCGATTGTTCCGGCTGTGCATGCTTGTTGCAGTCACAATCAAGTCCCCCATGCCCGCCAGGCCGGCAAAAGTATCCCGGGCGCAGCCCAGCTTTTCTCCCAGCCGGGCAATCTCCGCCAGGCCACGGGTAATAAGAGCTGCCTTAGCGTTGTCGCCGTATCCAAGACCTGCTGACATACCCGCCGCCAATGCAATAATGTTCTTCATGGCGCCACAGAGCTCCACGCCCTTCACATCCGTGTTGGTATACACCCGCAGACAGGAATTCATGAACACATCCTGCACTTTTTCCGCCACGTTGAGATCCTCACAGGCGGATACAATGGCACCAGGCAGGTCCCGGGCCACCTCTTCTGCATGGGTAGGGCCGGAAAGGGCCACCACTTTCACCTCCGCCTTCACTTCATCACGGATTACTTCGGATAAGGTCATCAGCGTTTCCGCTTCGATGCCCTTGGCCACATCCACTATGATCTGCCCGTCATGAATGAACGCATTGGCCAGTCTGGCCGCAGACCTTACAAAGACAGAAGGAACGGCAAAGACCAGCAGGTCCTTGTCTCTGCATACTTCTTCCATTAATTTTGTAAACTTAACCGCTTCCGGAATAATCATATCCGGCAGGTTCTTCTGTGTGCGGGTAGTTTCCAGCCGGTCGATTGCCTCCGGGTGGGGCGACCACACCCGAACTCCGTGGCCGCTGTTGGAAAGCATCCTTGCCAGAGCCATGCCCCAAGTCCCCGCCCCGATAATACCTATGCGCATAATTCAAGTCTCCTGATATTCTAAATACCCTGATATTTAATAAATTACTAAAATATTGTTGTTTTATTAATTATACCATATGGACAGGACGGAAAAAACAGTTTGCGAAAGGTGCGATCCGAAAAGTAAAAAACCGCACCCCCTGTAGGGAATGCGGTTCATAGACACATTATCAGTTATTACGATCAGTTAAACAGAACTAAAAACAAACATTATCATTCGGCGCCGCCGCTTCCGCCTCCGTCACCATCGCCGCCTTGCGTATTCTCGAATATACCGTCTCTGTTGGTGTCGTCACGCCAGTTTTCCCAGTCCCTGCGGTGCTTTTTCCTCCACTTTTCAAAATCTTTCGATTCCCAAATGGAATCCCGTTCCTTTTTCCAGTCCTTATAGGTCTTTTTGCTCTTGGGATTCCTCTTTTTCCATCGCCGTAGGATTTCTTATTATCTTCTTCCTGCTTTTTACGCCGTTCACTGCGGTATTTTTCTCTGGAAGAGCTTCTGTCAGAGCGATTCTTCTTCCATTTCCGGTATTCCTTTTCGATCTGATCGGCATCCGTCTCCCGTTTCCACCTGCGGTATGCCTTCCTCATCTCATCTGAGGTGCTGCTTAAATACATATCCGGACGGAATTCCGGTTCAGCAGTCGTAAGAGAAGGATACTGCGGTGCTGCCATAGCCTGGGAAGCGAAGAAAACCGTCAGGACTGCAGCCAGTATCGTGGTTTTTTTCATAATGTTTCCCTCCTGTCATTGTTTTAATTAATTTTAACATAAGTAGGAGAAAAATGTGTGACAGAATTTTGTTTATTGATTTTTTATAACAAATTCACCGGACGCTTTTCTGCATCCGGTGGTTTTAACTTTTTCGCGTCTTACTATTCCATCAGAGAACAACGTTTCACCATGACCACTCCGTAACCATCTTCAAACGCAGCTTCGCGGGCCATTTGCCGCAGTCCGCCTTTCAAAACGGCTAAAAAGAACGCCAGGGATGTTCCGTAACAGAACATCCCTGGCGTCAGCTGAAATTCGTTTTCCAAGAGAAAAATAAAAAGGGATATCGCTACCGCGATATCAAACAGCGCGCAGGTGCGGGCTTAACCGAACCCGGACAACACAACCAGCGGCGGCAGACAAAACCCGGGCATGAAGTGGAAGCGAATACCGATAAGCATCGAATCCCCTTTTATCGTTTTTTATCAGATGCTGGATTTACTGACCCAGAAACCGGTTCACCGCTCCGCAAACGGAAGCCGCGCCTAGGATGCCGCTGACCACTGCGACTCCGTCAGCGCCTGTGTCTAAAACCTGTCGATAGTTTTCCGTTGTGATGCCGGCGATGCCGGCGATGGGAATGCGGACCGCCTGCCGGATTGCTTTTAATCCTTCCAGTCCTAATGGTACCGTATCTTTCTTTGTATGGGTGACAAACACGGCCCCGCAGCCTAAGTAGTCTGCGCCGGCCGCTTCCGCCGCCAGGGCTTCCTGTACATTGTGGGCTGTGGCGCCGATGAGGAAGCGGTTGCCTGTTAGAGGAAGGGTACTGCCGGCTGTGTGCGCTGCAACACTGTTTGCAAAAAACAGATCTGCCAGCCTCCGCGCTTCCGCAACCGGAATGTCATCCTGCCCCAGATGCACGCCATCCGCTCCGGTCAGGAGCGCAATGTCGAGGCGGTCATTCACAAGCAAAGGCACGTTGTACCTGTGGCACAACGCGATGAGCCTTCGCGCCTTTTCCAGCATATCCTTCCCCAGCCCGTTCTTTTCCCGGTACTGCACCAGGGTCACACCCGCATGCAATGCCTCTTCCACCGCGTCAAACAAATTGCGGTCGGGCGGCAGGCAGGCTTCATCGGTAACAAGATATAAACGTAGATTAAATCGTTTCATAGGCAGTAATTTTAAAAACTTAATGCGTACAGGAACCGTTGGCATCCCGGAAGGGTTACCAGTCTGACGACACCGAGCAACGCGAACAGCGTGATCGTGTGCAGTGAGGAAGTGGGAGGCGGGAGGCCAACGGTTCCTGATAATATTTGTTGATTAAAACGCTGCTTTCACCATTGCAGCTACGTTCACGCCGGTCATCCCGTAGTGTTCCGCCACTACGCCGCCCGGCGCCGAAGCCCCGAACGTATCAATGCCCAGCACACGGTCTTCCCGTTTGGTGTAACGGGTCCATCCCAGTGTAACGCCGGCTTCCACCGCAAAGGTGGGTACATACTTGGGCAGCACGCTTTCTTTATATTCCGTGCTCTGCTCTTCAAACACTTCCATGGAAGGCATGGATACTACAGCAACGTCAATGCCGTCTTCTGCCAGAATCTTCTGGGCTTCTAACGCAATCTTAACTTCCGAACCGGTAGCGATGATTACAGCTTTTGCCATGTCTTTCGCCGGGCTCAGCACATAACCGCCCTTCAGGGCGCCTGCATGCACGGCTTCCGCCTGTTCGTGCAGCACCGGCAGGTTCTGCCGGCTCAGGCACAGGGTAACAGGACCGGTCTTGTGCTCAATAGCATATTTCCAGGCCGCCGCCGTTTCCAGAGCGTCTGCCGGGCGCCATACCACCGAGTTGGGGATCAGCCGCAGGCTCATCACCTGCTCGATGGGCTGATGGGTTGGCCCGTCTTCCCCGACCGCGATGCTGTCGTGGGTCATGACGAAGATGGACTGGGTCTCCATAAGTGCCGCGATGCGCACCGCAGGCCGGAGGAAATCGGAGAACACCAGGAAGGTGGCGCCGAAGGGGATCACGCCCCCGTGTACACTCATGCCGTTGATAATGCAGCCCATGGCATGTTCCCGCACGCCGAAGTGGATGTTCCGGCCGGCGGGTTCTGCTTTGCTGTAATAACCGGCGGCTTTCATGACAGTTTTATTGGAGGGACCCAGGTCGGCGCTGCCACCCACCAGTTCCGGCACCACTTCTGCCAGTTTCTGTAAAATATCCCCGGAAGCTGCCCGGGTAGCTACGCTTTCTTTGCCTTCAAATAAGGCTTCCAGCGCTGCCAGGTCTACGGTGCGGTTGCCGGATAAGGAAGCCAGCAGCTCCCCGACCAGTTCCGGATATTTTTCTCCGTAGGCTTTTACCAGTTCGTTCCAGTCTGCTTCCGCTTTGGCGCAGGCTTCCAGTTTATCATTGAAATGCACTTTTACTTCCTCCGGAACTACGAAGCTCTGTTCCGGATCCCAGCCCGCCGCTTCTTTGGTCTTTTTCAGCGCTTCGGCGCCTAAAGGCTCCCCGTGGCAGGAAGGGCTGTCCTGTTTGGGGCTGCCGAACCCGATATGGGTCCGTACGATGATGATGCTGGGATGCTCTTTATCCGCCTGTGCTTCTTTTACCGCCGCTTCCAGCGCTTCTAAATCTTCGGAGCTTTCTACCCGCAGCACCTGCCAGCCGTAGGCTTTGAAGCGGGTCTCCACACATTCCGTGAAGGCGATGTCCGTGCTGCCTTCGATGGTGATCTTGTTGTCATCATACAGGTAGATCAGCTTGCCCAGGCCTAAGGTGCCTGCCAGGGAAGCGGCTTCGGAGGCCACCCCTTCCATCAGGTCGCCGTCGGAGACAAGGCCGTAGGTGTAGTGGTCGATCACCGGGAAGTCCGGTTTGTTGTATTTGGCTGCCAGCATGCTTTCCGCCAGGGCAAAGCCAACGCCCATGGAAAGTCCGTGGCCCAGGGGGCCCGTGGACACATCCACGCCCGCGGTGACGCCGTATTCCGGATGGCCCGGGGTCTTGCTGCCCCACTGCCGGAAGTTCTTCAGGTCGTCGATGGTCAGATCATAGCCCGCCAGATGCAGCATGGCATACAGCAGCGCCGAACCGTGGCCCGGGGACAGGATGAAACGGTCCCGGTTGAACCACTTGGGATCCGCCGGATTATACTTCATAAACTTATCCCACACAGTATACATCAATGGCGCAGTGCCCAGAGGAAATCCCGGATGCCCGGATTTTGCCTTTTCCACTTCGTCTGCTGCGAGGAACCGCAGGGTTTGTATACATTTTTCATGAATGGTAGCCATGGTAAGCCTCCTGATTTCATTAAATTTTTTGACAATATATTATACCATTTAAAAAAGAATAATTCTATATTAAATTAAAAACAGCGCAGCCTGGATTTTCGTTTGCAAACATTCAGCTTAAATTCAGTTTACGTATTCCGCATTTTATTGTATAATATATGCATGCATAATTAAACTCAAAGGGGGATTAATTCATGAAAGCTTATACAGGCGACAAAATCAGAAACGTGGCCATTGTAGGTCATGGTGGGGCCGGAACCACATCCGTTACGGAAGCCCTGCTCTATCGCGCAGGCGCCATCGACCGTATGTGCAAGGTCGAGGATGGGACCACCACCACGGACTATGAACCGGAAGAAATCAAACGCGGCGTATCCGTTAACGCCACCTTGGCGCCGGTAGAATGGCGCGACAGCAAGATCAACTTCATCGACACCCCGGGCTTCGCTGACTTCGTAGCCGAAGTGAAAGGCGCTTTCCGGGCTGTAGACAGCGCCCTGATCGTAATCAACGCCACCGCAGGCGTACAGGTTGGCACCGAGCAGTGCTGGAAGCTGGCGGAAGAAGCCGGTCTGCCCCGCATCCTGCTGGTAAACAAGATGGACCGCGAAAACGCGGACTTCGACAGCATCCTAGAGAACCTGCGCCATAAATTCGGCAAGAAAGTGCTGCCCCTGGAACTGCCTCTGGGCAAAGAAGATAAATTCGAAGGCGTCATCGACTGCGTAAAGATGAAAGCCTACCGCAAGAACGGCAACGGTTCCGACGAGATCGAGATTCCGGATGACCTGAAAGCCTATGCGGAAGACATGCATGAAAAGATGGTAGAAGCCGCTGTGGAAGCCGACGACGAGTGCATGATGCGCTATCTGGAAGGCGAGACCATTTCCGATGAGGAAATCAAGAAATGCCTGATCATGGGCATCCGTCAGGCCCACATCTTCCCCATGATCTGCTGCAGCGCCACCAAGAACATCGGCCTGGGCCGGACCATGAACGCCATCATCGATTACACCTACCCTGCCATCCTGAACGATTACAAGGTAAAAGACATTGCCACCGGCGAAGAAGTGACCCGCGACGCAGGCGCCCCCATGGCTGCCCTGGTGTTCAAGACCACCTCTGACCCGTTCGTAGGCCGTCTGAGCTTCATCCGCGTGTTCTCCGGCTCCATCAAAGCCGACAGCGTGGTTTACAACTCCAGCCGTGAAAAAGACGAACGCATTGCCAACGTATTCACCATGCGCGGCAAGAACCAGATCGCCATGAAAGAAATCACCGCCGGCGATATCGGCGTAACCTCTAAATTACAGTTCACGGTAACCGGCGATACCCTCAGCGATAAGGCCAACCCGGTTCTCTTCGCTCCCATCGCCTTCCCGCTGCCCATGTACACCCGTGCGATCTTTGCCAAGAAGAAAGGCGAAGAAGACAAGATCTCCAACGCCCTGACCCGTCTCATGGACGAAGATCCCACCATCATCATGAGCCGCAACCCGGTGACCAAGGAAATGCTGGTAAGCGGTATGGGCGACCAGCACATCGAAATCATCATGGAGCGCATGAAACGGAAATTCGGCGTGGAAGCCGACCTGCGCGCGCCTCAGGTTGAATACCGCGAGACCATCCGCGGCAAAGCCCATGTACAGGGCAAACATAAGAAACAGTCCGGCGGCCACGGCCAGTACGGCGACGTTGTGATCGATATGGAACCCCTGCCGCCGGGAAGCGGTTTCGAGTTCGTTGATAAGATCTTCGGCGGCGCGGTACCCCGTCAGTACATCCCCGCTGTGGAAAAAGGCATGCAGGAATGCATGCAGCACGGCATCCTGGCCGGTTACCCGGTTGTGGACGTACGCATCACCCTGGTAGACGGTTCCTACCATCCGGTTGACTCTTCGGAAATGGCCTTCAAGACCGCTTCCAGCATCGCTTTCAAGAAGGCGATGGAAGAATCCAAACCCGTTCTGATGGAACCCTACTACAACCTGTATGTTCTCTGCGCTGAGAGCATGATGGGCGACGTTATCGGTGACCTGAACTCCAAGCGCGGCCGTATCCTCGGCATGCAGAGCGTGGAAGAAGGCATCAGCCGTGTAGAAGCCCAGGTTCCTTATGCGGAGATCATGGAATACGCCGTTGACCTGCGGGCTCTGACCCAGGGCATGGGCACCTTCGAAATGAAGTTTGACCATTACGAAGACGTGCCGGCCAAGATGGCGGAAAAGATTATCGAAGAGAGAAAGAAAGAAGCGGAATAAGCGGTAAAGATTGTAACCCCTGAATAAAAGCAAAACTGCCGTGCAATAATGCACGGCAGTTTTTTTGTTTATTAACAGATTATACAGTTACCAGGTATTCCGTTCACTACTCCCCTGTTCCTGCTTTTTTCCACAATTCGACAAAGTGATGGGTAGGCCCGTGGCCTTTCCCTAAGGCGATGCCATGCCGGATGGCGGTGGTTACATAGTCTTTGGCTGCTTTTACGGCTTCTGCAAGGCGCATGCCTTTTGCCAGGTTCGATGCTAAAGCGCTGGACAGTGTGCAGCCGGTACCGTGGGTGTGCTGGGTCTGGATACGGGTGCCGGGCAGCCAGGTTCCCTCTTTGCCATCGTACAGGTAGTCGTCTGCCCTGCTGCCTTCCAGATGCCCGCCTTTGACGAGTACGGCTTTGGCTCCAAGGCTGATAATGTGCGCCGCCGCTCTTTCCATGTCCTGTTCGGTTTTGATGGCAAAGCCGCAGATGGCTTCCGCTTCCGGCAGGTTGGGTGTAAGCAGTGTGGCCAGGGGCAGCAGTTCTTTGATCAATGCGTCGCAGGCGTCCGGCTGCAGCAACGGGTATCCGCTCTTGGAAATCATGACGGGATCCACAACGATAACAGGCGGTTTCCACTTTTTCAGTGCTTCCGCAATGGCGTGGATACTTTCGGTTCTGGAAACCATGCCGATTTTCACACCGTCTACCCGGATGTCGCTAAAGACCGCGTCTATCTGCGCCGTAATGATGTCAGGAGAAATATCCTGCACAGCCGTCACCCCGCAGGTGTTTTGCGCAGTGACTGCCGTAATCACGCTCATGCCGAACACGCCATGGGCCGCAAAGGTTTTTAAATCCGCCTGAATGCCGGCGCCGCCGCTGCTGTCGCTGCCGGCTATAGTGAGTAAGTGTTTCATGATTCCTCCAAAGATTATTAACGCGCTATGAAGAATCCCCCGCCAGGGTCTATTAAGTCTGTTATAATTTCCCTTTCATGGAAAGAATCCCTAAAGCCGCCAGCGATTTTCCATCGTAAAGCAGCCCTTCTTCTATCATCGGCAGAATCTTCTCGCGGGGTATCGCTTCCACCGTTATGAATTCATCCGGATCCGTGTGCTGCGCATGCCGGTGCAGACCGGTAGCCGCATACAGATAAATCACTTCATTGGTAAAGCCCGGCGTGGTGGCAATAGCGCCCAAATATTCCCAGTTATCTGCTTCGTAACCTGTCTCTTCGGAAAGCTCCCGCACGGCGCAGACATCCTTGTCTTCCCCCGGATCGATCTTCCCGGCGGGAAGTTCGTACATGACGGTGCCCATGGGATACCGGAACTGTTTCACGAAGATGATGCTGCCGTCGGGCAGGATGGGTACAACGGCAATGGCCCCCTGATGGTCCGCCATCTCCCGGGTGGTGGTTCTGCCGTTGGGCAGGCGCACTTTGTCTACATGTACGTGGAGCAGCCTGCCTTCAAAGGCAGGTTCACTGCTGACAAAGACCTCGTCTAAGGCGGGGTCGCTCATTTTCTTTAACATGTTCTATCCTCTTTTCTAAAACAGCGGCTGCTTGCTGTTTTTAAATTCATTGGCTGCCCTGATCAGCGCGGCTGCGTTGTCCGCCGCTGCTTTCGTGGCGTGCTCGCCGGCGGTCATGCGCACCAGTTCTTCTACCCTGCCTTGTTTGTCCAACACGGTCAGGTCAGTACGGGTGCGCCCTTCGGCTGTCTGTTTCTGTATCCGGATATGGCGGTCACCGAAGGCTGCGATCTGGGCCAGGTGGGTGATGCAGATCACCTGACCGCGCCGGGCGATGAGGGCCAGCTTCTCCGCCATTTTCTGGGCGGTGACGCCTCCTACCCCGGTGTCGATCTCATCGAAGACCATGGTGTTGACGCCGCTGATGCCGATGAGCACCGTCTTTAACGCCAGCGCCAGGCGGCTCAGTTCGCCGCCGGAGGCAACCCTTCCCAGAGGCTGTAATGGTTCCCCTGCGTTGGCGGAGAAAAGCAGTTCCATCTGGTCTTTGCCTTCCGGGGTAAAGTCCGGCTTCTCCGCAAAAGTGATCTGCAACTTTCCGTCCGGCATGGCCAGGTCATGGATATGGGTCTCCACCTCCCGGCAGAGTTTTTCCGCGTTCTGTTTGCGTAAAGCTGTCAGCACGTTGGCTTTGGCTGTCAGCTCCGCTGTAATTTTATCCAGTTCTTTCCGCGCTTTGGCGATCCGGTTGTCCAGGTCCTGCAGCTGTTCCTGCTGTTCCTTCGCCTGTTCCAGATAGGCCAGCACCGCTTCTTCCCCGTTGCCGTATTTGCGTTGCAGCCGGTACAGCAGGTCCAGCCTGTCCTGCACTTCGGTCATGCGGTTGGGGTCGAAGTTCTGGCCGTCCACATAGTCCTGCAGCTGGCCCCGGGCATCGTCCGTGGCAATCCAGGCGCTGTCAATGCCGTCATATACCGCCTGCAGCCGGCTGTCGTAGCGGGCCGCGCCGCCGATCTGTTCCCTGATTTCCGCCAGCTGGCTCAGGGCGCCGTTGTCCTGCTCCAGCATGCCGTAGGCTTTTTGCAGGGCGTTCATGATCTTACCGCTGTTCTGCAGCAGTTTGGCCTCGTCCTTCAGGGCTTCTTCTTCCCCGATCTTTAGGTTGGCTTCGCTGATCTCCTGAATTTCCCAGGCCAGCCGGTCCAGCAGGCGTTCCCGCTGGCTTCCCTGCTCTTCCAGCTGTTCCAGGTCTGCTTTGGCTTTTTCATATTTATCATATTGTAACCGATAGGATTCCAGCACCTGTTCCGCCGCTTCGCCGCCGAACGCGTCCGTAAAGAAGCGGGACGCTTTGGGCTGCAGCAGTAACTGGTTCTCGTGCTGGCCGTGGATGTCCACCAGCAATTCCGCGAATTGTTTCAACACTGCCAAAGGCACCGGGATGCCGTTGACACTGCTCTGGCTTTTTCCCGCAGCGGTCACTCTGCGTTTTAAAAATAAAAAATCATCCGCTTCGATGCCCTGTTCCTGCAGCAGGCTGTGGATCTTCTCATCCTGCCCATCGAAGACAGCCTGCACCCAGAAGGCGTCGGTGCCGGTCCGTACCATGCCGGCGGCGGCCCGGCCTCCCAGGGCGATGCCGAAGGCGTCAATCAGAATGGATTTGCCGGCCCCGGTCTCCCCGGTGAACACCGTGAAGCCTCCGGAAAAATCCACTTTCGCGTCTTCTATTAAGGCAAAGTTATGCACGTGCAATGATTGCAGCATATTTACCGTTTTCCTTTCTTCGGAGACAGGGCTTCTGCTTCCGCTGCGTCCCGGAACCGGAAGTAAGACATGAGTTCCTCCGCGATCTCCGGCCGTTCGATGGCCACGAAGATGGTGTCGTCGCCTGCCACGGTACCCATGACCCCGATCCATTTCATGCTGTCAATGGCGAAGGCTACGCCCTGGGCCGTTCCCGGCAGGGTGTGGAGTACCACCAGGTTGCCGCCTGCCTGCACCGAGATCACGGAATTGCGGATCAGCCGTTCCATCTGTTCGGAAGACATAATGTGGCTGCGTTCCCTTGGAAAGGCGTAGCGGTAGCCGCCCCGCATGTCGGAAACCTTTACAAGCATCAGTTCCTTTATATCACGGGACACCGTAGCCTGCGTCACCTGCATACCGCTCTCCTGCAGGGCTTTTGCCAGATCTTCCTGGGTCTCGATGTTGCGTGTCTCCACCAGATTCCGTATCATCTGGTGACGTTCCTGTTTGCTCATGGAAAGTCCTCCTCGTATGGAAGTTCTATAAATCGATTGCCGTGGGATTTTTGCGAAGGACAAGGAAATGGCTCGCAGACGCAGTGGTGCTGCGTCGAGAGACATTGATGCAGTCATTCACAAAAAGCACCGGCAATTACAGGTCGTGGATCAGTTTTTCCTGCCACGTCTCATAATAACTCTTGTCAGTCAGGCGCATCAGCCGTAAGAACTGCCGGTTCTTGGTGATCCGCACCACATCCCTCATGCCGATCTCGCAGACCGGTATGCCGTCGGCGGACAGGGCCATGGGGGCGGTGTTCCGGGGCAGCAGGCGGATTTCCACTTCTTCCGTGGCCGGAATGACCAGAGGCCGGGTGGCCAGGGAGTGGGCGCAGATAGGTGTGATGATCATCACATCCATGCCCGGCTGCACCAGGGGTCCACCCGCAGACAGGGAATAGGCGGTGGAGCCGGTAGCGGTGCCTACGATGAGCCCGTCCGCGGCATAGCGGGCGGAGGGTTTGCCGTTGATGTACAGCTCGATGTGGTTGGTAGTGGAAAGGTTGCTGCGGGCGGCCACGAACTCATTGATGGCCAGTTCGCTATGGGGTGTCTTTTTGCCTTCGGCAAAAGTCTGTGACTGCAGCAGGCAGCGCTTCTCGATGGTATATCTTCCGTCCGCCAGCAGCTGGAAGGCCTGCGTCAGGGTTTCAAATTCGATTTCCGCCAGGAAACCCAGGTGACCAAAGTTCACGCCGAAGACCGGTACGTTGATCTTCACCATGTCCCGGGCCATGCGGAGGAAGGTTCCGTCCCCGCCCAGGGAGACTGCGGCGGTCAGCCGGGAGTTTCGTCCGGCGAAGGTCTCCAGGTTATACATTTTCGCAATTTGTTCCGGCGCCACCACCGTAAAATTGAACTGGCGGCAAAGGGCCAGGATGGCTTCAAAGTGGATCCGCACTTTGACGATGCTCATATTGGGAAAGATTCCCAGACGTATATTATCCATTATTACTTCCTTTACTTATCAAGCTCCGCATGGGATGCCGCTACAACGGCGTCGATGTCTGGAACTGTATTTTGCTGAGTGTCCGCGGTCAGGTACAGCAGGTACTCGATGTTTCCTTCCGGCCCTTTCACCGGGGAAAAGTCCAGGCCGCCGATGCCGAAGCCTACTTCTTTGGCCAGGTCAATGATGCGCCGGATGACTTCCTTGTGCACTTCCGGGTCCCGCACCACGCCCTTTTTGCCGATGTGTTCCTTGCCTGCTTCAAACTGGGGCTTGACGAGGGCAAGGACGAAAGCACCGGGCGCCAGCAGTTTTTTCACCGCCGGCAGGATTTTGTCCAGTGAGATGAAGGCCACGTCGATGGAGGCGGCGTCGATGGGTTCCGGCAGACTGTGTTCGTCCAGGGCCCGGGCGTTGGTCCGCTCCATGTTGATGACCCGCGGGTCGTTGCGCAGCTTCCAGGCCAGCTGTCCGTAGCCTACGTCGATAGCGTAGACCCTGCTTGCCCCGTTCTGCAGGGCGCAGTCCGTAAAGCCGCCGGTGGAGGCGCCGATGTCCGCCATCACCTTGCCGGCGACGGTTACGGGGAACACCTGCAGGGCTTTTTCCAGTTTCAGGCCTCCCCGGCTTACGTATTTCAGCTGGTCCCCCAGAAGGCGGATTTTTGCTTCCCCTTTCACGGAGGTACCGGGTTTGTCTATTTTCTGTTCGTCTACCAGCACCTGTCCCGCCATGATGGCCGCCTGGGCCCGGGCCCGGCTTTCGAAGAGGCCCTGTTCTACCAGATAGGTGTCGAGACGGATCTTTTTTGCTTTTTCCATATGTTTCTTTCTACATCCAATGGGAGATTTTCTCCGCCATCTGCTCCGGTGTCAGTCCGATATCATGCATCAGCAGCTTTTTATCTCCCTGGGAGATGAACTGATCCGGAATACCAAAGGGCAGCACGGCGGTCATATGCAGCAGGCCGTACCGGTTCAGGGTTTCCATCACCGCGTCCCCGACGCCACCTTTCAGCACGCCTTCTTCCATGGTGACGATGCGGTGGGTTTTGGCCGCGTTTTCACAGAGAAGGTCTTCGTCCAGCGGTTTGGCGAAGCGCATGTTCACCACGCCGGCGCGGATGCCTTTTGCCTGCAGCAGGTCCGCGGTTTTTTCCGCTTCCACCACCATGCTGCCGATGGCCCAGATGGTAAGATCCGTTCCTTCCCGCAGGGTTTCCGCCTTGCCGATGGGCAGCGTGTGCAGCGGTTCGCTCATATCCGCGCCCAGGCCGCTGCCTCTGGGGTAACGGAGGGAGATGGGTCCGTCATTGTATTCCATGGCTGTCAGCAGCATGTGCCGCAGCTCGTTTTCATCTTTGGGTGCCATCACTGTCATGTTGGGCATGGGAATCAGGTAGGCGTAGTCGAAGACACCGTGATGGGTGTAGCCGTCGTCCCCTACCAGGCCGGCCCGGTCCATGCACAGCTTCACCGGCAGGTTCTGCATGCAGATGTCGTGAAGCACCTGGTCGTAGGCTCGCTGCATGAAGGTGGAGTAAATGGCCGTTACCGGTTTGATGCCTTCCGTGGCCAGCCCCGCCGCGAAGGTCACCGCGTGCTGTTCCGCGATGCCCACGTCGAAGAAGCGTTCCGGGAAGCGTTTGGCAAACAGGTTGGTACCGGTGCCTTCCGGCATGGCTGCCGTGATGGCCACGATGGATTTATCTTTTTCCGCCAGTTCCACCAGGGTTTTTCCGAAGACGCTGGTGTAGGTAGGCGGCGCGCCGGGCTTGCTGATTTTCTTGCCGGTGGCAATATCGAAAGGCCCCGTTCCGTGGAATTCGTTGGGCCTCTCTTCCGCGGGAGTGTAGCCTTTGCCTTTTTTGGTGACCACATGGATCAGGACAGGGCCCTCTTCCCGTTTGGCTGCCATCAGCATGGGCAGCAGCGCTTCGATATCATGGCCGTCCACGGGGCCGAAGTATTTGATGCCCAGGTATTCGAATATGGACCCGGGGGATACCAGGTATTTCACCCCGCCTTTCACCCGGTCGATGACCTCCAGCACATCCTCGCCGTGCTTCATGTCGCCCAGCCAGTTTTCCAGATTGTGCTTCAGTTTGTTGTAGGTCTCGCCGGTACGCAGCTGGTACAGGTACTGTGACATGGCCCCCACGTTTTTGGAAATGGACATCTCGTTATCGTTAAGGATGATGATGATCCTTCGTCCGGTGTCCCCTATGTGGTTCAGGGCCTCAAAGGACATGCCGCCGGTCATGGCGCCGTCCCCGATAATGGCTACCACGTGGTAGTTTTCCCCTTTCAGGTCCCGGGCGGCCGCGATGCCGTCCGCCGCGGAGACAGACGTGGAAGAATGGCCCACGCCGAATGCGTCGTGTTCGCTTTCCTGCCGTTTGGGAAAGCCGGACAGGCCTTTGTATGTGCGCAGGGTGGGAAACGCTTCCTTGCGTCCGGTTATGATTTTGTGGATGTAGGCCTGATGCCCTACATCAAAGATGAATTTGTCCCGGGGAGAGTCAAAGACCCGGTGGAGGGCGATGGTCAGTTCCACCACGCCCAGATTGGGAGCCAGGTGCCCGCCGTTTTTGGACACAACTTCGATGAGCAGCTGCCGAATCTCCTCCGCCAGCCGGTTCATTTCTTCCAGTGTAAGAGTTTTCAGGTCCAGCGGGCTGTTGACTCTGTCCAGAATTTTATTCTCAGACATTCCGTTTTGCCTTTCCGTGTTTTCGTGTGTTGCGTTGTGAGAGTTATGTAAATCGCTGGCGCGTATGCTGTTGCAGGCTGCGCCGCCTGTGCGGCGGTGTTGCAGCAGCGCTTGCGCGCATTCAGTTTTTGCGGTTGGTCATGAGTCTGGCGATTTCCCGCAAGGGTTCCGCCTTTTCCCCGAAGCTCTCCAGGCAGGCCAGGGCTTCCTTCGTGGTGTCGTCCGCCATCTTCCGGGCTGTTTCCAGTCCGAAGAGGGATACATAAGTGGACTTGTTGTTTTTCTCGTCGCTGCCGATGGGTTTCCCCAGTTCTTCCTCAGTGCTGGTCACGTCCAGGATGTCGTCTTCGATCTGGAAGGCCAGGCCGATCAGTTCCGCGAAATGCGTCAGGGCCAGCAGCTGTTCGTCAGTGGCTCCCGCCAGGTGGGCGCCGCCCCGCACGGCTGCAATGAACATGGCTCCGGTTTTGCCTTCGTGCAGCGTCTTTAATTCTTTGGCGCTGATCTGCCGGTTTTCCGCGTCCAGATCCAGGGCCTGTCCCCCTACCATGCCGAAGTTGCCGGCGCACATGGCGGTTTCGTGAACCACTTCCACTAAGGTAGAAGGTTTCACGTTCCGCTGTTCCAGCATCACTTCAAAGGCCAGGGTGAGCAGACCGTCCCCTGCCAGCACCGCCATGGCCTCGCCGAACACCTTGTGGTTGGTGAGGCGGCCCCGGCGGTAGTCGTCGTTGTCCATGCAGGGCAGGTCGTCGTGGATCAGGGAATAGGTGTGGATCATCTCCAGTCCGCAGGCAGCGGGCAGGAAATCATAGCCGTTGGCTCCCACCGCTTCCGCCGTAGCCATCAGCAGGATGGGGCGCAGGCGTTTGCCGCCTGCCAGCAGGCTGTATTTCATGGCATCGTCCACGTTGGAGATACCCCGTTTTTCCATGCGTTTCTCTAAGAAGTTGTTAACTAATTTCTTTCTGCTTTCATAGTACTGTTGAAAGTCCATGTAATTTACTCCTCTTCTTCCGGATCTTCAGGTTCTTCAAACTCTTCTGTATGAAAATCCTCGTCGTTGACGGGGTTCACTTCCAGTTTCTGCACGGCCGCCTTAGCTTTGTTCAGTTTTTCCAGGCAGATCTTGCTCAGTTCCGTGCCTTTCTGGAATTCCGCGATGGCTTCTTCCAGAGGCAGATCTCCGCTTTCAAGTTTTTCTACCGCCGCTTCCAGTTCCGCCAGGGCTTCTTCAAACTTTATGTTCTTAGAGGTCTTTTTCGCTGCCATATTCTTCACGCCTTTCTGTATTACATACGCTGCATCTACTGAGCATTCTTATCGTCAAAATCGATCTGCTGGATTACGGAATACACTTCCCCATCACAGAGTCTTGTGCGGATTTCTTCGCCCCAGTGCACATCCTGAACCGATTTGACGATTTGTCCCTGCCCGTTGGTAGTGACGGAATATCCTCTGGAAAGAATTTTCAGGGGGCTCACCGCGTCCAGATGTCCGGTTGCCAGAGCCAGTCTCTGCTCCTGGCTCACGGTCAGGTTTTTGGCCAGGGCGGTAAATTGGTTCCACGCGTTCTGATACCGGTTCTCGTAGGGTTCCCAGAGTTTCTTTTGTTTGTGTAGGGCTTTCAGGGCCGCTGCCACCCGCTGTTCCGGTTTGATCAGCAGCCGTTCCGGATGTTGCAGCGTCTTCATAGCCTGCTGCAGTCGCAGTTCCCTGTTTTCCAGGCGCCGTGGCAGGGTCTGCTGCATGCGCATGAGCACCATGTCCAGCCGTTCCGCCGCCCTGTCCGTAATGCGGAGGGGATCCTGCAACATGCGGCTTTTCATCAGCCGCCGCAGTGTTTCTGTGCGCTGCTGCAGCATGTGGTTTATGGCTGTTTCCAGCCGCGCCTGCCGGTCCAGCACCTGCCGCCGCAGCTGCCGGGTATCTTCCACGGCCAGTTCCGCTGCCTGGGACGGCGTGGCTGCCCGTTTGTCCGCGACAAAGTCGCTTAAGGTAACGTCTGTTTCGTGACCGACGGCAGAGATGACGGGAATTTCCGAAGCCGCCACTGCCCGAACCACGATTTCTTCGTTAAAGGCCCACAGGTCTTCCATGGAGCCGCCGCCGCGGCCGACGATGAGCACGTCCGCCAGCCGGTGTTTATTCATGAAACGGATGGCGTGGGCGATGTCCCCTGCCGCCGGTTTTCCCTGTACCTGAACCGGGTACAGCAGCAGCTTCACCCCGGGATCCCGGCGCCGTGCCACTTTTATGACATCCCGCACCGCCGCTCCTGCCGGGGAGGTGATGATGCCCACGGTTTTCGGGTGGGCCGGGATTGGTTTCTTTCTTTCTTCCGCGAAGAGGCCTTCCTCTTCCAGTTTCTTCTTCAGTTTTTCATAAGCCAGCATCAGACTGCCGATGCCTTCCTCAATCAGCATGTCCGCGTACAGCTGGTACACGCCGTTGGGTTCATAGACGCTGATGCTGCCGATGGCCACCACGGTGTCCCCGTTGTCGGGATAGCGGAGCAGCTGCCGGGCCTGGCGCTGGAACATGACGCATTTCAGCACGCTGCCTGCGTCTTTTAAGGAAAAGTAGCAGTGCCCGGAAGGATAGCGTTTGAAGTTGCTGATTTCGCCACGGACCTGTACATGGGCCACCTGGCCGCTGCCTTCCACCAGTTTTTTGATAAGGCGGTTCATTTCCGTGACTGTGTAGGTATGGACTTCAGCCATGATGCTCTCCTGAAGCGATGCGCGTTTTCATCGTGTTACGTATGGCCGGGGCAGGCGCGGGGTTAAGCGCTTCTGTTTCCCTCTGCGGTTATTCAGTGCTGCCCTTTGCCCTGCCGCCGCGCGTAGGCCGCGCAGCCTGACGCGTTGTCGCCGCTGTAGCGGTTGTCCGGCATCCACACCCGGATGCCCCGCTTCGCCAGCTTTTCAACGATATGGTTACGGATCCACCGGTTGGCGCAGACGCCCCCCGCCAGGATCACATGTTTTACGTGGTGTTCCGCCGCCCCGTTCCGGATCATGCGGACAAAGGTTTCCGCCAGTCCCCACTGCACACCGGCAGCCAGGTTAGCGGCTGCGATCGGATTTTCTTCCGTTTCCGGTTTCGCGTTCCCGATCGCCCGCAGCACCCAGGTGCAGGGGCCGGAAAGACTGACTTTTGTTTTATGCACGGAAACCGGGATTTCCGGGATTTCCGTGTGATGTTCCGCTAACTGTTCCAGGGCCGGTCCAGCCGGGAAACCCAGTCCCAGGGCTACGCCCACCCGGTCCACAAACTGGCCGGCATGGAGATCCAGGCTGCCGCCGATTTCCGTCAGTCTGTAGGCAGCGTTTTCTTTCTCCGCCAGTAACAGATCGGTGGTTCCTCCCGATGCGTGTAAAAAGAGAAAGCGGTCCGCATCGGGACCGTTGGCAGACCACAGTGCTGCTTCCAGGTGGTTCTCCTGATGACTGATCTGCCATAATGGGATGCCGTACAACGCAGCCAGCGACCGGGCAAAGCCCAGCCCGGCCAGGAACGCCGGCATATAGGAGTCTTCCCGCGGGCGGGGACGGGCGGATACGCCGATGCCCCGTACGGTAAAACTGTGCCCCCGCGCGGCTTCTTCCATCAGCTCCGGCAGATTGCGGGTATGCTGGTAGAGCATCTCCGACTGCTGCAGCCCGCAGCCTCCCGGTTTCACTTTTAAGATCCGCCTGGCTTCCGCTGCCACCTGCCCTTCCCTGTCCATAAAGAACAGCGACGTGGTGTAGCAGCTGGTATCGATACCAAGATAAACTTCTTCTGTCATGCTGTGCTTCTTCCGTAATAACGCGTCTGCTTTGCCACAGTACCTCTGCTTCAACGCAGCGCGCCGTCTTTTCTTTCTTTATTTTTGTTCCCGCATCAGTTTGCCCAGGACGCCGTTGATGAACCGGGCCGACTTTTCGGTGCCGAACTGTTTGGCCAGTTCCACCGCTTCGTTGACGGCCACGTTCACGGGCACTTTTTCTTCCCCGAAGCACATTTCATAAATGGCCATGCGCAAAATGTTGCGGTCGATGCCGGGCATGCGCTTCACTTCCCAGTTGATGGCGTATTTGCCAATCAGCGCGTCGATTTCCGGCAGTTTTTCCGCGGTGCCTTTTAAAACTTTTTCCGCGTATGCTACGGCTTTTTCAGCCTCTTCACTCTTTTCCTCATCCTGCTGGACTTCCAGCGCGATGGCCAGCGCTTCCGCCGGTTCTGCCTGGGTGAAATCCATCTGGAACAAACTCTGCAACACCATTTCCCTGGCGACTCTGCGAATCATGTGATTGTATCCTCCGTTCAGTACCGACAGCCTGTTCTTCCTCCGACTGTCTGTTGTGTTTTGCTTTTTCCGCTCATGCGGGCCTGCTATTTATGATAGCCCGGCGGCAGCAGCCGGTCCAGCCACTCTGCCAGGTCTTCTTTTTTATCAAGCTTGTAGCCGATAAAAAAGCCTCCGCCGGCGAACAGCAGCAGGAACAGCGTCCGCCAGAAACCGATGGTGAGAAACAGCGAGGCGATGAGCACCCCGGCCAGTGAGCATAAGAAGCGGCCGCGATAATTAAGCCAGATGTCTGTGAATATGTCTTTAAACATCGCTGTCCCCCCTTATCAGACTTTTTCCTTGCCGTTGCTCTTGATTTTTTTAAACTTCATCTCAATGTTTTTCACTTCCAGACCCACCACTTTTTTGATGGTCTCTTTCACGTTGTCTTTGACTTCTTCCGTAATTTCAAACACGTTGACGCCGGGTTCCAGGGAGGCTTTGATACGGGCGTCGATGGTGTCCTTGTCTTCCATGGTCACCGCCACTTTCACGCCGTAAATGCCATAAACTTCCTGGGCGATATCGGCAATATAATCTTCCAGCGCCCGTTTGGAGACGACGGTCTTGCCCGTATCCGCATCGGCCAGGGTCAGGGTGCTGTCGTCACCCAGCAGGCCGATGCCCGCCATCAACAGCCGTACGCTGATCAGCAAAATGACCGTGCCGCCTGCGGCATACTCCCAGTTTCCCGGCAGTGCGGCGATCTCCGAAATAAAATAGTCCACGGGAAGGATCCCGAAGGTGATCAGGATCAGGACGACGGCAATAGCCGCCATGACGATTGTGTATAAAGTTAGTATGACTCGGTCTGTTATGCCCATATATTCCACTCCTTATAACATGATATGCCTTGCCGGGTACGCCGGTCCCTGCCGCAGCCGCCCTGGAAACCCGGGCATCTGCATGCGTCGGCCTTTACCGGGACGTGTCTAGAAAATTGTGCCCACCCTGCTTTCATCCGGGTTATTGAAGCTGATCTCCAGCTCGCTTTTTTCTCTGCGTTTCACACCTTCGATGTGTACATCCACAAACTCAGCCGTATATTCCGTCATTTCATCTACCGCGCTTTTTACTTTTTTCTGGAGCTTCATGGCCACTTCCGGTATGACGCAGCCGTATTCTACCGTGACGTAGACAGCGATGCGGCAGCTGCGCCCTGTAACTTTCACGCGGACGCCCTTGGCCAGGCTCTTTTTCCCCAGGAAGTTACTAATCCCTTCCCGGAAGCCCGTGCTCATGCTGACCACGCCCGGAACGTCCAGGGCGGCCAGACTGGCTACGATAGCGATTACTTCGTCCGCCAGTTCCACATAGCCCAGATCTTCTTCTTCTTCAGCAGCGGAAGGGTCGTTTTCTGGCTGGTTAGGATATTTTTTTATGTCTTGTTCCGCCATCTGTACCTCCCCGCGAAGCCGCGAAAATACAAACAAATTCCCATTTTCAGATTATGTATTATTATACCATACCTTGCATAAAAATTAAAGAAAACAGCGTGAAATCCCAATAAAAAAAGGACTTCCGTGACAGAAGTCCTTTTTGTATTCGTTTATGCTCTCTGGATGTAGTCGCCGCTGCGGGTATCGATCAGCAGATGATCCCCTTCGTTGATGAACAGAGGCACTTTTACGATGTAGCCGGTATCCATGGTAGCGGGTTTGCTTCCGCCGGTAGCGGTATCGCCGCGGATGCCCGGTTCGGTCTTAACAACTACCAGTTCTACGGTGTTGGGCAGTTCCACGCCCAGGATACGGTTCTGGTAGGAAATAACTTTGACATCCATGTTCTCTTTCAGGAAGTTGATGCCGTTGCCGATCTGTTCTTTGGTAAGCTCGGTCTGGTCGTAGGTGTCGTTGTCCATGAACACGAAGCTTCCGTCGCTTTCGTACAGGTACTGCATGATGCGGCGTTCAATGTTGGCTTTGGGCAGGCGTTCACCTGCGTTAAAGGTGCGCTCTACTACGGCGCCGGTGGACAGGTTGCGCATTTTGGCCCGTACGAAGGCGGCGCCTTTGCCGGGTTTTACATGCTGGAATTCCACTACCTGCCAGGGGTCATTGTCGATGGTGACAGTCAGACCGGTTTTGAATTCGTTGGTAGATACCATAAATACATCCTCCTGTGTCTCTGATAAAATCAGTTTATCATAATAATTATTTAAAAATTAATCATGTACTATCTTAACTTTTTACACAATTTCCGTCAAGGTTTTCTTGAGGGCTGTGAGGCTGCGGGCTCCTTCCCGGGTCAGCACCACGGTGTCTTCGATGCGCACACCGCCCCGACCCTGGATGTAAATGCCGGGTTCGATGCTGAACACCATGCCTTCCTGCAGTTTGATGTCGCCCCGTTTGTTGAGGTTGGGCAGCTCATGGATCTCGAGGCCTACGCCGTGCCCCAGTCCGTGGGTAAAGTAGCGGCCGTAGCCCCGTGACTCGATGTATGCGCGAATCTCAGCGTCCAGTTCCTGGCCGGTAATCCCCGGTTTGGCGGCTTTCATGCCCCGGTACTGGGCTTCCTGTACCACCGTGTAGATTTCCCGGTGCCAGGAATTTGCCATCCCCATCACGATGGTGCGGGTGGTGTCCGAATGGTAGCCGTTGTACATGGCCCCGAAGTCGAAGGTGACAAAGTCCCCTACTTCAATGGCCTTGTCCGTTGGCGCCCCGTGAGGCAGCGCGCTGCGATGGCCCGAGGCCACGATGGTGTCGAAGGAAACCCCTTCCGAACCCAGGCTGCGCATATAGTATTCCAGGCGGGCTGCCAGTTCCTTTTCCGTCATGCCCGATTTGATTTCTTTTAACAGCCGTTCGAAAGCGGCGTCCGCAATCTTGTGGGCCTGCCAGAGGTTTTCCAGTTCCCGCTCGTCTTTCACCAGACGCAGACCCCGCAGGTCCACACTGATCATTTCCACGGTTTGCGGCAGCTGTTCCCGCAAGGCTCTGGCGTCTTCATACGAAAACACATTCCCGTCAAAGCCCATCTTCAGATGGGAGCCGGTCAGTCCGGCCACTGCTTCCCAGATACTGTTGTTATGGTTCGCTTTGTATTCCATCACCCGGCAGTATTTGAGTTCCGAGCGGGCCTGCTCGGTGTAACGGCCGTCCGTGATCAGCACGGCGATCCGATCATCCGCGTAGAGTAAGCTGGAATCACCCGTAAAACCGGTAAGGTAACGAATTGTATAGACGTCCTTGATGACGATGCACTCAAGGGCGTTTTCTTTCATGAATTTGAAAATCCTGCCGATCCGTTCCATAACCTTTCATACCTTCTTTTACGATATTGCTTTTACGTTAATGATAGATAATTTTACCATATTATCGGCATTTACGCCACTATAATTTACGGCATCCGGCGGTGGGGAATGCCTGCATTGCAATGCGTTGTTCCCACGGCGCGGTATCCCCTGATTCCGTCAGGGCATCCGGCGGCGCAGGATCGCGTTGACCGGGATTTTTTCTTCCGCTTTGCAGGTGAAGACCATCTGGGGGTGCGGCGCCACCGTAATGGCTTCCCCTTCTTCGTTCCGCATTTCCTCCAGTACCAGCTTTCCCAGGCTGCCGTCCGGGCGGAACACTTCCAGCGTCTCCCCGGCTTTCATGTTGTTGCGCTGTTCCACGGTGAGCCTGCCCTGCTGCCAGCTGCGCACAAGTCCCGTAAATTCGTGGGTCTGCAGGTAGGCGGAGGTGGCATAGTTCTGGGCGGTTTCATCCGGTTTACCCAGGGCGAAACCGGTGGTGTAAGGCCGGTGGGAAACTTTTTCCAGTTCCTCCAGCCATTCCTGTTTCACGGTGTAATGTTCCGGATCGGCCCAGCAGGCGTCCACTGCCCTCCTGTATACGCTGACAACGCTGGCTGCATAGTGGGCGCTTTTCATCCGTCCTTCGATCTTGAAGCTGCCGATGCCCGCCTGCATCAGTTCCGGCAGATACGCCAGCAGGCAGAGGTCTTTGGAGTTCATGATGTAGGTACCCCGTTCGTCACCGGCCACATCGTAGACTTCGCCGGGCCGGTTCTTCTCCGTCAGGCCAAACTCCCAGCGGCAGACCTGGGCGCAGGCGCCCCGGTTTCCGTCCCTGCCGGTCAGGTAACTGCTGAGCCAGCACCGCCCCGAATAGGAGATGCACATGGCTCCGTGCACGAAGGCTTCCAGTTCCACGTCTGTTTTGCTGCCGATCTCTTTCATTTCCGCAAGAGAAAGCTCCCTGGCCAGCACCACACGGCTGGCGCCCAGGTTTTCCCAGGCTTTCACGGCCGCCCAGTTGCTGGTGTTCGCCTGGGTGCTCACATGCAGCGGCATGCCGGGTATGACTTCCCGGGCCACGGACCAGACACCCAGATCGGAGATCAGGAGGGCGTCCGCCCCCGTATCCTGCAGGCTGCGCAGGTAATCCGGCAGCGCGTTGATATCTTCGTTATGGGCAAAAATATTTACGGTGACGTAAACTTTTTTCTGTAAGCTGTGGGCAAAACGGACGGCTTCCTTCATCTCTTCCATAGAAAAGTTGCTGGCAAAAGCCCGGAGCCCGAAAAGTTTGCCCCCCAGATATACCGCATCGGCCCCATATAACAGGGCCATGCGGAGTTTTTCCATGTTTCCTGCCGGGGCCAACAGCTCCGGCTTCTGAAACTTTCTCATGTCGTTCCTCTGTAAATTTGCCGGCAGCAGTGCATCGGCTTAATCTGTTGACTGCAATGCGCCAGTCTGTTTGTCAGTTACAATACATCAATTTACTTATTGTCGTCTTTGTGTATGTCTTCGATGGCCTTCAGGTGTTCCCTGTAGGTTTTGGTAAAACGGTGATGCCCGTCTTTCTCCGCCACAAAATACAGATAGTCCGTCACTTCCGGATTCAGGCAGGCCTTGATGGCGCTCATGCCAGGCGAGGCAATGGGTCCCGGGGGCAGTCCGGGATTCTGGTACGTATTGTAGGGACTTTTGATTTTGGTGTCCGCTATGGTTACTTCTTCTTTCTGGGAACCCAGCAGATACTGGATTGTCGTGTCCGACTGTATGGGCATGTAGATGTGCAGACGCTTCAGGAACACGCCGGCGATGCGGGCCTGCTCCTCCGGAAATACCGCTTCCAGTTCCACCATGGCCGCCAGGTTCACCAGGTCACGCAGATCCATGTTCTTTTCCTTTGCGAGGCTAGGAATGTTTTCCTTGTTCATTTCCGCGTTAAAGGTCCGCACCATGAGGGCCAGGATGTCCTTTTCCGACATGTCCGGGTCTAGGTGGTAGGTCGTGGGGTAAATAAAACCTTCCGCCTTGAAGATCACGTCCGGGTTATGCGTCTCCATGTAAGGATAGGGCGTATAGTTCCGGGCCGCTTCCTCAAACTTCCTGGCGTCTCCCAGGCCTTCCGCTTCCAGCTTGCGCCCGGTCTTCACCACGTTGAACCCTTCCGGCACCGAAAATTTGACGCTGTAGGTCTGTCCTTTGGAGAGGATATCCACGATCTCGCTGTTGGACATGCCGCCGATAATTTCATAGCGGCCGGCTTCCAGCTTTCCGGCCAGACCCCGCAGCCGCGCTTCCATGCGAAAAGCTTCCGGCGTCTTCACCAGATGCTTCTTGTGCAACAGGTCGGCGATATCCGCGGTGGTCATCCCGGGTTTGATGGTAACCAGGTAGCGGTGCCCCCTGGCGAACTCCGTGTTGTTGCCGGTATAATACAGCAGCCAGTAGGCTCCCAGTCCCAGCATTAAGGTAAATGCGAACAATAATGGAATCAGTCGTTTAAACAAATCCATTACCTCCGTTGTCGTTTCTTTTGTTATTTATGCCTTCGGGGCATAACGCGATGCCCCCTGCCTCAGGCATCAGGCATCTCCTGCTCCATGATACAGGGCGTCCACGCAATATCAGGCGTCTAACGCTTCGTAGGCGATCTTTGCTTTTTCAAACTCTGCATCGGTGGGAACCTGGATATCCACATCCCCGTTTGCGTCCGTCACGATCTTCGCCAGGATGATGTTGGGCTCATCGTCCTCATCCTCTTCTTCATGGTCGTGGCCGCAGCCGCATTCTTCGTCATGGACATGGGCGTGGGCATGGTCGTGGCCGCAATCACACTCTTCTTCCTCTTCGGAGAAGATGGCGGGATCCACTTCCAGCAGGGCGACATAATCGTCTTCGCCGACTTTGAACTTGCTTTCTACCACAAAGCAATGGTCTTGTCCGTCATCATCGGTAAATTCATAGGTTTCAATGGTTTCTTCTTCCATTACTTCTGCTGCGTCTTTTTCTGTCATAATCGTACTCCTTATCTCTTACATTTTAAAAAATTTATGGATTTATGCGGTGTTGCTCCGCTTTAAAACCAGGAAGAAGACAGCTTTTTCAAAATGCGGATCTCCGCCGCGTCTTTATCACCCGCGACCACCGCAATACTGTATTTACTGCGCCCCATCTTCATCACCGCGTCTTTGGTGCCGAACTGCCCGTTCAGGATGTTGATATAACCTTCCATGAAACGGATTTCTTCGCTGCGCAGGTTGCCATCCGAGGGAAAATACCGCCCGTTCTCCAGGGCGAAGGCGCCCCTGCCTGCGGCAGAGTCCGGCCGGTTCGTGCCGTTCACGTCGACTTTCATCTGCAGCACGCCGGTGACCCGGTTATCTGTCAGCTGGGCTGCGTCCAGATTCTTTCCCGCCAGGGAGAACTGATAGTCCCCCGCAGACGGAACCAGGAACCCTTCCAGGGTAACTTTTGCCCCGGCGCTCATAGCCTCGGCTTTATGCAGTTCCAGCTTGCCGGCGTCCCAGACGTAATTTCCGTGGAGGCTGTTCATCTGCAACGGCGCCGCGTACAGGTAATTGCAGCTGAAGGTTCCTTCGATTTTCGGTTCTACGGCGGTGCCTGTCACTTTGCCGGAGAACACAACGCCTGCATCGTCCAGATACAGTCCTTTGCTTAACGCCTGTGTCTTGAAATTATTTGCCGAGAAGGCCAGGTCGAACACAGGGGGAAGCGGCGTTCCCCGGCCGCTTTTGATGGTGCCCTGCAGGCTGACCGGCATGCCTTTTACATTGGCCTGGATCGTCTGCAGGTCGGCAATGTCCCTGTCGGCGCTGAAGCTGCCTTCCCCGTCGGTAAAGGGCATGCCGAAGAACTCGCCGGCCATGTTGCGGGGTTTCCCTTCCAGACGGATGTGCCATCCGCCCTGGTCTTTGGATGCCGCGATTTTTACCGTAGGTACTACGCCGTCAGTGACCTTGATATGTTTCATGTCCGGATACATGGCCAGCACATCCGGTACCGGCGCGTTCTTGGCTTCCCCGGTCACCCGGGCGGAACCGTTTTCATAATCCATGTTCAGGACCAGGTCGCATTTTTCTTTGTTGCCTGTGGCGCTGGCCCGCAACAGCGGGTACTGTTTAAAGGCCATCTGGGAATTGATCTTGTCCAGGCGCACTTTCTTGCCGTTGGAGACCAGGTCCAGTTCGCCGTCTTTTACCTCGATGAGGCCCCGGAAGCTGGTGGGCCTGTCCGGCTGTTCCGGTTTTTTCCCGACTTCCCGGGCATTATCCTGGCCTGCAAGCTTCAGCAGGTTTAACAGATCCAGCCCCTGGCCTTCTTCATAGATCCCGTAAAACTTCGGCCTGTTAAAGACGATGTTGGTTACGGCGCCAATGCCGGATCCCTTGCGCAGCGCATCAAAAAAATTAACGGAAGCCGTGGCCAATGGCATTTCCATCTTCACGTCACCGTTAGGCGCTTTCCAGACAAGATTCCGTATTTCTACATCGCCGGCAAAACCGGCAGTGATTTTTTCATAAGTCAGCGTGCCTGCCACCACGTTCTGCCGGGCGATCATCTGCTCGGCCATGCCTGAGGCTGCGCCACCGCCAAATTTAATAACAAGGGCAATGGCAATTAGCACTGCCAGAGCCCCCAGCATGATGATTCTTTTCTTTGAAGAAATTCTTTCCACGTTTCTTTACCTTGTTCTATTGAGATTACTTTTGGCTGCGCAGGTTTTTACCGTCCAGATAATTCTGGAGGATGACCACCGCGGCCATCATATCGATGACTTTGCGCCGTTTTTTCCGTTGCAGGTCCGCGTCGATGAGCACGCGTTCCGCCGCAACCGTTGAAAGCCGTTCATCCCATAATACAACAGCAACACCAGCAAAGCGGCTGCGCAGCTCTTCCGCAAAGACTTCAGAGAGCTTCGCCCGTTCGCCGATAGTCCCGTTCATGTTTTTCGGGTAGCCCAGCACGATCTCCCCGACTTCCCATTCGGCGATAAGCTCACCGATCCTGGCAAAATCCCGTTCCGGAGATGTCCTGCGTATGGTTTCCACCCCGTTGGCGATCAGGCCGGTCAGGTCGCTGACTGCCACGCCGATGGTACGACTGCCCAGATCCAGAGACATACTTCTCATCTATTCACCGGCCTGTTATCGAATGGAAGCCAGATAGCTTTCCAGCAAGGCTTCTACCAGTTCATATCTTTCATACTGGCGCAGCTTGTTGCGGGCATCTTTATGGCTGGTAATGTACGTGGGATCGCCGGACAGCAGATAGCCTACCAGCTGGTCTTTCGGGTTGTAGCCCTTTTCTTCCAGCGCCGCGCAGACTTCACGGATCGTCTGTTCTACCGGTGCCTTTTCGCGATTTCTCTTAAACATCATGGTTTCCTGGGATACGTTAGCCATATTGATCACTCCTGTCTTTTCATTTACCGTGATTACACTTTTGTGTTGGCACTAATTGTGCCTGCGCTTCCGTACTTTCACTTTCGTGTTGGTACGGATTGTGCTTGCGTTGTTTTTGCCTTTTTCAGGGTATCAAACCATATATGTAGTCTTCCACGTATATATTGTACCACATTTTATATGGCGTAAGGGGTTTTTCTTAAAGTTTTAACAAAAAATTTCCAAATGCGGAAAAGCAGTTACTTTTTCAAAGACCTGCCGGTGCGTTTTCAAAGACCGACAGGTTCGCTTTTAGCTGAACGGCACCGGAATGATTCAGCCATCTCTTTTACACATGTAGGCAAAGGGACAAAGGGAACAGTTCTCCGTCTTAACGGCAAAGTCTTTTTCCGTTTTCTTTTCCGCGATTTCCCTGCAGACTTTCAGAATCTCCTGCCGGTAGTCTTTGTCGGGCAGTGTCCATTCGCTCCGGTCCCGCAAATAGTGAAGCGAGGCTTTCGTAACGTGGGGTGAAGGTTTGTGCCTGCTTTCGGATGAAGGTTCCTTACAGTTTCTTGCGGGCATAACCTCATTACTTACGGATGCAGGTTCCTCACCGGTTCCGGAGACTGCCTTCTCTCTGATCCGCAGCACGTATTCCAGTGCCATTTTGTACAGGGCCAGCTGCCAGGCGTATCCGTTAGCGACAGTATCTCCCCCGGCTGTTTTTTGAGGCGGTCTGCCGGATTTGTAATCGATGATCTCCAGGCTTCCGTCTTCCCGTTCCGCTATAGCGTCGATGATCCCGGTGACTGTGTAGGTGTACCGCTCATCCTGCAGCAGGGGCAGCCGGAATCCGTATTCCGCAAAGCGCTGCTGCGGGGCAAAGGAACGGTACAAATCAGATTGCAGATAGTCCTGCAGCATGGTTTCCGCTTCTGCCGCCAGATCAAAGCGGTCGCCGGCGATTTCCCGGACTGCGTTTTCGTACTGATCGCGCCAAGTCTGTTCCTCTTCAGGGAACCGGTTATGCATCCGCCGTTTGGCGTATTTCTCCAGCACTTTGTGTACCAGGGTCCCCAATATATCCGCCGGCAAAACGTTCCCCGGCTGCGGCCGGCCTGCTGACGGCGGTTCTGCCGGAGTCGGTTCTTCCGCCGGCGGTATGTTTTCTATAACCCCGTAATAATAGCGGCGGGGACAGAGACCATACTCCCTCAGGGACGTAGCCGAAAATTCTGTCATGGTTTTGCCGCCGAAGGAGTCCAGGGCTGCCGCCTTTTCCAGCAGTCCTGCCAGTTCCCGGTCCGAAAGGCGTTCCTGCCGGGCAGGCGCCGGCTGCTGTTCCGGGTCAACCGTAGCTTCCACGGCATTATCCGTTCGTTCCAGCCCGGTATATTCTTTCGGCAGGCCCAGGCTCAGCCAGTTCAGCCAGTGGTTTGCCTCTGACTTCTCCTTTTTGATTTCTTTCCAGCTCCCCGTCAGGATCAGCCTGTCTCTGGCCCGGGTCATGGCCACGTACAGCAGGCGTTTTTTCTCTTCCAGATTTTTCTCCGCGTTCGCGTCTTTGATTTTGCCCAGCAAAGGCACCGGTGTGATGATTCCTTCCTCGTTCCGCACGGAAATGCCCAGTCCCAGTTCAGGATGCCACACGGCCCGCGACTTGTCCGCCTGGGATGAAATATCCAGAAACGGCACGGCCACCACCGGGAATTCCAGGCCTTTGGATTTATGTACGGTCATCAGCTGGACCGCGCCCTCCGAAACCACCGTCGCGGCCGCTTCCCGGTCCTTTGCTTCCGCCAGTTCCTGCAGGCGCGCGGCAAAGTCCTGCACGGTGCCCTGTTTCTGTGCTGCAAAATCGTGGGCCATCAGGTAAAACTTGCGCAGGTTCGCCAGTTGTTCTTCCCCGTTATCCTGCAAAGCCAGGATCGCTTCCGGATGCAGCAGCCTGCGGATCTCCCGGCAGAAACCGGGCAGGTTCATGACAGCTGCAGCCCCGGGCAGGGGGCGCAGCAGCGAGATGGCTCTGGTTAACGTTATATCTTCCTGATTTTCTTTCTTCGTTGCTTCCTGCTCTTTCTCTTTCTTAGATTGCAGGTGTTTTTCTTCTTTCTCCCGCTGCTTATCTTGTTCCTGCAGCAGAAAATCCCACAGGGATAAGACCGCTCCGTCCTTCTCAGCCTTTTCTTTATTAAATTCCCCTAAGGTAATGTGCAGGCGGGTCAGCAGCGTATCGCTGAGGCCCATGTAAACAGACCGGAGTACAGCGGACAGATTCCGGTCGTCATGGGGATTGACGGCAAAACGGAACAGGTTCAGCAGGTCCCGGATCTCCGCCCTTTCAAAGAAGCCCCTGCCGTCTGTCACGACGTAGGGAACAGCCCGCTTCTGCAGCGCTTCGGTAACGGCGGAAATATGGGTCATGTTCTGCAACAGGACAACCATGTCTGCGTAGGCAGTGCCTTCCTGATGCAGTTCAGCCAGACGGTTTGCCAGCCACGCGGTTTCCGACTGCCGGGCTTCCGCCAGACTGGTATTCTTCGGAACCGTTTCCGGCCGTCCGGCTTTCGGCTGAACTGTATCCTGCTGAGCAGTTTCCACCTGACTGCCTTTCGGCTTAACAGCGTTTGCCTTGCCTGTCTTCGAGGCGGAGTTCTCTTCTTTAAAATGCTGCACAAACAGTTCCGGTATGCAGTCGCTGTGCCGGACAGCATTTAACGCTTCGTAATATACATCTTGTTCCTCGTCGGTGCCCATGAGACCGGGGAACAAATCGTTGCAAAGCTGCAGGACCGGCTCCACGGTGCGGAAATTATCGTTTAACCGGATCAGTTCCCCGCCGTTCTTCACGATTTCGTTGCGCACCCTGGCAAAGACGCTGACGTCGGCGCCCCGGAAACGGTAGATGGACTGCTTGGCATCCCCTACCACAAAGAGGCGGCGGTCTTTCAGTTCATCCCGGTTTCCGCCGCACAGCAGGTACACCAGCTGGCGCTGCCTCTCATTGGTATCCTGGAATTCATCCACCATGATGAACCGGAACTGCCTTCTGCATTTTGCCAGTACATCCGGATGATGCTCAAGCAGGTCCAGGGCCTTCTCTTCCAGGTCGTCAAAGGAAAGCAAAGCGGCTTCCCGGAGTTTTGTGTCCAGATACTCCCGCATCTGCAGAAGATACTCTTCCCAGGCAGGCGCAAGTGACCGGGCCCTTACGCAGAGAGGATAGGCGATGATCCGTTCCAGACTGTTTTTTAACGCGTCGACATCCTCTTTGTTATTGCCTCTTCGCTGCAGCCCTTTATTGATTTCCTGCAGAATATCCAGGTTTTCCTGTTTTGTCAGGTCCTGTAACGCACGCTGCAGATTTTCTGTATTATTTTCCAATGTTTTCCGGTTACCCGGTATACATTCTGTTATAAATTCCGGAGTTACAACGCCCGGGAGACGGGCAGCTTCCTGCAATATCTCCGCCATCTCCCCGTCATATTTCGCCGTCAGGCTGCCTCTTGCAAAGGAGAACCCTTTCTGCAAAAGACTGAGGGTCTGTTCCTGGAGGCTGCGGCTTCCGTATTCGTCGCAGAGCCGTGCCGCCGCTTCATTATTTTCATGCAACAGGCGGCGCAGGCGGTTCCGTACCTCCGTCACCAGAAAGTAGTTATGGTCCCGTTCCTCCAGCACAACAAAGGCCGGATCCAGATCGCTTTCCACCGGGTTGGCCCGCAGAAGGCTGCTGCACAGGCCGTGTATGGTGCCGATCTGGGCGTGGGATAGGTCTTTCAGCTGTTGCTGCCAGTAGATCCGCTGCGTCTCTTCCTGACAATCTTTGCAGTTTTTTTCGATTTCCACCCGTATTCTGTCGCGCATTTCAGCGGCCGCTTTACGGGTAAAGGTTACGGCCAGGATTTCCCGGGGCAGCACCGTGTCTGCCGGCTGCCGGAGCCCCAGACCGAGGATGTACAGAAAGCGCTGCACCAGCACCCTCGTTTTGCCGCTGCCGGCCCCTGCCGACACCGCCACATTGGTATCGATGCAGTGAATCGCCCTGTCCTGAGACGGTGTTAATTCAAACTCAGCCATTGGGGTCCTCCTCTTCCCGGTTCCGCGTCAGTACCCGGAACCGGCAAATCTCCGCCGCAGGGCAGTTTCTTTCGCAGTCTTTCGACGGGGTCGGGCTGAAATCACCCTGCCCCATGCGCTCCAGCATGTCGCCCAGTACCTGCTGCAGCGTGGCTTGCAGGTCTTTCATATCCGTAATGGCAGTTGCGGTTCCGTTTGTGCCTTTTGCTTCCGAAAAGGTTTTCCAGGGAACCGTGTCCGCCGCTGCCGGAAACATAAAACTTTCCTTGCGTTCCGCGTCCTTCAGACTGTAATAGCCGCCGCCGGCAACGTTGCCTTTGTTTTGCATTGCTGTGGCAAGAAGATACAGGGGCAGCTGCAGGTCCGTATCAGCAAACGCTTTCTTATTCGGGGTATCGCCGCTCTTATAGTCCGTAATGAAATAAGCTTCCCCGGCCCTGTCGATGCGGTCGATCTTGCCGTTCAGATAGATGCGCCGGCCGTTGATATCCAGCGTGACCTCACTCCTGCCCTTTTTGCCGAAGGCCTGTTCCGTGGATACCGGGCGCCATTCGCCCTGTTCGCTGTAGGCTATTTCGCTGCGCAGCCACCGCTGCAGCAGGATCCGCTGCTGTTCTTTATCATGCTGCCAGAAATCGCCCGGATAGAGCCAGCCTTTATCCGCGAATTCCTGACAGGTAACATCAAAAATTCCATCCAGTTCTTTCTGCAGTTCCCCATGCTGCGCTTCCTGCAGTTTTTCTCCCAGATGCTTACCGATAAATTTTTCCAGTACTTTGTGCAGCAGGCTGCCCCGCTGCATGGGATCCATATCCTCCCCCGCTGCCTCCGCCGCTTTCTGCTGCCAGACATAAGTGACCAGGAATTTAAAGGGGCAGCTGCGGTAGGTTTCCAGTTTGGACGCGCTGAAGCGATTGCCGATCTGCCGGCTTATCTGCTGCAGAAGCGCTGCATCCGCCGGATTTCCGTTCCACTCTGCTGTTTTTTGCAGACGTTTCCGGTCACAGCCGCCACTCTCTGTCAGTCCCGGTTCCATCTGTTCAAGGGCAGCTGTCTGCCCGGCCCGGGCCAGCGCCAGTTCCAGTTCTTCCCGGGATAAGCTGTCCTCCACTGTCGTTTCCGATTTTTTTACCTGTACCTTCAGGTCCGTAAACAGAGACTGTATTTCTCCAATGTAAGGCGACGCGTTATGTTCTTCATCCGCATAAAAAGTCAGGACCAGCCGTTCTGTGGCTGCGGCGCAGGCGTTCATAAAGAAATGGATATCCTCGCCGTATCCCTCCGCCGAAGACGGCAGCGTAATCCCCAGTACTGCCAGATCCGCCCGTTCCCTGTCATTGTAGATCCAGTTTTCATCTTTATAGAAAGGAAATTCATTTTCCCGGAGTCCCAGGACGTATACCTGTTTAAAGGCCACGTCTTCCAGGTTGACCGCGGACAAAAAGGCTATGCCTTCCCTGTTTTCCGGCTGCAGCGAAAGGGACAGCTTACCAGCCGCTTCCGCCAGCGCTTCCGCAAATCCGGCACAGTCCGTCCGTTGCGTTCCGGAGCGGCATAACCGGTAGTCCTGGGGCAGCTTCTGCAGAAGGGCATGAATTTCCCTGCAGGCGCAGACCGTGTTCTTAAATCCGGCCAGGTTCAGCTTTCCTTCCCGGTAGAGACGTCCCGCTTTTTCCGGCAGGTTTGTCAGTGACAGGAGACGGCCTGTGATATCGCAGTAATCCTGTATGGTGGCTTCCGCCGGGATGGCATCGGTTTCCTGCCACATCTGCCGCAGCGCGTCGCAGCCTGTCTCCTCCAATACATCCGTCAGGAATTTTCTGTAATCTGTATAATACTGTTCTTCGACGAGCTGTATCGCCGCTTCCGTGGGCAGTCCCAGGACGATCTTCTGCAGGGGCTGCGTCAGAAAACCAATCCAGCTTTCGGCTTTTTCCCTTCCATGTGGGGAGGCAGTTTCCAATATGGCCGCAACAAAACGAAAAACAGGGCTCGCCGCCAGGGCTGCACTGTCTTCTGCCTGTATCGGGATCCCGTATTCATCACATAAGTCCCGTATTCCGCTGTATTCTTCCATGCGGCGCACTACCACAGCAATTTCGGAAGGTTTTATTGTTTGGCCGCGAAGCTGCTGCTTGATCTCCCGCAGCACCGCCCGCATTTCTTCGTTTTCATCGGGCAGCTGCCAGATTTCGATGCCCGGATCCGCAGGAGCCGGCTTCATCCCCGGGTTCCGCAGGTTCCGTACGATATGACGCAGCGAAGCAGCCCGGCCGGATACCGGAACAGCAGGCAGCCGTTCCTGTTTGGCATACTGCATCAGGTCGCCGTAGGTGAACTCCACCGCCCCGTACAGTTCCGGCCGGCCGGGTTCATAGGGCAGCGCGATCCATACGTCGCAGGTCTGGCTGAGCAGGCGGATGATCGTCAGCTGCAACGCGTCAAACCGGTAAAAGCCTGTAAAGTAAAGGGTTTTCCATGTTACGGCGCCGCCGGCTTTCCGCAGGGCGGCCAGTTCTTCCGCTGCCACCCGGTAAAGTCCCGCCATGTCATAGATATTGTTCTGGATGAGGTAAGCAAGATATTCCCTGTAAATCTCTGCGATTTCCCGGTCTTTCTGCCGGTACGCCGGGGAGCGACCGTCCCAGTGGGCGAAGGCGGTGTCGATTTCTTCCGCCGTTGCGCCGCAGCTGCCGATTTGTTCCATCATAGAGGCCACCGACTGGACGAAGCCCTTTTTGCCGGCCAGCCTGCCAAAATACGGAAGCCGGCCTTTCTCCAGCAACCGGTCCAGTATATCCTGCAGGATCAGTTCCTGTGCTTTGCGGCTGATTCTCCGTACGACGAGCCTGTCGCGCAACTGCGCGCTGCACTGCTCCGCAACCGCGTTGGCCAGGGCGTCGAATGTTACTGCCCGGATGCCCTGCATACGGGTTTTCCCTACCAGCACTTCCGAGGAGGCAACCAGCACCGTTTCTTCAAATTTCTGCTGCAGCGCCTTCTGATAAAAAACATCTGTAACGGTGCAGCCTGAAGGTACACAGAGTAAATGTAACATATTCCACCTGCCAGTAACTCAGGTTTTCCTTTTCAACTATCTGCTTCTTTAACTGTCGGTTTTCTCAGCTTGCTGTTTTCTTACCTTTCGGTTTGCTTAGCTCGAGGCTCTCCTGGCTTTCGGTTTGCCCTTTGCCTTTTTTGGTTTATCCCGCTTCTCTTCCGGATTATAATGCTGATCTTGCGGTTTAACCTTATCTTCTTCCCGGATCGTAACATTTTTACCGGTATCCTGATCCGTCAAAATGATCTTCCCCAGATGCAGCTTACTGTTTACGATACTGAACGCATCCGTGCTGACTCTGCCGAAGGGCGTGTCGATGACTGCGTTATAAATGTGCAATTCTCTGAAGCGGTTGGTAAAACGGCCCTCCAGGCTGTTAAAAGGAAGGAGGCTGTAATGTCCTTTCCCGGATTTAAAGTCACCGTAGGCCAGTATATTTCTGGGATTCCCGTTGCACATCAGCATCAGGTTCAGGTCCACCAGGCAGGAGAAGCTCAGATCGTTTAACGCGCGCATACTCTGCAGTTTCGTTCCCTTGCCGTATATATGGTATACGCGGCTATCGATATGATAATCTCCCCGGGCCTTCAGGTTCCCGCCGAAGACCTTCGCATTCACGTCGGTAAAGCGGAACAGACCGTTGGCATAGTTCACATCACCGATTACATCTGTAAAATTCAGCGCCGGAATATGCAGCTCTTTCATTTTGACAGTACCCCGGCCCGTTGGTCCGGTAATAGGGCCTTCCATTCTGGCCACCACCGTCATATTATCATGGACATTCATGCCAAAGCCCAGGGAGGAAGGGTCCACATCCCTGAGCGAAACATCCACATCCAGCTCGGGAGCAGCCGGTTTAAAATTAATGTCGCCGAAGATGGACAGACCGCCGCCCTGCATGGTTCCGCCGAATTTGCCGGTGGACAGGTCAATATGGGACAGCCCGGCCGTATTCAGTCCCAGTTTCATATTCACATTATTCAAAACATAATGACGTTTCCTGTAACGGGCTTCCAGCCGGCAGTCCTCTAGCACGATTTCTGTCCGGAGCCTGCGGCCATCCGGGTTAAAATTGATGCCGTCATCATCAAAAACGTAGTCGTGATCCTCAATCCACTCCGGTCCCGTATCTTTTTCCGTATCTCGTTTCGTATCCGGTTTCGTTTCCTGCTTTGTTTCCTGCTTTGTTTCCGCCTTCGGCAGTCTGAATTGCCCCTGCTTCTGATCCAGGAAATCCACCTGCATATTCTCATCAAATCGCACGGAGATAACGGCGTTTTTCAGCGTCAGCTGCTGAATGGAAGTTGCTTTAAAATTACGGGTGATAACGTCCCAGAGGCGCACATGAAAACTGCCTTCGGGGATATGAAGGATCAGGTCCCCGTCAGGTTCTTTCCATACCAGATTTTCAAAATTTACGTCTCCGGTAATATGGGCCATGAATGTTTCAACCGTTATGGTTCCGCGCAGCATAGTCTGCTTTTGCATTTCCCGGTTAAAGATGAAGGCTGCGCCACGTCTGGCAAACTGCACCAGGGCCAGCATGACAATCAGGCTGACGATGATGATTGCAGCAGCTGCCGCAACACTGATCCTGTGCTGTTTTAAGAAGTGTTTCCCCGGAAATTCCATAATGCCGAATGTTCCTCTCTGGTCAGATTTTCGCCCCGTGTTTCCGTTTCCATTCTTTGATCTGCCGCAGCCGTTCCTTATAGCGTGCTTCAAAGCCTTCTTCCGTAGGCTGGTAGTAGGTTCTTCCCAACAGGGAATCCGGCAGGCACTGCATGTTGGTCAGTTTATCTTCCGTATCGTGGGCATACTGATAGCCTTTGCCGTAGTTCAGGTTCTTCATCAGTTTTGTCGGTGCGTTGCGGATCACCAGGGGTACCGGCTCCGCAATCATATTCAGGGCGTCCACCCTGGCAGTATTATAGGCCACTTCCATGGCGTTGGACTTGGGCGCCAGAGACATGTACACCACGGCTTCCGTCAGGTGCACCGTGCATTCCGGCATACCGATAAAGTGACAGGCCTGGTAGGCCGCCACGGCAATTTCCAGGGCTTTGGGATCCGCCATGCCTACGTCCTCACTGGCGAACCGCGTCACCCGGCGGGCCACGTACAGGGGGTCCTCCCCCGCTTCCAGCATCCGGGCCAGCCAGTACACCGCCGCGTCCGGATCCGAGTTGCGCATGCTTTTGTGCAGCGCGGAAATCAAATTGTAATGCTCTTCCCCGTTTTTATCGTACAGCAGCGACTTTTTGGAAATGCACTGCTCCAGTATCTCTTTGGTTACAACGACTGTGTCGCCCCGCATATCCCCGTTCAGTATCACCATCTCCAGGGTGGAAAGGGCTGACCGGGCATCCCCGTTGGCAAAATTGGCGATCAGGTTCAGCAGGTCATCCGAAATTTCGATTTTCTGCCCGCCGAAGCCTTTGGGGCTTTGCAGGGCATGCTTCAGCATCTTCAGCAGATCCTCCGCCGACAGGGGCTGCAGCACGAACACGCGGCAGCGTGACAGCAGCGCGCCGTTGACCTCGAAGGACGGGTTTTCGGTAGTCGCGCCGATGAGGATGATGCTGCCTTTTTCCACAAAAGGAAGAAAGGCATCCTGCTGGGCTTTATTGAAACGGTGGATCTCGTCTACGAACACGATAGTCCGCTGGCCGATCTGACGGTTCTTTTCCGCTTTTTCCATGACGATACGGATTTCTTTGATACCGCTGGTCACGGCAGAAAAATTAATGAACACTGACCGGGTCATCCGCGCGATGATCTGGGCCAGCGTCGTCTTTCCCACACCCGGCGGCCCCCAGAAGATCATGGAGGAGATGCGGTCCTGCTCGATCATGCGGCGCAGCACCCTGCTCCTGCCCAGCAGGTGTTCCTGCCCGACATATTCTTCTATTGTTTCCGGCCGAAGACGGGCGGCCAGGGGCTGGCTCACCAGGTCGTCAAAAATGCCTGCCTGTTCCATAGTCGTCGCCTCATTATCTTACAAATCATCAAAACAACTGTTCGCATTTCATTGTATCATATTCATGAAAAAAAGTAAAGGAAGTGCTGAACAATCAGCACTTCCTCAGATGTCTGTCATCAGAACGCAGGAACGACCGCGCCTTTGTATTTGTCTTCAATGAATTTCTTCACTTCGGGGGTCTTCAGGGCCTTGGCCAGCTTCACAAGTTCCGGGCGTTTCTCGTCGCCGGTGCGTACAGCGATTACGTTGGCATACGGGGAATCCTTTTCAATGAACAGGGAATCTTTCACCGGGTTCAGCTTTGCTTCCATGGCGAAGTTGGAATTGATAACTGCCAGGTCGGTGTCGTCCAGGGCACGGGGCAGCGTAGCGCTTTCCACTTCAATGATCTTCAGGTTCTTGGGATTTGCCGCCAGATCGTTAGGCGTTGCGGTGATGCCCTTGCCATCTTTCAGTTTCAGCAGGCCCGCTGCTTCCAGAAGCATCAGGCTGCGGCCGCCGTTGGTAGGATCGTTGGGGATCGCCACTTTTGCGCCGTTGGGCAGGGATTTGATGTCTTTGTACTTCTTGGAATAGCAACCCATGGGTTCGATATGGACCTTATCCAGCACCGTCAGTTTCAGGTTGCGTTCCTGGCAGGTCTTCTCCAGGAAAGGAACATGCTGGAAGAAGTTGGCGTCCAGTTCCTTATCCGAAAGGGACAGGTTTGGTTTTACATAATCCGTGAACTCGATGACCTGCAGGTCTACGCCTTCTTTAGCCAGCTGCGGTTTTACAAAATTCAGCAGTTCCGCATGAGGCACCGGGGTCGCCCCCACTTTTACAACGATTTTTTTGCCGCCGTCTTTTGGTGCGTCCGTCGCAGCCTTTTTACCGCCGTCGCCGCCGCAGCCCAGCATCAGCAGGGATGCCATCGCTACAGACAGAATGCCGTAAACAAATTTTTTCATGTTTCCCACTCCTTCATATTATAAATCTGTCGTATGTGATTCAGGGAAGCACTGGTTCATACGTCTCCGGGACGGTTCGTTCCATACTTCCATAAATTATACCCATCCGATAGGAATATATTAAAATCCTTTTCATTTTTTGTCAAGCCAGAGAGATGACGACGCGAAAGTTTGCCGTACAGGGACCGTTCAGAACGGATACAGCCCGTCATTCCCAGCCCAGAACCGTGCGGACCTTCTCCAGCAGAAACCGGGCCATTTTTTCATGCCCGCTGGCCAGCGGATGCACCCCGTCCAGGAAGTCAGAGTCGTCCAGGAGCTGTCCCTGTTCATTTAAATCAATAAAATAGACTTTTGTGTCGCCTTCAGCCCGCAGTTCATCCACTGCGCCGCTCATCCCCGGAACCGCCTGCCGGCTGGTAACAATGTTGGCGGGCGTCACACAGAAGATGATGGAATCGGGCCTGAACTCCCGCAGTTTCAAAATCAGGCTTTTGTACTGTCTTTTGAAATAGATATCCGTGGGACGGTGCTCGGCATCGTTGAAGTCGTTCTCACCATAGGCCAGGATCACCAGGTCCGGATTATCCATGCCGCTGCTCCAGCGGGGTTCGATCTGTGTGTAAAAGGCCCGTTCAATCTGGTCTTCCGCGTGTTTTGCGTTATAAGGCGCTTTTTCTTCGTTATTGCGCACAGCGCCTTCTCCGGAAGAAGCCACGCAGCTCCAGTCTGCGTTCAGCATCCGCGCCAGGCGGGGACCGAAGGCCAGATACCCGCTTTCCCTCTGGAAGTAGTCTCCGTCCGGATAAATGAACGCTCCGGCCGCTACGGAATCCCCGATGATTTCAATATATTTTCGGTGGGGAACCTGCGGGGCCGGGGGATCTTCCGGCTCATCTTTCACTGTTTTGCTGACGATTGCATTCTTTTTTTCTGCCTTATGTTTTTTTCTGTTTTTCTTTTCTGCTTCGCTTATTCCGGTACTGCCCTTTTCGGCTTTTCTCTTTTCCCCGTTGCTTATTCCCGCACTGCCCTTTTCGCCCTTATTCTTTTCGGTATCGGCGGCCGTTACGGCAGCAGAAGCTCCGGCAGCCGGATCTGCGGTTTCTTTTTCACCGGTAATGTAAAAACCGCTCAGTATGGTGACACCGCGCATGCCTTCCGTCTCCCGGATGATGGTCAGCGTATGTTTCCCGTAAGGCAGGTCCGCATACAGGTCGTTGATGCCCATCTGGGATTTAAAACGTAGCAACGGCCCGTCGTCCAGTTTTTTCAGCCACCACACGTCGCCCAGGGAATCGCTGAACATCTGTACCTGAACGCCGGTCCCTTCAAATTCCACTGAAGCAATGACCGCGCCCCGTCCGGCATACAGACTGCCGTTTTCGTCAGGAATCCAGCGGCCCATGGTCTTAACCCTGGAGCTGGCAGCCGGAACAAGGTTCGCCGCAGCGGCAGAACCACAAAAAACCAGCCCTGCGGCAAGCAGGGCCAGTAATAAATACATTGCAATTTTGTTCTTCATACCATTAAAACTATGTGTTCCAAACGCGTACAACCGATAGTCGTTTCCGTATAAAAAACTGTTTACGCAGACAGCCTCAGTCCAACTGGCTGGTGCAGTGCGGGCAGCGGGTTGCGTCGTCTGCGATCTCGCTCTTGCAGTACGGGCAGGTACGGGCCGGAGCCGGTTCTTCCGCCGGTTTGCGCATCCGGTTGATCTGTTTGATCACGATGAAAACTGCCAGCGCAACCAGCAGGAAATCGATGACCGTGTTGATGAAGGAACCGTAGGCGATAACTGCTGCGCCCGCCTTTTTGGCTTCTGCCAGGTTCGCGAACTGCTTATCGGTCAGGTTGATGTACAGATTGGAGAAATCCACGTCGCCGACCAGTTTGCCTAACGGGGGCATTACGATGTCGTTCACAAAAGAAGTAACGATTTTGCCGAAAGCGCCGCCGATAACAACGCCAACTGCCATATCTACTACATTACCGCGTACCGCAAATTCCTTAAATTCACTGCAAAAGCCCATTTTAATTCCTCCTTGAATTACAAATAACCAGTTTAAAATACTGTTTATTTCTTCTGCCGTCCTCATGTATGCACGGACTCATCATAAATGCATGCAAATTATCATGAAAAGGCAGAAATTCACCTATAGATTATTAAACCACAACAATGTGCATTAGTCAATAAATACCTTGTGTTGCAGGGGCTGTTTCCGGTTTACGGATCATCCGGAAACCGGCTCGTCGGGAACAACGCTTCCGCTTTCCGGAATACTGCTTGGCAGTATCGTTTATACTAATTCAAAGATAGTATTTACTTTTTTCGCTGCAACTTGCTATAATGAGGAATAATAGCTTAATAGTGAATTACACAGTAACAGAGTGACAGTAACAGAATCTCAGGAGGTATTATTATGGAACGCGGATCCTTTTCTACCCGTCTTGGTTTTATATTGGTATCGGCCGGCTGCGCCATCGGCCTGGGCAACGTCTGGCGGTTTCCTTTTATCACCGGCAAATACGGAGGCGCATCCTTCGTACTGATATACTTATTCTTCCTGGCGATTCTTGGCCTGCCCATCATGGTGGCCGAGTTCGCCGTGGGCCGGGCCAGCAAGCGCAGCGCTGCCAAGTCCTTTGACTTGCTGGAACCCAAGGGCACGAAATGGCATCTGTACAAGTACGGCTGCATCCTGGGCAACGCCATGCTGATGATGTTCTACACCACCATCACCGGCTGGATGTTCTATTATCTGTATAAAATGGCCACCGGCGGCTTCACAGGCCTGTCCGCCAAAGATATCGGCGGTGTGTTGGGCGGCCTGGTAACAGATCCCGTTACCATGATCGGTTACATGGTGCTGACAGTTGTCCTGGGTTTCGGCGTCTGCTATCTGGGCGTGGAAGCCGGCGTGGAACGGATCACCAAATTCATGATGACCTGCCTGCTGTTCTTAATGATAGCCCTGGCAGTCCATTCAGTGACCCTGCCCGGCGGGGAAAACGGTCTTGCCTATTTCCTGAAGCCTGACTTCAGCCGCCTCACCAAATACTCAGCCAACGAAGTCATCTTCGCCGCCATGGGACAGGCTTTCTTCACCCTGAGCCTGGGCATCGGCGCCCTGGCGATCTTCGGCAGCTACATCGGCAAGGAAAAACGCCTTACCGGTGAAGCGATCTACGTCATCCTGCTGGATACTTTCGTGGCCATCATGAGCGGCCTGATCATCTTCCCGGCCTGCTCCGCCTTTAACGTGGACCCGGGCGCAGGCCCCAACCTGCTGTTCATCACCCTGCCCAACGTATTCAACCACATGGCCGGCGGCCAGTTCTGGGGCACCCTGTTCTTCCTTTTCATGACCTTTGCCGCCATGTCCACGGTTATCGCGGTATTTGAAAACCTGGTAGCCTGCATCTGCGATCTGACCGGCTGGGAACGGAAGAGCGTGATTAAAATGGGCACGGTTGCCATCATCGTGTTATCCCTGCCCTGCATTTTCGGTTTCAACATCTGGAGCAGCTTCCAGCCTCTGGGCAAAGGCACCGGCGTGCTGGATCTGGAAGACTTCATCGTCAGCAACAACCTGCTGCCCCTGGGCAGCCTGATCTACCTGGCCTTCTGCACCAGCCGCTACGGCTGGGGCTGGGATAACTTCATCAAAGAAGCGGATACCGGCAAAGGCGTGGCTTTCCCCAAATGGCTGCGGTTCTACCTTACGTACCTTCTGCCTCTGATCGTATTGTACATTTTCGTACAGGGCTATATCGCGATTTTCGGACATTGATTTATAACTGAATAATAATAAAAAAGGGAAGAAACAGACACCGCAAAACCGTACACGATTGCTATTTTACGGACTTATTTGCCTGTGGCTTCGAAACTCGGAGCTTCGCTCCTCGGACAGTCTCGCCACGACGGCAAATTTCGTCTCATAAAATTTCGCAATCGTTTCCGACGTTTTGCTTGTGTCTGTTTCTTCCCTTTTTGCTTCTATTTTAAGTTATTGAAAAAGTGCGGTGAATCACCCCACTGTCCCCAGCCTACCGTGTCGCCTACCGAAGCGACCCGCGCACTGAGACAGTTGCGGCACTGCTCCTGCCCGTCTTCCAGGCAGGGTTTGTTGTCGTACAGCTGGTACTGGCTGCGGAATTGCGGGAGTGTTACCAAAGGCATCAGGATATTGGCCCCGGCCTTCAGCGCCATTTCTCTTCCCTGTGGATGCAGTGTCTGCATGGCTGTTGTAGCTGCTATGTTTACATCCTTTAAGAACAGGCGCGTTACCGCTACCATGTTAATACTCAGCCGTAAACGGCGCTCCTTTTCTACCTGCGAGTCCAGTCCTGCTTCGCATACCTTTTTCCCCAGCGGCGTGTTGTGATGTACCACGTAAGGCCCCATGCCGATCATGGCAATATTCTGGTTTTTATAGAACAGAATGTCATCCGCCAGATCTTCCAGCGTCTGCCCGGGAAGTCCGATCATGACGCCGGTACCCACCTGGTAGCCGATTTCCGCCAGCGCTTCCAGACAGGCTTTCCTTACTTTCCACTTGTGACGGCCGTCCTGCGGATGCAGCGTTCTGTAAAGCTTCGGGTTGCTGCTTTCGATCCGTAGCAGATAGCGGTGCGCTCCTGCGTTGTACCAGCGCTGATAGGTTTCCTTTGTCTGTTCGCCCACACAAAGGGTGATGCCCAGCGCTCCGTTCCCGATGGATTTTATATCCCGCAGCAGTTCCTCCACGTAATCAATGAAGGCCTCGTCCTGCCGCTCCCCGGATTGCAGCGTGATGGACCCATACTGCTGTTCATAACACCAGCGGGCCATGGCCAGGATATCTTCCTTCGGCGTGTCGAACCGTTCCACCTGCCGGTTGCCTCTGCGGATACCGCAATAGCAGCAGTTCTTGATACAGCGGTTGGAAAACTCCAGCAGGCCCCGGTAGTAATCCACATTGCCGACCCATTCCTTTTTCACTTCATAGGCCGCATGGTACAATTGTTCCAGTTCATCCTGCTCAGTGCGTCCAAGCAAGAACACAAGGTCATCCCTGTTCAGCTCTTTTTTTTGTAAATAATGAGAAATGTTCATTTTAATTCATTATAAAAATACTATATCGGAAAAGTGCAGGCGTACAAGGATTGAACAAAACATCGGACGCGTTTGTGCCATTCCATGAGATGAAATGCGCCGTCGTGGTGAGACTGTCTGAGGGGCGCAGCCCCGAGTTTCGAAGCCACAGGCGCATGAGTCCATGGAATAGCAAACACGTACGGTTTTGCGAAACCTTGTACGCCTGCATCTTTTACCAAATAAATTTTATTTTCCGGTAAACTTCGCTTTGCGTTTCTCCAGGAATGCGGTAATGCCTTCACGGAAATCAGCGCTGTTGGCGCATTCGTTCTGCAGGGCTACTTCCGCTTTGATAAACTCTTCAAAGCCCTGGTACATGCTGACGAACATCATCTTCTTCATATTGGCATAGGCCAGAGTGGGACCTGCTGCCAGTTTTTTAGCGAATGCCATGGCTTTCGGCATCAGTTCTTCCGCCGTGGTTACTTCTTTTACCAGACCCAGTTCAAAGCATTCCTGCGCGGAAACCGGACGGCCCGTTACGAACATATCCATGGCGCGATGGGTCCCGATTGCTCTCGGCAGCATATAGCCGCCGCTTGTATCCGGGATCAGGGCTATGCCCACAAATGCCTGCAGGAACTTGGCATTGTCCGCCGCGTACACAAAATCGCAGCCCAGGGCCAGATTGCAGCCGCCGCCGGCAGCCGCGCCTGCTACGGCACAGATGACCAGTTTCTTCATCTTTTTGATATACAACACGATCTCCGACAGTTTGCCGGCCAGCGGTCCCATGGAAGTATCCGCAAAATCCGGTTCTTCGCAATGGGCTTTCATGAAGCGGATATCCCCGCCGCCGCAGAATGCCCGGCCTGCGCCCGTCAGTACCACAACTTTGGCAGCGTCATCTTCTTCCGCCTGTTTCAGCGCGGCTTCCAGTTCCAGCGCCAGGTTCATGTCCAGCGCGTTCAGGGTCGGCGCAAAATCCAGCGTAATGACCGCTACTGAATCTTCCACAACAAAATGCAACATTTTAAAATCCATGGCAATGCCTCCTGTATTTTTATTGTGAGAGTTATTTGTATGATATTAATTATACCATAGAATTGATTATGCGTGAAATAATCAGTGATATCCTATGGTCTTTCCCTCAGTACTCTTAACACCAGCTCATGCAAAACTTTTACCGCGCCTTCGAGGGCGTAACGGTCATAGGTCATGGCAGGGTCATGCAGGCGCGGGGTTAAGCCGCAACCTACGCCCATGTCCACGGTTTTCATATGGGGGCGTTCCTGTTTGAAGAAATTGAAGTCTTCCCCCACCGTGATGGATTTTACCGGCAGCAGGGCTTTCTGCCCCAGAACGCTGACAATGACCTCCTGTGTCAGGGGCAGCAGGGCCGCATCCGCTTCCGCAGCGGGACAGGTTCCTACGATATGGCTGTCGGCTTCCGCGCCGTAAACCTTTGCGGTGTTAACAATGAGGTCCCTCACCTTCCGCCGCAGCTCCAGCATCTCGGCGTTGGAGGTGCTGCGCAGGTCAAAGCCCAGATTCACTTTATCACAGATTGCGTTTAACGAACCGCTGCCTCCCTGGAAGCGTGTGGTTTTTACGTTGCCTCCCAGCAGCGGATCGGAATGCAACGCGTTCACCGCGTTAACGATGGCCGCACCCACGTCAATGGCATTTACGCCCAGATGGGGCTGGGAACCGTGGGCCGCCTTGCCCCGGACTTCCGCTTCAATTAATGTACAGGCGGTCCAGCTGATCTGGGGGATGATCTCCCCGCTCCGGGCCATATCCTCCGGCATCACGTGAAGGCCGAAAAGGTAATCCACATCGTCCACGGCCCCTGCGTCTGTCATGGCCAGTGCGCCTTTGCCGATTTCTTCTGCGGGCTGGAAGATGATTTTCACCTTGCCGCAGGGAAGTTCTTCCGATGCCAGCCATTCCGCCACCGTGAGGACCGTGGTCATATGCCCGTCGTGGCCACAGGCGTGCACAGCCTTTTCCGTTCCGTCTTCCTGCTTGAAGAGCAGGCAGTCCATATCGCTGCGCACCGCCGCCACCGGTCCGGGCCTGCCGCTGTCCAATATGCCCACAACCCCGGTGGTTCCTCCCACCTTTTCCTGCACTTCATACCCTGCTTTACGCAAAACCTCCGCAACAAAGGCGGAGGTTTTGATTTCACAGAACGCAGGTTCGGGAATTGCGTGCAGATAAGGCCAGAACACATCAATTCGTTTCCTGATATCCATTGTATTCGTTTATCCTTTCAAGACCGGATGTCCACTGTCAACTCCGTTGCCGACGGGCAACAATGTAAACCGCTTATTATTCCTTCCATCCCAGATATACGGAGCCCGGGAATTTCGTTTTGATGAAGTCGCCGTTTTCCTTGGACTGGTAGGCTTCCTGGAAAATTTTCAGCCGCGGGTCTTTCAGGTCTTTCTCCTGTACCGCCACGATGTTTACATAGAGGGAGTCGGCTGTTTCTTTTACGATAGGATCCTTGGCCGGGTTCAGGCCGGCGTTCAGGGCGTAGGTCGTATTGATAGCTGCGCAGGTCAGGTCATCCAGGCTGCGGGGAATTGCCGCCGCTTCCAGTTCCACGATCTGTAATTTATGGGGATTATCCGTAATATCCTGTACCGTAGTGGTGATATCCTTCGGATCTTTTACCTTGATCAGGTTGTTCGCCGCCAGCAGCAGCAGGCTGCGGCCGCCGTTGGTGGGATCGTTGGGGATGCCAATCTTGGCGCCGTCGGGAATCTTGTCGCCGGGTTTCAGTTTTTTGGAATAAATGTTGATGGGGAACAGCGCGGTATTGAAAGCCTTCGCCAGTTTGAATTTCGGTTCTTTCTTCATGGTGGCTTTCAGGAAAGGCTCATGCTGATAGCTGTTGGCCCAGATTTCGCCGGCAGCCAGCGCCGCATTGGGGGTCACGAAATCGCTGAACTCTTTAATTTCGATTTTCAGGCCCTTCTTTTCCGCAATCTTCTTTACGTTTTCCATGATGATGGCATGGGGCCCCGGATTTACGCCTACGATGACCGGCTTGGATGTATCAGGCTTCGTGTTCTCCGCTTTTTTATCTCCGCCGCCACAGCCGGCCAGTGCCAGGGTCAGAACGCCCAAAGCGCCTGCAAGTACTAATCTTTTCAACTGTTTCATAATAAAAACCCCCTTCTCATTTTGCCGCAGAAACTTCCGTCCCTGCATATATTTTATTCTCAGATAACTGCGTCAATCGCGCCGGTCATTATCCCCGGCGTCCCGGTGTGAAACTATTCAACCGTCCCTTCGATACGGGCATAGGCGCCGAACACCCAGCCGACAGATCCGTCTTCCATGATGACGTAGATCCAGGAATCCGTTCCGTTCTTGTCTTCCACTTTGTTCATAAATTTGCAGACAGTGCCTTTGTTAAGCTTTTTAATGATATATCCATCCAGATCGGGATGCGTCCGTACCCGCAATTGGTCGCCGGTGATCACCACATCGGCAATCGTCGGGTCCGCAAAAATGTCTTTCGTGGAACGCTCTTCCGCGGCAAAGCAGGATGCAGCAACGCACAGCAGCATTGCCAGCATGACCAGTATCTTTTTCATAAAACGTCTCCTTCCTTACAAAACGGCCTATTCTTCTATGACAGTTTTCTGTCATAAAGTTCCATGGAAACAGAACTTCCGCGTTTCTGTACAAAAGGCAGAACAACGCGTCTTCCAAATATTACTTTACAGTTTATTATAGCACAGATATGCCTGAAAAAAAAGATAATCCACTATATATAGTGGATTAATTTACAAGATCTTTGACTACTTCTCCCGCAATGATCAGCCCCGCTACAGAAGGAACAAAGGCGATGCTTCCGGGAATACTGCGGCGCGGAGATGACAGCAGGCTTTCCTCGTCGTTCTGCACCGCCACCGGCTGTTCTTTGGAATACACGACCTTCAGCTTTTTCACGCCCCGCCTCTTCAGTTCCCTGCGCATCACTTTCGCCAGAGGGCAGACGCTTGTCTGATAGATATCCGCCACCTGGAAGGCAGCGGGATCCAGTTTGTTTCCTGCTCCCATGCTGCTGATGACGGGCGTCCCGCTTTCCTCCGCCTGCAACACCAGCGCGATTTTCCCGGCAACCGTGTCGATGGCATCCACCACATAATCATAGTTTGTGAAATCAAACTGCGCCCTGGTTTCAGGCAGGTAGAAGCATTTGTACACGGTCACTTCCGCAGTCGGATTGATGGACAGGATCCGTTCTTTCATCACGTCTACTTTATACTGTCCAAGCGTTTCGTGAGTGGCAATGATCTGCCGGTTCAGGTTGGACAGGCAGATCACGTCGTTATCCACCAGTTCCAGATGCCCGACGCCGCTGCGGGCCAGGGCTTCCGCCACATAGCCCCCCACGCCTCCGATACCGAAGATACAGACACGGGCGGCAGCCAGCTTTTCCATATTCTCTTTTCCCAATAACCGTTCCGTACGGGAGAATTGGTTTTCCAAAATAAAATCGCCTTCTTTTAATTCGTTTTACTTATGATAATTGTAAAAAATGCAGACGGCTTTTGCAATAGATTTTATAACAAAAACATTTACACAGCTGACAAATTTCTGATAAAATTATATAAAACTTCAACTGTTCAGCCTGGTCTGCCCAGACCAGATTGCGCCATATTTTTTATCCGGAGGAACCTATGAAAAACCTGTCCCTTAAAGCTGTCTGTTTTGCAGCAATCCTTTTTTCTTTTTTGATGATCACGGTCTTTCCCCAGACTGTCTGCCAGGCAAAGGCAAATAATGTAGAGATTCAGGCGGAATACCTGATGCACCGCATCTATGCCAGGCGGTTCATCGACAATTACAATATCCATGTTTTCCAGAAAGCCCATGAACACGCAGGCCTGACCTTTCACCGGGGCCTGACCTTTACCCGCCCCCACGGTTACACGACGGAGGATGATATCCGCCGGAACAGCAATGCGGTGGGGCTGGGACCTGCCGGCATGATACGCTGGGAGCGCCCGATCAGCGGCAAGCTTTACGGCGATCTGGAGTTTTCCGGTTCATTCCTGATCTACAGCAAATCCTTTCCCGCTCAGGGCCGTCCCTGGGGATTTATGTGGCGCGTCGGCCCCAGGCTTACGTGGAAGTACACAAAAAACAATTCGATCAGCCTGGGTTACATGTTCAGCCACAGTTCTAACGGCATGCGGACTAAAAATCCGGGCCATCACGCCTTCGGGTTTTCGTTAGGGTTTAATCACAGTTTTTAGTTATTTGTAAAACGGTGTTCACAAGAACTGATTAAAAAAGCAGGGAAACGTTTTTATAACGTCTCCCTGCTTTTTACTTAAATTTCAAAACTTTACCATGCCCGGGCCTATCGCTCCCTCATCCCGGGAAACCAAGATCCAGCCGCGCGCTGACGCCTACGCCCTGAACACGGTGCACGTTTTCCAGGCTGGTGGGTTTTGCCGTGTCGATGGGCACCAGGTACTGGACCCGGACCGTTCCGGATGCCAGCTGCCCTTCCACCGTCAGCGCTGCCTTGCATTTGTCCAGCTGCTCTTTCGGGCCGCAGATCTGGGCTGCCCCGATATATCCTTTACTGCCGACGGTAACAACGGGAACAATTTTCGTTTCGTATCCTTCTTCGATTTTGAAAGGCGCGTTTTCGTTCACATAGTCATTTATCTTTCCGGAAAAATGGTCCAGCGCAAGGGTCATGCCCTTTTCCTTCAGCATGTCGCTCAGTTCATTCAGTTTTTCGATACCCTTGTCTACATATTCCTGCCAGTTTTCCAGATACTGCAGGCTTTCCCGAAGGGAGTCTTTGTTTCCCAGTTTTTCCTGCAGGGCAGAAATCGAAGGAAATCTTTCCGCCACCATGTCTCCCAGTGTTCCGGCCGATGCGGCGGGCATTGCCAGTGTATTCATCAGAAGACAGAGGGAAAGAACCGCCCCCGCCAGCCACTTCTTTATTTTCATATCGCACCTCCCGTTTTATCTCTTCCGTTGAGCCCGTTTGCCGTGTTATGATGATTCGCTTTTGCAACAATCGATTACCTGTTGTCATTTTCCATTTTTAAAAAGTATGGCAGGTAAAGACGTTTTTTTTGCGTCAAACCTTTGACAAAACTGTGGCATAAGAATACCCCCGGTGAAATACAGTCTTCTTTTACGCTGTCTTTCGCAGGGGGATTTTCTTTGTTAATAATACTTGCCCGGCAGTCGGGATTTTGTTATGGCAAAAGCAACTGAACTGTGTTTCAACAACACAAACAGAACCCTGTTTTATCAGAACTCACTGAACACCAGGGAACCGTCCATACCGCTTTCGCTAATGGAATAGTAGCGGGTCTTGCCACTGTCATCGGTGTAAGAGATACCGTTGTTGGGAATGGTGCCGATGAAGGAAAATCTCACCAGCAGCTGGCGGTCCGGGCGGAACACCTCTTTTGTGTACAGTTCTTTCACCAGGAAGACTGGTTTTTCATTTCTGAACTCTTTTAAGTACAGGGACAGTACTTTGAAATTTTTAATGGGTTTGTTGACGGAAAATACTACGCCTGCCAGAGGTTCCGTCTGACCGGCCGTAAATACATCGTGAGGTCCCAGCTGCTTTACGTCTCTGGCCCACTCTCCTTCAATATCCGGCACAGCGTTGTTGTATGGATTAATGGCAGCAAGCGGAGCCCGTTCACCGACGGCAGCTCCGGGGACAAATTCACACACGCCGTCCTTGCAGTTGATTCCTTCAGTCCCTGCCGTCAGCACGTTATTCTGCGCGCTGCATACGGAAACTCCTAATGCAAGAGCCATAGCCGCAAGCATTACTGTTAAATTTTTCATAGCTGAACCTCCATTCCCGTGTACAAAAGCTTTATAGATAACTTTACGCTGTTATGATAATTCTGATTCATTCGCGTACCTACTAATCGACGCCTTATATATATTTATTATATCATAAAATAGATGTTTCTGTTTCGGAAAAAGGGTTTTCCCAAGGGGTTTTCCCAGTTCCTCAGCTATGCCCCCGGCACTCCCGGTTATCCCGTTGCTTCAGCCAACATTGTCCCGCAACAGCACCAGTCCCCCCTTGCGGTCATATCCCGTATTCCAGAGTTTGGCAAAATCCAGCCATTCAAACGAACCGTAGGTCACGGCTTTCACCATAAAACGCCCATCCGGTTTTTCCTCATAGCCGGTAAGCAGGAACCAGTGCCATTCGTAGTTTTCAAAGGCGGGGTTCTGGTGATGCAGCAGCAGGTATGGGATCAGGAAGCCCCTGTCTATCTGCCGCTTGATAGTATCAATCGTGATTTTTTCCGTATTGTTGCCGGACCAGGGCTGTACATCCAGAAGCGTTGGTCCATGCTCCTTCAGGAACCTTTTGAACCCATCCACAAAGATTTCCAGCCTGTTTACTCCTCCGAAACGGGGACGGAGATAGGGCTTTACTGTTTTGAAGAAGTTCACATAGTCCCTGCCCCGCAGTTGGTCTGTGGAAAAGGGGCAAAGGCCTTTTTTGTTCTTATACAGCGTCATATAGATCAGGCTGTCGCAGGCCGTAACGGCGGCGCATCCCGCAAACCGCATGATAAAGTCCGGCAGCAGGCTCTGCCGTCCTCCATATTCTTTGCCTACCCAGAAATAATCCAGTTCTTTACGCATAATTGTTTCCATCCTGCTTACAGGATTCATTCTTTATTTTTGCATATCTGTATGATAATATTATGTAATAAGAAAATCCTGACTGAGAAGCGGATGCGGGTCCGGCGCTGTTGCAACCGGTCCGCCAATGTCTTTCATCATTAAGGAAATAGTAATCAAAATACTTAGAGAAATCTGGTGTCTGTTATGATATTTGTTGCCCTGCTGATCCTCGGCGCGCTGCTGGGCTGCGTAGGAGCAGGCGGCGCAGGCCTTACCATCACAATGCTGACCGTCGGGTTCGCGGTACCGATCCATACCGCTATCGCCGTTTCCCTGTCCTGCATGACCTTTACCGTATTATCCGGAGCCATCAGCCATTACCGCGAAGGAGAAGTTCTTTTAAAACTGGGAGCGGCAACCGGCGCGGCCGGAATCGCAGGCGCGCTGGCCGGGACCCGTTTTGCTTTTCTGATCCCTGCCAAATGGCTGTCTCCTGCTACTGCCATCATGCTTTTACTGACGACAGTCTTACTGTATCTGCAGCTTTTCCGTTCCCATCTGATCGCCGACTACGTAGCCAGAAACAAACGTACGGCTGCCGGCAGCGTGTTTTATATCCGCAGCTGCGCGATCGGACTGTTCACCGGGTTCCTTTCCGGCGCTTTCGGTATAGGGGCCACTGCGTTCATCCAGATCTGCCTGATGCTGTTTTTCGGCATCTCCCTGTATCATGCCATCGGCACGACCATGATGATCATCGTCCCCATCGCCGCGGCTGGCGGCCTGAGTTATCTCGCCGGCGGCATGATGGATACCGGCGTCTTTGTCCAGACCCTGGCGGGCCTGACCCTCGGCGCCTTCATCGGCGCCAAGTTCACGCATCTGATACCGAAGCATATTCTGCGCTACCTGATGATTTCCATGCCTCTGATTGGCGGGCTCCTCCTGCTGACGCACTGATTACTTTTTGGCAGCCTCTTTAAACTGCACTGTCAGCGCCGGGTTTTCCTCTGCCGCGTCCCGGAAGACCCGCAGCATGGTCTGCCCGTATTCGCCCAGATATTCCTTGTTTTGGATAATCTTAGGCACCACGATAACCGTTTCTTCCATGATTTCCCCCAGACAATCGTACAAAGCGTCCAGGTTTCTTCCGTAATAGTCCGGTAAATTCAGTTTTTCTTTTAAATAGGCATGGGCTCTTGAACGGCCCTTAAATCTTTTTTCATCCAATACGATTTCCATATGCTGAACCTCCTTGGCTGCCATCAGTACAATCTGACGAAATCACGGTAATGGGACGCTGAGTAATAGATCAGCCCATCGTTGGAGAAGCAGATCCGTTTCGCGTTCCGGTTCCCCTTTACATAATCGATGTCGCATTCTTTCCAGGTCCGTCCCTGTTTATCCGGCAGTTTCTTTTCATAGTTGTTGTAACGGTCACCGCCGATGCTTTTGCCGGGAGCGACTTTATCCAGCGTGCCTTCTTTCTTCCAGCCCAGTTTGGCTGCCTGCCCTTTGGTAATGTAGTTGGGAGGCAGGGTCTTATAAACATGGATATAAGCGGCCACATGATCCTTATCGGTATAGGCTTTGCCCTTTTCAACTTTTACTTTGGCCCCGGTTGCTGCCGTGCTGTCAGCCGGGTCATTTGTTTTTGAGGTTTGTTTCTGCTGTTTGTCGTCTTTTTGTTTTGTTTTTTCCGAAGCGGCATAATTCTTATCTTTGTTCTGGCTCTCCGTGATCTTCGTCTGGGACGGTGCAGGCTGTGCGTCCTTTTTGCCGCCGCAGCCCAGGACCACGCTCAGCATCATGACAACCGCTAATGCAATCGCAAATACTTTTTTCATTGATACAGAGTCCTCCTTTGCTTTAGCTTATATCTGAAGGTTTTCCAGCACGTGTATGATTACCGGCCGGATGGCTTTTTCGTGTTCCGGTTTGAACACAAAGCCCAGTTCAAATACCTTTCCGTCTTTGACAAAGGTGTAACTTTCATTGTTACTGCCACTGACTTCATAGGTTGCTTTTACGCAGCTGTGTCCACCGACTGTAACAAAGTCGCCTTTATAGCCCGCTGCCGCGCCTTTCGTGTCGGCAGCGAGTTTTTGTTTCAGCCCTTCCAGCACCGCAGTCCTTTCTGTCTCCTGCAGGCTTTCCAGTGCTGAAGGCATGAACGCGAACTGCGCGGCCGGATACGATACCAGCCCCACCATGATGCTTTCGTTTCCATAAACTTCCATGGTCATGCTGACTTCCGAAGGATCTTTCAGACTGATACAGGAGGCCGGTACCTCCGTTGCCAGAGACGTCCCTTCCACATTGATTTTCTTCCAGACCTGGGATATCTCCACGCTCTCCATCCATTCGGGGATCCGTTCCTGATATTCAGGATAGAGTTTCTCATCCATCATATACATCACCACGAACATGCGGTTCTGGGTGACAAAGACATATTCGTCACGCAGCAGTCTGCGCTTTCCGTCAGCGCTCAGATTCGTGGACACCACATGGACTGCTTTGTGTCCCGCCAGTTCCACTTCCCCGCTGGTCAGTATCTTTTTCCCGCTAGCGCTGTCCTTTACGCTGTTTTTTACAAGACGCAGGAAATCCTCCCGGAACGCGTCTACCTGGAACGGCATCAGCGGACCTTTGCTGTCCACAGCCGAAACATCGATGGCAAGGCGCAGGCCTTTCACTTTATTTTCCCCCCGCAGCACTGCTACCGGGTTGATCCCTAAAGGATACAGCTCCAGCTCTGCCGGAATATACACGCGGAATCCGTTACCAGCGTCGGTAAAGGCGACCACGTCATCCCTGCCTGCTACAGGTTCCGTTACGGGATACTTCTTTTCGGCTTCCGATGTTGCAGTTACTGCAGCCTGCGTATCGGCGGTTTTATTCTCTGGCTGCGCAGTATCCGCAGCCTGCGTAACAGCCTCTGACTTCACTGTTTCTGCATACATACCGCCGGGTTTACTCTCTGATAGAACAGCTGCCGCCGTCTGCTGTGCCTGTACTGTATTTCCTGAAACCACAGCCGGAACCAGCATTAGCCAGAAAGAAGCCATGGCAGTTATTAAAACTTTCAGCAACGTGTCACCTGCTTTCCTGATGATCTGCTTCTACAAGATCTGTAAACATATATAAAATAAATCTGTTGTAAAAGTGTGTCTTTTTATGTGTTTTTGCAAAAATTATTCTCTGGCTGCAGTCTTCTCCGTCGCTTCTTCCAGCGTGAACAAAATACTCTGGCCGTGCTGTTTCCAGTACGGTGCCAATACGTTGGACATGATGGATGTGACCGTATCTTGGTCCATGGGATCAAACACGCCCTCAAAGATCAGATTGAAACGGTCCAGCAGCATCTGCATAGTCAGCGTGTTATATACGATGCCCATGACCTTCTCATCTACGTACAACGGCAGGTAGCCATTCTGCTGAAAAGCTTCCTGCGCCGCTTTTTCATCGGTACGCTGCTCGATCTGGTCGGCGATGTGCTGGGGCAACAGCGTTTCCGCCATCTCCAGCAGCCTGTGCTGTACAATGCCGACCCGCGTCCGCATTTCTTCCTTCTGCTCAGGGGTCATTGGATCGTCCTCTTTCCGGTCCGCCGTATCTTCCTTCAGCATGGCTTCCATGGCGTCCAGTTCTTCTTTCAGATACTGGTACAGCATCAGTGAACCGGAAGGAACCATGAAGCCTTTGATGGCGATGGGCTGCAGCAGCGACATATTTTCCGTAAACTGCTTCAGCATTTTCGCCACGTCTTCTATGGCCTGTTTGTCCTTACCCTGCTGTAAAAAATCCTGCATATAGGAAGGCTGTACGATCTGTTCTACAATTCGTTTTACATACTTTTCTGCCTGATGCAAGCAGCACACCCCCAACTGTTCTGTCCGGAACCGTTCAAAAGCAGCCTGCCTGTGCCTGCTTTTTCTTCCCGGCCCCTGCATTAATTCATATAATTATTGTAACATAAAAGAATGCCTCTGTCATTGCGAAAACGCAGGACAGAGGCAGATTCGTATTCTTGGTTTTCAAAGCGCAGATAAATTATATACGCAGGTTTTTATTTCAGCAGTTCCGCATACTTGGCAATTTCCAGTTTGTACACATCGTTGCCTTCAATGTCGATTCCCACGATGGCGGGAAAATCCACCACTTCGTAATGACGGATAGCTTCCGGTCCCAGGTCTTCAAAGGCAACCATTTCTTCACTGCGGATAGACTGGGAAATAACTGCCGCCGCTCCGCCGATGGCCACAAAATAAACCGCATGATGTTTTTTGCAGGCTTCCACCACCGCATCGTTGCGGAAGCCTTTGCCGATCATTCCCTTCATGCCCTGCTCGATCATAGTGGGAGTGTATTTGTCCATGCGGCCGCTGGTTGTCGGGCCGGCGCTTCCCACTACTTCACCCGGTTTGGTCGGCGAAGGGCCTACATAATAAATCACGTTGCCTTTTACGTCGAAAGGCAGCGCTTCACCCCTGCCCAGCGCTTCGTACATGCGCTTGTGGGCGGCATCCCGGGCTGTATAGATTGGACCTGTGATCCGGACAAAATCGCCGGCGTGCAGGTTTTTTACGGTTTCTTCCGTCAACGGAGTCGTAATATATTTGATTTCGCTCATAATGTTACCTCCTCCTCAAATGGTCGCTTCGGAACGGCGGGCCGCATGACAGTTAAAGATTACTGCGCAGGGCATGCCGCCGATGTGAGTGGGAGCGTATTCCACGTTCACAGCCAGGGCCGTGGTCTTGCCGCCTAAACCGGCAGGGCCTACGCCGGTCTTATTCACCAGCGCCAGCAGGTCATCTTCCAGTTTTGCATACTCGGGGTTGGCGTTATGCTCGCCGATCTTACGGGCCAGGGCATATTTTGCCAGTTCCGTAGCTTTTTCCGCGTTGCCGCCCACGCCTACGCCAACCGTAACCGGCGGACAGGGGTTGGGACCTGCGGTCCGGACTGCTTCCAGTACAAAGTTGATGATGCCTTCCAGTCCGTCAGCAGGTTTCAGCATGCGCAGCTGGGACATGTTCTCGCTGCCGCAGCCTTTTGGTAAAATAATAAGATGTACCTTATCTCCCGGCACGATACGGCAGTGGATGATGGCGGGCGTATTGTCCTGGGTGTTTTTGCGAAGGAAGACGGGATCGTCTACGGAAGATTTACGCAGATAGCCTTCCGTATAGCCTTTGGCCACACCGGCATGGATGGCTTCCCACAGGTCGCCGCCGGTAAAATGTACTTCCTGACCGATATCAATGTAAACGACGGTCAGGCCTGTGTCCTGGCACAAGGGCACCTGCTTTTTGTTAGCCAGTTTCGCGTTTTCGATGATGGTGTCCAGAACCTGGCAGCCTAACGGCGAAATCTCTTCTTTCCGTGCAGCCTCCAGTTTTTTCAGTACGCCTACCGGAAGGTTGTTGCAGGAATCAATGCAGCATTCCGCTACTGCCCTGGTCACTTCTTTTACGTCGATGTCTCTCATGTAGGTGATCCCTCCTTATATAATTATTACACTTCTATAAATTCTACCGCGGGCATCTGCCCTCTGTTTAACGTTAAGACGGCAAAGCTTCCCCGGTTCTTCCCTCTGGGCCGGGACGGGCTGCCGGGATTCAGCAGCCAGATGCCGTTTACCTGTTTAAATACAGAGATGTGGGTATGCCCGAAGATCACGATATCCTGTTCCAGGTTCTGCCCCCACCAGGCCAGTTCGTTGATTTCCCTGGTTTCTCCCATATAGAGGTGACCGTGGGTGACCCAGAGTTTGTATCCTTCGATATTCAGAAAGCAGTCCGGGTTAACTTCTACCGGCCCCCGCATCACATCACAGTTGCCGGATACCGCATATACTTTCAGGTTTGTCATATTGTGCAGCGCGTTGGCGTCCATGGCGTAATCGCCGCAATGGATCCAGCATTCCACCGGCGGCGCTGTGGCCAGCGCTTTCCGTAAGGATGCCATGCTGCCATGAGTATCACTGATAATTCCTATTTTCATATTCTTTTTAAGAGACCTTTTGTCGTATCCTGTCGTTTATTACTTGATTTACGTTCTAAAGCGCGTCCTGTTTTTCAGGCTTGCATTTCTTCCCTGTTACCGGTTTTCTTACAATCCCTGTTACTGGTTTGCTGCCGCATCCGGCTTTGGCTCCACCGGTAATTTCGTTTCCTGTTTCGGCTTCCCGTTTTGCTGTTCAGCCTTGCCGTTCTTCGCCTGCTGCTCCTGCTGTGCCTTCCGTCCCTGTCTGTCCGGGCGTTTGCCACCGTTCTTGTTATTGGCGGTCTTTTTCCACATGGCAATCAGCTTGCTCACAGCCTTGCCTCTGTGGCTGATCTTGTTTTTCTCTTCCGGTGTGGCTTCCCCCATACCTTTGTGCAGTTCCGTAGACCAGAAGAGCGGATCGTAACCGAAACCGTTTTCTCCCAGCGGTTCGTGCAGCAACATGCCTTCACAGCTGCCGTCCGTCTCCGCCACGATCCGGCCGGTGGGATTTGCTACTGCCAGCGCACAGCGGAACCGGCAGGTCCGGGTGATCTGGAATTTCATCTGCTGCAAAAGCAGATCATTGTTCTGCTTGTCCGTCGCGTCGTCGCCGGCAAAACGCGCGCTGCGCACACCGGGGGCGCCGTCCAGGGCCTTCACTTCCAGACCGCTGTCATCCGCCAGGCAGAATTCTTTTAAATTCTTCGCATAGTAGGCAGCCTTGATTTTGGCATTTGCCGCAAAGGTCCTGCCGTTCTCGTTAGGCGGCGGCAGCGGCGGATAATCCGCCAGACATTTCAGTTCAACGGGCAGCTCTTTAAACATTTCTTTAAACTCATCCAGCTTGCCTAAGTTGGATGTTGCAATCACCAGCGTTCCCATGCGTTCCTCCTGCATGTGTTAAAAGTGTAAATCACAGCGTATAATCAGCACTGTTTGTACAAAACTGCGAAATCCAATCTATTTAAGCAGTTTCTGTAATTCTTCTCTCGTCAATAAGATGTTCTCTTTGTTATGGAACAGTTCCATCCGACCCCGACGCTCCACATACAGGGCGAATTCCACATCCGGTATTCCCAGCAGTGCCTCTTCGGCCGTCTTTTTGCCGTTGCGCGGCGTAACTTCAAAGGTCACGGTCAGATGGCCTTTTTCTCCCGGTGGCACAAGACGCGCTTCAAAATAATCGTCGGTACGGGGAGCGGCCGGGTGGTTTACCCTGGCCCGCATCAACGCGCCGTTGTACTGCTCGTCCGGCAGATAAATACGGACAAAGGCATCCAGGAAGATCCCTTCATCGCGGCTTTTGTTATCATAGGGCACATCAACGCTGAACTCGATTTTATCTTCTGATTTGGAAACCAGTTTTGCCTGGGTGCGTTTCTCTTTGTAAAACACCAGCAGCTTATCGGCCGAGGCATGTTTAGAAATCAGCTGCAGCGTAAACAGGATCACCAGTACGATCAGTACCAGAATAATGCCTAATACTATCATGTTCTGTCCCCCTTACGCCTTACGGTAATTTTTGATGATACAGATCGGCGTTTTCTGGCTGGCATTGCCGAAGGGGTTGTCGATCAGGATTTTGGAAACTTTGTCCGGATCCACCCCGTCAGTCCAGCCGATGATGGCCGCCCGTTTCAGGTCGTTCACGTCGGCGATGACCGCGCCGTAGACGCCGCAGGCCTCTTTCATTTCCTTCACGACTTTGAAAGGATCCTTTGGCCCGTACACGATATGTTTGTCATACGGCGGCATGGTCCCAGTCACGTCATCGATGAGCCGTGCCTGATAGCCTGCCATCTGATAGAATACACCTTTTTTCCCCAGCAGCTTGGTCACTGCGCCCACAATAAAGGCCCACAGCACCTTTGCATTGCTTTCCGTATCGATAAGCGCCTGCATGCAGTACCAGCCGCTGATGCTCCCGTAAGATGGAAAGAAATGGCACAGGGTCTTGGCCAGAAAGCCCGGTTTGAATTCCTCACAGCGCATGGCCATCCCCTGGGTAATCGCCACCACGCTTTCCGCCGCGCAGATTACGTCGTCCGGTCCGTACTTGCCTTTTCCGTATTCCTTCACCGCTTCCACGATATCATCCCGGGAAGTCAGGATACGTGTGGGCACCGGTATAATTTCATATTCCATGAATACACACACCTCTTGCATTAATTGTTAATAATCAAATTTCTCCGGCTTTTTCCTTCAGATAGAGCGCGTTGATCCTGTCAAACCATTCTGCCGGAAGACGGACTATTTTCCCCTTTTTGTCTGTAAAGACATTGGTAGTCGTGCCTTCCACAAAAACCGTGCCATTGTTTGCGTCAATCACTTTATACGCAAAAACCATTTTGGCCCGGTTAAACTCCAGCATGGTCGTCTGCACTTCGTATTCGTCGTCAAAACGGGAAGAATGCTTGTATTTCACATTAAGTTCCCGAATGGGAAACACGATGCCGTCGTCCATCATCCGGTTCAGGTCCACGCCGCAGGCACGCAGCCAGGCTACCCTTCCCATCTCCATCCAGGGAAGGTAATTGGCGTGGTAAACCACTGCCATCAGGTCCGTTTCTCCAAACCGGACCCGGTCACGAATCGCTATCATAAAAGCCTCCGGAACTGCCAGGGAAGCACAAACTCATTTAACCAGTATTTCCTCGCGTTGTATTTCCCTGAAAAATCACTGTTGCTATTTGCAAAATTACCATAATATTATACCAAATATTCCGGCGTTTGTACACATATTCTGTTATTCCACGCGCACTACTGTCAATACGCCATCCTGTATTCTGAATTTGATTTCCTTACCTGCAAAACCGAAACCGTATACCCTTTCAGGGTCATTCTGATAATGCGGCGCCGGGTTTTCTTCCAGCACGCCCAGCAGTGCCTCTCTTTTTTCCTCCGGAATGATTTCCAGTAATTCTTTTGGAAAAACCACCTGAACTTTTTGGTAAACTACCTGGCCGGCAAAGCCGTCCACCGCATCCGGGTGGGAATCAGCAAAGGCCAGATAGGGTTTGATATCCAGAATCGGCGTACCGTCCATCAGGTCAGCACCGCTTACATAAATCACCGGCCCTTTCGGCGTGTCCGGTTCAATCTTTTTGATTTTTACAGAAGAAAGACCGATGGCGTTGGGGCGGAAAGGCGAACGTGTCGCGAACACTCCCACCCGTTTATTGCCTCCCAGCCGGGGCGGCCGCACTGTCGCGGACCATTTGCTCCGCACCGCCTCAGAGAATTGCCAGATGATCCATAAGTGGGAAAAGCCTTCCAGACCGCGAATCGCTTCCGCCTGGGCAAATTCCTTCTCAAACTCAATGCGGGCTTCCAGCGTGTCCACGATGCCGCTCTGCCGCGGCACACCAAACTTGCTGGCAAAATCCGTGCGGATATGACCGATGATTTTTACCGGGAATAACTCTGTTGACATGTTTCTGTCCTTTCAAAATTTGTCGAGGTATTAAAGAGTTGAGTAAAACATTGTACTTGTCTACATAAAAGCAGCCTGCCATACGGCAAGCTGCTTACATATTCCTATTCAACTTATCCAAAAGACAGTACGCCCGGCAAAGCGCTTACCGCCCCTTTCACTTTATCCTTCAGGCCGTTCCAGCCTTTGCCGATGCTTTGTCCGGCGTTGCCAAAGAAATCCGAGATACTGCTGCCCCAGGATTTGATTGTGCTGCCGGCGCTGCTTCCCCAGCTTTTCACGGTGCTTTTAGCGCTGCTGCCCCAGGACTTCATGGTGCTTCCGGCACTGCTGCCCCAGTCTTTTACGGTCTCGCCGACACTGGTCCCAAAGGAAACCGCGCCGTCTTTGGCTCTGGTCACGGCTTTGGCCGCTTCTTCCGTCAGTTTGATATCGCTTTCCTGTTCCATGCTGTCCAGGGCTTTCTGTACATCGTGGATATTCAGCACAGTAGCTACCGTGCCGCCCAGGAAGCTTTCAAACTCCGTGATAATCCGGACTTTCAGTTTCTCATCCATGGTAGCATTGATGGATTCGCCGATGCGGCTTCCGATCTTCTCACCAAAATAGGCACCCAGCAAAGCGCCGTTGATGGTAATGGATCCCAGGCTGATGCCGCCGGTGGCACCTTCCAGAGCGCCGCCTGCCGCTGTTCCCGCTGCCGTTCCGGCCAGGAAGCCGATTTGTTTGTAGTCAAAACCGGCCAGCATGCCGATCAGGGAGGTCATGGCCGTATCCGTCAGCTTGTCCACGCCTTCCTTGCCGGTGATGATACCCTTTTTCACTTTTAAAACAGTTTTGGCTTCTTCCGCTGCATTGATGGCAATCATGGTGAGCTGCCGGGGCGCTGCCTGGTTCATGATGGAAATCCGGCCGCTGTCCGCAGCCAGCACCAGGCCAACCGCTACAGCGGTTTTAATGCCGCTGTCCCGGTCCTGTTCCAGATCCTCCCGCATAAGGCGGGCTTCCCTGTCGCTCAGCGCCTGGCCTTTCCAGTTTTTGCCCGCAATGGTAAAACCGTTGTTGCGGCCGTTGCTGGTCACTTTCGGCGCGTCACCGGTCAGTTCAACCGCCTTGGTAATATATTTCTTCAACTGTCCGTCCATCCAGCTCTTCTTGCTTTCGCCGTTTTTCATGGCTTCAGCCAGAGAGCGGTTCTGTTCTTCCGTTTCCCGGATGGTGTCCTGGATTTCCAGGGAGATTTCCGTCACACGGCTCTTGGAAGCGTTCTCCATTTTTTCCTGCAGAACCTTTTCCGACCAGGCTTCCACGGACAGGGACGCATCCTTTTCCGCAAAGCTCACCAGAGCATCGGAGACCGCTTTCTGGATCCGGTCAGCGTCCTGGGCCGTCAGTACATCCTCCAGGGAGCTCATGGTCTTCCTTTCCGGCAAAGAACCCAGATTCAGCGAACCCTGCTTGTTTTCACCGGTATTCGTATTATCGGAAGGGGCTTCTCCCTCAGCAAAGGCGATGCCGCAGAACAGGCAGAACGAAAGAATCAACGCAAACAACTTTTTCATCGGCGTCCTCCTTTCTATCTTTTGAACTATGCATATCATTAAGTTTACTTGTTATGAAAATTATTAACTTTACTTATTATATCATATTTTAAAAACATTTAGCATTATTTCTGTTTTTCCGCCTGCATACTAAAATAAAAATATGTTTTTTACATGGCAGAATGAATCCATGAAGCAAACATGAAAAAAGTTTTTATATTGCAAAACTGTTTTCGAATGAAAAAACCTGCAGAAGGAAAAGTTGCCTTTGTCCTCTGCAGGTCATGATTTCAGTCGTCCCTGTCTACTTTATATCTTCGTTCCAGTTCTTTGTAATGATCCAGTCCTACAAAATGATTGAAACGGCCAAACTCTACCATATTGGCGGCTGTCGCTTCGGTCGTACCGTTTTTCTGCAATCCGCTGAACAAATCGTACAGCGCTTTGGAAACCGTATACACCGCGCTGCAGGCCCAGAACACAACGGAATACCCCATCTGTTTCAGTTCTTTGGCCGGGATGATCGGCGTCTTGCCCCCTTCGATCATGTTGGCATCCAGATACGCGCCCGAGCCTTTCAGTTCTTTTGCAAACCGTTCAATCTCTTCCCTGGTGCAGAGACCGTCGGCAAACAGCATTTCCGCCCCGGCGTCCGCATACCGTTTGCAGCGTTCAATGGCGTCTTCAATGCCGTACACCGCCCGGCTGTCCGTGCGCGCCATAATCATGGTCTCTTTATCAACCCTGGCTTCCACCGCGGCGCGGATCTTCTGCACATGCTCGTCCGCCGTGATCACCTGTTTCCCGTCCATATGCCCGCAACGTTTCGGCCAGACCTGGTCTTCAAAAAAAATGCAGGCAGCCCCGGCTTTTTCAAATTCAGATTCCGTGCGGATCACGTTCAGTGCATTGCCATACCCGTTGTCCCCGTCCGCAATGACGGGAATATCCGTGGCGTCACAGATTTCTTTTAAGGCGGTTGCCATTTCCGACATGGACAGGAGCCCTACGTCCGGCTGGGCCAGATGAACGGCCGTCACGCTGTATCCGCCCATGGCCAGGCACCGGATCCCCGCCATCTGTGCAATTTTTGCCGTAAGCGCATCGCCCACCCCCGGTACACAGAGTATGTTGCCGGCTGAAAGCATTGCACGTAAATCTTTCCGTTTTTGTGTTGCCGTTTTCATAAGAGCCCCTCCTGTTCCACATATTAAAAAAGCGTCTCCCGGGCGAGAGACGCGGAATATCTGGCGGAGCGGGTGGGATTCGAACCCACGTGCCGCGGACGGCTAACGGATTTCGAGTCCGCCTCGTTATGACCACTTCGATACCGCTCCAAAACACTCGCTATATATTTTACCACAATAATGCAAATCTTGCACGCACTTTATTTCTCTTCTGCCCTGCAGGAAGCAAAAAATCTCTTCACCACGGTGGCGCACCTGTCTTCCAGAATCCCGCCGATAACCTGGGGCTGATGGTTCAGCAATGGATGGGACAGCACGTTGAACAAGGATTCAACCGCTCCCGCCCGGTTGTCCCTGCAGCCGAAAATCACCATGTCCACGCGGCTGTTATAAATGGCGCCGGCGCACATGGGACATGGCTCCACCGTAACATAGAGGGTGCAGCCGGACAGCCTCCAGTTCCGCAGTTTTTCGCAGGCTTCCCGTATGGCTATGACTTCCGCGTGGGCCGTGGCGTCCAGCCATTGCTCCCGCATATTATGGGCTCTGGCTATTACCTGCCCGTCCTTTACAATCACCGCCCCGATGGGGACCTCTCCCTGCCCTGCCGCTTTTTCCGCTTCCTTCAGGGCCAGTTCCATATATTGCTCGTGTGTCATTTCCATGTTACTGCTCTTCCTGCTCCAGCATATCCTGTTCTTCCAACAGTTCTTCCCATTTCTGAACCAGTTCGTCTATGGTTTTTACATATTCTTCCCGCTCGGCAGCCATGGCTTTGCTCTTCTCCAAATCCAGATGATTTTCCGGAATGGAGATCTGCTTGTCCAGCCAGCCTAACATGGCTTCCTGTTCCCGCAGCCGCAGTTCCACTTTGGCAATCAGTTCCTCCAGCTGGGCGGGACTGTGCCTGCGGGCTTTTTTGACTTCCTTCTTTTTAACTTTTCCGTCCCAGGGCTTACCTGTATCGCGGACGATTACAGAAGCATCCACGGATTTGTCCGGGATCGGTATTGCTGCTTCTTCTGCCTTACTGTTCTTTGCTTTTTCTTCCAGATAAAATCCATAATTCCCTTTATAATCTTGGATAGTATGATCCTCGATCTCCCAGATTCTGTCACATACTTCATTGATAAGGTAGCGGTCATGACTGACCACCAATACGGTTCCGTCAAAGACTTCCAGCGCCGCTTCCACTGTTTCTTTCGCCAGGATATCCAGATGGTTGGTAGGTTCGTCCAATATTAACAGATTAGCGCCGTCCAGCACCAGCTTCAATAAGACCAGCCGGGCTTTCTGCCCGCCGGACAGGGTACCGATTTCCTTGAACACATCGTCGCCGTGGAACAGCATGCCCCCAAGCAGGGAGCGGGTCTGTTCCTCGGTCATGCCGTACTCTGTAAGGAAATTTTCCAGCAGTGTCTGTTCCGGCTTCAGGCGTTCATAACTCTGGGAGAAATAACCGATTTTGACACGGTTGCCGATCTTCGCATCGCCGCCCAGAGCCGGAACTTCGCCCAAAAGCGTGCGCAACAGGGTCGTCTTGCCGCAGCCGTTAGGCCCGATCAGCCCCGTCTTTTCACCCCGGCGCAGGATCAGGTCCGCATCCCGCACCAGCACATTGTCACCGTAACCCGCGCTTAAATGCTCCAGAATCAGCACCCGTTCCGCCGATTCCGGCGCTTTGGGCAGACGCAGGGAAAAAGTTTCATTCTCCACAGGAGCTTCCAGGCGTTCCAGCCTGTCCAGCCGCGACTGCCGCCCTCGCGCCATCTTGCTCTTGATCCCGGCTTTGAAACGGCGTATATAGGCTTCCTGTTCCGCAATATAATCCTGCTGGGCCTCGTAGGCAGCTTTTTCCGTTCGCGTCAGGATGTCCTTCTGAGCCAGATACTTCGAATAATTGCCCGTAAAGGAACGCAGCCGCCCCCCTTCCATTTCCAGGATCCGGGTGGCGACATGGTCCAGAAAGGCCCGGTCGTGGCTGACTACCAGTACGCCGCCTTTAAAATCACGCAGGTACCCTTCCAGCCACTCCATCATGCGGATATCCAGATGATTCGTAGGCTCGTCCAATAACAAAAAATCCGGTGAGGAAACCAGCGCCGCCGCCAGCAGGAGCCTTGTCTTCTGTCCCCCGGAAAGAGAAGCTGCCTGCATCCCCCACATAGATTCAGGAAATGCAAGCCCGAATAAAACCATTTTTAATTTTGCTTCATAATTGTAACCGTCCAGGAATTCGTAGCGCTGGGTGGCGCGCCCGTAACTGTCCAGGACCTCTCGGTCACCGGTCGCGGAAGCCTGCTCCAGTTCCGCCAGCTTCCGCCGCAACGACAGGATTTCGGGATTGGCTTTCAGCATAAAATCCCAGACAGATTCGCTGCCGATACTGCCAAATCCCTGTTCCACATAGCCTACGTTAATGCCCGGCTCAAAACTGACCGTGCCCCGGTCCGCGTATTCCGGCTGCAAAAGGCATTTCACCAACGTGGATTTTCCGCTGCCGTTGACACCGACCAGACCGATCTTCTCGCCCCTGGCAATCATAAAACTGACATCTTTGAATATTTCATGGACGCCAAAAGACTTTTCCAGCTTATCGACTGTTAATTGCATAGATGTTTCCCATTATGTTGTAACGTAATGACTGTATCTTGACGTAAAAAGTTTCTTTAGATTCCAAATCCATAAGGATGATCTTTATGCCAGTTCCAGGCAGTCCTGATAATTTCTTCCGTATTGCTGTGCTGCGGTTTCCATCCCAGTACCTTTTTACATTTGGCGCTGGAAGCGATCAGCACGGCCGGATCCCCTGCCCGCCGGGCTTCTTCCTCAACCTTAAAGTCAATTCCCGTAATCTTTTTGGCTTTTTCAATAATCTCCCGTACACTGAAACCGGTTTCACTGCCCAGATTGAACACGGTGCTTTCCCCGCCGTCCACCAGATACTGCATGGCCAACACATGGGCGTCCGCCAGGTCCAGTACATGGATGTAGTCCCGCAGACAGGTTCCATCCGGTGTCGGATAGTCCGTGCCAAAAATCGAAATGTGGTCCCGTACCCCCTGGGCTGTCTTTAAAATCAGCGGGATCAGATGGGTTTCCGGATTATGGTCTTCCCCGATAGAACCGTCCTGTATGGCGCCGGCCGCGTTGAAATACCGCAGTGCCACGTAGTCCATGCCGTATGCCATGGTAAAATCTTTCATCATGTTTTCGATCATCAGCTTAGTCCTGCCGTACACATTGGTGGGAACAGTCGGGAAATCTTCCTCGATCGGTGTTTTCTCCGGTTCACCGTATACAGCCGCGGTGGAAGAGAAAACGATATGATCCACGCCCGTTTCATGCATGGCAATCAGCAGATGGAGCGTACCCTCCACATTATTAAAGTAATACTTTGCCGGATCCGTCATGGATTCGCCAACCAGGGACGACGCCGCGAAATGAATGACCCCGTCAATCTCGTGCTCTGCCAGAATGTGTTTTAAGAACGGCACGTCGTGAATGTCGCCGGTGATCAGCTGCACATTTTCCGGCACGGAAGCCTCATGGCCGGTAGACAGATTGTCATATACAACCGGGGTAAAATCTTTGGATGCTGCCAGCGCCCGCACGGTATGGGAACCGATGTAGCCGGCTCCGCCTGTAACTAAAATATTCATTCCCTAACCCTCATTTCTTTCCGTTAACGATTCCCGTCAAATATTTCAAAAATCCGTCATGGAGTTCCGGACGGCGCAGGGCATATTCTACCGTCGCTTCCAGAAAACCCAGTTTATCGCCCACATCATAACGGCGCCCCTCAAAATTATAGGCATAGACGGGCTGAATCTTCAACAGGGAGCGCAGTCCGTCCGTCAGCTGGATCTCCCCGCCCGCGCCCGGGTCGGTATGTTCCAGAAGTTCAAAAATCTCCGGTGTAATGACATAGCGTCCAAGTACCGCCATGTTGGAAGGCGCTTCCTCTACCGGTGGTTTCTCTACCATGTCCGCTACCGCAAAAGTCCGGGGATCGCTGGTTCCCCTTGCCGCCACAATGCCGTATGAAGAAACCTTTTCATGAGGCACTTCCTGCACACCTAATACGGAAGCCCCTGTTTTTTCATACACGTCGATGAGCTGCCGCAGGGCAGGTTTTTCATCGTTATAAACCACATCGTCGCCTAACAGCACCGCAAAGGGCTCGTTGCCGATAAACTGCTTGGCGCATAAAATCGCATGCCCCAGTCCCCGGGGTTCTTTCTGACGGATATAATGGATACGGATATCCGAAATGCTCCGTACCATTTCCAGCCATTCATTCTTGCCTTTTTCCGCCAGGTTCAGCTCCAGCTCGATACTCCGGTCAAAATGGTCTTCAATGGCCCGTTTGCTGCGGCCTGTAATAATCAGGATATCTTCAATACCGCTGGCCAGCGCTTCCTCCACAATATACTGGATTGTAGGTTTGTCTACGATGGGAAGCATCTCCTTCGGTGTTGCTTTGGTCGCCGGCAGAAAACGGGTGCCTAATCCCGCCGCCGGTATCACTGCTCTTGTAATGGTTTTAAAACGTGCGCTCATGCCGGTTCACCGCCAATTTCTTCTAATAATTCCTGCACTTTCTCTTTTAACAATTGTTTATCCCCTCTTGTTTCCACGTTCAGCCGGATCACCGGTTCCGTATTGGACGCCCGCAGGTTAAAGCGCCAGTCCGGATATTCGATGCTCAGTCCGTCCAGCGTATCCGCTTTGCCGTCTTTATATTTCTTCTTTAGTCTTGCCAGCACGGCCTTGCTGTCCGTAACTTTCCGGTTGATTTCCCCGCTGCAGGGGAACGCCTCTTCCATTCCCCCAATCAGTTCCGATAATGTTTTACCGCAGGTACACAGCATTTCGGAAACAATCAGCGCCGTGATCATGCCGCTGTCGCAGTACGTAAAATCCCGGAAATAGTGATGACTGGACATCTCCCCGCCGTAAATCACACCGTTTTCCCGCATGCACTGTTTCATAAAAGCGTGTCCGCTCTTACTTGGGACCGGTATGCCTCCGTGACTTTTTACGATGGCTTCCGTATTCCAGGTCAGTCGTGCATCATACATGATCTTGCAGCCCGGATACTTATGCAGGAAGTTTTCCGCCAACAGGCCTACCAGATAATAACCTTCAACGAACTTTCCTTTTTCATCGCAGAAGAAACAGCGGTCAAAGTCGCCGTCCCATGCAATGCCAAAGTCCGCATGATGCTGCAGCACCGCGTCAGTCGTGTATTGACGGTTTTCTTCCAGCATGGGATTAGGCACGCCGTTGGGGAACGTTCCGTCCGGCTCGTAGTTTATCTTTATGAAACGGAACGGCAGATAGTTTTCCAGTTCATCCAGCACTGTGCCGGCCCCGCCGTTACCGGGATTCACTACAATTTTAACCGGTTTCAGCTTCGATCTGTCAATGTATTTCAGAATATGCTCCACATAGGGTTTCAAAACATTCTGCCGGGTCATGAAGCCTCTGGCTTTGCCGGCCATGAGATGATGCGGGAATTCATCTCCCCTTACCATCTCTTCGATCTCTTTCAAACCAGAATCCACACCCACTGGTCTCGCATCCCGCCGTACCAGCTTCAACCCGTTATACTCCGCCGGGTTATGACTGGCCGTGACCATGATCCCCCCGTCCGCATTCAGGTATGCGGTGGCAAAATATATCATTTCCGTGCCGCACTGACCGATATCGATTACGTTGGCACCGCCATCCTGCAGTCCGTCACACAGGGCCTGAAGCAGTTTCGGGCCGGTCAGGCGGATGTCACAGCCCACAACCACCGTTTCCGCCCCGAATAAAGCACAAAACACCTTCCCTACCCGGTAGGCCAGTTCTTCGTTGACTTCGTCCGGGTAAATACCGCGTATATCATATGCTTTGAATGCCTTTGTATTAATCACTGTGATCCCTCGTTCCACTGTTCTCCTGTCAGCTGAAAAAACAGAGCATTAAACGTTCGTCAGCCATTCTGCTGCATTTATTGTTTACTCTTAACCTTTCTTACCGTTAAAATAATATATTCTACTAAAATTAAAAAATTCCTGCAAAAATTCAGGGACACAGTTAATTCGTATGCAGTTAAAAAGCTGTAACAAAACGGCAACCCGCCCATTTTGTTACAGCTCTAAATCAGATTTTATACTCCCGTTCCCGCAACAGATTTTCCGCCGCCTCACCCAGGAACCAACGCATAGTAGTAAAAAAGGCAAGATAATTATTATCTGAATTCGGTATCAGTAATTCCCGGGCCAGCTGATCCATCGCCTCTTCAATAGAAACGCCCTGCCCTGTCAGTTCCGCCACCTGTTCCTGCAGCACTTCGATTACCGCCTTGCGCAGCCGTTTCAGACGGGGTGCGTTCAGATTCAGTTCAGTAATCGTATTAGAGGCCTTTTTACGAAGCATCTCCGGACAGCGTTCTTCGTCTACGGACATGGCGCCGGAAAAAGAGTCATAGCAGAACAGCATTTCCTTAGCAGGTATCTGCAAGGGATTCAGGATTTCCGCGTTAATGGATTTCCCGCCCTTGGGTACATCGCAGCTCCGGTCTTCCTTGGATCTGGAAAAACGGTACCCTGCTTCCGCCACACGGGGCTGGCTGCCTCCGTGGCAGACGCCCAGCATATTCTTCCACTCCAGATGGTAATTGCGCTCTTCGTTTTCCGTTCCCACTTTGGGATGGAAGTGTTCCACCCGGAAATCGTCTACCTGATCTTCTTCGTCAGTCAATTTGATATTAATCTCACAATATGCACACAATCCGTGCTGGTCTTGAAGTATCTGCCGCTTGACCTGCCGGTAACCATCCCTGCTCCGGTGGTGGAATTTGTCCCAGGTATCGCGGGGATAACGCTGCCTGTAGCGAGTCAGCAATTCCGGTTCTTCCGGACTTTTTTGCACCCGTTTCATGCGTTACGCCTCCCTTTCCCTGAAAATACAAACCTTAGGAACTGGTCATCAGTAAACTGAACCTTGGCCAATCTTAATGTTCACATAATTTCTTCCCGGTTCCTTATTTTTTCCTTCGGTAATTGCGTACACGGATATCCATATCTGCCCGCAGGAGCGCAGGTTCCCTCCCCTGGGACCATTCGTCCAGCGTCTTGCGTAATTCCAGCGCTTCTTTGCTGTCCCATTTGTCCTCGCTGACCAGCTGCAGGTAACGTTGCAGCGTCTTTACAATCGGCAGGGATCCCGGGCGTGTCTCCACATGCTGGATATCCCGCAGCAACTGGCTGCTTTCCGCGCCGAGAGAGAACGACGGCTCCTCGATATCCACCATATCGTCATCCCAGTGCAGGATACGGATACTTTCCGCAGGCACACTTGTCAGCACCTGTGGGCTGTGGGTCGTCACAATGAACTGAACTTTCGGAAACGCCCTGACAAAATCATTGACAACGGTCTGCTGCCAGGAGGGATGCAGGTGCATATCCACCTCGTCGATTAGGATCACGCCGGAGGTTTTCAGGGTGACGTCTTCCCCCATGTCCGGATTGAGACGGGCCATTCGGTAGGCTATATCTGCCGCCATGCTGATTACACTGCGGGCCCCATCGCTCATGGCTTCCAGAGGAAGTTCACCCATTTTGGGATGGCAGATCAGCAGGTTCTGCGCTGCAAAGCTGTATTTCAGATCGGTCCAGCCCATACTGCTGATACAGGTAACAATCGCTTTTTTTATGGCATTTAAAAGTTCCCGGTAGGGATTCTTCGTTTTTAAGTTCTTTTCCGCAATAATGCGGTCATATTCCAATGCACTTTCCGTTGCATAACGGAACCATTGGGCAAAGGTATTATAAGAACCACTGGGCTCCAGGCATTCCGTATAGCCGCTGCTGCGTGACAGATCCACGTTCTTGCGTTTCAGCAGAGAACTGTCATTCCACATGCGGCTTGTTCCATAATACCCTATTACCGGGAGGATGATATCCTGGTCTCCAGGTTGATTTAGGGCATCCGCTATCCTTTTCCCGTAATCAGAAACAAATTTGGCTGAAGCGGAAGATGTCTTCCCTTTTACGGTTTTTAATTCCCGTTTCCAGGAATAGGCTTTTCCGTCATCTGCTTTCACTTCCGTTTCCAACACAACGGGAAGCAGATATTTCATCCGCCGGATTTGCAATTCTTCCTTATTTGACGGAACGTCCATCACCATGCGGACATCATTGGGCTGGAAATTACGCCCCTTGATTCCCGGAAAAGCGGCCAGATACGGTGCCATGTTGATCGCCAGGCCATCCAGGATTGCCGTTTTGCCTTTTCCGTTTTCCGCTACGATTACTGTCACCCCGGAACTGAAGTGCATGGTAAAGTCCGTATAGCAGCGAAAGTTCTGCATTCTGATCTTTGATACGTACATAGGATGCCGGTGCCTCCTTCGTTATATAACCACTGCTTCATTCGTTTGCGCGCCTGCCGGTCATAACCGCACAAACTCTATTAATCTTCATTTCCTAAAAAAACCGGACAGGCAGCCCTGTCCGGTTACGTGTTATGTTATTTCTTTTCTGCCTGGTTGGCTGCCGGAGCCTGGGCATTCGGGTCAAGAACACGGAAATCCATCATGAGCAGCTTGCCGCCGACATTTTTAAATACGGCGTCAATTTCCATCTGGGCTGCTTTTTCGAATTTAGCCGCATAACGGAGAATATGTCCGTCTTCGAACACCTGATAAACCCGCAGATCCTTCTGCATCAGTTTTCCCAAATCCTTCTCCATTGCCGTAAACATTTCTTTATACTTGTCTGCCGTAAGATTCTTGGCCAGATCTGCGTCCATAATCGCTGCCGCTTTTTTATAATCAGTTCCGGCAAAGAACTGGTCTACCGCCTTTGTCTCCGCATCCAAATCTGTGCCATAGCTGGCAAAGCATACAGCGGAAAAACTCAGCATAACCGTCATTAAAAACATAATAAATTTCTTTTTCATTTCTTTCCCTCCTGAAATTTTAAAAAACATACTATTTTTCAATAAGACCACTTACTTAAAACACTTCATTACAGTACCTTATTTATAGTTAAATTATACATCGTTTATACAACGCTTTTGTGACAAAGTTGCGACATTTTGGAAAACTCATAATTCACAATCCGGGATCTCTATTTCTCCCATAAACACTTCCACTGCCGGCCCCTGCAGGTAAATGTGATCGTTTTCACTGGAGTAAGTTACCTTCAGCAAGCCACCCCGGGCCTGCACATTTAACGGTTTGTTCATGGCACCGGCCTTTTTCAGTTTCATGCAGGCATAAGTTACGGCACAGGCACCGGTTCCGCAGGCCAGGGTCTCACCGCTGCCCCGTTCCCATACCCTAAATTTCACGGTATTCTCATCGATTATCTGGGCAAATTCCGTATTTACACCTTCCGGGAACAGTTTATGATGTTCGAACTGCGGTCCCAAATCCTCAAGGTCGAGAGCATCCACATCTTTCACAAACACGATAAAATGCGGGTTGCCCATGGAAACGGCTGTACCGTTAAAGAAGAACTTCTCTTTGTAGGTCTTGTTGTCCGTACCCACGATGGATGTTTCCCTGAGGACCAGCGACTGGTCCACAAAGATATAATGATCGGTAATCATGGGGATCATGCGGGGCCGGGTTTCGGGTTTTCCCATGTCTACCCGGGCCTCTGTTACCTTTCCGTCTTTAACCGTCAGTTCAATTTCCTTGATGCCGGCCAGTGTTTCAATGGAAACCGGGTTTCTGTCAGTCAGGCCATGATCATATACGTACTTAGCAACACAGCGGATCCCGTTGCCGCACATTTTTCCTTCCGAACCGTCCGCATTAAACATGCGCATTCTAAAATCGGCGGAATCAGACGGACAAATCAGAATCAACCCGTCGCTTCCGATACCGTAATGATACCGGCTCACATATTTAGCCACCGCCTCAGGATTGGACATTTCCTGCTGCGTGCAGTCCACGTAAACATAATCGTTTCCGCAGCCGTGCATTTTGGAAAACTTAAATTTCATCATTCCTTCTCCTTGTATCTGTTTACCATTCTCTGGACAAATACAGTTTAAATTACTTTATAATGAAAACTGTTATATTATTATACACTTTTTAAAGAGAATGAACAAGTATAAAACAAAATGAATAATTTTAACAATGTATAATTTTCAAGAACTTCGATAGAAGACAAAAAAGCCCCCGCACATAATGTGCGGGGGCTTCCGTTTAACCGGCAACAATCTATCCTCCCGGGCCGCTTCCAGCCAAGTACTTTCGACGCGTGAGAGCTTAACTGCTGTGTTCGGGATGGGAA